>JAKIWG010000011.1 GCA_022750155.1 Thermoplasmata archaeon | reverse complement strand
GAGCTTGACCTCGGAGACGAGCGTCGAGATGACCTCGACGAGCTCCCGGAGGACCTCCATCTTGATGCGTGCCTTGAACATTGGAAACCCTGCGGGGCGCGACTACATCGGTCCTCCCTTTAACTGTTTGGGAACTCGGCGGGGCGAAACCGATTTTCCCCCGACCGGGTTGGCGAACCCGTGACGGAGTTGGCGTATCTGTCGGACGGCGCGGCGGGCTACGTCCGGTCGTTCCGGGCGCGCGTCACCGCCCTGCCCCCGGGGGGGATCGTGCTCGACCGGACGTTTTTCTACCCGGCCGGTGGGGGCCAGATGGCGGACCAGGGCACCCTCCAACCCGCGGCAGGTCCGCCGTGGAAGGTGACCGACGTCACCAAGAGCGGCGCCGCGGTGATCCACCGCATCGGCCGGCCGGCGGGCTCCGGGACCCTCACGGTGGGGGACGAGGTCGAGGGGGCGATCGACTGGGGGAGGCGCCATCGGCACATGCGGCTCCACACCGCGCAGCACCTGCTGAGCGCGAGGATCTTCTCGCTCACCGGCTTGAGGACCCGCAAGGCGACGATGTCCGGAGTGCGGGCCGAGATCGAGCTCGAATCCACGTGGCCCGCCGGGCTCGTCCTCGAGGAGCTCGACGCCGACGTGCGCCGATTCCTGTCTCCCGGGCGACCGGTGCAGATCCGCTACGTACCGCGGGAGGAGTTCGAGCGGTTCCCCTCTGCCCGCGCCGGGCTCGTGCCGCTCGCTCCTCAGGTCGACCCGGTGCGGATCGTGGAGATCGAGTCGGCCGACGCCTGCCCGTGCGGGGGCACCCACGTGCGCGACACGGGGGAGATCGGCCCGATCGCTCTGGGGTCGCCGTCGACGGTGCCGGGGGGCGCGAGCCGGATCTCCTTCACGGTGGGCGCGGATGCTCCGCCCACTCCCGGCGCGTGACGCCGTAGACGGCCACGTCGTGCCAGGCGCCGTGGTGGAACAGCGCCTGTCGCAGCGTACCCTCACGCACGAACTTCAGGCGTTCCAGGAGTCGGTAGGAAGGCACGTTCTCCACGTCGCAGGTCGCCCCGACCCGTGCGTACTCGAAGGTATGGAACAGGTAGTCGACGAGCAGGCCGACGGACTCGAGGCCATACCCCTTCCCCCGCGCCGCGCGCTCCCCGAGGACGTACCACACATCCACGAGCTCCAGCACCGGGTGCGAGGAGTAGTAGCCCACGAAGCCGAGGGTAAGGGGACCGTCGATCCGCTCCACGACGAACCGAGGGGCGAGCGACTGCGGGTCGTCCGGGGCCTTTTGGACCCCGCTCTCGAACTCCGAGAACGAATCGAGGGAGAACCGGTCAAACGGCGCGACCGTCTCCGGGTCGTTGTACCATTCGAAGAGCACGGGGAGGTCGGTGGAAAGCGGGGCTCGTAACCGGACCGAGCGCCCCTCCAAGGTCGGGACGGGGCGGCCGGTCATCCGCCTTGAGTGGCCCCGGGGGGAGGGGCGAACGCTTCGGATTCCGGAGGGGCCCGGGTCGCGCCGGGCGGGATGAGGCCCGGGGGGTCGTCCGGCGGGGGGTCGGAGTCGGCCACTCCCCCCTCGAGGCCCGCGCCGTCCGGCCCGCGCTGGAGGTCGAGCGCCTTGCGGTGCCCGCTCGGGGTGAGCGAGTAGATGAGCTTCGGCTCGGAGTATCCGATGACGTACTGGACCCGCCGATAGATCAGCCTCGACATCTCGAGGGCCCGCAGCGCGACCTTTAGGGCCGAGGCGTTCTCCTGCGAAAAGGCCCGGAAGATCCCGAACTCGGTGGTCCATTGGTCCGCCTCGAACCGCACCTGATGTCCCCGGTGGTCGAGGAGGTGCAGGAGCAGCGCACGCTCTAGTGCGGGGGGCCCGTCCTGTTCCATCCATCCCCCGTGCGGGGTGTTACGAGATCGTGGTGATCTCGTAGTTGACGTTCAGTCCTTTCATCCGGCCGTGCATGGAGCTGATCAGCTTGATCACCTCGTCAATGGAGGCCTTTTCCTTCCACTTGTAGACGAAGTCGTGCATCCCCATGGATTCCTCGAATCCGAGGTCGCGCATCACTTTGAGGACGATCTCAGGGCTCGCACCCTCGGAGTGGAAGATCATCCGAACATAGGTCCGCATGGAGCGGGTTGTTTCCTCGGGTAGATGTCGTTTAGGCGGCCCTCCACTTATATATGCTTCCATGCGTCGCGCGCTATTCGCATGACGGCGGGCGAGCCGACGGGAGCGGCCGTCGTCACGGGCGGCGCGGGCGCGATCGGGGCGTTCCTGTGCCGAGCCCTCGCCGGACCGAACCGGGAGATCCGGGTCGTCGACAACCTCTCGGCGGGCGACCGGACTTCCCTGAAGGAGCTCGAGGGCGCCGGTCGGCTCCGCCTGCACGTCCTCGACCTGGTGCAGGAGAAGGACCTAGGCCCGGTGTTCGCCGGGGCGTCCGAGGTCTGGCACCTGGCCGCCAACACCGACATCCGCCGGGGCACGGCCGACCCGCGCATCGACTTCGAGGCCGGGAGCGTCGCGACGTTCCACGTCCTGGAGGCGGCCCGCCGCGCGGACGTCGCGAAGGTCTTCTTCGCCTCCTCGAGCGTCGTGTACGGCTTCCCCACCGTGTTCCCCACGCCGGAGGGATACGGACCGCTCCTCCCGGAGTCCCACTACGGCGCGGCCAAGCTGGCCGGCGAGGCCCTACTGAGCGCGCACTGCCATTCGTACGGGATGAAGGGGTACATCTTCCGGTTCGCCAACATCATCGGACCGGGGATGACGCACGGCGTCATGTTCGACTTCTTCGAGAAACTGAAACGCGACCCTTCGCGCCTGGAGGTGCTCGGGGACGGACGCCAGTCGAAGAGCTACCTGCGCGTCGAGGACTGCGTCGACGGCATGCTCCTCGCCGGGCGAAAGGCCCAGGAGACGGTCAACGTCTACAACCTGGGGACCCGGGAGCGGACGAGCGTCCGGGAGATCGCCGAAGCCGTCGTCGCCTCGACCGGCGGTCGCGCGAGGATCGAGTACACCGGAGGCGAACGGGGCTGGACGGGGGATATCCCGCAGCAGCTCCTTTCCATCGACCGGATCATGGCCCTCGGATGGACGCCCCGGTGGGCCGGCCCCGCCGCGGTCGAGCAGACCATCCGAGAGCTGGCCCAGGAACGGGGTTTCTCCCCGAGATGAGCGGCGCCCCTCCCGAGTTCGCCCCCATCCAACCGGGCACGGTCTCCGTCGTCGTCACCGTCCTCAAGGACCCCCGGGTCGCCCGCACGCTCGAGAGCCTGCTCGCCCAGTCCCGCCTGCCGGACGAGGTGCTCGTGGACGACGGGGGGATCACCGACCAGGTCCTCCGGATCACCGAGTCGTTCCGCTCCAGGGACCCGAGGGTCCGACACCTCGATGCCCCCGGCAACATCCCCGAGAGCCGAAACACCGCGCTCCTCGCCGCCCGGGGGGAGTTCGTGGCGTTCCTCGACGCCGACGAGATCGCCCCTCCGGGATGGCTCGCCGCGCTCCTCGCACCGTTCGACGACCCCACGGTGGGGTTCACTGGCGGGCCGACCCCCGCGTTGCAGGGGACCACCCACTCGGTCGGTGCTCGCTACTACGACGGCTACCTCCGGCGGTTCTACGAGGTCGAGGCCCGTCACCACCCGCACGCCCTGCCGATGGGCAACTCCGCGTGGCGCGCGTCGGTCTTCCGGCAGGTCGGGTTGCTCGACACCACGCTATACCGACGTGCGGCGAGCGAAGACCAGGAGGTCGCCGACCGCGTCCTCAAAGCCGGCTTCCGTGGCGTGTACGTCCCGGAGGCCTGGGTCGACCACGATTTCTCGGACATTTCCACCCTGGGGCTGCTCCGCAAGCAGCGCGTCTACGCCGAGGGGGGGTTCGTGGTCTGGCGACGCCGGGGAACGACGTACGAGGCTTCCGGTGCGCGGGTGCTCCCCTACGTACTCCTCCCGCTGCTCGCCGTGGCGGGGGCCGTGCTGCTCCTCCTGCCCTCGACCCGACTGTGGGGCGAGCTCCTCGTGCTCGCCGGCCTCGGCGGACTGGCCGCGCTGGCCGCCGTCCTCACGCTCCAGGGGCGCGCGCTCGACCACCGGTTCCCCGGACTCCGCTATCGGGCGCTCGAGATCCCCCGTCGATGGGCGACGCTCTACGGCGCCTTCCGAGGACTCCTCGACTACGGCTGGTCGGGCACGGGCCGAAGCCCGAAGCGGGCGGCCTCCGGCGAAGGCGCCGCAAAACCTTAAGCGGGCTTTGGGTTCGGCGCGGCCATGTCGACCCACGCCTCCGAGTCCTCCTCCCTGTCCAAGAGCGGGGAGCTCGTCCAGATCGATTACGAAATTTGGGCCGAGGGCGGGGGACGTACCGAGCTCATCGACACCACCCGCGAAGAGGTCGCGCAGAAGGCCGAGCTCAAGGTCCCCGAGGGCCACGCCTGGGGGGCGCACCCTCACCTGATCGGGGGAGACTACTTCCCGGCGGGGATCGAGAACGCCCTGATCGGCCAGAAGTTCGGCGCCGAGGTCACCAAGGAGTTCGCCCCGGCCGACGCGTTCGGCGAGCGGGACCCTAAGCTCATCGAGCTGTTCTCGATGCACGAGGTCGGCCGCCTGCCCGAGATGCGCCGGGATGACGCGGAGCTCGACGTCGGCACCGTACTGACCATCAAGGGCCGCCGCGGCCGGGTCGTCAGCATGACCGCGGCCCGGGTGCGCGTCGACTTCAATCCGCCCTTTGCCGGGCGGAAAATCCACGCGACGTTCAAGCTGGACAAGCCGATCACCGAGCCCGCGGAACAGGTCTCGGGGGTCATCGAGCTCACCTACGGGCGCAGCAAGGAGTTCCACGTCGAGGTCCACGGGCACACCGTCAGCATCCGGGTCCCCGACCGGACCAAGTTCGACTTCAACTGGGTCGCGGCCAAGCCGCGCGTGATCGAACAGATCCGCGCCCAGCTGAAACCCCAGAAGATCGAGCTGGTCGAGGAGTACGTGACGCCCGCCTCAAAAGAGAAGGCGGCCCCCGTGGAGGCGGCCGCCACGGCCGCCGCTCCCGATCCTGAACCCGAGGGGGAAGGCGCGCACTCGCATGCCCACCCCCACAAGGCCCCCCCCAAGGAATGACCCGGCGGGGTCCCCGGGGGCCGTGATCGGCCCTGGGAACGGCGCGCGGGTCCGGCTCAGCCCTCGAGCTCGGTGAGCGGGATCGAGGCGATCTGGGTCTGCGGGACTCCGCGGTAGGTCAATGAAATCGAGCAGGCGCCAGGCACCGTGAAGCACCAGAGGGGGGCCCCGTGGAAGTCATCGTCCGTCCCGCCGCTGCCCGAGGGCGGTGGACAACCGTACCCGGAGCGGTCGCAGAAACCGGCGAGCGGGTGGATGTAGACGACGAACAGGTCCCCGTTCTTGAGCGTGGGGTACCCCGGTTGGATCTGCTGGAAGTAGGCGAGCCGATTGAAGAAGCTCCCCGTCGTCCCCTGACCGGTCCCCCAGGACCAGGTGCCGCAACTTCCGATCTTCGGAGCCCCGGCGCCGGGATTCGTTCCCGTGCCGGGAACGATCTCGAGCGACTTGAACGTCCCGTTCAGCAGGACGCTCCCATTGCAGTAGAAATTGAACTGGAGGTCGGTGAGCGGGAGGGAGTCCGGAGAGTGGGAGGTGAAGATGATGAAGATCGCGGGGAGCCAGTTGCACTGGGCGTTCATCGGGACGCTCCAGTTGTAGCAGTCCGTCGGGTCGCTCCACGCCGGCTCCCGCTGGTCCCCCTGGGCGAAGTACTGCACCGTGACGGGGGCGTTCGGGAACGGGGGCCGGTAGAGCCAGAGGAGCGCTCCGGCGGCGACGGTCATCGCGGTCAGCAGGACCGCCGCGATCAGCGTCGCGACCCCTCGGCGGCGATGGCGCCGCCAGCGGCATGTGGCCATGGTGTGTAACTAGGTGGGGAGGAGTATAAATGCGCACTCCTCAGTCGGAGCGCAACCGTGCGACTTCGGCCCGAAATCGACGCGTCACGCCCCCCGGAACCCGGAGGCGAGCAGGGCCTCGAGCATTCGCCCGTGCTTGCGCTCGTCCGCCTCCATGCTCTCCAGGAGCAGCGCGAGGAGACCCTCGATCCGCGGCCCGCCGCTCTCGGCGAGCTGGGATTCCGCCTCCCGCTCCCCCTCGATCAGCTCCCGGACCTCGCGCCGGGTGATGCCGGAGGCGTACGCCGTGAGCGTGCCCTGGTCGAGGTATGTGGAGAGCGAGGCGACGATCTCGGCGTGCCGGAGGCTGTCGGAGGCAATCTGCCGGAACACCGCGCGCGTCAGTTCGTCCCTCGCCTTTTGGGCGAGGCGCATGCAGTGGGCCACGGCCGCCTGCTCGGTGCGGATGCGCGATCTCGCCCATCGGGCGAGGGTCCTCAGGTCCTCCGCGGGGGCCCCCTGGGGAGCCCCCCGGCGGATCCGGGGCCGACTGCGCCCCGCGTCGGAAACGAGCTCCCGGGCGCCGTCGAGGACCACGCGCACCCGCTCGGCCGGTTCGACCCGCCCCCCGAGCAATCGGTCGGCGACCTCCCGGGCCATCCGGCGGTATCGTTCGTCCGCGGTGTGGGCGAGGAGTTCGCGCTGCAACCGCTTTCCGGACAAGTACTGGGAGACGGCCGACGGGGCGAGACCCAGGAGGCGGGCCGCACGGCCCGTGGCCACCCCCCTCCCCTCGACCAGCTCGCGCGCGACCAGCACCTGGAGGGTCCGCACCGCCTCTGTGGGGGACATGGAGGCCTCTCCCATCCGTTCGCCCCGCCCCCCTCACGTCACGCTGTGAAATAAGAGAGACGGTGGTCACGACCGAAGCGGTTATCCTCCGGCAGGGGTCGCAGGACGAACGTGTCCGGGCCGAGCGAATGGCAGATCCTGGCCCTGGGTGCCTTCGCGGGCCTGACGATCTTCCTCGGCCTCCCGTTCGCAAGCGCTCGGGGAGTTTCCGACCGCGCCCGGGCCGCCTTGGCCGCTCTCGCGGTCGGCATCCTGCTCTTCCTCTTCGTGGATGTGCTGTCGAACGCGCATTCCATCGTGACGGCGGGCGTCGGGCCGAGCTCCCCTTCCTCCCGTATCGCGAGCTCTGTGGAAGAGCTCGCCGTCGTGCTCGGGGGCTTCGCCGCGGGCGCGCTCTCCCTGGTGGTCTTCGAGCGGGAGTTCACCCGTAGGCTACGCCCCAGCGTTTCCGTCCCGCTCCCCGCCCCCGGGGGGACGATCGATCCGGTCCACCTCTCGACGGTCATCGCCGTGGGGATCGGCTTCCACAACCTCTCCGAGGGCCTCGCGATCGGCGCCGCCTACGCCGCCGGCCTCCCTCTCGCCATCGTCCTCGTCATCGGGTTCGCCGTCCACAATTCCACCGAGGGGTTCGGGATCCTCGGGCCGGGACTGTTGCAGGGGCGCATCTACTCGGCCCGCCGACTGATCGCCCTCGGGCTCGTCGGCGGGGGACCCACCTTCCTCGGCACGGTCCTCGGCTCGTTCGTCACGTCGCCCTACCTCGACGTACTGTTCTACGGGCTCGCGGCGGGGGCGATCCTCTACGTCGTCCTCCAGATGGGCCGCTCCCTGTTCGCGCCGGGACGCCAGCCCCTCGTCCTGACGTTCATCGTCCTCGGCTTCGCGCTCGGGGTGCTCACGGATTTCCTCGTGACCCTGGGCGGAGGATGAACCCGCGCTCCGGGTGCGCGGTTCCACGCATAACTATTAGCGCCTCGCCGACGGAAGCGTTCTGGAGGTACGATTGGGGGCATCTTCGCTCCTCTCTGTCGAGAGCGCCGGATTGCTGCTTTCGGCGCTTCTCCTCGGTTGGGGAGGGGTCGACCTCGTGCGTACCTTCGCGGCGTCGGCGCGCTCCAAGCTCCTCGCGCCGGGCGGCTCTCCCCAGGGCGCGTGGGAGACCCGCTCCCTCGGCCCTCTCCTGTTGGTCGGGCTTCTTGGCTCGGGAATGGCTGCCCTGGCGTACGCGGGAGCGGGTCCGGGGTGGATCCTCGGCGTCGCTTTCCTGACCGCCTTCGTGACCTCCGTGGGTTTGGAGGCCCTCGACTCCGCCGCGAGCTCGGCGGTGTCGGTCGAGGAGGAAGCGAGAAGGCTCGACCCGAACGCTCCGCCCCGGATCGCACCGCGCCACCCGGGCACCCGCACGTGGGCGCTCGCGGCTCCTCTCGTGGAACTCGTGGCCGTGTTCGCCCTGACCGGTGGGAACGTACCCGTGCTGGCCGGATTGGCACTGGGGGCCGGAGGCGCCTCGCTCTCCTTGCGTCACTTCCCGTCGCCGGGTCGGGCGAGCCCAGACCGCACGGGAGCGGGAGCCCCGACGCGCTCCCTCGGCACCTCCGACCTGTTCCTCTGCGCCTCCGCCAGCGTGCTCGGGGCCACGCTCGTCGGGTACTACGCCGGCGACGTCCGCGCGCTCCTCGCCGGGGCGCTCCTGCTCCCGGTGGTGTTCGCCGCGGTCAGCGTGCTGGGCGCACGTGTGGGGTGTGCGCTGTGGGGAGCCGACGAGGGGCGTGCCCCGTTCCGGGCCCTCCTTGCCCGGCTCGCCGCGACCTCGATCGCGGTCGTGTTCCTGCTGTTTGTGGCCGACTGGTGGCTCCAGATCGGGCAGCTCTGGGTGTACGTCGCCGCCGTGCTCGGCGTCGGTTCGGTCGTCGGATCCGCCCTCGTGGAGGGCGCCCCGACTCTCGGAGCGACCGGCGACCCTGGGCACGCCAATAGCCGGGGCTGGGGAAGCGCCGGCGCATCGGTCATCCTAGTCGTCCTGGGAATCGGGGTCGCGTATCTGGTGGGGGGGGTGCAAGGAGAGTGGCACTCGTTCTTCCTCCCGGACCTCGGATTCTACGGCGTCGGCCTCTTTGCCGTCGTCGCGGTCGGGGTGTGGCCCTCCGTCGCCTCCGCTTCCGAACTCGCCCGTGCGCCGGAGGCCGCCTCCGTGGAGCTTCCAGAAGGCCCCGCTGCGCTCGGGCTCAGCGCCACCCTGCCCGTCGTCGCGGCCGTGTGGTCGGGTTTCCTGGTGGGCGCGCCGCTGTCGAACCAGGTCGCGTCGGCCACGTTCCTGACGTGGATGACGGTCGGCACCAATCCGTCGTTCGTCGCCGGGATCCTGCTGGGGGCGGTGTTGGGTTCCCTCAGCCGAATCCCCCTTCGAGGGAGCGACCCCACCGGCACCTCTCGCAGGGCCCTCTCCGCGCTCGGGCTGGGCGCCTGGGGGACCCTCATCGTGGGAGTCACCCTCGGGCCGTCCGCGGCGTTCGGCACCCTCCTCGGGATCGCGGTGGTGGGGGGTGCGGGGTTCTATGCGGGCCGTTCCACCCCGCCCCCCGTCCCCGCGATCAACGGCCCCGCCCCCTCCAGTCCTACCCGATGGGCGTCCTGGCCGGAAGCGTTCCCCGTGGAGCTCCTGATGGCGTCGCTGATCGCGGTGGTGTTCGCGACCACGTTCTTCCAGCACGGGATCGTGGTCTACCCGTAACCACCGGCCTTCCGACCTAGTCGGTCCGCCCCTCCGCTTACGCTGCGGACGGCGATCGGGATGGTGCCGGCGCGTCCGCGGGCTTTCGTCGAGGCGGACGAAGGAATGCGAGCGCCAGGAGGATCGGGACGGCGATGGCGGCGGCGGCCAACGGCGGCACCCAGGCCGGGAGGGTCGCCGCGGTAGTCGTGGGATCGGTAGGCGGGCCCGGAGGATTCCACGCCCACGTGTCACCGAGGGGCGACCCCCCCGCGGGCGGGAACCCCCCGAATAGGGTGACGAACGGACCATAGGAATCGTAGAGCATTTGTGCGTGGACCCGGGCCCCCGGCCCGCCGGAGCCACCCAGCGCGAGGCGCGACCAATCGGTGCCGTTGAATCCCCAGGTGTCCGATGACGCCGATCCCCCGAATTCTAGAAGGACAGAGGAGATGGGATCGAACGCCAGCGAGCCGTTCGACGACGGCGGCGGGGCATGGGGCAGCGACAGCCGCTGCCAAGCGCCCCCCGAGAACGCCCACGTGTCGGCCATCGACCCGGACCCGGTCGTTCCACCGAACAGGATCAGCGAGGCGACCTGCGGGTCGGCGCTGAGCGCCGCACCCGTCCGCAGCGGAGGCGCCGACAGATTCCGGTGGGTCCAGAGCCCGCTCGCGAACGTCCACACGGGGAATGGGCCCACTGTGCTCTCGAGGAGAACGTATCCGTCCCGGGCGTCCCAGGCCATCGGCGCGAACGCCTGGGCCGGCGGGGGGGTGCCGACGTGGCCGGTCAGGTTGACCCAGGCGACCCTGGCGGCGGAAAACTCCCAGGTCTCGTTGCTCAGGACCCCCGGGTTCCTGGCCCCCCCGAACAGCAGGAAGTAGTTCGCGGCCGGGTCGAATGTCATCGTGGCTCCCACGAGTGGCGGAGGGGAGGAGGTGCCGAGCCCGTCGGTCACGTTGCGGATCGTCGCGTCATCCGTGATCCACGAGTCGTTGTGGAGGGTTCCGGCCGTTCCCTGCCCCCCGAAGAACAGGTCGAGGTTGTCCTGAGAGTCGACGGCGAAGGCTTCCCCCCATCGGGCGGGCATCCCGCCGTACTCGCCGGCCGTCACGTTCTTCCACCCATAGACCCCGGAAGCGTCCGTGGGGTGCGGGGTCAGCTCCGAGTGGGTGCCGACCGTCGGGAGGAACGACAAAGCCGAAGGACCCTGGACCGCACCCGGGCCCGCGACTGCACTCGTCAAGGGGCAGAGCACGACGAGGACCGCGAGCGCGGTCACGATAGAAGAGTAGTACAGGGCGCGCCGGCGGACGAGCCTGATCAATGCACCCTCGGCCCTAAGTGGCCGAGAGGGCCTTGTAAACCCTGTTCTCGACGGGTCCTAGGCCATTTACCATGGGACGACAGGGCCACGGAAACGCGACGGCCCTGGGCGCCGGAGATCACCCACGAACTGGCTAGGGCTGTGGCCGGAGCCACATCTCCACCGCTGCGGCCAGAAGACCCCCGACGATCGGAGCCACCCAGAACAGCCAGGACTCTCCCAGCGCCCATGGAGTCACTCCGCTGAACTGCCAGATCTGGCTCGCGACCGCGGGCGAGAAGCTCCGGACCGGGTTGAGCGACGCGCCATCGACCGGGATGGCGGTCAGGTTCGCGACGACCAGCGTGAGGCCGATCCCCAATGGGGCCAGATTCTTCGCGCCGTTCTCCGGGCGGGTGATCATCTGGATGACGAGCACGAACAGGAAGGTCAGGACCATCTCGATGAGGAACACCGAACCCATGCTGTAGGTGCAGCCGAGGGGCGCCGTCGAGGAGGCGTAGCACTGGGAGCCGAAGCTCGAGAGGAGCCCGGTCTTCCAGCCGGGGGTCGACCCGTAGGCGATGCCCACGACAATCAGGATCCCGGTGAACCCCCCGACGATCTGCGCGACCAGGTAGGGCAGGACGTCTCGGGCGGGCATCCGCCTGGACGCGGCCATGGAGAGCGTGACGGCCGGGTTGAAGTGGCCGCCGGAGATATCCCCGAAGATGTAGGCCCCCGCCATGACGGTCAGACCGACCGCCGCCGCGACCAGGACCGTGCGCGCGTTGTCCGGGTTCCCGGCCGTGAAGACGGCCGCACCGCCACCGAACGTGAGCAGCGCCAGGGTCCCGAGGAATTCCGCGAGGTACTTCTGGCTCGAGCTCCACGCCATCCGCGCTACGGAGTTCTGCCGACGGTTAAACTTTACGACGGCGCCCGGCCCGGCTATGTTTCGGCGGGGACTTGAGCGACATCGACCCGGCTCCGGCCCAGACCGAATCGAAGAACCCGAGCTGGCCGCGCACGAAATCGGAGTTGTCGGTCCACACCGCGGTCTCCTCGATCTGGCCCGAGCGCGCCTCCGGGACGAGGAACAGGAGCGCCTCGGCCTCGTCGATGATCGTCAGCCGGGTCGGCTGGGGCCACCTCTGCCGGACCTGTGCGGATGGGAACCGGCGGGCGACCGGCTCGAACCGTTTCAGCAGCGGCCGGATCCGGGGGTCCGACTCCACGACCAGGCGGAATCGGCCACCGGTGTTGAGGAACCGGGGGAGCCAGTTGTGGAGACCGACCCCGAACGATTCCCGCAACCCCCGTTGGGTGACCATGACCGAGAGATCGGCCTCGGCTCGGCCCATCATCTCGCGGAGGTAATCGTACAGCGTCTGGGCACCGGACAGGACCTGGAATCTCGGCGCCTGCGAGTTCGCCTGATTCGCGAGCGCGGGCAGGGACTCCGCCAGCTCCCGAGCGAGCGATTCGTCCTGCTCCAGAGCGCCGCGCCGCTCCCGCAAGGTCCGCTCGAACATCGCTTTCGGGGGGGCCGCGGCGTATCGGCGGGGGCGTTGGGCCGTCACCTCCACGATCCCACGCGCACGGAGCGCATCGAGCATCCGGTACCCGAGGACCCGGTCGATCTGGGCCTCCCGCGCCAGCTCCCGGGCCGTCGCCCGTCCCCTTCGGAGGAGGGTGAGGTACATCGTCGCCTCCCGCTCCGTCAGGCCGAAGCGGGTGACCGACCGGACCAGCTCCGCCCACTCCATCGATGGTGGCCCGTCCCTTCGAGGGCCCCGGTCTAGTTATCCTATGTGGTACGTTGTGGTTACAGGCGGAATCTCGCCATCGGGGACGCCGTGGAACGGCCCCGCCGGCTCGAACCGTACGAGCGGCAGGGTCAAGAACCGACCGACGGTGGCGGACGCGTGACCTCCGAGACCCCGGCGCCGTCGATCCCTTGGACGTTCGTCATCGTGCTGATCGTCGCGAGCGTGGTCATTTCGATCGTGCTCGGGTACTGGGGAGCCACCGGGCAGCTCGGCCACCCCATTCCCGGGACCCACCACCCCTGACGCGCACGGTGGCGCGGTTCGCCATGGTCCCAACCGGCTCGCCATAAACCGGAGGCGCGTCCGCCGGCCATGGCCTACCGCGCAGCGGGTGCCGAAGGTTCGAACCTCACGGGGTGGATCGCCGGGCTGATCGTGATCTTGGGGGTCTTCGGTTTCGGCGCCGCGTTGTGGATCAAATACCACGGGATCTAGGCGGCAGGCGTGGGGCCCGACGGGCCGACCCTCGCCGCGACCCCGCGATACAGGTAGACCTTGGTCAATGGGTCCACCTCCGTCGGAGTCCACCCGGGAACCGGGTGCCAGTGGCTGACCACCCGGGCCCCGCCGGCGAGCTGGTCCTCCAAGAGCGGCCGAAGCCGGGCCATCGCCTCCGGCCACAGGAAGACGACCACCACGGTAGCCGGGCGGAAATCGAGATGGAACAGGTTCCCCCAACGGATATCCACACGCTCCCGGGGTCCCCCGAACCAGCGGCGGAGCCGGAGGATCAGGACGCGGATCGGCTCGACCTCGACCGCCACGACCCGCGCTCCCCGCCCCCGGGCCGCGGCGAAGACGATGGCGCCGGTGCCGGCCCCGAGGTCGTAGACGGTGTCGGCGGATCCTACTTCCGCGAACTCGAGCATCCTGCGCACCACGGCCCGTGGGGCGGGTTGGTATCCTGCGCCGAACGCGAACGAGGCGAAGACGAAGTAGAGGAGCCCCAACAGCGCGACGAGCGCGGCGACGAACACCGGCGTGGAGATGCTCATTCTTTGGGTCCGGTGGGATCCGCCCGCAACGTCGCGAAGAGCCGCTCGGCCGCGACGTACGGGTCGATGGCCCGAGTCGCGAGCTGGTCGAGGAGGGTGCCGACCTCCACGTCGGAGTCGAGACGCTCCTCCAGGTCCCGCGCGACCCGCTCCCGCACCAGCTCGACCAACTCGTGCCCGAGCCGGCGCCGCTCCCCCGCCGCGCGGCGGCCGTCGGAGTCGAGGTAGGTCTCGTGGGCGTTCACCGCAGCCCATAGCGGCGCGATGCCGGTCCCGTCCCTCGCCGAAGTGGTGACGACCTTCGGACGCCATCCCTCCCGCCCGGGCCCGAGCCCGGCGAGCTCCAGGAGGTCCCGGGAGGCCGACTCCGCACCGGGGAGGTCCCCCTTGTTGACGCAGAACACGTCGGCGATCTCGAAGAGCCCGGCCTTGAGCGTCTGCACCTCATCTCCGAGGTGGGGGACCAGCACGACGATGCTGGTGCTGGCGATGTCGCGGATCTCCACGTCGACCTGGCCGCTCCCCACGGTCTCGACGAGCACCACGTCGAAACCGGCGGCGTCGAGTAGACGGACCACCTCGCGCGTCGCGGCCGCGACTCCGCCGGAGTGGCCCCGGCTCGCCATGGACCGGATGAACACGCCCGTATCGTCGGCGCGGCGGTCGAGACGGATCCGGTCCCCGAGCACGGACCCCCCCGAGAAGGGGCTGGTCGGGTCCACGGCCACGACCGCGACCTGATGGCCCTCGGCCCGCAGGTGCTGGAGCAGGGCATTGATCAGCGAGGATTTGCCGACCCCGAGCGGGCCGGTCAACCCGACCACCCGGGCCCGGCCGGTCCTTGGGTAGAGCGAGCGGAGCGTGGGGACGACGGAAGGGTCGCGCCCCTCGACCCGGGTGATCAGCCGCGCCAACGCCCGTCGATCCCCGTTGAGGACCGCGCGCGCGCCCGGCGTCGCCGGGACGGATCCCCGCCGTGTCATTGGGCCCGTCGGGCGATCGCCCGGGCCGTCGTGACGATCTCCTCGAGCGAGGTCCCCGGCCCGAACACCGCGCGGACCCCGAGCTTCTTCAATTTCCTGGCATCCTCATCGGGGATGATGCCTCCGGCGAACACCGGCACGTCCTTGACCTTCTGGAGCCGCAACAGTGCAAGGACTCGGGGAAAGAGGGCCATGTGCGCGCCGGATAGGCACGATAGGCCGATCAAATCCACATCCTCTTCGATCGCCGCGGAGACGATGTCTTCCGGGGTCTGGCGCAGCCCGGCATAGATGACCTCCATCCCGGCGTCGCGCAGCGCCCGCGCGACGACCTTCGCCCCGCGGTCGTGGCCGTCCAATCCGGGCTTTGCGATCAGAACCCGGATCGGGCTCGCCTTCGCGGGTCTAGGCATCGTCACCGGGTCACGGAGCCGAGGTCGTCCGTAAAGGTTTCGCCGCAGGGGGCGCTCGCGGGACGACTGCAGGTCTCCGAGCCCACCGGTCGGGCCGGGGGATCGATATCGCCCGGTGCGGTCGGATCGGAGTGCACCCCCGCGGGGTTCGCCCGGGAGGATCGTACGATGCTCCGGCCGACGGCGCAACGAATCGCGCGACCGCGCGGGCGAAGGACACGGTTCCGCCCGGCAGCGATCTCGAACCAACCGCCCACGGGACCGCGCGGAAGATGACCAATGGGAGGCGGGGGATTCGACCCCCCCGGAGAAGTCGCCCCAGTAGGGAAGGGGGACCGGCCCGCTTCCGCGGCAGTGAGGGCGATCAGGCGCCCTTCCGCAGCCGCCGGGGGGCTCGGCGATTCTCCATTTCGTCGCGACGAGGAAGAGGGTGGATGCACCCGACAGGAAGGCGATCCATCGGCTCCGTGGAAGGGCATCACAGAATCAAGGTCCGATGCGGGCTCCCGGGGCCCACGCGGCGATCGGGGGGACCGAGAAGGGTTCCGGCCCCGCGGCCTGGACGGACTACAGGAGTGCGGCGAGGTCGAAGACGAGGTTGCCCCACAACACCGCCGCGACCGCGCCCGCGGCGAGAAGTATGACGAACGGGATCTGGGGGGTCACCCAGACGCGAGCGACCCCGCTCGCCTCGAGCTCCTTCGACTGACGCGCGCGCAGCGCCTGATCCTCCGCGGCGGTCTCGACGGCCAGCTCCTCCTCCGTCAGCGCGGAGCGAAAGGTCGGGTCGCGGAGCCAGACGAACCGATGGGGGAGGTCGGACACGGCGAGCATGTACCCGGTGAACCCCTGCGGGAACGAGAACTCCCCTCGGGCGATGTTCCGCACCGCGAGTCCGATCGGCACGGCCGCGCCCAGCAGCGCGGCGTCCATCACGAGCGTGAGGGCGAATGGATAGATCGACAACCCCAGCGCGGCCGCCGGGGGCACTGGGAGTAAGGGGTGCCCGTCGATGGGCAGGAGCAGGGCGACGACGATTACCGCCTTCGCATCCGCACCGCCATAGAGCACGCCGAGCTCGAACAGCCCGCGTCCCAGGACCACCCCCACGTAGACGGCGAGGACGATCACGGGAACCCCCTCGGTTCCCACGCCCACGCGGAACGATGCATATCCGAGGACGGCCAGCAAGCCCACGTAGGCCGACACCTCCAATGCACCGGGGAGGGATTCCGACCACCCTTCGACCCACTCGTCCCAGGGGATCAGGTGCTCCAGCACCAGGCCGCTCACGAGGAGCCACAGCACCTCGGGGAGCCAGCCCCCGGGAGCCACCACGACCAGACCCAGCAGAGCCCCGGCCGCGGCGAGGAGCTGCCAAAGCCGGTCGGAGACCTCCCGGGTCCGCCAGTCCTTCCACGCGGCGTAGGCAAGCCCTCCGACCACGAGCATCCCCCCGAGGATCTCGGAAGCCCCCACCGCGTCGAGGCCGGACAACTGAACGACCGCCGGGCCCTCGGACGACTCCGCTAGTTATTTAAACCGATTGAAACTGGCGCCCACCCTCGGGATTACATGGTGGAGTTCAAGCTCGTCATCGCCGAAGCGGCCAAGTCGGTCGCTCGGACCGTTGCCGACCCGCAGTCGGCCGGATTCCTCGGCAAACGCATCGGGGAGTCGGTCGGCGGCGAGCTCCTCGGCCTTACGGGGTACACCCTGAAGATCACCGGAGGCACCGACAAGAGCGGGTTCGCGCTCCGACCCGAGGTCCCCGGAGCCCGACAAGTGCGGATCTTCGTCGGGGAGGGGTTCGGCTTCCACGCCCCGCGGCACGGGCAACGCAAGCGACGCACCTTCCGGGGCGGCGCCATCAGCGAGGACACGGTCCAGATCAACCTCGTCGTCGAGCAGAAGGGCCCGAAGCCGCTCGCCGAGTTGCTCGCGGCCGCATGAAGTCCCCGAAGCAACCCGAGGTCAACATCGGTCTCGTGGGCCACGTGGACCACGGGAAGACAACGCTCACCCAGGCGCTCACCGGCGAGTGGACCGACCGCCACTCGGAGGAGCTGAAGCGCGGCATCTCGATCAAGTTGGGCTACGCCGACGCGACGTTCTATCAGTGCCCCAACCACCCGCTCCCCGAGGCGTACTCCACCGAGCCGAAGTGCCCGATCTGCGGGGCCAAGACCAAGTTCCTGCGCTCGGTCTCCTTCGTGGACGCGCCCGGCCACGAGACGCTGATGGCCACGATGCTCTCGGGGGCCGCGATCATGGACGGCGCACTCCTGCTCGTCGCCGCCAACGAGAAGGTGCCCCAGCCGCAGACCCGCGAGCACCTGTACGCCCTCGACATCATCGGGGTTCACCAGGTCGTCGTCGTCCAGAACAAGATCGACCTGTTGACCAACGAGCAGGCGATGGTCAACTTCCAGGAGATCACGGATTTCCTGAAGGGGAGCCCGATCTCCAAGGCCCCCGTGATCCCGATCTCTGCGAACCACCACGTCAACATCGATGCGCTCATCGGGGCAATCCAGGCGACCATCCCGACGCCGGTGCGGGACGCGTCGAAGCCGCCGCTCATGCACGTGGCGCGTTCCTTCGATGTGAACCGGCCCGGGACTCGCCCCCCGGAACTGCGGGGGGCCGTGCTGGGCGGCTCGCTCGTCCAGGGTCACCTGAAGGTCGGGGAGGACATCGAGATCCGCCCGGGGCTCGCCGGCCTCGTCGCCGACGGCCGGGCCGAGGCATTGCACACCCGGATCACCAGCCTGATCTCCGGGGGCCAGGAGCTCGACACGCTCAACCCCGGGGGCCTGGCGGCGGTGGGGACGACGCTCGACCCCTCGCTCGCGAAGGGCGACGGGCTCACGGGACGCCTCGTCGGGGTGGCGGGCACCCTCCCCCCGGTGAGCCAGAAGATCCGGCTGAAGGCCACGCTTCTCGACCGGGTCCTGGGCGCGACGCGTGAGATGAAGGTGGAGAAGATCCGCACGAGCGAGATGCTGGCGCTCACGGTCGGGACCACGATCGCGACGGGGAAGGTCACGAGCGCCCGCGGGGACGAGGTCGAGCTCCACCTCAACCGCGCGGTCACGGTCTTCCCCGGGAGTCGGGTCGCGATCTCCCGGCGGCTCAACGCCTGGAGGCTGATCGGCTACGGGATCGTCGAGGGCCCGGGGAAATGAAGCCGGACCTGATGGAGGTCCTCTGTTGCCCGCTGTGCCGAGGCGACCTCGTGCTCGCCGCGAAGGATCTGCAGGGGGAGGAGATCCTCAGCGGGGAGCTCACCTGCTCGAAATGCCAGACGGTCTACCCGATCCAGGACGGTATTCCGAATCTGCTTCCTCCGGACGAGAGGGACTGAAACCCGTCCCGCCCGATCGGGGTTACCCGACGGCATAATAGTACGCGAACAGTATCCCGAACAGGAGCACGGCCCCCGCGAGCGACGGAAGAAGCCAGGGGATCCCGCCCCGGGATTTCGTGTGGATCGAGCTTCCGACCGTGACCACCGGGATGGCGAACGCGAGCCAGTAGCCGCCCACCACGACCTGGAAGAGCGCGAGGGAGGTCCGGTTTCCCGACGGGTCCTTCACGACGAGGGCGACCACCACGGCCACGGCGAACGAGAGGAAGACCAGGTCCACCCCGGCGGCTTCCAGGTACCCCTCGAGCCCGCGTCGCCGGCGGGGGTACCATTCCCGCAGCACCCAGAACATGGCGGCGAACAGGGCCAGCGACGCCACGATCACGTAGAAGGTCGGGGTGGCCAACGTCAGCGAATACGGCCCCGGACCCGGAGATGCCGGCCAGCCCATTCTCCCCCCTACTCGTCGCAGAGGACCGCACGCGCCGGGGCACCGTCTCCCCGGGCCAGCCGGATCGGCAGGCAGCCCAAGCGGTACGACCCCTGGGCGACCCCGTCCAGACACAATCCCTCGAGGAGGACCACCCCGGAACCTAGGAGCTTCCGGTGCACCGGGAACCCCGTCGACCCCGATGCGTCCACCGACAGGGCGTCCACTCCGAGCAGCTTCACGCCGAGTTCGGCGATCCGCTCGACGGCGTCGGCCCGAAGGGCGGCATAGTCGGCGGAGTACGGCGCTCCCGTCGCCCAACGCGATGAGGTCGACGTTCGGAGGAGGAGCCGTTCGGTGCGGTTCGGCACGGCCGCGAGATCTTCCGGCCCGATGACCCGACGTTCGTCCGGGACGTGGAGGACGAAGCAGGGTCCGTTGAGCGTTCCGAGCTCGATCTCGTCGACGGATGCCCCTCCGCGCACGAAGTGGGAGGGCGGGTCGACGTGGGTGCCGGTGTGCGAGCCGAGGGTGAGCCCGGAGAGCCCGAACGGGTCGCCCCGGGCCAGGGATCGCTCGGTCCGGACCTCGACCGGAGGGTCCCCGGGGAGCACGGGCATCCCCGGCTGGATGGGCATCGAAATGTCGTACCAGCGCGCCGTCTTCCTCGAGCCTCCGCCCCACGGTGCGTTCCGCGGTAAGCTGTTAAACAGTTCCGCTCCTGCGGCAACCGCCGATGCTCCTCTACCTTCCCGCCCTCGTCGCAGCGTTCGTCATCACGCTCATCGAGATGACCGAGGTCGTCGCCCTCGTGTTCGCCCTCAGCGCCGAGCACGGCTCGATCCGCTCCGGGACGGCCGGGGCTGTCGTGGGCACCGCGGTGGTCGCGGCGATCGCCCTCGCCGCCGGGGCGGTGCTGATCGCATTCCCCCGATGGATCCTGCTCTGGGCGGCGGCGGTCGTCCTGGTGGCGTTCGGGTTCTTCCTGCTCCGCAGCACCCTACGCACCTACCGGAAGCTCAGGATCCCTTCGACGGCCCCGTCCGCCGCCGGCCGCTCATCCCACGCGGTACAGTTCGCGGGGGGCTTCTCGGTGGGGGCGGTGGAGACCCTCGAGACCGTGATCGTCCTGATCGCCCTCGCCGCGGCAGGGTACGGCGGGTCGGCGATCCTCGGTGCGGTCGCGGGCGGAGTGCTCCTGGTCGGCGCCGCGGCGGTCCTCCACGAGCAGGTCCGCCGGATCAAGATCCCGCTGTTGAAGCTCGTCGCCACGGCCCTGCTCTTTTCCTACGCAGTATTCTGGGGCGGGGAGGCGGCGGGGGTCTCCTGGCCGGGGGCGGACCTCATCCTGATCCCGATGTCGCTGGCCCTCATCCTCCTCGTCCGGGCCGTCGTCGATTGGCGGGTCCCGCCCCCTGTCCTGCCGGTCGGGGCGAAGGGTTAAACCGTCCCGAGACGGGGGACCCTGACCATGGCGCATCCGTCCTCCCGCCGCCGTGGCGACGACGAGGACGACCCCCAGGAGGACGACGTCGGGCCCCCGACCTCTGCGTCCCGTTCGGGCCCATCGGGCCGCCGCAGGTCATCCCACCGCGGCGTCCGACCCTGGGCCCCCGGGAGGGCGCCGGAGGGGGACGAGCCCGACGACGCGGAAGGGGAGGAGGGAGAGCCGGCTCGCCGTACCGGCTTCTTCCACCGGGAACGAGAGCCCGTGTACTGGCGGGCTCGGGACTCCCTGTTCTTCGAGCCGTTGGTCGCGCTCGCGATCATCGCCGTCCTCCTGGTCGGCCTGTTCGCCTACACCCAGAACTGGCCTCCGATGTACGTCGTCGAATCGGAAAGCATGCAGCACGGCTACGTCGACCAGCTGGGGCTGATCAATACCGGAGATCTCGTCCTCGCCCAGAAGATCAATCCCACGCAGGTCGTCCCGTACATGACCGGACTCCAGACCGGCTACCAGACCTACGGCGAGTTTGGGGACGTCATCCTCTATCATCCCAACGGGCTGCCCGGGACCCCCATCATCCATCGCGCGATCCTCTACGTCTACGCGAATCCGGACGGGACCTACTCCGTCCCCGGACTGAACGGGCTCCCGTGCGGGAGCGCCGCCGGCGCGGAGTATCGGACCAGCACGGCGAACGGGTGCGGGACGGCGAACCTCGGCGGGACCCTGACCCTCCTCCACATCGGTTGGCGCTCGGTGACCGTGAGCGTCAGCCTGGACAGCGTGGGGAGCGACTCCGGATTCCTCACGATGGGCGACAACAACTTCGACCCCGCGAACCCTGGGCAGGGGATCCCTGACGAACCGGGGTTGACCTCGCTCGTCCAACCCGCCTGGATCGTGGGCGTCGCCCGCGGCATGCTACCGTGGTTCGGCTCGGTCAAGCTCCTCCTCGAAGGGAACGCCGACGAGGTCCCCCCGCAGTCCTGGCAATTCCTGGGCCTCACCATCGTGCTGCTGGTGGGGGTGGCCTTCGGCCTCCACTACATCGCCCGCTCGGCCGGTCGCCGCGGCGAGGAGTCGGAGGAGGACGGAGAAGACGAGGAGGCGGGCGAGGAGGAGCGACCCGGTCGCCTCCGGGGGCTCCGACTGTTCCGACGCGGGCCCTCGGAAGAGGACGACAATCCCGAGTCAGAGGACTCCGAGGACGAGCCCGGCCCGCCGGTCAAGAGCGGCCGCGGGCGACCCCGGCCCTCGGTCAAGAGGGTCACCAAGTCCAAGGATCACCCCACCCGGGACCCCGACCGCCGCCTCTAGGAAGGTCCGAGGGGCCGGCCGGCAATCAGACCCGTCGGGCCGGCGTCCGCCGTTTCGACGATTTGGCAGGCCGGACACGGGCCAGGTCCTCGGCCGTGAGGAGCGAGGTGAGCTCCACCCGATTCCCATCCGGGTCGCGAAGTAGCGCGACCCGGTTGCCCATCTGGGGAACGTCCATGGGGGGGGATTCGAAGCGCAGTCCGAGCCTCGTCAGCCTACGATGGGTGGCGGCGACGTCGCGCACTTGGATCGCCAGCACGACCCGCTCGGGGTCAGAAGTCCGACGCGCCGCGGGTTCACGCCCGACCGCCTTCGCCCAGAATCCTCGGTCCAGTAGCACCCACCGAGCCGACCCGGTATGAAACTCGGCCCAAGGCCCCGCCGCGGACCCCCGGACGCCGATCCGATCGCGGTAGAAACGGAGGGACTCCTCGATGTCCTTCACGGGGAACATCGGGCCGTGGAGCTTCGCCCGAGCCGCGGGCACTTCACGCACCACCCCGCCGCATCCAATAGGTTGGCCCGGGGTGCCGCCCATGCAGGCTCCCCATCGCGCCAACGCGCCCCAGGCCGCTCGGCAGGTTCAAGAAAAATCAGAACCCCGGGCCCCCGTGTTCGGGGGGCCCAGGGAAGGAAGGGGTTCGCGCGCCGCGCTCGTAGTGCCTACGGGATGGCCGTGTTGACCGTTCCCTGGAAGGAGCCCGCCCCCGAAGTGACGAACGTGTTCCCGCTCATGGATACCGGTGTCTGGAACGAGATCAGCATCGAGGCCGAGAGCGCGGTCGTCGGACCCGACGCCCACGTCCCGGTGCTCATCGTGTAGCTCGCCACCGTCGCCCCGGAGAGACCCAGCACGTTCAGGACCCAGGTCCCCTGTGGCGCCAGAAGGCCGCCACCGGAACCGAGGACCTGGAAGTTCAGGTTGTTCATCACCAGGCCGCCGCCGGCCGCCTGCACGGTGAAGTTATACCAGAACTTCCCGGCGACGGAGTTCTCCTTGGGGGTACCGAGCGTCAGCGCGGTCCCGAGTGGCGTGTTCCCCGGACCCTTCGTGAGCCCCGAGATCAGGATGTACAGCACGGCAGCCAACACGACCGTGATCGCCACGAGCAAGATCGTAGCGATGATCGGCGAGACGCCTCGCTTGTCCTTCTTCCGCCAACGGAATGCGCTCTTTTGTCCAACTTCCTTCATTTGGTTATTCCTCGTTTGTGCTCGTTAATCCCCGATCTTAGGGGATGGGCGTGCTCACGGTCCCCTGGAAACTGCCGGCACCGGCGACCACGAACGAGTTGCCGCTCATGGACGTCTGGGTCAGGAGGGAGATCACCATCGAGCTGGTCAACGGAACGGTGGGGCCGGTCGCCCAGGTCCCGGTCGTCATGGTGTAGCTCGCCACGCTCGTCGCGGTGAGGCCGATGACGTTCAGAGTCCAGCCTGCGACCGGCGGGACGATGCCGCCGCCCGAGCTCTGGATCTGGAAGTTCAGGTTGTTCATGACGATCCCGCCGCCTGAGGCCTGGACGGTGAAGTTGTACCAGAACTTACCGGCCACCGAGTTCTCCAGAGGAGTCCCCAGCGTCAGGGCGGTCCCTAGCGGGGTGTTCCCGGGCCCCTTGGTGAGCCCCGAGATCAGGATGTACAGGACGGCGGCCAGCACGACCGTGATCGCCACGAGCAAGATCGTAGCGATGATCGGCGACACGCCCCGCTTTCCCTTCTTCCGCCAGCGTCGTTCGCGGTTGGTCCAGATGTTCATTCGCGTTTTCCTCCGCAGAGACGTTTCGTCCCCACTGGGGAACGCGAGGGTGAGGTTCCCGTATTTGAACCTATGGCCGGGCCGTTCGTCAATCAACGATATCTAGTTCGACATGCGTGCCCATGCGCATGGTGCTTATCGGAGGCCGAGCCGCGCTCCGGCGTAGCTCGGCGCCGGGGGGGTCGACCCCGACCGCGCGCGCGCCCGCAACGGTTATCGAACTCCCCGGATGAATTCCCCCACGAGGGGCGATGCAGTACAAGTGGAACGCCCTCGCGATCGTAAGCATCGGGTCGCTGATGGCCTCGATCGACTCGACGGTGGTGATCATCGCCTTCCCGCAGATCGCCCGCGACCTCTCGGCGAGCCTGGTGGACATGGTCTGGGTCATCATGGCGTACATCGTCATGGGCACGGCCCTCGTCCTCTCCCTCGGTCGGGTCTCCGACATGAAGGGGCGCAAGGCCCTCTACAACGCGGGGTTCGTCGTCTTCGTCGTCGGGAGCGGCCTGAGCGGGCTCGCCCAGAGCGGGCTTGAGCTCGTGGCCGCCCGGGCGCTTCAGGGGGTCGGGGGGGCGATGCTGGTGGCGAACTCCTTTGCCATCGTGTCCGACGCGTTCCCGCCCAACGAACGGGGAAGGGCCCTCGGGATGAACTCGGTGGTCTGGGGGACCGGGTCGGTCCTGGGCGTCGTGCTCGGCGGCGCGATCCTCTCGGTGGCGAGCTGGCGGTGGATCTTCTGGATCAACCTGCCGATCGGGGTCGTCGCCACCCTGCTCGCCTTCGCGGTGCTCCGGGAGTCCGTCACCCCGGACCCGAAGGAGACGTTCGACCTGCCCGCGGCGGTCCTGTTCACGGCGGGACTCACGGCTATCCTGCTCGGGATCACGGAGGGCATCCTCAACGGATGGGGGTCGGGCCCGGCACTGGCCCCACTACTGGCCGCGCTGCCCCTGTTGGCCGGGTTCGCGCTCTGGGAGGCGAAGGTGAGCCGGGACCCGATCCTGCCGTTCTCCCTGTTCCGGAGCTGGCTGTTCAGCGCCTCCCTGATCGCGTCCGTGCTCCAGGGGGTCGCGCTCTTCGCGACCAACTTCCTACTCATGATCTACTTCCAGGGGCTGCGGGGCGTATCGGTCACCTCCGCCGCCTACCTGCTCGTCCCCTTGTCGATCGGTCTCGCCGTCGTGGGGCCGATCGGGGGACGCCTCTCCGACCGGTACGGGGCGAGGGTGCTGTCGACGGTCGGGTTGTTGCTCCAGGCGATGGCGTTCCTCCTCTTCTCCACGATCAGGGCCTCGACCCCCATCTACACCGTGGCCGGATACGAGGCCCTCCTCGGAGTGGGCGGCGGGCTGTTCTTCCCGGCGAACACGTCCGCGATCATGGGCGGCGTACCGCCGGCCCGCTACGGGGTGGCGGCCGGCGTCATGATGACGCTGCGGAACTCCTCGATGGCGCTCAGCTTCGTGATCGGCCTGGTGGCGCTCACGAGCCAGCTCCCCGCCGGGACCGCCGCGGTCCTGTTCGGCGGCTCGTTCACCCCCACGACGATCGCCTCGCTCGGCCAGACGCCGGCCGGTCTCGATGCCGTGTTCGTCCGTGGGATGGACACCGCCTTCCGCATCGCCGCGGTCTTCGTGCTGGCGGCGGCCGTGTTCTCCGTCCTCCGCGGCCGGGAGGTCCGGCGGGGGGAGACGGTCCTCGTCCGCCATCCGTCGGTCCGCCCGCCCTCGACGTATCCGTCGGGCTCGACGACCGTCGGAGCCCGCGACTCGACGGCCACCACGGAGGCCCGGTAGCCGCTCGCGGATTCCACAACCTTTTTCGTTCCGACCGGGTCCCCTCTCTCGGAGGCCCTTGCACGTAATCGGTGGGACCGCGTCGACCGCCCTCGCCGAGCGGGTCTCCCGGGAGCTCGGGAACGCCCCGTTCGGGATCCCCTTTGTCAAGCGGTTCCCGGACGGCGAGCTGTACCTGCGGGTCGGGGGCCGGCTGGAGGGGGAGGACGTCGTCCTCGTCCAATCCACCCGGACGGACCAGGACATGCTGGAGCTACTCCTGCTGGAGGATGCGATCCGCCAGGCCGGCGCCCGTCGGCTCTTCGTCGTCGTCCCGTACTTCGGCTACGCCCGGCAGGACCGGCGGTTTTTCCCCGGGGAGCCGGTGAGCTCGTCGGCGATGGCCCGCCACGTGGGCCTCGACGCCGACGCCGTCGTGACGGTGGACCTGCACTCCCCCCAGACCCTGCAGAGCTTCAACAAGCCCGCCTTCGAGGCGACGGGGATCCCCGCGATCGCCCGATTGCTCCGCGAACTGCCCGTCGACATCCTCGTCTCGCCCGACAAGGGGGGCGTGGAGCGGGTCAAGCGGATGGCCCAGATCCTGGACAAACCGTGGTTCGCGCTCGAGAAGAGGCGGATTGACAGCGAACACGTCGAGCTGCAGATCCCCGCCGAGGTGCCGATGGTCCTCGAAGGGAAGCACGTGGTCCTCGTCGACGACGTCATCTCGACGGGCGGCACGATCGTCGAGGGGGCCAAGCTCCTGAAGAAGCAGCGGGTCGGTGCGATCCTGGCCGCGTGCACCCACGGGTTGTTCCTGCGCGACGCCTTCGAGCGGATCAAGGCGGTGACCGACGAGCTGTACTCGACCGACACCCTGGGTAACCCGGCCGAGAAGGCCTCCGTCGCCCCGGACATCGCCCAGATCCTGCGGCGGGATTGCGCCCAGATCTAGCCGGGTACGTCCCGTGACGGAGGAGCGACCCCGACCGGCGCGCGAGGTGCGTGCCGACGACCTCCTCGAGCGGGTCGCTTCGGTGCGCCAAGAGCTCCTCCGACGAGGCGAGTTCCTCCCCCCGGGGTGGGTCGACGAGGCGGTCGAAGACCTCCGGAACGACCGGCTCACCGGGTGGGTGCTCCCCTCCGGCGGGATCGGGTTCCTTTCGCGCCGACCCGAACGGGCGTACGGCCACGTGCACGTCGAACCCGGACCGAACGCGCCCGGGCGTTCGTCGCTTCTTCTCGACGTCCTCCTCGGGTCGCTCGACGGGGCGATCCGCCGCGCCGACGTGGGGCTCACCGGCCTATCGGGCGCGGAGGAGGCCGAGCTGGTCCGGGACTACCCTCACGGCCCGACCAGCAGCTTCCTCTCCCGGTTCGCCCTCGACCGCCCGATCCACTCCCCGGAGGACGGGGTGGCCCCCGCGCTGCCGGAACCGCTCCGTCACTGGCCGATCCGATCCGTCCCTCTGGATGCGCTGCACTCGCTCGACTGGGACGCCTTCCAGGGAACTCCGGACGCAACGCTGGTCGCCGACACCCCCGAGGAGAACCGCCAGATGCTGGGGGAGATCCTGGCGGGCCGCCTCGGGCTGTTCCTCGACGCGGCCTCGACGGCGCTCGCCGACGACGACGGTCGCCTGGTCGCGGCGATCCTCGTGGCCCAGCAGTCGACGGGCCGTGCCATCATTCTCGACCTGATGGTCGACCCGAAAGGTCGAGGCCACGGGATCGGTGCCTACCTGATGCGCTGGTCGTTCCGCGCCCTCCACGCCCTCGGGTACGAGACCGCGAGCCTCTGGGTGACCGAGTCCAACGCGCCGGCCCGAAGGCTCTACGACCGCCTCGGGTTCTCGACCCGGCTGACCGCGCTCATCTTCCGGTGGTCTCGCCCGTCGTGACCGCGTCCGCGCCGCAGGCACACTGGGCTCGGTAGGCGCAGTTCCGAAACATCCAGCCCGGGCAGGGGGTGGCCGCCTCCGGTTGACCCGAGGCCAGCGCCTCCTCCAGGCCCTTTCGCCGCGACTCCGCGACCCCTTCCACCGCCGATAAGGGGTCGAATCGCACGTGGTACACCCGCAACCGGTCGAGGGGACGGTCGGCTCGCTCGTAGCCGATGAAGAGCCAGCCATCGGCCGACCTCAACGCGGCGCACCGCACTCCGAGCTCCAGGAAGTAGTTCGGTTGCCCCGCGAGCAGCTCGGCGGGAGAGGGAGTCCTCCACGCGCGGGTGACCTTGAGCAGGAACGGCTGGCCTCGAAAACAGGCGACCGACTCGGGCCCCGTGGAGCCGGGGTGGACGCGGGAAACCTCGCCCGGCGGGCCGGATTCGAGGAGGTCGGAGAGCTGTCGATACAGGTCGTCCGCTCGGGGCGGGGGAGGCCCCGGTGGCCCACCCGAGGTCGGCGCGGGGACGGTTTGCTCGAAGAAGGCTCGGCGCGGGTAGAGCAGGTCCCGAAACCGCCGGACCGTCGGTCGGAGGTTCGGTCGCTCGGCCCACCTTCGCGTCAGTCGTTCGGACTCCTCGGGGCGCTCGGTGAGGGGGCCCGCCCGGGCGGCGATCGGGTAGGGGAACGGCGCCTCGCCCCCCGTACAATCGCAGACCCTCTGATCCTCGTATGGGCACCCCCGTCCCCGCCACGCGCACGAGGGGAGCCCCTCCGGCGTGCCCCGCTCGATCGCCTTCCGCAGGGACGCGGCGCCCTCGGTCGCGTCCCTCCACACTCCCGCGAGGTCGGAAAACTCGGTGTCAAAGACCCTCAGCTCGGGGGACTCGGCGGTCGACGCGAGCAGTAGGCGACCTGCGGTGCGCTGGACCAGCGCGCAGTAGAGTCCGAGCTGCTCGAGGTACGCGGGCCGCCCGCGTTGGATCGCCTCCGCCCCGACGAGGGAACCCGTCGTCTTCAACTCCGTCGGCCGATCGTCGAACAGGTCGATCTGGCCCACGATCCCCTCCCGCTGGACACGCACCTCCTGGTGGGCGGCCTCGGCGAGGGCGGCCTCGACCGCCGCGTGGATCTCTCGTCCCGAGTCCATCTTCGCGGCCCGTTCGGGCGGGATCAGGACCGGAGCCTTCAGGTGGAAGTACGCCGTCCTCGGGTCGACGAGGTCGGTGACCCAGATCGCCCGTCGACGAGGCTCCCGGTCGAGACGCTCGAGGAGCTGGCGTTCCAGCTCCGTCTCGGAACGAACCTGTACCGAGCCCGTCCAGGGGGGGTCGTCGCGCGCCACCATCCTCCCCGTCCAGACGGACCCGGGTATAGGAGGTCGGTGACCGGCGGACGGAAGTCGAAGCCCCTATGCGCCCTCCCGGATTCTCCGCGGCATGACGAGCCCGCACGCCGGCCCCCTGATCGTGGGGAGCGGGATCGCTGGACTGTACGTGGCCCTGCGATGCCGGGAGCTCGGACTTCGGCCGACCCTGGTCACGAAATCACGGCTCGAGGAGTCGAACACCCGCTACGCCCAGGGGGGGATCGCCGCCGCGATCTCCCCGGACGACTCGGTCCAGCTGCACCTCGCCGACACGAACCGGGCCGGCTACGGACTCGTCGACCGGTCGGCGGCGAAGATCCTGACCTCCGAAGCACCGGCACGGATCGCGGACCTCGTCCGCTACGGGGTGCCGTTCGACACGGTCGAGGGGCGGATCGCCGTGGGGCGGGAGGCCGCCCACTCCCGGGCCCGGATCCTCCACGCCGGGGGAGACGCGACGGGCCTCTCGATCGAGGAGACCCTGCGGCGCCGGGCCCTCGCCGAGGGGATCGAGACCCGGGAGCGGACCGTCCTGCGCCGCCTCGGGCGGGGTCGGGACGGGGGCATCGAGGCGACCCTGACGCGGGATGACGGCGGCGAACGGGAGGAGGTCGAGGGTCGGTTCGTCGTGCTCGCGACCGGCGGGGCGGGCAGCCTCTTCCGCCACAGCTCGAACCCCTCGATCGCGACGGGCGATGGCGTGGCGATCGCCTTCCGGGCGGGCGCGCGCCTGAGCGACATGGAGTTCATCCAGTTCCATCCCACGACGTTCTTCCGTCCGGGGGCGCCCCGGTTCCTGATCACCGAGGCGATCCGGGGGGAGGGAGCGCTGGTCGTCAACGAGGAGGGCGAGCGGTTCCTTCCCCGCTACCACCCGGACGCCGAGCTCGCCCCCCGCGACGTGGTCACGCGGGCGATCCGCGCCGAGATGGTCCGGACCCACTCCGACCACGTCTACCTCGACGCCACGCGGATCCCCCGGGACCAGCTCTACACCCGCTTTCCGACGATCTGCCGATTCCTCTCCGGGTACGCGCTCGACCCGTCCCGCGACCGGATCCCCGTGACCCCGGCGGCGCACTACATGATCGGGGGGGTAACGACCGACCTCGAGGGGCGGACCTCCCTCCCCGGCCTATGGGCGTGCGGGGAGGTGGCCTCGACGGGGGTGCACGGGGCGAACCGGCTCGCCAGCAATTCGCTGCTCGAGGGACTCGTGTTCGGAGAGCGGGTGGTCCGACATCTACTCCACCCGGGCGGCGGGGGACCGGGACCGCCGGATCGAGTGCTTCGGGTACGGGACCCGCCCCGGAGCTCCCGGAGCGCGAACGAGCGGGAGGCGGCCGACGCCGTCCGGAGGATCCTGTGGGACGGGGTCGGGATCGTGCGGGAGTCCCGGGGGCTCCGGGCGGCGGTCGTCGCACTCGACCAGTGGCGGGGGCGGACCGAGCCGCGGGACCGTTCGGCCTTGCCCGGCCCGGCCGCGAACGCTTCGTTGACCGCCGGGCTCATCGCCCGCGCGGCCCTCGCCCGGGAAGAGAGCCGGGGAGCCCACTATCGGTCGGACTTCCCCCACTCGGTCCCCGCCTGGCGGCTCCACCTGAGCCTCGAACGGGCGACGACTCGCTAGGGTCCTCCCACCGTGAGAATCGTTATGGTCGAAGGGGCCTGACGCGGACATGGAGTTCGAGCTCTCGGGGGTCGAGAGGGACCTCGCGGAGGCGGCCCATCGGTTCGCCCGAAAGGAGATCGCTCCGCTCGCGGACCGGATGGACCGGGAGGACTTCTTTCCCCGCGACCTGTTCCGGAAGCTGGGCGAGCAGGGGTTCCTGGGCGTCACGGTTCCCGAGGCGTTGGGCGGGCTCGGGGAGTCCTACGTCGCCCAGGCCGTGGTCCTTCAGGAGATCGCCCGGGTCAGCCCGGCTCTGGCGCTCAGCGTGGGGGCGCACTCCAACCTCTGCGCCGACAGCCTCTGCCGCAATGGCTCGGCGGAGCAATCGGCACGGTTCGTGCCCCCGCTCGTCCGGGGGGAAGCGATCGGGGCCCTCGCGCTCACCGAACCGGACGCCGGCTCCGACGCGGTGTCGATCCGGACCCGAGCGGTCCGACACGGCTCCCAGTATCGCATCACCGGGACGAAGCAGTTCATCACCAACGGCCCCGTGGCCGACACCCTGCTCGTCTACGCCAAGACGGACCCCTCCGGCGGCTCGCACGGGATCTCCGCGTTCATCGTCCCGCGCACCGCCCCGGGGTTCTCGGTCTCGCGCAGTCTCGACAAGATGGGCATGCGCGGCTCCCCGACGGGCGAACTCGTCTTCCAGGCGTGCGAGGTCCCCGCGGAGAACCGGCTCGGGGAGGAGGGCGAGGGGGTCCGGATCATGATGAGCGGACTCAACGTCGAGCGGGCCGTCCTCTCCGCGATTCCGGTGGGGATCATGGCCGAGTGTCTCGAACTCTCCCTTCGCTACGCCCGCGAGCGCGAGCAGTTCGGAAAGAAGATCGGCCACTTCCAGCTCATCCAGGCGAAGCTCGCGGAGATGTACGCCGACCTCGAGAGCTGCCGCCTCCTGATGTATCGGGCCCTGACGAGCGTCGCCGCCGACAAGAAGAGCCACCGCGCCGCGGCCACCGCCCTCACGCGGGCCTCGGAGGCGTCCACTCGCGTCGCCCTGGACGCGATCCAGGTGCACGGGGGGTATGGATACATGCGCGACCTCCCGCTGGAGCGCCTGGCGCGCGATGCGAAACTGCTCGAGATCGGGGCCGGGACCTCCGAGATCCGCCGGTTGCTCGTCGCCCGAGAGCTCCTTGGCCCCGAATTCGCGTCGTGAACCTGCTTCCGAGCGCGCTCCCCGGGTGGAGTACGCGCACGCACCGGTCGCGGTCCGATTCCTGTCGCGTCCGAACCGGTACCTGGCCGAGGTGGAGACCCTCCGGACGGGCCGGCGATTGTTCGCTCACGTCCCCAACCCCGGCCGTATGGAGGAGCTGCTGGTCCCGGGGCGGAGCACGGGATTCGTGATCCCGGCCCCCGGAACGCATCGAAAGACTCACGCCGACCTCGTGTCCGTCTACCACCGAGGGACCCTGGTCTCCATCGACTCCCGGATGGCGAACCGCCTCGTCGGCGCCGCGTTCGGGCTCGGAAGGCTCCGCGGATTCGGGGGGGGCCGTTGGGCGCCGGAGGTGGCGGTAGGGCACCACCGGCTCGATTTCGGACAACGCGGCCCCGGCGGAAATCCCACCCACCTCGTGGAGGTCAAGAGCTCGAACCTGGCGATGGGCCGCACCGCGATGTTCCCGGATGCGCCGACCCTGCGGGGTACCGCTCACGTGGAGCTGCTAGGACGCCTACAGCGACGGGGGGTGCGGTGCGGGCTCCTCATCGTGGTCCAACGCGAGGACGTCGATGAGTTCACGCCCAACGCCCGGCTCGACCCCGCCTTCGCCGCCGCCTTCGCTCGGGCCATCCGGGTGGGGGTTCGGGTCGAGGCCCGGACGACGGGGATCTCCCCCTCCGGGGCGGTCTGGGGGCGGCGCATTCCTGTGCTCCCCGGACCGCGGGCGAACGTATTTAGACGGAGGCCGTCCATCGGAGGACAATGAGTGGCCGGCCCCCACCGGGCTCCACCCCGCAATCGCTCCGGGTCGAGGTCCTGAAGGAGCTCCAGCAGCTCATCGACAACCGCGAAGCGCGCGACCGGGTGGACAAGGGCCCCCTCGCGGAGACGAAGGGCCGCGAGCACTGGATCCTCCACCTGATGCTGAGGGCGCAGGAGTCCAGCCAGGCCCGGGTCGACAATCTGATCGGCAGTGCCTACTCGAACCTCACGGCCCGCATGCAGGCCCTCGACGACCGGTTGGCCCGGCTCGAGGAGGCCGGGGGCAACCTCGGCACCGAGGTGCGAACCCGGTTCGAGCAGGTCGACCAGAACGTCGGCGAGCGGATCGACCAGCGGTTCGACGAAGGGCTGGGGAAGCTCTCCGCCGCGCTGGGAAAGCAGCTCGGGGGCGACCTCGACGCGAAGTGGAAGCCCGTGGGAGAATCGATCGAGACGTTCGCCCAGGGGTCCCGACAGGTCCTGAAGGACGTCGCCGACACGTACCGGGTCGCGACCCAGACCCGCCTGCTCCTGAACGAGAATGCCCGCCGCATCACCGACCTCGGCCGCGACCTCGTCGCGCTCGAGGAGAGCCTCAAGCTCGTGGTGGCGAAGACGATCGAGGAGGGGCTGGCCCCCCTCGAGGCGCGGGTCGCACAGCTCGAGGGTCAAGGTCCGGTGGCCGCCAACGGCACGTCCACCCCGAACCCCGAGACCGTGGAGAAGTCCCCCGAGACCCCGGACGGGGCGTGACCCGGTCCCCGCCGTGACCGAGATCTCCCCATCACACCCTCGGTACCGAAGTCTGCGGACCCGGCAGCTCCTCGCGGAGGCCGCTCGCGACGGAGTGGTCGTACCCGAGGGGCTCCTGGCGCACGGCCGCGCGGAAGCGTTCGACTACTTTCTGGGCGAACGCACCACGCCCTCGGCCGCGCGCGCCGAACGAACGGCCGCTGCGTGGCTCTTCCACGCCCGACACCCGATCGTGAGCGTGAACGGAAACGTCGCGGCCCTCGCCGCCCCACAGATCGCCGCATTGGCGGCGGCGCTCCCGAAGCTTCGGGTCGAGGTCAACCTGTTCCACCGCACCCCCGGGAGGGCCGAGCGGATCGCCCGCCTCCTCCGGTCCGCGGGGATCTCCCCCGTGCTGGGGGTGCACCCCGATGTGCGGTTGCCCGGCCTGCCCTCCGACCGGGCCTGGGTCGACCGACGCGGGATCGCTCGGGCCGACGTGTGCCTTGTGCCCCTGGAGGACGGCGACCGCACGCAGGCGCTGAGGGCCCGCGGGGTCCGGGTCATCAGCATCGACCTCAATCCAATGTCCCGTACGTCCCGGACCGCAGACCTGCCGATCATCGATGAGCTCGGGCGTGCACTCGCCCGGATCGACCGCGAGGTGCGTCGTCCCCCGCGATCGACGCCCGTCCGGTTCGTCCCCTTCGACCGCGCCACCGCGCTCTCGTCCGCCGTCCGTGCGATGGAGCTACGGCTTCGGCGGGCCGCTAAGGGCGGGTCAGGCCGGGTGCGAGTCGTTGGGCGACCTGTCCGAGGAACCGAGCGTCCGAATCGTCGAGCGGGTGGAACGAAGCGCTCTCGACGACGATCGCCCCATCGATAGCCGAGCCGATCTGGATCGGGACGGTCACCCGGGACTGGACCCCCACGGAGTTCGGTGCGGCTCCCACGCCGCTCGCGGGGGGCGCGGCAATCTCGGGCCGTCCTGTGGTACGCACTCGTTCCAGTTGCGTCCCCTCGGTCGGACCCTCCATCAGAGGATCAGTCGGAACGCCGTCGAATCCATCGAGGCGGAACCGCGGGCCATCGAACCGGTAGACGCCGGCCCAGCGGTATTCGCGGAACTCCCCCAGGAGGAATCGGCAGACCTCGGCCGACGCCTCCGCCCCCGTCAGGCGGCCAAGGACGTTGTCGACCTGGAGAAGCGACGGAGTGACCTGGCGTGGATGAACGGTCAAGGACGCGGGCCGGATTTCGGGGGAGCGCCGAGGGGGAGAATCTCCGCCGGGGCGGTGAGGCCGTCCTCGGCATTTGAACTCCCGAGGCGTATTCCGCCACGAGCTTTCCAGACTCGCGCCGTACCGGACTGAGCCACCTCGGCACGCCCGGGTCGTGGGACGGAGGCGGTCGGATAAGCTTGGCGGAGGCGGGAACGATCCGGCGCTACTCGCGGGTCGGGGACCACCCGCATCGGCCGCAGCCGACGGCGCGGCGCTGGCCGGGGATCTCATACCCGCACTCCGGACAGGGCACCGCGTCCGGCCCCAGCAGCGAGAGGCAATCGAAGCAGGCGCCCCCCCTGCGGTCGTTCGGCAGGATCACGAGATCCCGCCCGCAGAACGCACAATGTTGGAACCGGTCCTCGGCGGAAGAAAAGCTACGCTGGTCCGCAAAACTCAGCATGCGAGGCGCGCGAGCACGGTTCGCCTACATAATCTCTTGGCCATCCGGCCGAACGCGCGCGCGTTCGGAGCGCGCACCGGGCTGAATTGGAGGACGACCGCGCCTCGGAATGCCTACGGCTCGCGCCAGCGCGCCTTGAGCGACGCCAGCACGAGGAGTCCGAGGGTGAACGCGATGAGGACCGCCCAGTCGATCGCGCCGCCGGTCAGGTCCGGGCCGCCGAGACCGACGGCGCCGTGCAACAGGTCCGCGGCATACGTCGTCGGGGAAAGGTACGCGATTGGGTGGACCCAGCCCGGTAGGTAACTGATCGGGTAGTAGACCGGCGGCAGCACCGTGAGGCCGATGGAGATGAGCGGGGAGATCGCGAACGTCTCTCGCACGTCCTGAAAGTACGTGGCGAGTGTGAATCCGAGTGCGGAGGCGAACCCCCAGACGAGGAGCAGCACGAGGGCGATAGTCACGGCGCCGAGGACCGTCACCGACGTGTAGAGGTAGAGCAGGACGATGAAGAGCGCCATCGCGGGGAGGGAGTACATCAGCTCGGACAAGGCGAGGCCCGCGACGTAGACCGGCGCTTCCACCGGCGAGGCGACGAGCAGGTCTTGCAGCTTGAGGTCCTGCTTGTAGTGGGACATGTCGGTCTGCAGCGACGTCCCGATCGAGAGGACCGTGAGCAGCATGCCGCCCGCCACTCCGTAGCCCAGCAGCCTCCCCTGGGACGCGATGGCGATGAAGAACAGGAAGGAGAACGGCGAGGCGACCACGTTGACGAGATACAACGGCTGCGTCTGGATCGGGATGATCCCGTTGAGGTAGGCGAGGGTGAGGATCGTCCGAAGTCGGTGGCGAGGCCGGTTCAACTCTCCGCCCCCTCCGACGCCTCTTCCTCGATGGATCGGCCCACGACCTGCAGGAAGATATCCTCGAGGCTCACCGGCCCCATTGAGACGCGGGCCCCCTTTCCGAGCGCGAAGATCGCGAGGTCCCGGGCCGAGCTCTCCCGGGCGAACACGAGGAATCCGCTCGCGATATCGGAGACCTCGCCATACGACTGGAGCTCGGAGCGCCCGAGCACTCCCTCGACCGTGACGCGGTACGGGTGGCGGATCCTCGCCCTCAGGTCGCTCGGCGTCCCCTCGAGACGCACCTCGCCGCCCTCGAGGAGCGCAAGGCGCGCCGACAGGGCATCGGCCTCGTCGAGGTAGTGGGTCGTGAGAAGCACCGTCCGATGCTCCTGGCTCGCCCTTCGGATGGCCCCCCAGACCTCTCGCCGGGCCAACGGGTCGAGCCCGGTCGTGGGTTCATCGAGGTACACCACCTCGGCGTCCGAGGCGAGGACCATCGCCACCATCGCCCGACGCCGCATCCCGCCGGAGAGCTGGTTGACGAGCTTCTTGCGCACCGCCGAAAGGCCGAGCTCCTCGAGGACCGAGTCGGTCCGGCGGCGCGCCTCGCTCCGGTCCATCCCTCTCAGTCGAAGGTACAGGTAGACCAGCTGGTCGACGTCGAGGAAATACAACGGCCTCGACTCCTGGGGGACGCAGGCGATCCGCCGGCGGACCTCGCTCGCGTCCGCGACGGCGTCCCGGCCAAGCACCGTGATCGAGCCGCCGGTGGGCATTAGCTGGGTCGCCGCGATCCGTACGAAGGTGGTCTTGCCGGCGCCGTTCCGACCGATCAGGCCGTAGACCTGCCCCGCGGGGATCGAGAGGTTGACCTTGGAGAGCGCCGGGGGACCCGCCCGGGCCTTCGGATAGACCTTCGTGAGGTCTCGGGCGATGACGGCCGGTTCCACGGGCGGGCCCCACGCGTCGCCGCACTCTTAACGAGTCGGTCGACCCCGCCTAGCTCACGACCTCGGCGAGGCGACCTTCGCTGCGCGCCCACTTGATCTCCTGGGCGATCCGACGGCCCATGGAGAGCTGGGGGGCCACGAGGTCGGAGTAGCTCGACCCGTTGATGAACAGGTTCGTCCCGGCGACGATGCGGGTCGAGATCTCGAACACCTTGAACTCGAGCTCCTCGGTCATGATCCCCTCGACGCAGAACGGTCCGACCATCCCGCCGAACAGCTCGATGGAGCGCTCCACGATCCGGGCCCCGACGTCGAAGATCTTCGGGAGCAGCGACTCCCTCAGCACGACCGGGACGTTCCCCGTGACGACGAACGTCGGCCGGATCCCGGCGCGGAGCAGCTCCTCCTGGCTCCCGAGCTTGTAGAGTTCGTCGATGTTCGCCTCGTCGCGGCGGTCCATCCCGAGCAGCTCGAGGGATCCGTGGCCGACCCGGTAGCCGCGGTCGGAAAGGGGCGAGTAGAAGAAATGCACGTAGTAGCGGGTGCCGAGGACGTACTCCTGGATGACGTGGGGGTCGTTCGAATGGAAATCGTCCAGTGCGTGTCGGTTCTTGGCGAGGAAGAACCCTTTGCCCCCCTTGGCGCCGTAGTACTTCACGATCACCGGCCCATCGACCTCGGAGGGGTCGGCGAACCGCTTCGGCATCTGGACCCCGGCCGACTCGAGCCAGACCCGTTCCTTCTCGCGGTCCGACTCCCACCCGATCACCGCCCGATTCCCGAAGACGGGTACGTCCAGCTCCATGAACGCCTCCGGTCCGAGGTACTCGACGAACGACCCGTGGGGGACGAGGATCGCCCCTTCGGAGCGCAACCGAGCGGCGTGGCGGCCGATCTCCTTGACCTTCGGGACCGTCAGGAACGAGTCCGGACGGCCGAGCGGAAACGCATCGTAGAACTTCTGGGGCGGGCCGACGGAGATCCCGAGCGACGCGAGCCCCTCGACCCGCGCCCCGTGGAAGATCTGCAGGGAGGAGTGGGAGCACAGGGTGGCGACGGTCGGCGGCCGCTCGATCAGAGGGGCGAGACGGGCCGGGGTAGAGAGTTCAATCCCCATACGGGCGCCTACCGGGTGACCGAAATAGCCTTTGCGCGCGTTTGGGACCCCTTCGGGCGAAGACGGCGGGTCGAGCGGCCCTCACGCCTCCTCCAAATCCCAGTACCACTGGAGGGTTCTCCCGCCCGCCTCGGCGATCCTTCGACGCAACTCCGCGTCGACCTTCGGATCGCGGATCAGCCGACGCAGCGCGGCTCCGTCGGCGCCGACGCTCGCAGGGACCAGGCCGTGGGCCTTCAACAGGGGGCCGACGACCTCCGGGGGAAACGTCCAGTGCTCCTGGCGTCGGCGCAGGGCGACGCCATGCTGACCGGGGACCCGGTGGACTCCCAGACGCTCGGCCTCCGCGTGCAGGGCTTCGGCGGTCGCGCGAAGCTCGCGCTCGACCTCCCCCTCGCGCGCGCGGAGCGCCTGGAACCGGTCGACGAGCTCGCTCAGCCTCACGCGTTCCGGCTCGGGGACCTCCCGGAACTCCGGGCATTGCGCCTTGAACTCGCATCGGGAGCACTGCCGACCCGGGGTCGGTTCGAACGCCTGGGCGCGGATCCCGTCCGACACGACCCCCACCCGCTCGTGGAGGTTCTCGAGCGCGGCCTGCGGCCGCGCGGGAGTCCGCAGCGGGGTGAGCGTCCGAAGGTGGTAGAGGGTCAGGCGCTCGACCGGGTCCGGGAAGTTCTTCTCCACCAGCACCTGGTAGAGCGTCAATTGGTCGGACTCGACTGCGTCCTCGCGGCGGAGCTCTCGGCTCGTCTTGTAGTCCAACACTTCGAGCCCCCCGTCGGGGGTCCGGTCGATGCGGTCGATGTATCCGTGGACCGGGATGCCGTTCCATCGCGCCTCCAGATGGGCTTCGATCGCGACGGGATGGGGCGGGTGCTTCCCGAGCGATGCGTGGAATCCCATCAGCATCTCCTCGCCGAGTCGTCGGTAGCGCGCTTCGTCGTCGCCCGAAAGGTACCCGTCCGGGACCCACAGGGTTCGATAGCGGGCGAGCATCTCCTCGACGCTCCACAGGCGTCCGGCCGGTTCGGGAGCGGAGGATCCCTTCCACTCATCCAAGGTCCTCTGGGACAGCCCGGGAGCGGTGGTCCGGGCGGACGGGGTCACCAGGGGCAGAAGCAGTTCCTCGAGGACGGAGTGGATCGTCCGTCCGAACGAGAAGTACCCGCGAGGCGCTTCGGGGATCTTGTCGACGTACAGGAATTTCCAGCGTAGCGGGCACTCGAGGTACGTCCGCACCGACGAGTAGCTGAGGGGGGTTCCAGCCGCCACGGCGTCCCGATTCCCCGGGGCTTATTCGGGTTTCGTGGGGGGACGGCCCCCCGGGTCGAAGCCCGGGGACCGTGCGGAGGCCTAGTGCCCCGCGGCGACCGCGCCTTCTTCGAACTTCGTCCCGGGTCGAGGGAGCGGCGGGAGCGCTCCCCGAGCCTGCGGGTTGGTGAGGTTCTTCGGGAGTCCGAGAAGGTCGAGGAGCTCCTTGTAGTGGTTGCGGATCGTCACTGGAGTGACGTTCGCCACCGCGGCGATCCGGTCCTGGCTCCGTGGCTCGCCCATCAGGTTCGACGCGATGTAGATGATGGTCGCAAGGATGCCGTTGGGCAGCACCCCGCTCGTAGAGTAGACCTGCTCCACCTGCTCCAGGAGTTCCAGCACCTTGTGGCGGACTTCCTTAGAGAGGTTCAGGTCCTGGGTGAACCGGACGAGGTAGTCGCGGGGTTCCACGGGCTTGAGTCCGAGCTTGAGCTCGCGGGCCAGGAGCGTGTAGGCTCGGCCGACCTCGATCTTGGTCGCCTTCGAATGCGCGATGATCTCCTTCATCGTCCGCGGCACGTGGCACTGCCGGCAGGCGGCGTAGACGCTCGCCGCGACCAGCGCGACGATCTTCTTGCCGCGCGTCGCCTTGTGCTCGAGCGCGCGTCGGTAGATGTAGGTGGCCGACTCCTTGACCTCACGCGACAGGCCGAGGACGCCCGCCAGCCGGTTGAGCTCGCCCAACGCCACCACGAGGTTGCGCTGGTGGGTGCGGGCCGCACGGAGGCGGTGGTTGAGCTTCCGCAGGTGGTAGAACTTGAGCGACGTGTTCCGGGAGAGTGAGTTGCCCTGGAAGTCCCGAGTGGGAACGCCGATCTCGCTGAAGAGCCCCTTGTCGGGCATCAACGGGGAGATCACGGGCCCCCAACCGCGCGCCTCTCGTCCGGTGTCCTCCTTGCTGCCGCGCTGACCCCGGTCGGAGACGAGGGCGGAGGCGTCCACCACGAGGCCGCAATCGGCGCACACGATCTCGCCGCGGACATCGTCGCGGGTGAGGTGGGTCGAGCCGCAGTTGGGACAGATGCTCGTGTCGGGCACGTCGTCGGACTTCGGGTCCGGGGCGGGTCGGGCGGCGGCACGAGGGACGGCCGGGGGCGAAGACGCCCACTTTGAGGACGAAGATGATGCCTTCATGGGACCTTTAAGCTCATCGGACGGGTCCTATAAATAGGTTCTTCCCAAATATGTTACCGTTGTTTGAACACTCGTTACACCATGAGGTGGCATAGCACGGTCCGGTTCCACGCCGATGTCGAACGCGTCCCGCGGGGGGAGGCCGGCCCGGTGCCTACCGGGTCGCCCTCCAATACCGGGCCAGAGCAGGCACCGCCCTACACCCGGTCCGGTGCCTAGTATAGCGAAACCGACCGGAGACCGAACGCCGGAGAGGTGCTCTTCGACACGTCGCAGATCGCCTTCGCGGTCGTCCCGGGGTAGTACGAGGAGATCGACGCTTCGGCGGCGCAGCCGAGTACGAACTCGAACTGGTAGGAGTGGGTGGACGCGAACGAGTACGAGAACGGTCCGCCGGAGAGGCCGCTGGTGTTGAACGCTCCGGTCAGGTTCGGAGACAATAGGGAGGACGTTCCGGGACCCCGGCAGCTGGGGGTGTACGAGTTCCAGAGGTAGTTGATGTTGGCCGTCACGTGAACGCTGGACCCCTTGTACGTGTCATTGATCCACACCGCGTAGAACAGGTAGACTCGGGCGAACGCGGTCGCGGTCGAATTCGAGGAAGTTCCCGTGCATGTCACCTTCGCTTCGGCCCAACCAGGCGGGAGGGTGAGGTTTCCGATGCCCGCATAGGTGTAGGTCCCGGAGATCCCGGTCACTCGAGCCGTCTCCGTGATCACCTCGTCCACCCCCCGTGCGTACCCCGCGCTTCCCGCGACCTTGGCCCGGTCGCACAGCCATGCACTGTAGGCACCCGCGCTCCCCGTCCTTGCCCCGAACGAGGTGAGGCCAGCGCACCGGGAGACGTGCCCGCCGCCCGAGGGGAGGTTCGGCCCCGCGTAGTGATTGATCCGCGCACGTTGGACGAGGAAGGGAGCGGGCGCCGCGAGGGCGGGGGCGACGAGGAGCAGGGCCACTGCGAGGGCACTTGCCCCCGCGCCCACGGCCGTCAAACGGCCGACCCGGCGGGCCGCTGCATCCGTCGACCGCCTTCGATTCGGCATGACCGTCTCGCCCCGCGAAATCGAGTCGCGTGGGATAAACCTTCGGCGGCGATATCGTTCTTGCCTGAGGACCGCCCCCCCCTGGGCGGGCCGGGGGTCCGCCCGGGTCATCCGGGGAGGGCCGAAAAAACGCACCCGCGGGTGGCGTGGCGCCGGGGATCCGGCTCGGATACCGACCACGCTCCGCCCAGGCGACGCTCGAGAACGGTCTGCAGAAGCCGGGAGCACATCACTCGGCCGATCTCCGGGGACTGCCGCGTGCAGGCGAAACATTGGGTGACCTTGAGGACGAGCGGGCGCTCCTTGACCACCTGCAGCTGCCCGAGGGCGTGTTTCGAGTAGTACTGGGAGAGCGCTCGACCCACCTCGATCGGGGTTCTGGCGTCCATGGTTTCCGCGATCTGGCGTCCGAGCTGGCGCGCGACGGTCTCGATGATCTCCGGCAGGTCGAGGCGCAGCTCCTCGATGCCGGTCACCTGCATCCCCAGGGTCGTGATCTCTCGGAGGCGCTGGAACGGCTCCGCTTCCCGCCCCCGGACGACGGGGAGCACGGCCGTGGGGGGAGAATCGAGCCGGACGAACCGCGTCTCCGACGGCTCTGCGTGACGCCACAGTCGGAGATGGTAGTCCCGGGCGAGCCCGACGAACTGGGGGGCGGTCGACCAGAGGGCCACCTGCTCGTTCCCCGTCGGTCCGAGGCCCTCCTCGCCCGACACGAAGACCAGGGCTCCCACCCGGTCGATGACGACGGCCCGGTTCGTCACCGGGGCGTGGGCGTGCCGGAGTTGGGCGAACGAGTCGAAATGCCGGGCTTCGGTCAGGTTGGCGGGGGTCACGTCGGTGACGAGGTGGACCTTGACGCCACGGTCGTGGGCTTCCCGAAGGCTGCGGTCCACGCCCCCATCGATCGCGGGGGCGAGGGCGAATCCCGACACCGAGACGAGGATCTCCTTCTGCGCGGTGCCGATCTTCTTGACCAGGAACCGCAGGGTCGGCACGCGGCCCTCGAGGACCGCGAACTTGCGGGGGTCTGATTCGTCCGGGCCCGCGAGCGAGGATTCCAGGTCGGCGAGGACCCGCTCTTTCTCGCTGGTGAGCTTCTTCAGATGGTCGTGCGCCCCGTCGATCCACCGGTCCAGGAGCTCCCCCGGCGGGAGTGCGGCGAATCGCATGGGCCGCCGTCCGACCGAGCGCAGCAGGCCGTCGCGCTGCAACTCCCTCAGGAACCGGTACGCCTCGACCCGGTTCAGGCCGGAGGCCCGTGCGAGCTCGCTCGCGCTCTGCACCCCGCCCCGGCAGGCGGCGACGTAGATCCTGGCCCCGCGTTCCGGCACGCCGTGGGCGAGGAGTTGCTCGATGAGGCGGCTGGACGCATGCCCCACCGCGCGACGACCGGCGAATCCGATTTAACGGTGCCGGAAGGCATCGAGGCCGCCGGCCGGTCGAGGGCGGGCGGCGCAGGGCTCAGAGGGCGGCCTGGAACTCGTCGATCGAGAGGGCGAACGGGGCCTCGGCCGCGGGGCCGCCGCGGGCCTTGAGGACTTCCCGGGAAAGGAGCCAGTAGACGGTCGCGAGCGCCACGCGCCCCTTGTTGTTGGCGGGGATGACCAGGTCGACGTTCCGGGTCTCGTTGTTGACGTCGCACAGGCCGACGACGGGGATCCCGATCGAGACCGCCTCGCTCAGCGCCTGCTGGTCGGTGGCCGGGTCGGTGACCACGAGGACCTTCGGTTCGTAGTACTCGGCGAGATTGGGGTTCGTGAGACAACCCGGGACGAACCGCTCGGAGTAGGAGACGGCGCCCACCGCCTTCGCGAAGACGCGGACGGGCTTCTGGCCGTACTGGCGCTGGGAGACGGCGAGGATCTTCTCGGGGGGGAAGCTCGCCAGGAACTTCGCGGCGATCCGGATCCGTCGGTCGGTCTCGCGGATGTCGAGGACGTGGAGGCCGTCGAACCGCACCTTGTAGACGAACCGGCGCATGCTCGCCGATTTCTGCTGGGTCCCGATGTGGACCCCGCTCGTGAGGTAGGTGTCCTCCGGGACCAGGAGCTCGCCCGGGCGGATGTCCTGGCCGTCGCTCTGGGAGACCAGGTTCTCCTCCATCACGTCGTCAGGGCTCATTCAATCGGCTCCGGTGGCGGCGGCGACACTCAGGAGTTCATTTAGCTTTGCCACCCGCTCTCCGCCGAGCAGCCCGCACTTGATGCCCGCCGAGCCGGCCCCGACGGCGAGGTGGGCGAGCCAGCCCTGCGGAAGGTCCCCGGAGCGGTGGGAGGCGATCGTCTCCATGTGGTGCGCCCTCGAGAAGTCGACGGTGGCGAGCGTGTCGGTCAGCGTCCCGACCTGGTTGACCTTGATGAGGACGGCGTTGGACGACTTCTCGGCCGCCCCCCGCTCCACGCGGGCGCGGGAGGTCGTGTAGAGGTCGTCGCCCACCACGAGCGTCTTTCCCCCGACCGCCCGGGTCAGGGCCGCGAACGAATGGAAGTCCTCTTCGGCGAACGGGTCCTCGACGTACCGAAGGCTGAAGCGGTCGACCATCTCGGCCACGAGCGCGACCTGCCCTTCGGCGTCCACCGCCTTCTCGCGGTATCGGTACATCCCGTCCCGGTAGAACTCGCTGGCCGCGAGGTCGAGTCCGGGGTACACGGGTACCCGCAGGCGGTCCCTCACCGAGGCGCAGGCGTCGGCCAGGATCTGGAGGGCGACGAAATTGCCGATCGGGGCGACCCAGCCGCCCTCATCCCCGCGCCCGAGCGCGTGGGTCGGGAGCTGGCGGTGCAACGCCTCCCCGATCTCGTGATGGACGGCGAACGCGGCACGCACCGAGTCCTCCGGGGACGAGGCCGAGGAGAATGCGATGAACTCCTGGATCTCCGGGCCCCCCACGGCGTGCCGGCCCCCATTGAGGCAGTTCCCGACGATCGCGGGGAAGGAGCGCCCGTCCACCTCCGGTCGCTTCAGCACCTTCCAGAGGGGGACGCCGGCCTCCACCGCACGGGCGCTCGCACAGGCGACGGAGAGCGCCGTGGCGGTGTTCCCGCCGATGCGGGAGAACTCGGGCGTCCCGTCGTGCTCGTGCAGGGCGGCGTCGAACCCCGCCTGATGAGCGGCGTCGAGCCCGATGAGCCGCTTAACGAGCGGCCCCGCCACGCCCGACAGGACGGTGGCGACCCCTCCCGTCGGGAACGCTTTGACCTCGTGGGCCCCCGTGCTGGCCCCGCTCGGGGCCCCCACCACTCCGACCCCGCCGTCCTCGGTCCGCACGGTCGCTTCGACCGTCTCCTTGCCGCGGCTATCGTACACCCGGCGCAGCCGCACTTCGGTGATCGCGCTCACGGACCCTCCACGAACTCGACCAGCACGCCGTGGTGGGCCGACGGATGGGCGAATCCCACGCGTCGTCCCCGGGCGCCGGGACGCGCGGTCCGGTCGACCACCCTCAACCCGCGTTCCTGCAGCTCCGCGAGCGAGGCATTGACCGACACGACATGGAACGCGATGTGGTGGATCCCCTCTCCTCGGGCCTCGAGGAACCGGTGGATCGCCGAGTCCGGGCCGGTCGGCTCCAGCAGCTCCACATGGGAAGAACCGGCCTCCAGGAAGGCGACCCGGACCCGTTGGCTCTGGACCTCTTCGGGCGGGGAGGCCCTGGCTCCCATCGTCCGTTCGAACACCGGAACCGACTCCGAAAGGCTGCGGACCGCGATGCCCAGGTGGTCGAACTCCATCGAGTCTACCCCGCTAGAACTGCCGGAGCGGCCGGAACTCCCCGAACGATTCCCGCCAGACCCCCGCGACCTCGCCGAGGGTGGCCCCCGCCACGACCGCCCGGACCACCGCCGGCATCACGTTCTCCCCCGCCTCGGTCGCCTTTCGAAGCGCTTCGACCGACGCCCGCGCCTTCCGCGCGTCGCGGGTCCGTCTCCAGCGGGCGAGGGAGCGGACCTGGGCCTTCTCCCGAAGATCGCCCACGTGCTGCACGTGAGGCCCCCGTCGGCGGCCCTTCTCGAACAGGGAGAACCCCGGGTTCCCTTCCGGGAACACGTTGACCCCCACGACCCGCTCCTCCTTCGACTCGCGCGCCCGGGCGATCCGATACGCCTCGCGGGAGATCTCCGACTGGAAGAATCCCTTCTCGATGGCGATGAGGGAGCCTCCCATCGTCTCCACGCGCTCGAGGTATCGCCGGGCCTCGTCCTCGACCCGTTCGGTCAGGTATTCGATCTCGTAGGCGCCGCCCAGGGGATCGATCGTCGACGCGACCCCCGACTCCTCGGCGAGGATCTGTTGGGTCCGCAGCGCGAGCCGAGCGGCCGCCTCGGTGGGCAAGCCGAGCGCCTCGTCGAACGCGTTGGTGTGGAGCGACTGAGTGCCCCCCAGCACGGCCGAGAGCGCCTCGAGCGTGGTCCGGATGACGTTGAGCTCGGGCTGCTGCGCGGTCAGGGAGGAGCCGGCGGTCTGGGTGTGGAACCGCAGCTGACCGGAGCGGGCGTTCCGCGCGCCGAGGGTCTCCTTCGCCACGTGCGCCCACAATCGGCGCGCGGCACGGAACTTCGCGATCTCCTCGAGGAAATTGCGGTCCGCCGAGAAGAAGAACGAGAGCCTGGGGAGGAATTCGTCGACGTCGAGCCCCCGCGCCTTCACCGCGCGGACGTAGGCGACCGCGTTCGAGATCGTGAAGGCGACCTCCTGGGCCGCGGTCGCGCCGGCCTCGCGCATGTGGTAGCCGGAGACGGAGATGTAGTTCCATTGGGGCATCTCCCGAGTGGCGAACTCGATGAGGTCGGTCGACAGGCGGAGCGACGGTTCGGGGGGGTAGATGTACGTCCCGCGGGCGATGTACTCCTTCAGGATGTCGTTCTGGACCGTCCCGCCCAATCTCGCCCGAGGCACCCCCTGCTCCTCGCCGACGGCGAGGAGGAGCGCGGTGAGGATCGGCGCCGTGGCGTTGATCGTCATCGACACCGTCGCCTTGGCGAGGGGGATCGCATCCAGCAGCGAACGCATGTCGCCGATCGACGTGATCGCCACGCCGCAGCGGCCCACCTCCCCGACCGCTCGTGGGTGGTCGGAATCGTAGCCGATCTGCGTGGGGAGGTCGAACGCGACGGAGAGGCCCGTCTGCCCCCCCTCGAGCAGATATCGGAACCGCCGGTTGGTCTCCGTGGCGCTGCCGAATCCGGAGTACTGCCGGAAGGTCCACAGCCTCCCCCGGTACATCGTCGGCTGGATCCCCCGGGTGTAGGGGAACTGACCCGGGAACCCGAGCCGGTCGACCGCCTGCGCCTCCTCGTCCTCGGGGGGTCCGACGAGCAAGGGGGTCGGGCCGGCGTTGAACTCGGGGCCGCCCGCCTCCCGGGCCTTGGCTTCCCAGCGACGTCGTGGGGCGTCGGACGGGCGACTCCGGGCGGCCACGACGCGAGGACCGGCCCTCGGTACAAAACCCTTGCCCGAGATCGGCCCGGCGGGGACCTCTAGGCGGAGCCCCGGCGGACCAGGGGCCAGAGCGCGGTCAGGTCGACCTCGGCCCACGCGACGGCGACGGGGACGCCCAGGGAGGAGAGCACGGCCGGGTGGAGCTCGCCCATCTCCGCGACGGTCTCGCCCGCCACGCGCAATCGGGCCGCCCGACCCGGGATCGTCCCGGGAAGGTCGACCGGTTCTCGAACCCCGTGGGCATCGAATCCCGAGAGGAGGTACTCGGTAAGGGCGGCCGCGTCGGCGAACCCCGCCGCCTCCGACGCCAGGAACGCGCCGGCGTGGTAGGAGGTGCGTGCACCGGATTCGGCCGCCGGGTCCCGGACGACCACGGGGCCGACCTCCGAGAACCGCTGGGGGTAACCGCGCCGGAGGTTCCGACCGAGGACCTGGGTCAAGGCGAGTTGCAGGGAGTCGCGCATCCGGGCGAACTGGTCGGAGACCGGGTTGACTAGGGCCACACAGTCGGTCCGGCCGAGCAGCCGGACCGCCTCCTCAGAAACCAGGACGGGAGTGTACAGCGGGACGTACCCGAGGCCGAGGAGCGCCGAGGCGATCCTCCGACGGAACCGGGACTCCGGTCGTCGTTGACCCCGCGTCCGGCTCGGGGGAAGCTCGCCGTCCCCGGCCTTCACTCCGCGCGCGAGCACCACGTCCTCGACCACGTCGATGTCCGTCATCAGGTCCGGTCGCCAGGGGGGGACGTCGACCGTCCACCCGTGCGGATGCGGGTGGGACCCCAGCCGCGCCCGCGCGAGCAGATGCTCGACCTCGGCCGCCGAGTGCGCGCGTCCCGACACGGCGGAGAGCTTCGCGGCGGGCAGGTCGAGCGGGCGGGACTCGACGAGCGCCCGGCCGTCCTCGCTCCGGTCGGAGTACTCCACGCGGACCGGGGAGGCCGACCAGCCCCGGGCGAGGAACGGGAGCTGGAGCAGTCCGACCCCTTCGGCGACCCGCCCCGGTCGCGTGCCGGTCGACTCGAGCAGGAGGGTCCGGTCCCCGACCCTCGCTTCGCCGCCGTCGCGCGTATTGAGGATCGGCGGGACCGAGAGGAGGAGGCCGTCCCCGTCCCGCAACGTCAACATTCGACCGTCGGCGCACCCGAACGCACCATAGCGTTGGGCGAGCGGGTGGGAGGAGAGGAAGGCGGAGGCCGAGACCTGCGCGTCGCCATCCAGAGGGACGAAATGGACCGACCCGACGGGCTCCATCGCGTAGACGAACGGGGGATGGAGTCGTTCGATCGGATAGATCCCGAGGCTCGCGAGCCGTCGCCCTAGCCCGATCGTGGCGTGGAGGATCTCCTGGAATCGGACCGCCTCGGCCAGAAGGCCGGCGTCCAGGGGAGCCGATGGGGGAGCCGAAAGGACCACCGCGGAAAGGGACGGCCGAAGGGGCGCTACCGACGGGTCGACCCGGACGGTCCACCCGGGTTCCGAGGGCCGGGTGGCGATCTTGGGGAGCCCCCGCGCCGATCCGGACACCCCTTGCAGGAACTGCGCGAGACCCCCCTCCGAAAGCAGGTCGAGGCGGTCCGGCGTCACTTCGATCTGAAGCTCCTCCGCGGTGGCCGAGGCTAGCTCGGCTTTCGACCCGAACAACCACTCCTGGAGCTCCGCTTCGGTGGGCTCCCGGGGGAGCATGGAGAGCACCCGTGCGCGCGAGAGGACGCTCTGCGGCATCTAGGCGGACCCCCCGGTCAGTCGGTCGAGGTCATCGAGGAACAGGTCGCGGATGTCGTTCACGCCGAGGGCGACCATGGCGAGCCGGGTCACCCCGATACCCCAGGCCGCGACGGGCACGTCGATCCCGAGCGGGGCCAGGACCTCGGGCCGGAACAGCCCTCCCGGGAACACCTCGATCCACCCGAGCCTGGGGTGCCGTATGTACCCCTCGATCGAGGGCTCGGTGAACGGGAAGTAGCTCGGCCGGAACTTGAGCTCCTTCACGCCGATCGCTTCGGTCAGCGCGCGGAACATCCCGACCAGGTGGCGGAGATTGACCCCCTCTTCCCCGAGGATCCCCTCGCACTGTCCGAACTCGACGTGGTGGGTCGAATCGACGGGGTCGCGTCGGAAGTTCCGGTCGATGCAGAACATGCGGAACGGAGGCCGGGGGTGGGTCGAGAGGAAGCGGGCGGAGACCGCGGTCGTCTGGGAGCGTAGCACGGGATGCGCGGCGAACGCCCGGTCGTACGGGGTCCGCCAGCCCGGGGTGATCGACGACCGTTCCCCGGGCATCGGCCGGCCCTCGTGGACCGCCGCCACGCGCTCCAGGAGCTCGGCGGGGGGCGGATGGCCCACGACGCCCTCGACGTGCAGGACATCGTGCACGGTCCGTGCGGGGTGGTCTTGCGGCATGAACAGGACGTCCCCGTTCCAGAACTCGGTCTCCAGGAGCGGCCCTTCGCCCTGCTCGAATCCGAGCCCTAGGAGGATCTCCTCGAACTCCTCGACCCAGGCGAGGTACGGATGGGGTTTCGCCCCCCGGAGAAACGGCACCTCGGCCCGGACGTCATAGGGCCGGAAGGGGGTCTTTTCCCACACCCCGGAGGAGAGGATGGTGGGAGTGAGGGAACCCAGCGTCTCGCCGCCATCCGGGGCGAGGGGGAGGCGTCGGCCCTCCTCCGAGCTCCCCCACCGCTTGATCGACCGCCGGTCGACGGCCACGAGCCCGCGCTTCTTCAGCGCCTGCAGGACGGTGTCGTCGACCTCGGGGTCCCCTCCTCCGATCGACTGAAGGACCTTCTCCTCCGGAAAAGGACCGGTCGATGCGGGGGCATCGGCCCGCAGCCGGAACGGGACCCCCGGCTCCAGGAACCCGCGTCGCCGGAGGAGGCCGATGGCGGCCGAGCGCTCCTCCTCGTCGAACCCGGCGGCCGCCGCCTCGGGGGAAAGGGGGCCTGCGGTCTCGGCCAGCAGCCGCAGGAATCGCCGCTCGGGGAGCCCGTCGCGGAACGCCGTCTCGCCGCGAGGTGTGAGGCGGGGCCGCTCCTCGTGCTCCTCGTCGACGACCGCGAGGTGCTTGGAGCGAAGACGCTGCAGGCTCCCGCGGACGGTCTCGATCGGCACCCCGGTGTGCTCGGAGAGCTCGGCCTCCTCCCAGGGGGGATCGGCGCGCTCGCGAAGCGATTCGAGGAGTTTGCGCTCGGGCGCGGAGAGGGTCAGCGGGGCGGCCCCGTCCGGGGCCTCCCCCGTCGGCTCCTCGACCACGGGCGTTCCGAGGCGGGGGTCCGATTAAGACCTTTCCTCGCCGAGGCGCCGCCCGGCGGTCGCGGGGGGCGGGCGGACGGGGGCCGGAGGCCTACGTGGAGCCGCGGTACTGCACGCTGTTGCCGGTGAGGTCGAAGTACAGGTCGTCCCCGCCCCCGCCGATCGTCACGTTCGTGTTGATCGACGTAGGGTCCATCCACGAGGCAAAGCTCGAGATCTGATTGGACTGCCCGGTGTAGAGGTACAACCCCAGCTGATAGGCGATCTTCTCTGCCAGGTCGTAGAGGAGGATACGGTACGGGCCCGGGGGGGTGATGGCGGCGACGTTCAGCACGAATACCATCGACTTGTACGCCACGCCCTGGCACGACTGCGGGAACGTCGAGTTCGCGTAGTAGTTGTAGTCGGCGATAGGGTTCGTGCACCCCGTCGTGAACTGCGGCTGCAGGAGCCCCTGGATCACCGCGTCGCCGAACGTGTACGTCGCGTTCGGCAGATACAGCGGAACCACGTAGTCCGTCGGGTCGGGGTAGTCGGGCGCCCATCCCAGCCCGTAGAGCGGCATCGGATTCTGTCCGGCGCCGGCAAAGTTCGAGTTCACGATGATCTGGTTGAAGTTCAGATCGACCGGGGAGATCTTGATCGCGCCGCCGGAGAGCTGGGAGACCTCCGAGGACCACAGCGCGTTGATCTGGTCGCCCGTGGGGCTCCCCGTGCTGCCGACGAGCGGGAACTGGCAGGCGCTATTGGCCGAGCAGTGGAGGACTTCCGGGTCGAAGAAGGGGCTCGACCGGTTCTGCATCTGGGCCCACCAGTAGCCGGCGCACGATGGGTCGGTGGTCGTGGTGCACGGGTCCGCGGAGGGCCACGGGATGTTCGTCGGATAGTAGTTGGCCATGAACTGTGGGATCGCCCCGCCGTAGCCGAACCCCAGCTCGATCCCCTTCTGAGTCTGGATCGTCTTTTGGACGGTCGCGTACGGATACGAGTGGATGAACCACTGGCGCATCCCCTGGTAGGAGAACCAGTCCGAGGGGATGTTCACCGTCGACGTCGTCAGGTGCTGGGCCCCCTGCAGATTGATGTTCAGGTTGAACGGCTCGAACCCGATCGTGAGCGTCGGGGCACTGATGGCCACCGCCTTTCCCTGCTGGATCAGCTGGAGGAGAAGCGACAGGTCGCTCGAGGGGATCGACGCGTGGTCGGCGATGCCTGCGGCGTACGCCTGCTCGCCGGGCGTGGCGGACGTCTCCCACACGACCTCGACCGTGCTCGCGTAGCGTCCGGAGGCGGGCTCGCACCCGGTCCAGGTGCAATCCGGATTCTGACCGTAGTACGGATTCGCCTGGAGGGTGTACGACGTCCCGACGTCGTAGGTCGACATGTAATAGGGGCCGCTGCCGAGCATCCCGTACTGGACGTGCCCGAGGAACGTCCCGAACGCGCCGCTCCCGAGCTGCTCCCAGCGATCCCATCCGGTGAGGGGGATGATCGAGGAGGGTGCGCCGTACCCGGGGGTCCCGGGCAGTCCGCACGGATGGTCTCCGGAATCGGTGACATTGTTCGCCGTCCAGTAGGGGATCCCAGCCCCCTGGTTGTTGGAGGAGAACCAGCCGCACGAGACGATCCCGCCGCCCAACGGGTCGGCGATGAGTTCAAGGAAGAACGGCCACAGGTGCTTGTTGCCGTAGGCGTGGAACGTGACGCACCCGTGATCGTTGGCGATGGCGGCGGCCGGGCAGTCGGACCCGCCCGAACCGTTCACCGACATCGAGTCGAGGATGTTGCCCGGCGTGTTGTTGTACGCCCCGTGGATCAGGTCCCAGCTCGTGTTCCCGGGGTTCAGGAGCGCCTGGCCGATGATCCAGCCGTTGTTGCACCCTACGCAGGGTAGCGTGGAGAACCCGAGCGTCCGGGCGATCGAGAAGACGACGTCCGAGGGATACACGCCCCAGTGGGCGTGGGTGAGCCCGTCGTAGAAGCTCGCGTTGCCGCTGATGACGAAGGTGTAGTTCCAGCCGTGCACGAGCGGGTCGCCGTAGAGCGCCTGGCACTCCTCGCTGCCCGGAACGCAGGTGGCGAGCTCGGGGACGAAGTCGGTCGGGTCCGGCCCGGTCAGGGAGCCGTTGTAGGTGATGAGCGTCTGGTAGACGTTGTAGATCGGTTCGGCGCCCGCCGTCTCGTAGTCGATCGCGGGGTCCTCCGACGCGGCGCCTCCCGGGATAAGCTCGTAGTTCTGGATGACGCCGGGGTGGGGACTGACGTTGATGCTGCGGACGGCGAGGCCCGCGTGGACGCCGACCGGGGCCACGAAGACGGTCCAGGTGTAGTTCTGGTACGCCGTGGAAGCGCCGTTCGACGCACTCCCGACGAACGTCAGGGTGTAGGTGCCCGGGAGGGTGAACTTGCCGATCGTGCCCGCGGAGGTGTTCCCTACGCCCTTCGAGGAGTTCGACAACGAGGCGCCGCCGGCCGGGCCGGTGGTCACGACAATCTTCGGGGCATTGTCGAGGAAGGCGGGGTTCGTGGGGGCGGAGGTGTAAGTCCCCGAGACGGTCAGAGAACCTCCGGGCGATAGCACCGCGCTTGCGCCGTGCCCGCCGACGGGCGTCGTGGTGTTCGCGAGGATGTAGCCGGCGACGGAGGGGATCGTTCCGGCGTTGGAGGCCGAGACGGTGGGGGTCACGGCGATCTGCTGGAGTGCGACGATGCTGTCATGGATGATGCCATTCACCGGCGCGGTCGCCTCGACCAGATAGACTCCGGGCGAGGTGAAGTTGTGCGAGACCGTGGGGGTCTTCGAGTTGTTCGTGAAGGTGGAATCGCCCCAATGGAACGAGTAGCTCGTCGCCGTCTCTCCCGCGGGGAGGGTGGCCGTGAAGGGGACCGACTGCCCCTGTTGGACCGAGCGGAACGGGATGAGGAGCGTCAGGTCGTGCGGATTGATCAGCTGGCCGCAGATCGGGGAGCTGGGAGGCCAGCAACTGGTGGGGTTGGAGGTCTTCGAGAACCCTCCCATCACTGCGTAGGTCGATACACCGAGGAGTGCGAGCACCACCACGATCACGATCGCCGAAGTCACGGTCGTCAGGCCGCGTCGCCCAGAGGTCCGGAACGATCGTCCCGGAGCCCGAATGCCCGTCATCGATGTCACCATGGCCCGAGAGAGAACTCCTCGGCTCGGGGGAGTATCGTAACCATCGCCGTATTTATACCTCTCAGGGTGCCAGCCCTCGTTCCGGGTGCGAACTTCGATCGCGCCGATGTGGTCGACAGGAATCCGGTCCGGAACGTCTGTCGTTTGTTGCGGGGACGTGTAGGTTCGCCATCACCCGCTCCCCCGGTCCCGATTCGATCGTTTCGGCACGCAGGGCCGCTTCGTTGGGTGAACCCCGCGGTCGGTTCGTTCCTACCCCCTACAACGCGGTAAGTGAAACCGGGACGGTCCGCTCTCGGACGGACTCCCGCCACGGGACGGGCGGGTCAGACCGCTTCGCTCTCTTCCGGGGCTGCGGGATGGACCAGCTCGGAGAGCACCCGGAAGGCGTGCAGTACGTCCTTCTCCCGGACGACGAACGTCGAGTCGGTGTACACACTCATCAGTTCGAGGCTGTTGATCCCCGAGCGAAACAGCGCTCCGGCCAGGAACGCGAGGACCCCGGGCGTCTCGACGATCACGTCCGGGCTTCGGACGGTGAGCGCCGAGAGATGGCGGTGCACCCCCAAGGTCGCCCGCTTGCCGATCGCGGCGAGGACCGCGTCGGCGAGGTCGTCCTCGCACAGGATCGTGAGCGCACCCGGGCCCTGCAGAAGCTGGAGAAGGTGCCGTCGATCCGCCAGCAAGGTGCGTCCGGCCTCCAGCACCTGCCCGAGCAGCTCCCAGTCGTTGCGGGCGGTGATGATGGCCACCCGCGTCCGGACCTCGAGCCGGCTCGCCTTGACGACCTCGAGGACGCGCATTTCGAGGGGTTGCTCGGTGCGCATCTGGCGCTGGTAGCGTCGGATCGCCACCTCGACCGCCTCCTGGTTGGCGAGGCCGGTCTCGCTGCGGATCTTGCGGGCGAGCGAGGTGAAGTTGACGATGTTGTACCCGAGGCAGTCCCGGACCGCGGGGTGGTCCTCGATGTAGCGGCGCGTCACCTCCGCGGCGGTGGGTCCTGCGATGCGGTCCTTCGCCATTCGTGAACGCTCCCCGGGACGGTCTTCGGGGCCAGCTTCGGCCCACTCCTTCAACGTTTCCCCCCGGAGGTTTCCGAGCGGGAGTGGTCCGGTGCCCGGACGTCGCCCCACCCGGTGTTCCCGTCCCCCGGAGACGGACCGGATCGAGCACCCCAATGGCGCTCATACGACTGCCGCGGCGGGCGTCCTGGGGAGGGCGCGCCGGTATTGTCGCTGGGGCGACATCGTGGATATATTCCGTCTTGCTAGGGCATGGCAGGGATCCGGGTCCCCGGGTCGGGTCGTTCCCGCTCAGGTGGGGGCGGGCGGACCTGCGCCGAGGCGAAGGAGGAAACAGAAGGATGGTCACGCAGCGTAGGCATCTGAGGCTTCTGCCGTGCCGCGACTGCACTCACCTACGCGCCAGCCACTACCTGCTCGCCCCCCAGGAGGGGCGGCTCCGCCGACATTTCAGCCGACCCCGGGACCGCGCGACGCCGATGCCCTGCCACGTCATGGGGTGCGAATGCGCCCGATTCCTGGGCGATTCCCAGATCTTTCCGTGTCCGGTCTGCCTTCGGGAGTACGCGACCCGGGCCAGCCTCGAGATCCACCTGTACGGACAGCACCCCGGCCTCGGGAACCGGGAGCGCTCCGTCCTCCTTCAGGGGGCGCTCAACGGCGGAGTGGGCGGCGCCGCGATCCCACGACCGAACGCCGGCGCCCGTCCCCCCCAGACCGTCGAGACGTAGCGGTGGGCCCCCCCGGCGGGAACCAACGCTCGGGGACCCCGAGGGCCCGGCGCGTCGCGGTGATTCGTTTCCGCTCGGCTCGTACGGCCCGACGTGATGCCGCGAGGTCGCGGGCCACCCCCGCGAGCATCGACTGGACCTCTTCCCACGCACTCCCCCCGGCGGTCCTCCGCCGCTCCGGCTCTTCCGAGGGAGCGGGGAGCGAGAACCCTTTGAGCTTCGGAAATCGGACCGCGATCTCGGCGGGGCTGACCGACCTCCAGCTCCGACCCGCCGACTCGACCTCCTTGACCAGGAGGGCCACCTCCCCATGCGCGGCGCGGAAGGGCATTCCGGAGGAGACGAGGGCATCCACGAGCTCGACCGAGCCGGTGGCCTCCCCCGGGGAAGGGGGAGGCGACCGGAACTCGGCCGTCCGGATCATCGGAGCGAGGACCCGCAGGACCGCGAGCCCCCGGGGCACACCCTCGACGACGAGGGGTTTGCCGGCCTGCAGGTCGCGCTGATAGCTGAGCGGGAGCCCCTTCAGGAGCGCGAGGTGGGCGACGAGCCTCCCAAGGGTCGGGGCCGCCTCCGCCCGGACGAGCTCGGCCAGGTCGGGGTTCCGCTTGTGCGGCATGAGCGAGCTCGTGGTGACGAACTCCTCCGCCAGCCGGACCCGCCCCACCTCCGGCATCGCTCCGATGACGAGCTCCTCGGCGAGCTGACTCGCGTGGACTCCGAGCAGCGAGAGGTCGAACAGCGTCTCGACCGCCGCGTCGCGGTCCGCGACGGCGTCGTACGAGGAGGGGGATGGGCCCTCGAAGCCGAGCGCATGGCCCGCCGCGATGCGGTCGAGGGGCAGGGAGCTCCCCGCGAGCGCGCTGCTCCCGAGTGGGCAGAACCGGATCGAGGAGCGGGTCCGGGCGAACCGCTCGGCGTCGCGCGCGAATCTCAACGCATGGGACCCCAGGATATGGGCCCAGTAGACCCGCTGGGCGGGCTGGAGGTGGGTCCACCCCGTGACCACGCCCTTTCCCGAAGGGGATCGTGCCTGCCCGAGCAGGGCCGCCACGACCTCGTCCGTCGCCTCCTCGAGGTCGAGAAGGGCCTCCCGGGTGTAGAGGAGCAGGTCGGTGGCAACCTGGTCGTTGCGGCTCCGCCCCGTGTGGAGACGCGCCCCATCCTCCCCGATCTCCCGCGTGAGCGCCTCCTCGACGTTCAAGTGGACGTCCTCGAGGCTGGGCCGCAGCGGGAATCGACCCGCCTCCGCCTGGGCTCCGATCCTCAGCAGCCCGCCGACGATCCGGCGAACCGACGGCGCGGGGAGGATCCCAGACTCGCCCAGCATCCGAGCGTGGGCGATCGACCCCCAGAGGTCGTGGAAGAGGAGGGATCGGTCTTCCCGCGTCGACTCCGAGAGGGCGAGCGCCGCTACGTCAAGCGGTCGGGAGAACCGCTCTCTGAGCACCGACGTCCTCGGCCGTCGCCGCCCGGGCGGCCTTCGCCCGGGCGTGCGCCAGCTGGTTCGGCAAGCCGTACAGGTGGATGAATCCGACGGCGAGCTCCTGGGGGAATCGGCTCCCGGTCCCGTACGTCGCGAGCTCATGGGCGAGGAGCGAGTACTCCGAGGTCCGGCCGACGGCCCTCGCGGAACCCTGGTGGAGCCGTAGCGTCACGGTGCCCGTGACGACCTCCTGGGTGGAGGTGACGAACGCCTGAAGGGCCTCTCGCAGGGGGGAGAACCACAGCCCTTCGTACACGAGGTCTGCGAAGCGCCGGTCCACGCCCGATTTGAAGCTCAGCAGGTCGCGGGGTAGCACGAGGCTCTCGAGCGATCGGTGAGCCTCCAACAGGGCGATCGCACCGGGGCACTCGTAGGTCTCGCGCGACTTGATCCCGACCACCCGGTCCTCGATGTGGTCGATGCGCCCGACCCCATGGGCTCCCGCGGCCCGATTCATCGCGCGGATGAGCGGCACGAGCTCCATGGCCTCGCCGTTGATCCCCGTAGGGAGCCCCCGGTCGAACCGCACCGTCAGCAGCTCCGGTTCCTTCGGCCATGAGGACGGGTGACCCGTCCAGTCGAACACCTCGTCCGGAGCCGGTCGGTTCGGATCTTCCAGTGCCCCGCCCTCGATGCTGCGCCCCCACAGGTTCTCGTCGACGGAGTACGGGGACTGGGGCGTGACGCGGATCTTCAGGTGGTGGGCCTCCGCGTAGCGGATCTCGTCCTCCCGGTTCATGTTCCACTCCCGGACCGGGGCGATGACCCGGAGCTGGGGGGCGAGGGTGTGCACCGCGACGTCGAAGCGGACCTGGTCGTTCCCCTTTCCGGTGCATCCGTGGGCGACGGTGTCCGCCCCGACCTGCTCCGCCACCGACGCGAGGGTGCGGGCGATGAGCGGGCGCGCGAGCGCCGTGGAGAGCGGGTAGACCCCCTGGTAGAGGGCGTTCGCCTGGAGCGCAGGCGCGAGGAACTCCGTCGCGAACTCGTGCTTGGCATCGACCAGCCGGGCATCGCGGGCGCCGTTCAGCCGCGCCCGTTCGAGCGCTCCGTTCAGCTCTCCTTCCTGCCCGACGTCGACGGTGAGGGCGGTGACCTCTCCGCCGTAGTGTTCACGGATCCAAGGGATCGCGACCGAGGTGTCGAGTCCGCCGGAGTAGGCGAGGACCACATGGGGGGTTTTGCGTTCGTCGGTCATCTATCGACCTCCCGGAACCATCGGCGGGAGGAGCGTGGATGAGGCGGCGGCGGCCCTTCGAAGCGTGAGGCGGGTTCCGGCGTACGGGAGGGGACCGTCGGCGCGCAGCCCGTGGAGGGAGCCGATCCACACCGAGGGAGAGCCCTCCCGCAGGGCCCGTGCGGCCGATTGGAGTTTCGGGATCATCCCGCCCTTCGCCGCTCCCCCCTCGAGGAACGCGAGCAGCTCCGGCAGTGCCAGAGCCCGGACGGGGTCGCCCTGGGCGTCGCGCACCGCGTCGACATCGGTGATGAGCAGGAGGTCGGCCTTCATGGCGCCGGCCACGGCGGCCGCGGCCTGGTCCGCGTTCACGTTGTAGATGGCCCCGGAGCCATCGACACCCAGCGGCGCGACGACGGGCGTGTAACCTTCCGAAAGCAGGGAGTTCAGGAGCCGGGTGCGCGCCCCGATCGGTTCCCCGACCCAGCCGAGCGACCCCGGCGGGCTTCCCGCCGGTCGGACCGGCAGGAGGGCTGCGGAGACTCCCGTGAGGCCCACGGCCGGGACGCCGGCGCCGGTGAGCGCGTTGACCAGGCGGACGTTGATCCGTCCGGCGAGGACCTCCGCGACGACGCCCAGCATGCGGTCGGTCGTGACCCGGAGACCGTCGCGTTGCTCCGACGCGATCCCCAGCTCGGCGGCGCGCTCCGTCACTTCGTCGCCGCCACCATGCACGATCACGACCGGGCGACCCGACCGAAGGATGAGGGCGATGCTCGTAACGAGTTCCGCCAGTGCCGGGCCTTCGGCGAGCTCCTCCCCGCCTACTTTGACCACCAGGGGTGTCGACGCTCCGATCATGTTCGGTACGCCGCGTTGATCTGCACGTAGGCGTAGGAGAGGTCACAACCCCAGGCGGTCGCCGACGCCCGCCCCTCGTGGAGGCGGATCTCCAAGGGGACCTCGTCGAGCTGGCGCAACAGGTCGCGGACCCGCCGGGCGCCCCCGTTGTCGAGGCCCGGAGCCGGTCGGCCGTCGACGATGAGCGGCACGGGCTGGCGGGGGCGACCGATCGTCACGTCGAGCCGACTGGGGTCGAGGCGGGCACCGGAGTACCCGAGGGCACACGCGATCCGGCCCACGTTCGGGTCCGCCCCAAACAGGGCGGCCTTCACGAGGGTGGACCCCACCACTGCCTTGGCCGCAGCGCGGGCTTCGGGCGCGGTCCGCGCGCCATGGACATGGACGGTGAGCAGCTTGGTCGCCCCTTCCCCGTCGCGCGCCACCTGGCGCGCCAGCGATTCCATCACGGCCTCGACGCCTTCGCGGAACCCCGGGTCCTGGTCGGCGGGCGCGCCGCCCGCGGCGCCGTTCGCCAGCAGATAGACGGTGTCGTTCGTGCTCGTATCCCCGTCGACACTGACCATGTTGAACGTCCGCTCCGCGGCGGCGTTCAGGGTATGCTCGAGGCCCGGCACGTGGACCGTCGCGTCGGTGGTGAGGAAGGCGAGCGTCGTCGCATGCAGGTGCGCGAGGCGGGGCGCGATCATCCCGCTCCCCTTCGCCATTCCGCCGATCCGCACCAGCGTGCCGTCGCGAAGGCGAACCCGGACCGCGGCTTCCTTTGCCCGTGTGTCGGTCGTCAGGATCGCATGCGCGGCGCGCTCTCCTCCCTCGGAATCCGTGGAGAGGGAGGAGGCAAGCGCGGGCATCGCCGAAACGATCTTGTCGACGGGCATCCGCGGCCCGATGACCCCCGTGCACGCCGGGAGAAGACTCCCCTCGGCGACTCCCAGCGCACGCTCCGCTGCGGCGAGGACGGTCAGGTTGTCGGCGATCCCCTCCGCCCCGGTCATCGCATTGGCGACGCCGGATACACTGAGCACGCCGCGGACCGATTCCGTGTGCTCGGAGAGCCGTCGGATCCCGATGGTCACCGGCGCGGCTCGGATCGAGTTCGTCGTGAAAACGCCCGCCGCGGCGGCCGGCGTCTCGGACAGGAGGAGCGCGAGGTCTGGCCGTCCGGATCGCTTGATGCCGCAGGCCATCCCCCCCGCCCGGTACCCCTTGGGGGTCGTCACCCCGCCCGCGATCGTCAGCACGGTGGGTCAGACCCCGAAACCGGAGCGCGTGAGGCCGAGCGATTCGTCCCACCCCATCATGAGGTTCGCGTTCTGGACCGCCTGGGAGGCGCCGCCCTTCCCCAAGTTGTCGATCGCGCTGAAGATGACCGGGGCGTCGCCCGCGGACTGAACGGAAAGGTAGCATCGGTTCGTGCCGACGGCCCACGGGAGCTTCGGCACCGTGCCCACTCGGACGAACGACGAGGTACGGTATCGTTCCCGGTAGATCGCTTCGAAGTGGGCGACCCCCCCGGCCTCCGTCGGATGGGCGTAGATGGAACATAGGATCCCGCGGACGAGGGGCACGAGGTGCGGAACGAACACGAGCGAAACACGCGGGCCGGGGAGTCGGTCGAGCACGGCGCGCATTTCCGGCGAGTGGCGGTGCTCCGGGGTGCCGTACGGCAGGACCGTCGCGGCTGCCTCCGGGTGATGGCTGGTGGCCGAGGGCGAGGCCCCCGCTCCGCTGGTCCCGCTCTTGGCGTCGACGATCAGCGGACCGGAGATCGCGTGGCGCTCGATGAGGGGGGCGACGGCGAGGAGCGTGGCGGTCGGGTAACAACCCGGATTCGCGACCAGACGTGCGGAACGCACGTTCTCCCCGAACAGTTCGGGGAGCCCGTAGACCGCGCGAGGAAGGTTCCCGGGATCGTCGTGGGGGCGGCCGTACACCCGTGCGTACTCTGCCGGGTCCGGCAGTCGATAGTCCGGCCCGAGGTCCACGACGCGGATCCCCCGCTCCAACAACCCCGGCACGACCTTCATCGCCTCGCCCGCGGGCTGGGCCAGGAATGCGACGTCGGCGTCCAGCGCCGAGGTCCCCTCCGTCAGGATGACCTCTCCCAACCCATCGAGGTTGGGGGCGACGTCGGCGAGCTTTTCGCCGGCCCGACTCTTCGAGACCGCGGTGGTCACCTGGAATCTGGGGTGAGATGAAAGAACGCGGAGGATCTCTCCCCCAAGGTAGCCCGTCGCCCCGACCACGGCTACATTCGGCATCAGGGTTCGGTAGGGTGACGGACGGGGTTCTCCCTCAAGAGAATCGTGTCCCCGCAGGGTCGTCGCGCCGTCGGACTGTTGGCTACGCGACTTTGGCGGCCACGTCGGCGTCCGCCGCGCTCGCCGGAAACAGGTCGGAGAGGACCTGGTACGCCGGGATCACGTCCGCGTCGCGGAAGACGAAGATCGAGTCCGTGTGCACGCTCACGGTCTCGAGACAGTTGATGCCACGGCGGAACAGCGCGTCCGCCATGTGGGCGAGAACGCCCGGCGTATCGGCGACCTGCGGGTGGGAGCGGAACGCGAGCGTCGCCAGCCCCCGCTCGACCGCCAGTCGAAGGCGCGCCGGGATCTCCGGCAGTACGGTGCCGAGGTAATCCTCCTCGCACAGGAGGGTGAGCGCCACCGTTCCCTGGAACAGTTGGAACATCTGGCGGTGGGTCCGGTCCGGGAGAGTGGCCCGGCCGATCTGCAGGAGCCGGTCGAGGATCTCCCAGTCGTCCTGGAACCGGACGATGGCGACGCGCGAATGCACCTGGAGCCGGCTCCGGTGCAGGATCGAGCGAATCGCCCGGAGCTCCGGGGTCTCGGTCCGGAGGCCCCGCTCGTAGCGTCGGCAGGCGATCGTGACGGCCTCCTCGTTTCGGACCCCGCGCTCGGCCTGGATCTTGCGCGCGAGCGCGGTGTAGTTGAGCAGCTCCTCGGAGAGCGCCTCGCGGATGCTCGGATGTTCTTCGATGTAGGCGCGGGTGACGTCGGCCACCGAGGGCCCCGCCGGTTTGCTCCGGTTCACGGTGGGCCGTCGACCGGCTTCCCCTTCATGAACCTGCGCCCGGGGGTGCGCCAGCGGCCCGGTGGGCTGGCCCCACCTTAGAGCGCTAAGCCATGGAGATAGGAGCGTCCTACTCGCGGGGTCCTCCGAGCTCCGCCTTGGGTCCTATCGTGGTTCTGGCTTTGGAGATCCCTCCGTGCTCCTCTCGCTCGTGCCCAATGGCCAATCCCTGCCGCCCCGCCTCGGAAAGGATGGCATGATTCGCGTCCACGGTGAGGAGCGCTGGCGTGACCCATCCCGGTGCCCAAAGTCCGGTCACCACGCGTCCGGGGGCGATCTTTAGCCCCGAGACCTCGTCGATCTCCGCTCTGAGCGCTGGATCGGTCCACAATATTCTCACGGTCGCGAGGTCCGAGTAGGTGACCGAAATCCCATCCGCGGAGATTTCGAGGAGGTCTGCTACCCGGATCCGACTCTGAGTCCACCGGTAGAACGCGGCCCCGCCTAATCCGAGGGGGGCTGCCAGGGCGTCGAAGTAACCCTGGGCTGACCAATGAGCTAGTGGGACTCCCCGTTCGGTGAGGAGAGCGAGGATCGGGCCGAATACCGCAAGAACAAGACAGAGCCCGAGGGGTACCCAACGTATAGGCCCTCGAAGTGGTCTCAGTGAACGGGGCATCCAATCGTACGCAGGGCGTAGATCGAAGGCTCGAAGCGACCGCGTCTTCGGATCCAGCCTACCCGGGCTCCCGCTGGGGTCGCTCAAGGGGGACCCCTGGTCGGCAGGGAACGGCGAACGGAGAAAACGGTAGCGTCTCCGCCCCGAACCTTTCGTAGTCCTACGGTTAGACCCCGATCGATGGCATTCAGCCGGGCTTCACATCACCGGTGGCTGGGATCACCGAGTTGGCATTGGGGGGTCGCGCTTTGCATCGCGTTCGCCGCGACAATCGCCGGCGGGTTCTACGGGGTGCCGGGATTTGGCGGGCCCCTTCCAGTGTGGTCGGCAATCTTGTGGAGCGCCCTTCGAACGGCGAGCCTCATGGCGACGGTGATCGTATTGGTCCATGCCTTCCGGGCAACCCCAAAGGGACCCTCGCAGGGATAGCCTGCCTCAATTCCGGGGTCGATCGAGGCCCAACTCTCGGGAGATGGGGAGCTCCGGGTTGTCCCCCGCCCACAGCGGGTCGTACTCCCCCAGCCCGAGTGGCCAGTCGACTCAGAGTCATCCCGCGGATCAGGCCAGCGATGCGCCGCACCCCGGGCAAACCGTCGCGACGAACCCCACCGCCCTGCCACAGGACGAACAGTGTGGAAGCCCCTGGCTCGATGGGCCGGGCGCGCGGGGCACGGGCGGGTCGAGCACGTGAGCCGGCACGCCGGAGACCGGAGGGCTCCCGAGCCCCCCAGCCTCAGGGGGGATTGCATTGCCCGAACCGAGCCCCGCCGCGGACGGAGTCACCCCGGCCGAGGTGGGGGACGGCTCGGACGGTGGCGGCGGTGGGGGCGGGGTGCCGGAAGATCCCGGGCCGGGGCCACGACGCATTCCGGAACGACCGTCCCGCGTCTGCTGGCGGCGGTGCCGCCACTCGCCGAGCTGCCAGGCCAAGAGCACCGCGGCGATGATGATGAGGCCGAATGCGACCACGTTGTAGGGGAACACCTGGATGACCGCCAGGAATCCGGCGAGTCCGAGCAGGTTGACGTCGAGGGTGGTGGTGTTCGTCGCGAAGTACCCGCGCGAAGCGATCGTCGCCGTCAGTACGACCTTGGACCCGAAGTAGCAGCTGGGGACGGCCAGTCCCACCGAAGCGTCGCCCCGGGGGTCCGTCGTCGCCGATTGGCTCTCCAGGACCCCGGAGCACAGGCCCACCTGCCCGTCCGAGGAGAGCGCGAACTGGACGAGGACGCTGGCGAGGGGTGCGGCGTTCGTCAGGTTCGCGACGTGGACCGTCGCCGTGAACGATCCGCCGGGCGCGACGTTCGGCGAAGAGGTCGAGAGAGCCTCGGTGACGTACGTCGACACCAGGTCCTCGTAGAGGAGGAACGCCCGGGGGGAGCCCCAGCCGGTCGCGGTGTCCCATCCGGTGGTCGCGGGACCGAGGCAGGTCGAGCCGCTCGTGATGTCGACGAGCCCGAGCGCCGTCGTGTGGTTCTCCTCTCCGGCCCCGATGGTATAGAGCCGAGGGGGGAGGAAGCCGAACGGATGCCCCCGCACCGCGTCCATCTCCGCGATCATCCCCGCCCACATGGGGGTGGCGAAGCTCGTCCCCTTGCCCGCCGCGGTCGCCCCGTTGAAGAAGAAGAAGTTGTCCGCGGACGGTCCCGCGACGTCCGGGATCCCTCGGGCGGCCGCGGCCCGGACCGGCCCCGCGGCGCTGCCGACCTCCTGCCAGGACGGGGCGGAGTACTGGTTGGAATAGCCGCCGCCCGAGCCGTTCCACGCCGGCTCACTGTCGATCCCGGTGACCGCCCCGAACGGGTCGAGGGCGAGGGTCAGGGCGGTCCCCCCGACCGCCACGACCTGGGGGGAGGACGCGGGGAACTGGGGGTCGACGTTCCCCGAGCAGTTGGCATGGGCGAGACCGGAGTTGTCGCCCGAGGCGGCGAGCACGGTGATCCCCTGCTGGGCGGCCGTGGCAAAGGCCGAGGAGAACGCCACCTGGAAGCTCACGTCCGACCCGTCCTGGGTCCCGAACGACATCGAGACGACCTGGACCCCGGAGATCTGCTGGACGGCCTTGTTCACGGCGTCCTCCATCGCCGCATCGGAGGGCGAGTAGCCGTTCGACGCCGGCCCGTCCGGAGCATACACGGCGTCCAGCGTCGCGCCGGGAGCCTCCGAGCCGGACCACTCCATGTCGAGGGTGAGCTCCTGCGTCGCGCCGCTCGGGTCGGCGGCGGCGCTTGACGACGGGAGCGGCGCCCCGTCTATCGGGTACGGAGCGAAACGGACGCCAGGGAACTCCGACGGATAGTAGCTCCCGTAGAACGACTGCAGGTCGGAGGGCGCGTACCCCTCTCCCCAGAGGAGTAGGGCGATCCCCACTCCGCTCGCCCAGTGACTCGTGCCGCTCGAATTGTAGAGCCCGTCGAGGTTGTACGCCACGTGCAGCTCGACGGGGGTGATGAAGCGCGTCGTGCGCCCCGCCAGAGGTCCCGGAACGGGCCCGGCCGGAGCGAACGGAAGCGAGAAGGAGGTGAACCCGTCAGAGAGCCCCGAGACGGCAGCGACCTCCGGGGCGAAGGCGGAGGGGAGCGTGGGGACGGAGGAGGCGATCCGGACGCTCCGACCCTGCCAGACTCCGGAGTACAGCGAGGTCCCGAACGCCCGGCCGACATCGTACGCCGGACCGGTGACGGTCAGGCTCATGCGATTCGGCCACTCGTGGAGGACCGTCAGGCCTTCTCCGGTGAAGTACTGTTCCAAGGCCAGATACTGCCCCGACGATACGCCGAACTTGTCGGCGATCTGGGCCAGGGAGAGGGGATTGCTCCCGGGAGTCGGGGCGGCAAAGTACGACGCGTCACGAGGCCGCAGGGTGATCGAGACGGTCACGGGGCCTGAAGTCGCGACGAGGTGCTGGACGTGGCCATTCATCGTGGAGTCGTACCCCACCCGCTGCGCCCAGGGGGCGCTCCATCCCGCCGGGAGGAGGCCCGTCGAGGGGACCGTGCGGACGGAGCCGTGGGCGGAGGCGTGAGCTCCGGAGGTCGGCATCGCTCCGATGGGCGACGGGAGGGCGAGGAGGAGCACGACGAGCGCACCCACGGTCCACCCCACCCGTCGAACTAGCCTTCGCACGGTCTCCCTGCGAGGGATGGGCGGTCGGGGGCTAACATACTTGTCGGAGGCGCCCGGACGGCGCCGAGTGCCGGGAACCGAGCCCTCGCGCCGAACTCCCCGCGCGGGCGGATCCATGTCAGGTACGAATGGGGGTCGTGTAGCCGGCGGGGAGGTGATAGGATGTCGCAGCGCCGAACGCATCGGGCCGAGGTTGCGGGGTCTCCCCCCGCAGCCCGCACAGGTACCGGTCGATCCCCGCGGCGGCCTCGATGGCGTTCCCCATGGCGTAGACGACCGACCGGCCCCCGGCTGCGAACACGCCGGGGGTCGCCGTCGCGAATCGCTCTCCCTTCCCCTCCGGCCAGCCCTGCGGAGCGATCCGCAGGTCGAGTTCCAACCCGAACCCGGTCAAGTCGGCCTTCTGCCCGACGGCGACGATCACGGTATCGCACGGGAGGGTCTCCTCCGACCCGGGGACGTTGACCGGGGTCCGGCGACCCCCCGCGTCCGGAGCGCCGAGCTCTACGGACTGGACGACCAGTCCCTCTACGTGACCCGCCCCCACGATTCGCACGGGGGCCTTCTGGAAGAGGAATCGGATTCCCTCCTGCTCGGCTCCGTGGATCTCCTCCGGGTCCGCGGGCATCTCCGGCCGGCTCCGCCGGTACACGAGCGTGACCGGCCGGCCGTGACATAGTCGGAGGGCGCTGCGGACCGAGTCCATGGCGACGTCGCCTCCCCCGACGACCACCACCCGCTCTCCGATCCTGACGGTCTCGCCCCGGTTGATCCGCTTGAGCAACTGAAGGGCCGGGACGACGCCCGGGAGCTCTTCCCCCGGGATCCCCAGCACCCGGTGGGTGGAGGTGCCGATGGAAAGGAAAACCGCCTGGTACCCCTGTTCGAGCAACTGCTCGGGAGGGAACTCCGGTCCGACCCGATGGTCGGTCAGAAAGGTGACGTCGAGGTCGCGGAACCGGGCCCGGTCGGTCTGCACGTCGGCGTCGGTCATCCGGTAACCGGGAATCGTCTGCATCAGGCCCCCCACCACCGGCTCCTGTTCGAACACAGTGACGCCGTATCCCCGGAGGCCGAGCTCCCAAGCGGCCTGGAGGCCGGCGGGGCCGCCGCCGACGACCGCCACGCGCTGGCCCCGGGGCTTGGACGGGACGTAGGCCAGGTCGCTGTTTCCCAGCTCGAGGGCCGCGCGCTTGAGCTGGCGGATCGCGATCGGAACGCCCTTCTTCTTGACGACGCAGGAATCCTCGCAGTAGTGGTAGCAGACCTTGCAGAGGGACGTGGAGAGGGGGTTGTCCTGCAGGGTCACGCGGGCGGCGCCGTCGAAATCGCGGACCGCGAGGAGGGTGATGTACTCCCGGCAGTCCTGGCTGATCGGGCACGCCTCGACGCACCAGGGCCGCCGGCACTGGATGCATCGCTTCGCCTCGAGGACGGCGTCCTCCTTCGAGTAGGCATGCAGCACCTCTCGGAAGTCCTGCGTCCGATCCGGCACGGACTCCTCCGGGATTTGGACCCTCACCGGGTTGAGCTTCGGGGGAGGGGGCTTCGCCGCCGGAGGGGTCGGGGCTACGCTCGCCATCGACCCTATGCTAGGCCCGGAGGCCCGATAAGCGGGTGGGCCGATGCCCGGCCTCCACGACGCAGTCGGCCGGGCGACTCATCCCGCTTCGAGGACGACCCCCCAAAGATAATGTGCGCTCGCCCCTCCGGCGGACGGGCGGGTCCCCCGCCGGTGCTGCGATGGTGCTCGACTCGTTGGGAAAGTCGCTGCGGGCCGTCCTGCAGCGGATCGCCAAGGGCGGGGCGGTGGACGATGCACTCATCAACGAGGTCGTCCGGGACATCCAGCGCGCGCTCCTGCAGTCCGACGTCAACGTCCAATTGGCGATCGACCTGACGCAGCGCGTCAAGCGGCGGGCCAAGGAGGAGAAACCTCCCGCGGGCGCCAGCGTCCGCGATTTCCTGGTCCGGATCATTTATGAGGAGATCCGCTCGACGTTGGGTAAGGAACGCCCCTTCGAGATCAAACCGAAGAGGATCCTCCTCGCCGGTCTGTTCGGGCAGGGGAAGACGACCACGGCCGCCAAGCTCGCGCGCTTCTACCAGAAGAAGGGGATCCGAGTCGCCCTCGTCGCGGCGGATGTGCACCGGCCGGCCGCCGTCGACCAGCTCGAGCAGCTCGCCAAGAAGGTCGGGTGCGATTTCTACGCCCACCGGGGGGAGAACCGTGCGGAGGTGATCGTCCAGGAGGCGATGGCCCATTTCGCCCCCCACCTCACGGTCATCGTCGACACGGCCGGTCGCTCCGGAATCGACCCCGACCTGATCGCCGAGCTCACCCGGGTCCGGCAGGTCTTCCAGCCCGAGGAGGTGCTGCTCGTCCTGGACGCGGCGATGGGCCAGAGCGCCGGCCGTAGCGCCGAGGCGTTCCACAAGGCCGTGGGTCTGACCGGAGTGATCCTGACGAAGTTGGACGGCTCGGCCAAGGGCGGCGGGGCGCTTTCGGCGGTCGCCGTCAGCGGCGCGCCGATCGTGTTCATCGGGACGGGGGAGCATCTCGACGAGCTCGAGCGGTTCGACCCGACGCGATTCGTCTCCCGCCTGCTCGGGATGGGCGACATCCAGACCCTGCTCGAGAGGTTCGAGGAGCTCGCGGACAAGGAAGGCGCTGAGAAGGCCGCCGAGCATCTGATGTCCGGCAAGTTCACGCTCAAGGACATGCGGACGCAGCTCGAGTCGTTGGGCCAGATGGGCCCGTTCTCGAAGCTGATGTCGTTGTTCCCCGCCATGGGCGGGGCGAAGATCGACGACGCGCAGATGAAAGAGACCCAGTCGCGCCTCCGTCGGTTCCGGGCGATCCTGGACTCGATGAACGAGAAGGAGATGCTCGAGCCGCACCTGATCAAGACCGACCGGGTCCAGCGGATCGCACGAGGCAGCGGACAGAAGCCGCAGGAGGTCCGCGCGCTCCTGCGCTATTATGACGCCACCCGGAAGGCCGCGCACGGCATCGCCTCCAACCGGAAGCTCCGACGCACCCTCGAGCACCAGTTCAAGGGGGGCGGGCCCCCGGCCTAGGCCGAGCCTTCGATGTCGGTCTCGCTCGTTGAAGCCTTCGCTGGGCTCCTTCTTGTCTTCGTCCTGCCCGGCTTCAGCGTGAGCCGCGCGCTGTTCCCTGAGTGGCGCTTCCGTGGGGAGGAGGGGCTCACCCGGATCGTCGAGACGGCCACGCTCTCCCTCGTCCTCAGCGTCGCGCTCACGATCCTGCTCGGATTCGGCCTGCTGAACTCGCCCGTCGGCTTCTCCGCCGCGTGGGGCGACCCCACGCTCGAGGTCGGCCTCGCAGCGATCACCGCGATCGCGCTCGTCGCCGCGGGGGCTCGCGGCGCGTTTTCCTCGACGCCCCCGACGGCCCCACCGCTCGAACCGCTCTCCGGGGAGGACGGCGGGGCCGAGGCGCTCGGGCGAGCCGAGGACCTCTCCCGGGAGGAGCGGCGGCTTCGTCACGCTCTCCGCGTCGCGCCGGACGACGTGACGGCGGCCCGGCTGCGGACCGATCTCGGTCGAGTACGGGATGAGGCGCGGCGCCTCGGTGCCGCCCGTGAGGAGGAGTATGCCCAGTAGGCCAACGGCCGGCGGCGCCTACAAAATGGTCCTCGTGGTCCGCGGCGAGCTTCGGCTCACGGCCGGCAAGGCGGCGGTCCAGGTCGCGCACGCCGCGGTCATGCTCTACCAGGAGGCGGAGCGGCGACGGGCCCCGACGCTCGAGGCGTGGCTCGCCGGGGGCCAGAAGAAGATCGCCGTCGTGGCACCGACCCTTGATGCCATGCTCGAGCTCCAAAGGACCGCCCGCGGCGTCGGCCTCGCGACCGTTCTCGTCGAGGACGCCGGGTTCACCGAGGTCGCCCCGGGGACGAAGACGGTCCTGGGCATCGGGCCGGGGCCGGAGAACGAGGTCGACCGGGTCACAGGGGGACTGCCGCTCCTCTGAGCGCGATGGGTCTCCACGGCGGTCCTTCGGCGGAGTCAGGGGCGAAAACCATCAAATCTCTATATAGGGGGAGCCGAATCCGCACGACATCGGGCGGCGGTGGCCGACCGTGTCTTGGGGGAATGCACCGATGAAGATGTCGGTTTACATCATCCGGCGAATTCTGCTCCTCATCCCCGTTATCATCGGCGTGATGACGATCACGTTTCTCCTCACCTCGGCCCTGCCGA
>JAKIWG010000010.1 GCA_022750155.1 Thermoplasmata archaeon | reverse complement strand
GGAATCCCCTGCGCAGTCGGGCGAACTGCACTCGCCTACCGATCGGAAGTCGTCCAAGTTCCGGCCTCCCCGCCGAACGGCGCGCTTGTTCAGAACACGAGCTTTCTCGGATGCTACTTTCGTGCCTGGATTGAGCTCCACACGCCGTTTGGGGCCTACATCCAGGGAACGGCCACAGAACCTTCCGGACTAGAACTGGCCTTCGAGGTTTGGGAGAACAACTCCTCGTTCGGCGGGAATCCCAAGCCCACGAACGACACGGTCCAGACTTGGTTCTCTCCCGACGGCGAAGTAGGTGTCGAATGGCTGAGCGAGGTTCGGGGTTCGAGCCTTGTTCGCCTGTCGGTGGCCCAGCCGTTACCGACCTACTTGACGAGCTCGTTCGCACTTACGCTCGAGCAAGCTTCCGCGGGGACCCCAGAATACACGTACTTCGACGGAATGCACTTCACGGTCCAGTCGGAGGGCTGGGATTCCCGAGACGGGATGGGGATGAGCGTGGTGGTCACGGAACCGAACGGCACGGTCGTTCAGTTGGGGGCCGGGGTCGGTCCAGTCTTTAACGCCTGTAGCCTTCTGGGGGACATTCCGTCGAGCATACTGCAAAACGCTACTTGCACCGAGAACTTCGCGGCCGACCTCAGTGTAGGCATGGTCTACGACGGCTACCTTGGGGTCACGCTGATGGTCCGGGACACCTGAGTCAGGACCCCGCGGTTGGGAGGAATCGGAACGGATTCCCACACCGCCAGACCCTTGCTGTCGAGCTGCGATCCGACTCTGAAATCCTCGCGACTGGACTCGGCGAGAGCCGTCCACTGGAGACAGGGGGGATGCATAGGGCTATCATCGATGACGGGCTCGGCCTCCTCGATGCGGCCCTGGAACCGCTGTCGCCGAGCATCGGTTCCGGTTCTCGCGGCGGCCACCGCCGTACTGGTCGTTGTTTTGATGGCGAGCCCGGTCGGCGGTGCGCCGCTGGTTAGGAAGATCCATAGGCCGCCGTTCCTGACAGGAAGTACATTCTCGGGAAGCTGGGCAAACACGTCCACGAGTTGGGGGTATGCTACGATCCAGAGCCCCCCCACCGCCAACCTCACCTCGGGGGGAGTCTCGATGTCGATGAATGTCTCCGCGCAACACCTCGGGTGGCTTTATGCCGGGCACGCGAGCGCGGTTGGCCAAGTCGGGTTTCTGATCCCATTCCACCTCCACAAAGGGGGTGTCCACACGATTGCGGTGGATTGGGCATTCAGCTGGACGGCGTACGCGACGGGGCCTTCCGCGGAGGTGCGCGCGGTCGTCTACTTCTCCGTTCTGGACCTCACCAACGGGACCGCTTTCTCATCCCACCATTCCCACTTCCCCATCGTAGTCCTCTGGTCGAACACGTCCGCCACAAAGTCCTCCACCGGCCACGTCGGGGTGGCCCTTCACCTCCCCATGACCTTGGCATACGGTCATTCATACGCGGTGAAGACCTTCGTGCAAGTCTCGATTATCGTGTACACGCACGCCGGCCTCAACCCGAGATACACCCATCCCGCTGCCGCCTTCGACATGACGCCCCCGTTCACGGGGGGAAACCTGCTCAACTATTGGACCCATTGATTCTGCCCTCGAGTTGAGGCGCTGAGCTGCAGGACAAGCCGGATCCAACCGTAAGGGGGGTGCGGGAGAAACCCCGCTCCGAGGGAAAAGGTCGGACCCGAGGGGCGAACCAGGTCGGGGCCAACCTGTCGATTCCGAACAGCGCTCGCGGCTGCCTACTGCCCGTAGGCGTCGGTCGCCTAAGGTGGGCCGAGGTGCTTCGCCATACGAACGACGTCGTAGTAGGTCCCGTTGCGTTTGAACGCCCGCGGGGTACGCCCGCACTCCTTGAAACCGAATTTGCCATAGAGCCGAAGCGCCTGCTCGTTGACCGCGATCACTTCGAGGACCACCATCTCGATCCAGCTTTCGCAACCCCGCAGTGCGTGATCGAGAAGACCAGAGCCGATACCTCGACCGCGCCAGTCCGGTAGAACGGCAACTGCCAAGGTTCCCACATGCCGGTCCTCTAGGTGGCCGCCCCGATAGATAGTGCAGATCCCGACAAGCCTTCCGTCCTCTTCCGCGAGGGAGACGGGCTGGTCCCTCTCCTGTACCCGTTTCCAGACCTGCCCGAAGGAGGCGGCCTCCTCCCCGAGGCTCGGTTTCCTCTCCACGAAGTGGAGTCCGAGCTGAGGGTTCCCAGCGATCTCGTCGTAGCGGCTAAAGTACAACGCCGCCCAGCCATCGAAGTCCGACCACTCGAGGGAACGGAAGCGCATGGCGAACAGACTGGGTCCATCGACTTAACGGGTCGGTTTTGAGGGCCCGAGGGGCCGACCGCCAGGTGCGGGGGTTACACGTTCCCAGGGCCAGGGCATCCTCCGACTCGAATTCTGGCATACCGTCAACTAGCCGAAGGACGTCGACAGAACCGTGATCCAACCGGGTCCGGCGCAGCCCCAATCAGGTTCTCTCACGGGAGGTCAGGCAGGCGCAGATCCCTTCGGCGAGGCCATCCTGAGCTACCTTTGTTCCAGGAGCTACGAGTCCTCGGAGCTCGACTTCAAGGAAACCCTTGAAACCGCGAAGGGGTCCAATTTCGCCAAAGTCGCGAGGCACTTTTTCGGAATGACAAATTACGGGGGCGGTTTTCTTCTTGTAGGCTTCAGGGAGAAGCCCACCGGCGGATTCCTGCCTGTCGGGTTACCCGAGAACTTTCACATCGACCAGGCCGAACTCCAGGGCAAATTCAATGCGTTCGCCTCGGTCCCGCTTCCGATTGGCTATCGGGAGTTAGAACGAACGCTCGAGGGAATAACGCGGCGGTTTGCCGTTGTGTACGTCCCTCCCGGGCCGGAGCCCATCACCCCATTGTCTGACGGGCGGTATCATAACGCCAAGGGGAGGGAGCGGATAGCCTTCGTCCGAGGGGAGGTCCTCATCCGACGTGGCACGTCGACGATGAAAGCGAATCCCTCGGAGGTCGCTTGGATTCGGCAACGAGCCAAGGATACAGCTTACCAGCTCTCCCTACTCTCCGGAGCACCGGATGGGATTGACGAGATCCTCTCCTCGAACATCTTCCCTGCAATTAGGCTGCCTGCTCGAGTTTTCCGGTGCCTCATCAACTTGGGAGGGAACCACGTGCCCAATCACGGGCTCAACTCATGTCTCGTTGTCGGACGGGCCCTCCAGAGCTTCGAGGATCCGAGTCGGACCTCGCTCCACCAGTACATCGAGGCCGGGTCGCTAAGGTCCGATCCCCTCTCGGAGTGGCAAGAAGACCCGGAATTGTCCCGCAGATTGATGCAACTCTACGAGTCGGCCCTCGTCCTAAAAGGGACGCGACTCGGCATGGGATTCGATTGGGCCCGGCGGAGGTTCTTCTACCCCCTCGCCGCGAACGATTCGAGGCGAGAGGAGGAGTGGGAGGGGATCACCAAACGAGCGTCCCGGCAGGTAGCCGTGCGGCGATACCTAGGATCGCTGAAGCGGGAGGTGGTCATTCATTCTTCGGTCCGAACCGAGTTCCACTTGACAGGGGGCAAAATCCACCTCCAGCTCGAACCGGGATTCCTCCTGTCGGAAGACGGTCGCCATCCGCTCCACGGGCAAAAGCAAGGAAACGTCTTGATTGGATTGGAGTCGTGGTTGTCCAGTCATAACGGGGGTTATCTACGAAATGTCCTATTCTGGAGCTCAAGACTTCTGGACCCGGACAGGGTAATCCGGCTTGGACCCGAACTTGAGTTTAGCGGGAAGCCAGCCGAAGCCCGGGTCCGAGTCGGAATTCGGGAGGACACCTTGAGGTCGGTGGAGGGTCGTTCCGCGGGAATCCCCGAAATTGCCCCGGAGGCCGTTGACGATGCTTGACGCAGAATATCTCGATGAGCCGGACCTTGTGTTCGGAAATCAAAGGGAAGAGAAGGACCCTCGCCTCGGAATGAGTCAATTCGGTCCGTACTTCTCCCCGGGGGAGAAAGCCCCCACACCCGGCCGTATCAGGGTAGGTATCATCGGATCGGGAGAAACCACGTCCTGGGGGGAAAAGGTGATTCTACGCTTGGGCCCACCCATCGAGAGCTCCCACACGAACAAGTGGCTCTACCCGGATTTCGATGGCTTCTCTCTCACCAGCCGGGTCCAGTGCGAGTTCTCTGTCATGGAATCTCAGGACGGCCTGATTCTTCCTCAAGAAGACAGAGATGTCCTATCTGTCGCTGATTCAAATCTCAGGATCGCTGCAGCGACCAACCTCATCGTATCGAAGGTCGAAAAGTTTCTGGCCGAAGATAGCCCCCCCGAGGTGTTGCTTATCGCGCTCCCTCCAGACATCGAGGAGTTCTGTGGAATCGGAGACAGGACGAGGGGAGCCAAGCGACCTTCGTTCACAGCGCAGGAGAAGCTTCTCGCCGACCTCCGAGAATCTGGCCAACGCTTCCTTGATGATTGGGGACTAGAGGTGACGGGTGGGCCGGAGCCACCCCCCGATAAGGATTACGACCTCCGGAATGCCATCAAGGGGAAAGTAATGCGCTTGCGGCAGGCGGTCCCTGTCCAATTACTCAGAGCCGAACCCGCCCACAAGTTCCTGGAGGGAACGGGCGTCGGCGATGGATCGCTCCTCCCCGCCCACTTCGCGTGGAATCTCGCCACGGGTCTTTATTACAAGGCGAAAGGACGCCCTTGGAGACTGGCGAAACTCCCGCCGGGTACCTGCTATGTCGGGGTCTCCTTCTTCCGTGACCTTCGATCTCCGGACCAGCGCTTGCAGACTTCCATGGCGCAGGTCTTCACTCATAGCGGCGATGGTTTCGTGCTCCGCGGCTCGGAGGTCATGGTCGATGAGGGCTCGAGGGAGGCCCATTTGTCCGAGAGACAGGCCCGAGAGCTCCTTTCGGGGGTAATTCGCAAGTACCGCGACAAGGCCGGAACCGATGCCCGGCGCGTCGTAATCCACAAGAGCTCGGGATTTTCCCATGAGGAGGTCACTGGATTCGTCTCCGAGATCGGGAACCGGTCGTACGACCTAGTGAGCTTTCATTCGGACGACCCCGGGAGGTTGCTGCGCTTCGGCGAGTTCCCCGTCCTGCGGGGCACGCTTCTCAGCCTTTCACCGCGAGACCACCTGTTGTACACCTCGGGCTACATTCCGCGGATTCGTACCTACCCAGGCGTCCGAGTGCCGGAGCCGCTTCACCTTCGGCACGAGGGAGCGAGTCCGATCAAGTCGATCGCTGCGGAAATACTTGGACTCACGAAGCTGAATTGGAACACGACCTCCTTCGCTACACGACAACCGATCACGCTCGAATTTGCCCGACAGGTTGGCAGGGTCCTCTCGGAACTGGAGCCCGGCGCCGAAGTGCAGGACCACTACCGCTTCTACATGTGACCGGCCTCGTCCACCGCAAAGGCACTCCTCCCCCCAAACCCGCATGGCCGGATTGATGCGCCACATTTCGCGAACAAGAGACACCTTGATATCCGCCGGGCTCCGAACCGGAGGGTGGACCTTTCCCCCCGTTAGGGGGTTGTTCGCGGTTGGGCATTCAGGTCGCCGAGCCAGTTCCGCTACCGGCGGACCCATTGACTCCGTGGAAACGCCAATCCAATCCACCCTCCGAGCTCTTCCCAACTCGACGGCGGAGGCAAGGGCACGGAGATGGCCGAGTAACCGTGCACGGGGCGCTTCAGCAGTCCCACGCCGAAAGGAAGGCTAGCAGCTGCCCGTCGACCCTCGGGGGTCAACAATTCGCGGTTTACCCGGAGGTCCACTCCGAACTGGCACGCCAACCACAGTAACTCCTAGAGCTGGGACTGGGGGACTAGGACTCGCAACCCCCCTCCGGCTCGGGAGGAGGTGGTCAAGAACGGCCCAAGGACAGGGGGTGCGACCCAGGATGCGTCGGCATCGGGCATCCGTCGGGAGAGCAGTCCCACCAACGAAGCGTTCGGTCGCGAAGCCGACGGGAGCTCCTGGAGGTCAATGACGAGCGCGGACCACGGAATCAGATTCGGGCCGCGCGTGCGAAGGATCACCTGGCGCAGGTATCGCGATCGTATGATTGAGGCCCCCTGAGAATCCGTTGAATAGGCGGAATTCGAAAAGAAAGGTCCGTCCACGCCAACCGACGACGCGCGCACTTCACTGACCTTACCGCTTTCGAGAAGAGGATAAGCGGACCCGAGCTGGTCTGCCTCGCCGAGTGATCCGACTCCGATCACGAGTAAAAGGCTGATTCCGAGCCAGTCTTCAATCGAACTCCACTGGTGTTGCCCTAAGACGAAGGCGAGGGCGATGAGAGACCCGGCAAACGATGCTCCGCTCAGCACCCAAAATGAGAGAGATGCTCGCTTCTTGAACCTGGAGTCGATACGGGCCTCCCCGGAGACTAGCGGAAGTTCAATGAGTAAACCGTCGAACCCGAATCCTCGAACCTCGGTCACAGCTTCCCATCTCGCAGCTTAGGTCGCATTTGAAGAGGGTCACGGGAGGTGGATTCCCGATGCGCATGGCGTTCTTGGCCCTTCGAAGGACCTCGCCTGCCAAGCTGCCTGCGGTGGCGCTAAGGATTGGTTTGCTGCGTCCGGCGGGCACGGCGAAGTTTCGGCACCCGGAGGGTTCAAAGCCGAAGAGCCGTTGAGCGGGATTACCTTGCAATCCCCCGAACGCGGCCTCCCGGGTCCCAATCTATCAGATCGGGTCGCCGAGTTGAAGTGGTGGCATCACATCGACTTGGGAACCCTGGTCACTCCAGGCAGGTCCGACCTGCGCCAGCAGTCCTGGGTTGCGAAATGCGTCCCGGCCGAATTATCGGGGGCCCGTGTGCTCGATATCGGGGCTTGGGATGGCTTCTTCAGCTTCCTCGCTGAAGGCCGCCACGCAACTCAGGTTCTTGCAATCGATTCATTTCAGAACCCTGAGGACCACGCGGATACCCCCCGTACGTTCGCTTTGGCGAAGGAGGCCCTGGGTTCGAAGGTCGAGTATCGACACATTGACTTGATGGACCTTCCCGTAACAACCCCCCCGTTCGACACGGTGTTCTTCTTCGGTGTGTACTACCACTTGAAGGAGCCGATGGCGGCGCTGGAGAAGATACGGAGTCTGCTACGGCCAGGGGGCAAGCTCTTCCTCGAGGGGATGATCCGGCTCGGGAATCAACCGGAGCTTCACTACTTCGCGCCAGAGGAGATCGAGCCGACGACGTGCTGTGCGGCGACAATCTCGGGGCTCGAGCGGATGTGTCAGCTCGCCGGGTTCCGATCCGCGCGGATGCTGAGCCGTACGGACGGCATCAAGACCAGGGTTTGGTTCTACTCGACTCCCCCAAGCCGGTTGCAATGGGGGGTAGTCTCTCTTTACCGGCATCTGGCATTCCCTTCGGCTCGCCCTCGAGCGTTTCTCGAGGTCCTCGGCTAGGTCGAAAGCGTCCAATCCAAAGCGCCCAGGCCGGGCGGGGGAATCCCTCCCGTCTTCGAGCGCCGGTTCAGCTCTTCGGCAGCAACCCAAGCCTCTCAAGGTAGCGGCGGAACTCGTGGGACTCGCGAATCGCGTCCTCGCGGGCGCTGCGAATGTAGTTGCCGACCGCGACCTCCCAATCGCGTGAGGTGTCGGCGTTCCATCTCACGACGGCCCGATCAAGCCTCTCTCCGTTCGCTAGGAACCTCGGAAGTAGCCCGTGAGCACTGAACCCGGTGCCTCCTTGGGGTCGGGACGCGAAAAGGAACTCAAGGTCATCCGTGGCCAGCTCGCTATAGAACGACCCGTCCGCACGTGAGCCTTCGTACCTGGGCAGGGAGAAGTACGCCCTCCCGACCGGAGCGCCGACGTATGGCGTAAAGGGGATCGTCCTTACGGTCGCGTCGAACTCCCAGAATAACTCGAGGAGCAGCCTGCCCCGGGCGTACTCTCGCCTTGCCTCCACCCCCTGGTAACCAGTCAGGCGCCGGTCGGATCTGCCCTCCCGTCGAAACCAGACGAGGTCGCCATCATCATCAACCACGAAGGAGGGGAGGAGCCCCTTGCGGATCTCGCCGACCAATATCCTGCGGTCGGGGTCTGGACGGGGGACCTCAATCAGAGACGTCAAGAGGGAGGTGAGGTCCACCGAGAACCAGTCCCCGGGGACCACGGCCTGGCGAAGTCGATCATAGAACGTCTCCTTCGTGAGCCTGGTTCCGACGAGGAATCGGTCTGATTCTCGAACCCCGATGAACAGTTCGCCTCCCCATCGGTTTCCTAAAGACGCGGTCGCCTTCCGGAGTTGGAAGTCGGCGTCTTCTGCCGCGGCCTTGAGTTCGGCACCCCAATCCTCCGGTTGGATCGCGTTCAGATAGGTAGTTAGGCTCGAGGACGAGGGCGAGCCTTTCTCGGACAGCAGAAATTCTCGGTAGGTTCCCATCGACGCGCTCCTCCAACCGGCGGAGACTCGCCCGGCGTATTCATTCTCCCTGGAAAGGGTAGTGGAGGCCAACCCACGTCTTTTGACCCCCCGGCGAGCCCCCCGTCCCGCCCCGGACTGCGGGATGTGACCCCCGAATGCCACGCAGGCTGAGGCGCCCGTTGGGGCCCCTTGGTCAACCCGTTGCTGGCGGGAGCTCAGGGGGAATCGGTGGCGGGGGGTTTCCCGCGGTCCCTGCGGCTTTCTTTCGCTCCAGGACGGCCCGGCGAGCGTCTGGGCCTTGATGCCGATCAGCTGGGCGGTCCGGGCCCACGGCTCGCCCCGGGCGCGAAGCTCGACGGCCCGGTCTACGGCTTCTTCGGTGACCACCCGAGGACGTCCCGGTGGGCGCCCCGAGCGCGTTTGCCGGCGCCCTGCCTTGATCTCCTTCATCGCAACCCGACCCCGGTCGGAGCGACGCCTTGACTCGAACGATGCGATGACCGGGAGAATTGCGCGGAGGAGGTCCCTGCCCATGTTTGGCGTCCCGTCCTCGGAGGAGTCCAGCATCGGTTCTCGGAGGGAGTGGAACTTGACGCCCAATGCCTCGAGCGTCTCGATTGAGCCCACAGCTTTCACGAATGAGGGGTCCCGAGACCATCGGTCCAGCGACCATACGAGGACACGATCCCAACGACGGTCGGGCGTCGCGGCATCGGCGAGTAGCCGTTCGTACCCGGTCCGCTCGACTTTCCCCGTCCCGGATACTTTCTCCGAGTAGACGGCTAAGATTAGCCACCCGCGGCGATCACACTCGATCCGGAGTTCCCGCTCCTGACCGGCGAGGTCCTGATCCTGGCTGGAAACGCGAAGATAGAGTGCGGCGCATGAGTCAGGCTCGGTCATTCGCGCTCTCTGAGGCGACCGATGTCCCGCCGCCTCCGCTGCCGATCAGGGAAAATGGAGGGCCGGGGGAGGACCCGGCCCTCCGAAGGTGTTGGCTCAGATTGGTCGGGAGTGGAGGGATTGGTCTCGGCTACGCGGAGGGCGTGTTCGCGGTTTAGGCGCTCGAGATCGTCGTGTCTGAGCGGGCACGGGGCCACTTGGGCCAATCGGGCAAAAGTGCTGACGGGTAGCCCCGAGCGGATTCGAACCGCTGTCGCCGGCTCCAAAGGCCAGCATGCTTGGCCACTACACCACGGGGCTGCGCGGGTGGGACGAATGGACATTACAAAAGCGTGTGGCGGCTCGTACGGTGGCGGACGAACCCATTTGACCCCGAGGGGGCTCTCCTCTCGGTGCGTCGAACCAAACTCCTCGTGACCGTCGGTCCCGCTACCCGCGCGAGAACGAGGCTCGAGCGGCTCGCACGGGCGGGCGTCGACGGGTTCCGGCTGAATTTCTCCCACGGCCGGGAAGAGGAGCAGCGCTCGACCCTCCAGGACCTGCACCGCGTCCGCCGATCGACCCGGCGAGAGTTCGCGATCGTCGCGGACCTGCAGGGTCCCAAGATCCGGATCGGCGAACTTCTCCGGCCCTCCTATCGACTCCGAGAAGGCGAGCGATGGACCCTGCGCTCCGGCGGGCCGCCGGGTGATGACCGCGTCGCCCCGGTCTCGATTCCGCGGATCGCCGAGGCGGCCCGACCCGGCGACCCCCTGCTCGTCGGCGATGGGGCCATTGAGCTCGTGGTGGAGTCGGTCTCGAACTCCGAGGTGACGACGCGGATCTTTCGCGGGGGGATAGTCGCACCGCACCAGGGATTGTACCTCCCCCGGGCCCACCTCCGCGCGTCGATCCTGGGTCCGAAGGACGTTCGGGACCTGTCGATCGCCGTGGAGGAGGGCATCGATTACGTCGCCGTCTCCTTCGTCCGATCCGCCTCCGACGTGCGAACGGCTCGACGGCGGATCGCTCGTACGAGCTCGGGCGCCCGGATCGGGTTGATCGCAAAGATCGAGCGGGCCGAGGCGCTCCAGTCGATCGATAGGATCCTCCAGGAGTCGGACGGGATCATGGTCGCCCGCGGAGACCTGGGCATCGAGGTCCCCCTCGAACGGCTTGCGCTCGAACAAAAGGCATTGATCGCGCGCGCCAACGACGCCGGGCGATTCGTGATCGTCGCCACCCAGCTCCTTCTCAGCATGGTCCGGGCGCCCCGGCCCACGCGTGCCGAGGCCACCGACGTGGCGAACGCAGTGCTCGACGGCGCGGACGCCCTGATGTTGTCGGAAGAGAGCGCGGTCGGACGGTTTCCATTCGCCGCGGTCGATTGGCTCGATCGGATCGCACGCACGACCGAGGGCGCGCTCCCTCCACGGAGAGCCGACTCGGCCGGGCAGGCGTCCCGATTGCTTTCGGTGGACGGGGCCGTCGCCCGAGCCGCCGTCGACGTCGCTCAACGCATTGGGGCGGCCGGGATCATGACGCCTACTCATTCGGGCGCGACAGCGCGGGCGGTGGCTCAATGGAGGCCGTGCACCCCGATCGTAGCACTCTCCCCCGACCGGGTCACGCGAAGGCAACTTGCGCTCGTATGGGGGGTTCAGGCAGGGGCCATCCCGGGCCACCTCGGCTTGGATGCTCTGCGTGGGCACGCGGCCCGAGTCGCCCTCGAGCGCCTGGGTGAGAGCACCGGGGCCCGCATCGTGCTTACCGCGGGCTACCCCGTGGAGGGTCGCCCCACGAACCTGGTCCACGTGGTCGAGCTCACGGGGGCGCGGGACGCACCGGAGCCGGATCTCCACGGGAGCCGCTCCCTTCGCCGCGGTTGGGGGCGACCCACGCGAGGAGGGGAATCAGACCGAGGCTCGTCGCGGCGGTGAATGCCCAAGCCGGAGTGAATCCCCACTGCGAGGCGATCCACCCGAAGGTGATCGCCAACGCGCTCCCGCAAAGGACTTGGATAGAGTTCACGACCGCGAGGCCCAGAGCGAGCCCTTGGCCCTGCGTCTCCGCGAGATACGTCGGGATCACGTACAGGATCGCGAAGATCACGCCGTCGATGAGCCCGAGAAAGAGGAAGATCGGCCAGAGCAGCCACAGGGGCGCGAACGGGATGGTCAGGACGAGGAGGCTCGCCCCCGCCGCGAACACCCCGACGGTGACTCGCCGGTCCCACCCCCGCTCGGCGAGCCATCCCCCCAGGGGTCCACCGGGGAAGGAGATGATCACCAGGGTCGCCGCGAGGGCCGCCGCGAGGCTCGGTCCCCATTCGGGGTGGACGTCGTGGCCGAACTTCACGAAGTACTGGGCGATGATGAACATGGCCGCCCAGAATCCGGTGAGGCCGAGTGACAGCGCCCAGATCGACCGCGACCTCAACACCGGACGCCCCGCCATCCACAGCGCCCGGACCGTCGAGGCCGCGGGTTCGGTTTCCGGGGGCAGAAGGAGCGAAGCCGCGCCGGCGGTCAGAAGGAGCGCCCCCCCGGCGGAAGCGAGGGCGACCGGCCATCCGAGGAGCTGACCGAGGAGGGCGCCGCCGAACAGTCCGATGGCACCGCCCACACTGAATCCCCCGTTGTAGAGGCCGATGACCGGACCGCGCTGGCCCTCGGGGTAGTAGGACGCGATGAGCGAGAGTCCGGGGGAGAAGAAGAACGCAGCCCCCACCCCGGCCACGCACCGCGCGGCGGCGAGCCATAGGTAGGTCGGTGCGAAGCCGGAGACGATCCCAGCGACCGCCATGACGGCGAGCCCCGCGAGGGAGACCCTCCGTGCCCCGAATCGGATGGCGGCAAACCCGGCGGGGACCTGGAATATCCCCACGCCGACCAGGAAGGCGCCGAGCACCAGCCCGAGCCGAGCCGTCCCGATCCCGAAGGAGGCTCCGATCAGGGGGAGTACCGCCCCCACATTGTACCAGTTGAGCGCGTACACCACGCGCGCGATGAACAGGGCCGCGGCCGGCTTCGCACGTTCCCCGGCGGGGAGCGGGGTCACCCTCCGCGCTCCCCGAGAAGCCCCCGGGTCCGGAAGTATCGTAGCAGCCCCATCGCGGCCAGTTCGTAGCCGGATATCATCTCGCCCCGGTCCCCGGTCGCGGGCGTCCCGGCACCAGAGACGACCCGGCTCTCCTCGTGCTGGCGGAGCGCCCGCGCGACGGCACCAACCTCCGGTTCGGTCATCGCAGCGCCCAGCGCCACCTGCCTCCACTCCTCGATCGTCACCCGGTACGATTCCAGGGCCCCGACCCCGCCGGGATTAGGTCCAAAATGGGCGTACCATAGTTCCTGAGGGTGGAGCTTCGCCATGCGCTCGAGACTCTGGAAGAGCAGCTCCAGGTCGAGGTCCGGCGGGGGCAGGGCGGGCCGGGAGCGGTCCGCCCCCTCGAGAAGCACTCCGGCCGAGTCTCCGGTCATCATCGACCGTCGCGCGGAATCGAAGAACGACAGGTGGTGCGTGGCATGTCCGGGCGTGGCGAGTACGTGGAGTTCCCCTCCAAGGACGGGGAACGTCTCGCCTCCGTCGAGGGGCTCAAGCCGGTTCGGCGGGACTGGGGTGATGGGGCCCCAGAGGGGGTCCGCCTGAGCTCCCCAGGCCCGACGCGCTGAGGCGATCAGCCGGGTCGGGTCGATCAGGTGCGGGAGCCCGGAACGATGGGCGAACAGCCTCGCCCGGGGGAACGCCCCGGCGACGGGTCCGAGACCGCCGGCGTGGTCGAGGTGAATGTGGGTCACGAACGCCCGTCGGATCTCCTGCGGGTCGACCCCAGCGCGGGCGACGCCCTCGGAGAGGGCTTCGCGGCACGACGACGGCCCGGTTTCCACCAGCGTCCAGTCCCCATCGCGACCGGGGATCAGGTACGACGCGATCAGCCCCTCGGTGTCCCGGAACCCTAGGTCAATCATCAGGCGTCCCTGGCCGAGTTCGCGAACCGTCCCCGCGGCGCCCATTAGACTCCTAGAACGGCGGGGGATGGACGCTCGTCAGATAGAGCATCGCCCCGGCAAACGAGGCAGAGGCGGCGATTGACACCACCCAGACCCGCGGGTCCCAACGGTAGACCTTTCGCCCGTCGAGCGGGCCTAGGGGCACGAGGTTGAACGTCGCGAACCACGCGTTGATGAACGCCAGGAGCAGGAAGAACGGCCAGTAGCTGGAGGAATGGGTGAGGGACGCGACTGCGCCCCCGGCCCCGAGGAAGGCGGTCGCTTCGACGAGGTTCACGAGCGGGCCGGCGAGGCTCGTTCGGCCCCACTCGCGTGCGTCCCCCATCCCTCCGACGACGGTCGCCCCGGGGGCGGCGAAGATGAACCCGAAGAGGGCGGTCACGACCGAGAGGAGGAGTCCGGAGGCGGAGAGTCGGAACTCCGCCCAGAAGCCGTAGCGCTCGGCCGTGATCTTATGCGCCATTTCGTGGGCGACGAACCCGGAGGCCGCGGCCACGAGCCCGAACACCAGAAATGGCAGCAGCGTCGCGAGCTGGACGGTCCCAAAGTCCCCCGGGGTGAGGGCCCCGCCGACGACCATCAGGTCGAACGTGAGCACCAGGAACGCGATTGTGACGTGGGCGACCTCCGTGGGGGAGGTGGAGACCCCGCGGGTCGGGCGGGGCGTGGACCCGAACGTGTACTGGGAGGAAGGTGTCCAACTCATCGGGCCGCTCCTAACCGGGTCCCCAGATAGCGCTCACAGGGTAGCTTCCCCGGGGGCTCCTGGCCCGCCAAGAGCCCTCGAAGGAGCTCGACGCCGTCGATCAGCCGTGGGCCGGGGCGGCTGAAATATGCTTCGTCGGCGATCCACACGCCGAGCGAAGGGGCGATCCGATCGAGCGCGGAGCGGGTCGGCTCGGCCTCCGATTCGGCCCGGGTGCGTTCGACGGGGAAGCTGCACGGGCTCAGCACGAGCAGGTCGAGTTCGGCACGGGCCACCGCCGACCATTCGGTTCTCCGTCCCGGCATCCCGCCGGTCGCCTCCCACGGTTCGCCTCCGGCGGCGCGGATCATCTCCGGGGTCCAGAGTCCGGCAATGATCGGTGGGTCGAGCCACTCCAGCACGGCCGTCGTCGGCCGTTTCGCGTCGCGCGACTCCCCGGGGGAGGACCGTCTGCGGAGCTCGCGGACGAGCTTCGTGGCCTCCGCGCCGGCTCCGATCGCGTCCCCTACCCGCTGGATCCCTTCCCAAACTCCGTCTAGGCTGGAGGGAGTGAGCGAAACGATGGCCGGGTCGATGCCCACCTGCCGACACGCCACCCGGACCTCCTCGTCGGTCACCGAGCACACTCGACACAGGTCCTGGGTGAGGATGACGTCCGGGGAGAGGGTCTGGAGTACCTCCAGGTCGAGGAGATACAGGCTCTCCCCCTCGCCACGGACGGAACGGACCCGGGCGTCGATCTCCCCCGAGGAGAGATGGGAATCCGGCGTTCGGACCCTCATGACGACCGGGAGTGGTTTCACCTCGCCGGGGTAGTCGCACTCCTCGCTTCGCCCCACCAGCTCCGTTCCCCTGCCCAAGGCGTAGACAGTTTCGGTGGCGCTAGGGAGGAGGGAAACGATCCGCATCCGGGCCTGCCCTCGCGCCGTGGGCAGTCGCCGACTAACTGGCTTTTCGACCCCGTCGGTTCCCCTTCTTCCGACTGGATTTCGCCGGCGGGGGGACCCGCGGCTCCGACGGGGGGATGGCGGGGGGCGATGGGGCCATGATCGGCATCGGGGCGGGCGCGACGGGGACCGGCGGGGTAGTGCTCGGAGGTCGAGCCGGGCGAGGTTCGGCGGCACCGAGCTCCAGATGCGCAGAGAGTGCGGCTTCCCGTTCGGGGGTGAGCCCGAGCGTCCGAGCGCGCTCCCGTTCTCGTTGGGCCTCGGCCGGGGTGGAGGTGTGCGAAAGGGCGACCGAGTACAGGAAGCGGACCTGCGGGTCTTCCGGGGTGACCTTCAGCATCCCTTCGAGCTCGACCTGGGCACCGGCCCAATCCTGGGCGTCGAGGAGCGCGGCGACAAGGTACATCCGCAGGTCGACGCGCTGCGGTGCCTCTTCGCGCAAGGCCCGGTAGGCGGCGATCTCGTCGCGGGCGTGCCCCATCGATCCGAGCAGTGCGGCCTTCCCGATCCGGGCCTCGAGGTCCTCTGCGTGGAGCGACAGGACTTCGTCGAACACCCTTCCTGCATCTTCCCACAGTCCAAGTTGGGCCAACGCGCGGCCGATCCCGTTGCGCGCGGGCAGGAACCCGGGCTTCATCTGGCTCGCCTGCCGATAGAATCGAAGGGCGATCGCCGGCACCCCCCAGTCCATCCACGTCCGGGCCCGGACCATCACCTGGTCGAGCTGGCGGGCGCTCGGAAGAAGTCGTGCCGAGGGTCGGGCCTTCTCGCCCGGCGGCTCCTCTCCCAGGTAGCTGCCCAGTCCGAAACCGCGCGCGAGCTCGTGGAACCGCTCGCCATCCACGACCGTCGCGCCGTGCTTCAGGAGTTCGGCCGAGAGCGCGAGCGGGAGTCGACCCGGCGTCAGGACGGCGAGCTTCGCCGGTTGGTCCCGGACCTCCCCCAGCAACCGCTCGACCTGGCCCCACGAGACCCGGTTCGGGTCTTCGAGGAACGCGTAGAGGAAGCCGTCCGAGGTGCGAAAGAGGATCTCCTCGTCCTGGCGTTTCAGTGCCTCCAGGCTCTGCCCCATCGACTCGACGAGGCGGCCGACGAGCTCGGTGAAGGCCGGTCCGGGCACGTTTCAGAACCCCTCCGTTAAATACATACACTCATCGGCGGAGCCGAAGTCCGTGAAGTTCTCGGACCTGACGGCCGACCTGCCGGCGCTGGAGCGCTCGATCGGCGAATCGTACCGAGGGTCCCGACGCGCGGCGATGCCGGTGTTCCGGCCGTACCTTGACCTGCTGAACGAGTTCACGCTCCGCGGCGGGAAGCGATTCCGGGCCCTCCTGGTCCTCGGGGGTTACCGGATCGCGAGCGCCGGGCCGGTCTCGGCGGTGCTACCGGCCGCGGCCGCGCTCGAGCACTTCCAGAGCTGGATGCTCGTCCATGACGACATCATCGACCACTCGGAGGAGCGGCGCGGCGGTCCGACGCTCCACCGGCTGGTCGAGGCACGCCACCGCGCAGCGGGGCTCCTCGGCCGGTCGGAGGAGTACGGCGTCGGGGTGGGGATCACCCTCGGGGACCTCCAGGAACCGTTCACCATCGAGGGGCTCCTGTCGTGTCCGGTCCCCGCGGCACGTCGACTCGACGCCCTGCGCGAGTACATCCGCATGACGCGGGAGACCGCCTATGGCCAACTCCTCGACATCCAGAATGGGGCCACCCCGGTCGACCGGGTGCGCGAGTCCGATGTCCTCACGGTCCACCGGCTCAAGTCGGCCGTCTACACGGTGGCCTCGCCGCTCCGCATCGGCGCGATCCTGGGAGGGGGGAACGCGGGCCTCCAGTCCGACCTGGAGTCGTTCGGCATCGACATCGGGGTCGCCTTCCAGCTCCGCGACGACATCCTCGGTACCGGATTCGAAGCGACGGAGGCCGGCAAGAGCGCGAACGACCTGGTGGAAGGGAAGCGAACCCTGCTCGTCGTCCGCGCGTGGGCCGACGCCGGCACGCGGGGCCGGGAGGCGCTGGCCGCAGTCCTGGGGCGACCGGAGGCGACTCCCGACTCGGTCGAGGAGGCGCGACGGGTCATCCGGGACACGGGGAGCCTGCGCTACTCGGAATCCCGCATCGAACAGCTCACGAAACGTGCATTGGCCCGCGTGGACCGGAGCCCGCGTCTCCGCCGAGGGGACCGGGAGTTCCTGCACGACGTGGCGGACCGACTGGTCCACCGGAACCGATAGGCGGGCTTACGAGCGCGCCGCGGCGTCGCCGCCGCTCGTGACTCCGGCGCTTTGAAGGGCCTCGGAAAGTTCGCGCTGCATCTCGGTGTAGCGCTCCTTCAGGTGGCCCTCCTGGCGCTCGATCGATTTGACCCGGACCTCGAGCGTCTCCTTCTCCTCGCTGAGAAGGTCCTCGACCTCCTTGCGTCCCTTCGATTTCACGAGAAGACCCCCGATCGGACGATACACGGGGGTGTCCTCGGGGATCTGCTTGAGCTCGTCGAGCGTGTGGACCGTTTCGCGGAGCTTGAGGTCGAGCTGCATGCGCTGCTGGGCGACGTTGGAGAGCTCCTGCTGGAGCCGCTGGAACTGCTTCAGGTCGTTCTGGAGCTTGGCCGGTAGTGCCACGATCGCTCCGGACCGGGCAGACGAGATAACAGCTTCGGGGTCGGCGAGCTAGAGGCCCTCCACCCGACCTTCGGTGGTGAGCGCGAGCTGGACCCAGCCGAGGTAGGTGTTCAGGGCGGCCCGAAGTGCCCCGGTGTCCCGCGCAGTGATCGAAAGCCGGAGTACGGTGGGTTCCGGGCGGGTGAGTTCGGCGCGGGCCCTCGGCACCTCCCGGGTCGACTCCGGGCCGAGGGCCCTCGCGAGCCGGTCCGCATCGGCCGGGGAGCCTCGGCGTACGTCGATGGTCGCATGCCACCCCTCCGGGCCGTTCACTGCCCGAGCTCGCGGCGGATCGAGGCGACGATGCGCTCGGTCTTTTGCGTGGCGGCGCGCACATAGGAGGCCGGGTCGAGTAGCTCCTCGACCTCCCCGGGGCGGAAGTACCGGGCAACCTCGGGGCTCGCGGAGGCCCGCTCGGCGAGGGAGGTGCCATGGACGAGGTCGCGCGTGAGGTTCCGGAGGATCTCGTGGGCCTCGGCCCGCGGGACCCCTCGCGCGGTCATCGCGAGCATCAGGTTCTCGGTCATGACCGAGCCCCGCGAGCTATCGAGGTGGCGTGCCATCGCGGCCGGGTCGACCTCCAGGTGCCGGAAGACCCCGGTGAGCTTCGTGAGGATGTCGTCGGTGAGCACGATCGCGTGAGGCACGGCGATCCTCTCGTTCGCGGAGTTCGTCAGGTCCCGCTCGTGCCAGAGCGCCATGTTCTCGAGCGGCGGGAGGGCGAGCGCCCGTACCATTCGGGCGAGGGAGGTGACGTTCTCCGACACCATGGGGTTCCGCTTCTGCGCCATCGTCGAGCTGCCGACCTGCTTGCGCTCGTCGAACGCCTCGGCCGCCTCGGCGAGCTCGGTGCGCTGGAGGTTCCGCACCTCCGTCGCCAACCGCTCGCACGTCCCCGCGATGAGCGCCAGCAGGTTCGTGAACTCGGCGATGCGGTCCCGTCCCACGACCTGAGTAGGCGCATCGTCGGCCGTGAGGCCGAGACGGGCCATCGCCCCGGCCTCGACCGCCTCGGCGTGCGGGCCGAACCCCGCCCCGGTTCCGACGGCCCCGGAGAGCTTTCCGACGGCGAGACGCGGGAGCAGCTCGTCGAGGCGCCGGCGGTGCCGGAACACTTCGGCGGCGCACACCGCCATCTTGTAGCCGAAGGAGAGGGGCACCGCGTACTGTCCGTGGGTCCTCCCGACCTCGGCGGTCGCGCGGTGGCGATGCGCGAGCTCGACGAGGGTTCCGGTGAGGTCGGTCAGATCCTGACGGAGGATCGATGCCGCCTCCTTCAACTCCAGGGCCAACGCGGTGTCGGTGATGTCCGCCGAGGTCGCACCGTAGTGGACCCAGGCCCCACCGGGGCCGGAGACTTCGGCGAGCGCCCGAGTGATCGCCATCACGTCGTGGCGGAGCTCGATCTCGAGCTCGTCGACGCGCGCCAACGAGACCTTCTGGCCCGCCACGGCGGCGGAGATCGCCGCGGCCGCTTCGGCCGGGACCATCCCTGCCTCGGCCTCGGCCTCGGCGAGGGCGGCCTCCACACGGAGCGCGCGTGCCAGTCGGGCCCCTCGGGAGAACACGGCACGCACCGCCGGGCGGCCGTAGCGGAACTCGAGCGGACAGAACAGTGCGTCGTTGGCCTCGCTCACGGGGCGCCGACCCGGCCCCATGTATTAATGGATACCTTCGGAGGAATCCGCCCCCGGCCGCCCTTCCAACGATGATGGCGAGTTTATGACCGCGAGTCCCGTTCTTTCGGGTGGGTGAACCCGTGGTCCGGATCCTCGTCGCGCTCGGAGGAAATGCCCTCCAGCGCGCGGGCGGAGGGGGGACGTGGGAGGAGACCGTCCGCCAGATGCGGTCGACCGCCCCCGGGCTCGCCGCGATCGTGGCCGACGGTCACGAACTGGTCCTGACCCACGGCAACGGTCCCCAGATCGGCGCCCTGCTCCGTCAGAACGAGGTCAGCCAACGGGAGGTGCCTCCCCGACCGATGGACGTCCTGGGAGCGGAGACCGAGGGCCAGATCGGCTACGTGATCCAACAGGAGCTCACCTCCGCGCTCCTGAAGGCCAAAGTTCCCCGGATCGTGCTCCCTATCGTGACCCGGATCGTGGTTTCACGACGCGACCCCGCATTCCGGAAACCCGTGAAGCCGGTCGGCCGATACTTCCGGGAGGTCGAGGCGCGGGTCCTCCGCAAGCAGCACGGCTGGCAGATGGAGTTCGACGGCGCCCGGGGCGGCTGGAGGCGGGTCGTCCCATCTCCCAAACCCGTCGAATGGCTGGAACGGGAGATCGTCCGTCGTATGCTCGACGCCGGTTGGGGATCACGCTGCATCCCGATCGTCGCGGGCGGGGGCGGGATCCCGGTGCTCGACCGTGGGCGGGGGGTCTATGAGGGGGTGGAGGCGGTCATCGACAAGGACCTTACCGCGGCCCTCGTCGGAGCCGACCTCGGCGCCGACACGCTGGCGATCGTCACCGACGTTCCGGCCGTGGCGGTCGGGTTCCACAAACCGTGGGAACGGTGGCTCGCCGACGTTGGGCCCAAAGAACTCCGTCAGTATCGCCAGCAGGGAGAGTTCGGGGCGGGAAGCATGGCGCCGAAGATCGACGCCTGCCTTCAGTTCCTCGCCGAGGGCGGCCGCCGCGTCCTGATCACCGACATCCCCTCCCTCGGACGGGCGCTCCGCTCCGAGGCGGGGACCCGGGTGGTTCGCGCCTAACGCGGTACAGGTTCGGCCCGCCGGATCAGTCGATCGAAGCCGGTGCCGTACTGGAGCGCCTTCTTCGGTCGCCCACAGATCAGCTCCGGAAGTCCCCGAGCGCGAGCGAGCGAGCGAAGCAACCCCTTGGTCTCCACCCCCGGGAGCCGTTGCTCGATCGGGATCCGCTGACTCTCGGCGATCACCTCGGGATCGAGGAAGGGGGCCCGGAGGTCGCGGCCGAGCGCGGAAGCGATGCGGCAGGAACGGGGCCATTCGCGGTCGACGAGCGAGGAGAGGTCGGAAGCGCTGCGCGCGAGAGCGGCCGCGGGACTCAGACCCCGGAAGTGCGCGTAGCCTAGGAACAGCTCGTCCGCACCCTGGCCGCACAGGACCCGTTCCCGGGTCGAGCTCTGCAGCGCCACGGCGAGGGAGATGGCGACGGACCGTTCAAGGGGCGAGGCCCCGTCGAGCAGGGGTCCGACGAGTTCGGCCGTCGCCCGGACCTCGGCGTGGGTCACGATGCGAATCGTCGACCCGGACGGCCACCCCGGTGGAAGGCAGCGGACCCATCGAACGTCCTCGCTGCTCTCGACCCCCACGGTGATGCCCGTCGCCCCCCCGAATCGCGCCGCGGCATCCGCGATCAGTCCCGAGTCGATCCCGCCGGAGAACAGGACGCAGCATCCGCCCTCCGTCGCAGAGTTCCGTTCGACCGCGCGGTCGAGCAGCTCGCCGAGGCGGGCCCAGGGCGGGGGATCGCCGGAGGCTTCCACGGACGGAATCGACCCACTCTCCTCGTGGAGGGCTTCACGACGGCGAGGGTCTTAAGGGGCCCCCGCCTCCGGCGGCCGTGCACTCGGAACCGCCCGGCTGCGTTGGCGGACCGGCACCTTCCCCGCGACCGGCGCAGGCCCAGCGCGCCGTGTTCGTCGACCGGGACGGCACGATCAACCCCGACCTCCGCTACCTGGCCGACGCGGCCCGGCTCGAGGTATTCCTGGGGGTCGCAGAGGGGATCCGACTCCTCCGGGCCCACGGCTACCGGGTCCTCTGCACCACCAACCAATCGGGCATCGAGCGGGACTACTACACCCACGCCGACGTGGGGGCGATCCACCACCGCGTCAACGAGATCCTCGCCGGGGGAGGGGCCTCGATCGATGCGTTCTACTACTGCCCCCACGCGCCAGAGTCGGCGTGCGAGTGTCGGAAGCCGGCGACCGGGATGCTCGAGAAAGCGGCCCTCGACTGGAACGTCGACTTCGCGGGGAGCGCGATCGTGGGGGACCGGAGCCTCGACGTGGAAGCCGGGGAGTCGATCGGGCTCCTGACCGTGGTCGTTCCCCCACCGGGACACGAGGCGTCGGTCGAAGCCGAGCTCGCCTCGCGCAACATCACTCCGGACGTCCGCGCTTCCGGGTTTCTGGAGGCGGCACTCCGGATCCTTACGCGGGGCTGACCCCGGGACGCTCCCGCACCCCAGAAAGCTTGTATTGAACGGCCGGCCTCGTTCCGGAGGTTTCTTTGTGCTCCTTACCCTAGTGCCGGCCGTCGAGGGGATCGCGGCCACGGTCGCGCTCGCGGTGGCCGCGGTCCTGTCCCGTTCGCTGACCCCGGTCGCGGGCGGAGTGGCGGCCCTGTTCGGGTCGGTGATCGTCGTCCTCGGCGGGTTCGCATTCCTCGCCCTGCTCGTCCTGTTCGTCGTGGCGAGCGTCCTGGCCACCCGCTACGGCTTCGAGGAGAAGAAGCGGAAGAACGTCCACGAGGGGACCGAGGGAGAGCGTGGGGTCTCGAACGTACTCGCCCACATCCTGCTCCCGACCGGCCTCGTCGTCGTGGCGGGCTTCGACCCCAGGCTTCTGGCGCGGTTTCCCGAGATCGTGCTGTATACGGCCGCTCTCGCCTTCGGTGCGGCGGACACCTTCGCGAGCGAGTTTGGGGTGCTGGCCGGGAATGCGCGGAGCATTCTCACCGGTCGCCCCGTTCCCCCCGGGACGAACGGGGGGGTCTCTGCCGTGGGGGAGATGTGGGCCCTCGTCGGGGCCCTCACCACCGGGGTCGTCGCGGCGGTCCTTTTCTCGCTCTCCGAGGTCGGGCTCCCCCGCCCTGGTCTCCTGATCGGAGTCGCCGCGCTCGCGGGGTTCCTGGGGTGCCAGTTCGACAGCGTGCTGGGCGAGACCTTGGAAAACCGCGGACTGCTGACCAAGGGGAGCACGAACTTCCTCGCCATGCTCTCCAGTATCGTCGTCGCGGCGGTCGCGGTGCAGGTCGCCGGAGGCGGGTTATGAAAACGGCGCTCGGTGGGCGATCGGCATCGTTGGTCCTGCTGTCCGGGGGGATGGACTCCGCGACGTGCCTCGCCGAGGCGTGCGGAACGGGGGAGCCGGTGCACGCCCTGTCGATCGTCTACGGTCAACGGCACGCGAGGGAGACGGAGAGCGCCCGGGCCCTGGCCCGCCATTTCGGGATCGCGCACCATACCGTCCTTCCGCTCCGGCTCGGCGCCCTCCTCTCCTCCTCGTTGACCGACCGCTCCCGGCCGATCCCTCGCCGATCCCGGGCTCGCGGAGGATCGCGGATCCCCTCCACCTACGTACCGGCGCGGAACACGATCTTTCTCTCCGTCGCGCTCGGGTACGCCGAGAGCCACCGGCTGGACCGTATCTACGTAGGCGTGAACGCCGTCGATTATTCCGGGTACCCGGACTGCCGGCCGGAGTTTCTTCGCGCGTTCCAACGCCTCGCCCGGCTCGCGACCCGGGCCGGCGTCGAGGGGAACCGACCAGTACGGATCGTGGCGCCGCTGCTGCGCCTGACCAAGTCGGAGATCGTGCGAAGGGGCTCTCGCCTGGGCGTGCCTTGGGAGCTGACCTGGAGCTGCTACGTGGGCGGCCGACGCCCGTGCGGGGAGTGCGACGCGTGCCGGTTCCGTGAGAAGGGGTTCCGGGAAGCCGGGATGGTGGATCCCCTGACGTCGCCTCGCCCGCGAGGCGGACCTACAGGTTCGAGGTACAGAACGCGCACCGCGTCGCGGTGATGTCCACCTTGGACTTGCAGTACGGGCACTCCTTCTGGGTGGGTGCGGCGGCGGCCTTCTTCGCCGCCGCCCTCGCCTCGAGGTGGGCCACGGGCTGGACGATCCCAAAGAACACGACGAGCGCGACGAGGATGAACGAGATGATCGCGTTGAGGAACGCCCCCTGCCGGAACGTCGACCCGTTCAGGGTGTAGGTCCATGTCGAGAAATCGATATGGGCCGCGACCCCGATGAGCGGAGTGGCCAGGTCGGCGACGAACGCGGTCACGACCGCGGTGAACGCCGCGCCGATGATGAACGCGACGGCGATCTGGATCACGTTCCCCTGGGTGATGAACGTCTTGAAGTCCTGAGCGATCGACATGGGTGAGACCGCCACCGACCCCACGTATTTCACTCCTAGGGCGTGCTTCGAGGCGACCGCTCAGAGGGAGGAGTGGAGCGCCGGCAGGACGATCGGTTCGGTCGGACGATGCACGGGGCGGGTCCCGCAACCGGGTCGGGGGTCCCGCACACGAACCGGGCGGGCGTCACATCCGTTCGAGAGGGTCGATTCCCAGAAGCTCGAAGCAATTGGCGAGGACCTGCCGGCTCGCCGCGACGAGGGCCAACCGCCCCTCGCGCTCCTGCCCGGCCTTCAGCACGGGAACGAACTGGTAGAACCGATTGAACCTCTCCGCCAGACCGTGGGCGTACCCGGCCAGGGTGTGGACGTGGCTGGTCCGAGCGACGTAGGCCACGGTCGACGGCAATTTCGAGAGGCTCCGGACGAGGGCGAGCTCCTGGGGGTGCTGGAGCAGCTCCGGATCGAACGGATACGGTCCCGTCGTGCGTTCGGCCTTCCGCAGGATGCTCGACGCTCTGGAGTAGGCGTACTGTAGGAACGGGCCGCTGCGCCCCTCGAAGGAGAGCGCATCCTCCCACCGGAACCCGACGGTCTTCTCCGACGCCACCCGCAGGATATGGTAGCGGACGGCGCTGCAGGCGACCTTGGTGGCGATCTCCTCGACCTCGCCGACGGCGAGGTCCTCCCGCCGGGCGAGCACTTCCTTGCGCGCACGCTCCACCGCTTCGTCGAGGAGGGCGTCCAGGTAGACGGCCGAGCCCTTGCGCGTCGACATTCGACCGCCTTCGGGCACGGTGATATCCTGGTAGATCACGAATTCCGGTCGCCGGCTCTCTCCCATCTCCGCCAGGAGCGCGTCCAGGGTCCGTGCGTGGAGCTGATGGTCCTGGCCTAGGACGTCGATCACCCGCGGAAATCGAGCGAACTTGCTGAGATGGTACGCGACGTCGCGCGTGGGGTAGAGGGTCGTCCCGTCGGCCCGGGTCACGATGACCCGGGCCGTCTCCTTCGGAAGTCCATATCCGGAGGTATCGATCGCCCACGCCCCGTTCTCCTCCTGGACCGCGTGCGGGGCCCGCCGGAGCCGCTCGACGACCTTCTCGACCGACCCGTCCCGGACGAACCCGGATTCCCAGACGAACTCGTCGAACCGGATCCCGATTCGCGCGAGGGACTCGGTCATCCCTCCCAGGATCTCCTCGGCGAACTGCCGATGCCCCGGTCCCCCTTCGCCCCGCTCGAGCCGCTTGGTCAGGAGGGCGACCTCCTCCCGGGCCTCCGCGTGCTCCTTGAGGTACGCGGAGACGGCCGGGTACGGCCGTCCGAGCCGAAGATCGGGTTTCTCCCCTGCCTCGGGGGTTTCGGGCACGGTCGCCCGGATCTCCGGGGGCCACTCGGTCGCAGGCTTGCTCCAGATCCAGGTGATCATCGCGGCCTGTCGCCCGACGTCGTCGACGTAGTACTGCGTCGTCACCGGGTGCCCCGCCGCCCGCAGGACGCGGGCCAACGTGTCCCCGATGATTCCGTTGCGGACCCGCCCGATGTGGAACGGGCCGGTCGGGTTGGCGCTCGTGTGCTCGACGCAGACGGCTTCAGAGAGAGCGCTGCGGTGACCGTACGCCCCTTTCCGTTCGGCGATCTGATCGAGCGTCACCCGGACCAACCACTGAGGGTCGGCGCTCAGGTTCAGGTACGGACCGGCCGCCACCGGCGGCAGCAGTCCGGACAGCCCTCCGAGCTCCACGACCAACTCGGAAGCGAGGCTCGCGGCCGGTTGCCTGAGGAGGGCGCTCACCTTGTGGAGCGGGATCGCCAGGTCGGCGTACTCGGAACCCTGCTCGTCGACCAGGGCGCGGACCGCGGGGGGCTCCCAGGCGAGGCCGCGCTTGCGGAGCGAGGCCGCGAGAGTGTCCACGACCGAGTCGATGACCGGAGCCCAAGGGTCGAACCCCGCCCCCGCATCGCGTGAGGCGTCGCCCGGCACAGATTCCTCGGCGGAAACGCTCAAGTGGCGCCGCCATCTTAACGGTATCCCCGTGGGCGCCCTGATTCTCGTCCGGTACGGGGAGTTGGCTCTCAAGTCACCCCCGGTTCGCCGCGAGTTCGAGCGAACGCTCCAGCGGAACATCGTCGAGGCGTTCCTCCGCGAGGGCGAGAGCTGTCGATTGCGATCCGACCACGGCCATCTGTACGTGGAGGCCGAGGACGCGGACCGGGCCCAGAGGATCCTCCAACGCGTGTTCGGGGTCACTTCGGTGAGCCCGGTGACCGAGACCCCGACCGACCTCGCATCCATCGGGGCGGCGCTGCTCGGCCTGTCGGACGCAGTGCTCCATCCGGGCTCCCGTTTCGCGGTGCGTGCCCGTCGCACCGGTCAACACCCGTTCACCAGCCAGGAGCTCGCGCGCGACCTGGGCGGCGTCATCTTCGAGCGATGGCCCGACCGGGGGTTGAAGGTCGACCTCGACCATCCCGAGGTCGAGCTGTTCGTGGAGGTACGGGGACCGCGGACCTACGTATACCTGGGTCGTCGCCCGGGGCCGGGCGGGCTACCCCTCGGCGTAGCGGGTCACCTCGTCGCCCTCGTGGACGGCCCCCGCGGGGCCCTCGGGGCCTATCTCATGATGAAACGCGGGTGCCGATGCGCCGTGGTCGCACAGGGTCCCGGCGAGCGCCTCGCCCGTGACGTCCTCTCCCGATTCGACCCCAAGCTGTCGATCGCCTCCTCGCCCGGCGCGACGTCGACCGACGACCCGCTCGGCCGGCTCGCCTCCGACCCCAAGGTCGATGGCATCGTGCTGCCCCTGACGGTCGACGACTACGTACACGCCCGCGAACGCTGGGCGGACCAGGTCGTGTTCTCCCCCACGGTGGGACTCACCGACTCCGAGGTCGAAGGACGCTGGAAGGAGGTCAGCGCGCTGGGGTCGTGACCGCGAAGGCCCCCCGCGTGCATTCGCTCGACGAGTTGACCGAGCCCCAGCTCGCGAGCCCGGAGCCGCCGGGAGACCCGGACCTGCTTCCCGCGGAGGACCCCCCGGCGGTGTCCCCCCGGCCCGACCTGTACCAATCGCGAACCGACTTGGAGGAACGACAGCGCCGCTGGCAAGCGGAGCTGGATCGGTTCGAACGACGGGGCCGTCCGCCCATCGCGGGGGTCGAGGCGGAGGAGCCTCGGGTTCCTCCGGATAATCCCCCGGAGTAGTTCGACCGGGCGCGGCGGGGATTCCGCACCTCCACCCGCGCGCCTCCCGCCGGGCTAACCTTATGTCCCCCCTACCCGTGAGACGCCCGACCGAGGGGCATCGATGGCACAATTCACGGTGACCGGCTCGTTCCTCGCGCGTCGAGACTATTGGCAGACGTTCCAAAAGACGTGCGAAGCCCATGACGCGGACGGCGCGCGCGAGTGGGCGTTCTCCGAGATCGGGGGTTGCCATCGCGTGAAGCGCGGCCTCGTCCACATCGACTCCGTCGCCGAGGCGTGAGCTTGGGCGCCCCTCCGCAGACGATCACCGAGGAGCAGGTCCAGCAGGACCTACTGCGACTGGACGCATACCGTGGCCAGCTCAACGCGATGGTCCAGCAGTACCAATACCTCGTCACGTCCCGGGGGGACCATCTGAGGGCCCGCGAGACGCTCGAGGGACTCGACCGCACCGAGGCCGGGGCGGAGGTGCTGGTCCCGGTCGGGGGCGACGCGTTCCTCCGCGGAACGGCGAAGAAGGACGAGAAGGTGTTCCTCGGGCTCGGGGCCGGCGTCATCGTCGAGCTCGACCGTCCGAAGGTCAGCGAGGTCCTCGCCCAGAGGCTCCAGAAGATCGAACAGGCCTCCCAGGAGCTCGAGGGGCAGATCCGGCAGCTCGAGGAGCGGATCCAGAGCCTGACGCAGCGGCTCGACTCGATCACCCGCGGCGCGCCGGGAGAAGGGGATTCCCCGGACGATGTGGGCGGCGATTAAGTCCCGACTCCGCCGGAGCGCGAACCCTCCGGAACCGGGCGCGACCCCCTCACCGGCCGCCGCTACCGGAGGTTCGGACCCGGCGTTCACCGAAGGGGTGTTCGGGACCCGCCTGCAGGAGGCCAAGCTCGACGAGGTCCTCGATGACCTCGAGATCGTCCTGCTCCAGTCCGATGTGGCCGTACCGGTCATCGAGAAGGTGCGCGAGGACCTCAAGAAGGAGCTCTCCGGCCGTCGCCTGAAATGGGGCAGCGACGTCGAGGCCGCCGTCCGACGCTCGCTCCAGGGTTCGGTACGGTCGATCCTCGACCGGCCGTCGATCGACCTCGCGGCGGCGGTCCGCGCCCACCAGCCCAAACCGTACATCATCCTGTTCGTCGGCGTGAACGGCACGGGCAAGACCACGACGATCGCCAAGATGGCCGGTTGGATGCGTGACCAGGGGATCGGGGTGGTCATCGCCGCGGGCGATACGTTCCGGGCCGGTGCCATCGAGCAGCTCCTCGTCCACGGCGAACGCCTCGGTATCCGGGTCGTCCGGCAGCAGGAGGGGAGCGATCCGGCCGCCGTCGCCTACGACGCGGTCGAGCACGCGCGCGCGCGGAAGCTGGACGTCGTGCTGGTGGACACCGCCGGGCGCCAGCACACCAACGAGAACCTCATCGCCGAGGCCCAGAAGATCCGTCGGGTGGTCAAGCCGCAGCTCACGCTGTTCGTGGGCGATTCGTTGAGCGGCAACGACGTGGTCGAGCAGGCGCGCCTCTTCCAGGAGACGCTGGGGGTGGACGGCCTCGTCCTGACCAAGCTCGACGCCGACGTCAAGGGGGGGGCGGCGCTCTCGGCGACGTTCGTCACGAAGAAGCCGATCCTGTTCGTGGGCGTCGGCCAGGGCTACTCCGACCTGAAACCGTTCGACCTGGAGTGGATGGTCGCGCGCCTCTTCGCGGAGGACGGCGCCGCGTGAGCGCCCAGGTCGACGTGATCCTCGTCCGGCCCAAGGAGGACGGGAACGTCGGGGCGATCGCACGCCTCGCCAAGAACTTCGGGGTCCGTGGCCTCGTCCTGGTCGCCCCCCGCGCCCGCCTCGGGATCGAGGCGTATCGGCGGGCGATGGCAGGCCAACCGTTCCTGAAGAATGCGCGCATCGTCAAGAACTTCGCCGACGCGGTCTCTGAGGCCGACCTGATCGTCGGCACCACCGACCTGTCGACCGGCCGCGCCCGGACCTACCTGCGGCGAGGGGTGGCGCCCGAACGCCTCGGGGAGATGCTGCGGCCCATGGTAGGCCGGGTGGCGATCGTCTTCGGCCCGGAGGACGACGGACTGGGCCGGGAGGAGCTCGGGGAGTGCGACCTGCTCGTGCACATCCCCGCCCGCCGGGAGTTCCCGACGCTCAACCTCTCCCATGCGGTGAGCGTCGTGCTCTATGCCGTGCACCGAGGGCGGGGGATCGACCATCCGGAGAGCACCCCGGAGCCGGAGGAACTGACCCTGCACGGGGGCGAAAAGGAGCTGTTTTTGGAGCGGATTGACGAGCTCGCCCGCCGGGTGGGCTACCCGGCCCACAAGCGGCGAGGTCTTATGCTCCTGTTCCGGCGGGTAATGGGCCGGTCGACTCCTACCGAGTCGGAATACCGGATGCTCCTGGGCTTCCTCAAGAGCATCGACCGGCGATTGAAGAGAACCCATGGTTGACAATGGTGAGTGGCTGAGAGTCCGGGGAATGGGGCGGGAGCGTTTTGCCGGCTACCTCGCCGAATTCCTCACCGGTGCCGGATATGCCATCGAGCGGATCGACACGAACGACCCGGCCGAAAGCACGGTGAAGGCGCACCTCACCCGGATGAACCCGGCGGTGCCCGATGGGGCGAAGGAGATCGAGCTCCGGCTCTACCCGAACAGCGGAGGGGCGTTCGCCCGGTGGGTCCTCCCCGCGACCATTCCCGAGCCCGAGCGGGCTCGTCTCGACCGGTTCGTCCGAGAGCTGGTCCAGGCGGTGGAGCGCGCCGTCGCCACCGAGAGCCACGCCACGGCCAAGGTCACCCGCCCCCCTTCGGCGCACCTCCCCTGGGAAGCCCCGGCGTAGCCCTATCCGTGCGCCCCGGGGGGCGGGGGCCGTTCTCGCTCAGTAGGTGAACGTGAACGCGGCCCACTGCTCGTCCACGACCCGGGTCAGGCCCCCATCGGCGTCGACGAGATACACGACCAGCCCGACCTGGGCCGTGGAGGCGAGGGGCAGGTGCGTCAACTGCATCCGGATCCCGATCCCGTAGGTGGACCCGGCGGCCAGGACGGCGGTCGAGGTCGAGGCGACCCGCAGGGTGCCCCGGAGGATCGTCACGTGGGCGAGGGTGACGATCGGATTTCCGAATGCGATCCGCTGGACGTAGAACTGGACGTTCCGCAGCATCCCCGTGGTTCCGTTGAGGACCGCGGCGTCGAGCCGAACGGTGAGGACATGGCCGAGGGGGACGGGAAGGCCGTTGGAGAAGCGCAGGGCTGCGAGGAAGATCAGCCGGGTGTTCGAAGGGCAGGTCCGTGGCTCCGCCACCACCGCCGAACCCCGGGCGTTCCCCGATAGGAACGGCACGCTCGCGGTCTCCGTGCTGGCGCAGGTCCCGACCCCTGCCGCCGTTGAGGTCGCCGTCATCGGGCCGATCGTGGGGTGCCCGCTCAACGGAGACGACGCGACGAGCTGGAGGGAGACCGCCCCTCCCGCGAGAGGGAGGGCGGGCAGGATCAGGATGACCAGGAGGGCCACATGTACCCCCAGCCGCGGCGCCCCTTGCGAACGGCTCAATGGTCGAGGCACCCCCACCCCACTGAGAGCGATCCGCGCCCTTCGGTGCACGACCGTGTGCTATCCCCTTCGGTTCTTCAACTCGAGTCTCGAATGGACGCGGTCGACCGGGCGGGCCGTGGGGCGGAACTCGACCCGCCGAGGGGGGTCCATTCCACTCCCGCGGTGCCCCGGAGGACCGATCTCGTTCCCCCGCTTCCCGTGGGTCCGCTCGACCGGCGTCACCGGTGGAGAGGCCTCACCCCCCCCCCGAAAGAGGCGTCGAGGCCAAGCGAGTGAACCCTGGACGGACCCGAAGAGAATTCCGGCGCCGACTCCACGCGAGGGTTTAAGAACCAATCGCCGCCGAAAGTCATGCACCCCTCGGGTGGGGGAAACGTGAACGACCAGACCAACAAAACCAACAACAAACCCCGAGCGTCCATAGGCCGAAGACCCGTCCGCTGGCTCACACTCCTCGTGGGCCTGGGGGTCATCCTCGTGAGCGGCACCGTCGTCGCCGACGTGATCCTGGCCTATACGGCGAACAACTCGATCGGGCCGAACATCTCCTCTCCATTCCTGTTCATCAAAGGAGGGAACTATGCCTCGGCGAGCTCGCTCGGGGTCGCCACCGACGTGTTCCCAGGGGCCGCTGTCAACGGCGTGACCGTCACCACGACCCTCGCCGGCATCCAATCGGTGCCCGTGGGGCTCCTCGACGTGAACGAGTTCGCGGTCGGGGCTTCGGCCACCCCCGCTTCGGCGTCGATCAAGACCCCCTACGTCCCCTCCCCCGCCGTCGTGGCGATCGCAGGGGTCGTCTGCGCGTACGCGTTCGTCACCAACGGGGCCCCCGCATTCGGGGTCGCCCCCGTCGCCGGCGCCCCCGCGGGGTGCGGCGCCACGATGCCGACCGTCGCGAGTGTCTCGGCCGGCTGCGGAGTCGTCGCGACCGCCGTCACGGTGGTCAACCTGCTGAGCGGAACGCTCGCCGGGGCCCTCACGTGCGCGGTCGCTTCGGGGACCGCGGCGAGCTCGACCCTGCTCTACGTGAGCTACTGGGTGACGACCAACGCCGCAGTCTCCGGTACCACCTCCGTGAACGCCTTCGTGATCCCGGTCACTCTGCCCTGAGTTCCGGCGCTCCCGTCAGGCCAACCCTTTCCCCCTCCGTCCCCGGTCGGCGCTCCGCCCCTCGGCCCGCGTCGGTCGGGGGCGGACCCCGGCCTCTCCGGGGGCGTCGCGGTGGCTTCCCCTCGAACGGTAGCTTCTTCCGACCTTCTCGGCTCGCAAGGCCCGTTCGTGTCCGTGGCTCGGTCCGCCTGGCGCCATTGGAAGATCCCGATCCTCGCGGGCGTCACCGCGATCTCGTTGCTCTCGGTGGGATTGGGCGTCGCCGACGTGCTCCTCCTCTACCAAGGACAATCCAAGGTCACGGGCGCGTCCTCTCCGTTCCGGTTCGTCAACGGGGGGAACTACGCGGCGGCGAACGCGCAAGGACTGAGCACGAACACCTATCCGAACACCCAGCAGGTCTCCGTCTCCGCATCGGTGACGGGGATCAACGGAGCGTACGGGACCTACCTGCTCGATGTCCTCGAGCTCCAGCCGAACGTCACCTCGGCCGCCACGTGGCATCTGCGGGTCGACACCACGACCGCCCTTGTGGCGACCGGGGTCAACGCCGCCTACGTCTTCGTCTGCACTTCGGCGCCGACCACCGTCCCCGACACCGGGGCCCCCGTTGCTTCGGGGACCGATGTCCGTGGCAACCCCTGGGCGATCTTTGCCCCCACCTGCGCCGGGAGCCAGTACGGCGATTCGCTCACGGCCGTCACGGCGGGGACGAGCCAGACGTTCGTCGGCGTCACGGCAGGCACCTCGCTCCTCTACCTGTCCTTCGCCCTCGCGGTCACCAACACCGGAGCCGCCACGACCACGCCGGCGAGCCTCACCTTCGTCGCGACCACCCCCTGAAGGGCATCGCTTCCAGCGCGATGATTAAGTGAGGGTTCCCGCTGATTCTCGGAGAACGGGGGAGGTCGATTGCCGGAGAGCGCGGGATCGTTGCGGGACCGGGCGTACCTCGCATTGCTATTGCTCGTGGGCGCCGGAGCCCTGGGGTCGGGGATATTCCAGGTGCTCGTCGAGGGCAACGCGGGACCCATCGCGGTCTTTGACACCGTCCTCGGGGTCGCCGTCCTCCTGGTCACGTGGCTGTTCCTGGCCCCGCTGGCCGTGCCGAGTTTCTTCGGGGACCTCCCCGTCGGCGCAGGGCCACTGATCCGTCCCTACCTCCCCATCCCGGTCACCTCGGCGGTCGGGTTCGGGGCCACGGGTCCAGGCTCGCGGAATCGCCGCTCGGTGGGCCCTTCCGCGCGAGGCGACGCGTTCCCCGAGCCCGAGATTCCTCGGTGGGCGGACTCGATGGTCCCGCACGCGGTCGCGTCCGACGGTATCCCTCCTGCGAAGTCCCCACGGACGCCCGCGCGCGAGCCCCCGCTCGACGAGATCGTGGAAGAGGACCCTGTGGCCGATGATCGACTCCCCCGCTTCCTTTCGGACGAACCGGAGGAGGTTGCCGCCCCCTCGGCCCCCGATGACCCCCACGACGTCGTGCGGGAACTCGACCTCATCAGCGCCGAGATCGAGCATTCCCCCCGGAAGCGGCCGATCCTGCCCGGAGAGTCCCCGCCGTTCGGCGCCGCGGGCGCGGTCTAAGGTTCGCCTCGTCAGTGGGCCGACGCGGCGATCCGAACGATCTCGACGATCCGGCCGAGCGCCAAGACGGTCAGGAGGAACAAGGGGGCGGTCGCCACCCCCAGCGCACGCAATCCGAATGCAGGGCGGCCCTGACGCGCACGGGCCTCGGCGGCGAGCCCGAACAGGAGCGCCCCGAGCGCGACCGGGACGAGGATCTGGCCGTCGATCCGCACGACCCCGGACGCCGTGGTGCCGACGAACAACCCCACGAGCGCGGCGGCCGCCGCGCCGAAGTTGAACAGATCGCGATGATACGGAAGGTCCTGGACAAAGTACGCCGCGAGGGCGACGGCGGCGGCGAGGTTCGTGACGAGCACCAGGGTCAGAAGGATGTCCGGGTACGCGGGCAGCGGCGAGCCGAACGGGAGGAGGTAGGTCACCACCACGTCGGGGTACAGGAATGCGAGGGCCGCCACCGAAGTCACGGCCACGAACAGGACGAGCGGGAGCGTGGGCATCGCGTTGACCGCGCAGGATTGTTCGCACGTTCCGCGTTCGATCAGCCCCTCCTCGAATCGGCACCGGACACACCGCTCCCGGGTCCGCGGGAGGCGGCTATGGTCCGCGGCCCGCCGCATGAACAGCGCGAGGAACGCCCCGACGGTGAGGGAGACAAAGCATGGGAGGGCCACCTGGCTCAGGTTCCCCCAATCGAAGATGAGGCCCACGGCCGCGGCGACGTGGGAGGTGGCCCATAAGCCGCACGTTCGAGGCGAATCGAATTCACCTCGTCCGGTCAGCTTTATAATGGGGACGCGGGTCCCCCGCCCCGCTCCCCATGACGCGTTCTGCCTATCGTTACATGGCCACTTCGTTCCGCCAGACCCAGGGCGACGAGGGCGCCGCGCTCCGACACGAGCGCCTACTCACCTGGCGGCGCGACAACACGGTCACCCGGCTCGAGCGCCCCACCCGCCTCGACCGCGCACGGGCGATCGGCTGGCGGGCCAAGGGCGGATACCTTCTCGTGAGAGTGCGGGTCCGGCGCGGGGGCCAGCGCAAGCACGCGATCATCGCCGGTCGTCGCCCCAAGCGCAAGGGGATTCTCCGGATGACGCTCGCCAAGAGCCTGCAGCGGATCGCGGAAGAGCGGGCGGCGAAGCACTACCCCAACCTCGAGGTGCTGAACTCGTACTGGGTCGGGGAGGACGGCAAGCAGAAGTTCTTCGAGGTCATCCTCGTCGACCCGGATCACCCGGAGATCGTCTCGGACCCCAAGATCAACTGGATTGCCGCACCGGCGAACCAGGGGCGGGTCTTCCGCGGGTTGACCCGCGCGGGGACCGACAGCCGCGGCCTGCGCTGGAAGGGGAAAGGGACCGAGCGGATGCGGCCTTCCCGCAAGCGGAACCGGCGCGACACGCGCCGCACCCAGAGCAAGGTCATCCCGTAGGCCGACGGGTCACGGGCTCCGGGTCCCACAGTTGCTCGAGAGAGCCGGCGTGCCGCTCGGCGAGGCGTTGGGCCCAGCCGGCGAGACCCTCGACGTGGACCAGCTCGCCGCGGAGCGCGCGGGCCACCCGGCGCCTAAACTCGAGGTCAACGGTCACCGGCCCCGCCTCGAGGAGCTCGCGGACCCGCTGGGCCAGCTGACCCCCCGAGCGGTCCCAATCGGTCAGGACGATGAGCCTCCGCACTTGGCCCTCTAGCCCGTGGGAGAGCTGGCTGAGAGACTGGCCGCGATGGACCAGATGGATGGGGGCACGCACCCCGAGCCGCAGGAGCGAGTCCCGGTCCCGCTCCCCCTCCACGAGGATCGCGGAGCCGGGCGTCTGGAGCGACTCGAGAAGCTCCCCCCAGACCTTCTGGAACTCGGTCCAGGCGGCCTCTCGACGATCGATCGGTTCCACTGCGGGGGCCGCGCCGGCTTGGCCGGAGCGACTCCTCCTTTCAGCTCCGGTCACGTGCCAAAACTCCTATAGCATCCGCCCCTTCGGCGTTCTCCCCGAGGTATCCGTGGCCGACCCGTACACCCAACTTCTCGAGTGGCGACGCTCGGAAGCGGCGGCGCGGGGGCTCGCCAAGCTCCCCCACGAATTCTACCCGGCGACCCAGAACTACCTCGCCGAGCTCCGCAAGACGTTCGAGTTCGAGCTCCGGGAGAACCCCTCGGGAAAGAAGGGGGAGCTCGCCCGGCAAACCTACCAGCGGGCCACCCAGGTCGCCCGGGATGTCATCGAAGCGCGGATGACGAAGATCCTCTCGCTTTCGTTCCAGGCCGCGGTCGGCGGAGCCCGGGAGCTCCCCAACGCCCTGCCCGAGGAGCGCACGCTGTTCGACCAGCTCCTGCGCCTGCTCCGTGGGCACCGCACCGCCGTGGCCCCGTTCCTCGAACCCACCGGACCCCCCCCGAGTGGGGAATCTCCGTCGTTCCCGGTGCTCCCCGATGTGGCGGCCCCTCCCGCGCCCCTGCCCGCCCCAGCGGGGGAGGGAACCCATGGCCCCGTGCTGCCGCCCGTAGCGTACGTCCGGGTCCTCAAGGATGGGCGACCGATCGAGGTCCTGGGGGAGACGGTCGACCTTCGCAAGGAGGACGTGCTTACGCTCCCCCCCGAGACAGCGCGCCTGCTCGTGACCGCGAAGGTCGCCGAGATGATCCTCCCGGCGAAGCCCAAGCTCACGACCTGACCATTCGCTCGGGGCGCGCTCGCTTCCCCCGTCAAGCGCGTGTGGCGAGCTCGAGCACTTGGAAGTTGCCGAACCCGAAGAGGAGGTTCTTCGCGGCGAGTTGCGTCTTCACCCGCGCCTCGGGGTCGCCGGTGGCGGCGAGTTCGGCTTCCAGAAGTTCGGAGAAGCCCCAGGCGCCCAGCGTGTCCGCCTGGGATCGGTAGCCGACCTCGGTCAACCCGCTCGCGCGCGCCGAGGATCGAACTCGCGTGAAATTGACGAAGGCACTGAGGTCGACCTCTCCCGGCGACTCGAGCGGATACGGGACGGCCCGGTGCCTACGGAAACCGGTGAGCGTGCCGGCCGAGTGGCCCTGGATCAGGACCTCCTCATCGGCCCCGTAGTCGAGGAACAGCGCGGCACCGGAACGCAGGTGGTCCCCCACCTCGCGAAGGAACGCTTCGGCCTGGAGTCCGACCTCGAGGATCGCGCCTTCGCGGGCTCCCGGGGGAAGGGCGGGGGAGGGGACCCCTCGGGCCATCGGGCCTTCGGCCCACGAGAACGGCTCGCTGCTCAGGTCGACGAGGAGCTCGTGCCACGAGCCGCCGCGCCACACGAGCCGGCGGAACGGAAGCGCATCGAGGAACTCGTTCGCCAGCACCACCCCGGCGAACACGCCGTCGCCCGACAGCGAGGGCGCGCTTCGCCACCGGATCCCGTTCATCGGCCCGTCGCGCGCGATCCGGTCGAGCGCCCGGTCGAGCATGCGCGCGGCGCGGTCGACCAGGAGGTACTCGACCTCCTCTCCCGGGGTGAGCCGGGCACTCAGGGCCGATGCGATCTGGGAGGCCAGCGCGCCATCGCCCGGACCCATTTCCACCACCCGGAATCCGTAGGGGCGTCCCCGCCGCACGAACTCCGCCCATATCCGGGCGGCGATCGTTCGTCCGAACAGGGGGTGGACGTGGGCGGCGGTGTAGAAGTCCCCCTCGGGGCCGAGCCGGGGACGCTCCGCCTGGTAGAACCCCGCGTCGGGGTCGTACAGGGCGATCTCCAAGAACCGGTCGAACGAAAGTCGACCGCCGTGGCCCGCCGCGCTCCGCAGGCGGTCGGGGACGGTGCGGGGTCCCTCGGGGATCGACGGTGTCCCCATCGTGCGGACCGGGCCGGGGCTAGCCGATGTATCCCAGGTCTTCCCGGGTCTGGGCCGGGGAGTCGGGGGCCTTGGACTCGGCGTCGTGGATCTTCTGAGCGATCCGGTCGATCTCCTTCGCCTTCGCCTCGAGGTCGGCGAAATCGAGCTCGATGCCGAGTGCCTTGGCGAGGACCTTGAGCACGGCCTCGGCGCTGCGGGGGTCGACGAAGTAGCCGCTCGTCTCCCCCATGAGGCAGACGCCTTCCATGTCGAAGAGGCGGCCCAGCCCGAGGAACAGTCCGCTCGCGCCGATCAGCCCTCCGCCGGGATCGTTGCGTGAGAAGACGACGCCCAGCTTCTTCATCGCCTCGACGCGGTCCGTCGACGTGGCGGCCCCGAGGACACGCGGGGTCTCGACGACGTGGCCCTGGGCGAACCCGGCGAGAGTGAACACCTGCTTGACGCCGTGGTGGTGGGCGACCTCGAGGACCCGGTGGGTGAGCTCGTACTGACCCTCCGGCGAGATCCCCTGGTAGTCCCCTCCGAGGATCAGCAGGTCCCGCTCGCCCGAGCGGCGCGCCCGCCGGTAGAACAGGTCCTGCGACACGAGCCTCGTGAGGCCCGTCTCGCTGACGTAGACCTGCGGGGGGAAGAACTTCGAATAGAACGTCGCGAGGGGCTTCGCCTCGACCTTGTCGCGGAGGTAGTCGGCGGCGAGCTTGCCGACGTTCCCGACCCCGGGGAGCCCCTCGACCAATACCGGGTCCTTCAGCTGAACGGTTTCGAGCATGCGGACCACCACATCGTCCATCGGAGGAACCTCTCGGTCTCTACGAGCGGAGGACGATAGATAAGCGCTAGCTACCGCGAGGGTGGGCTGGTGGCCCCCACGGGGGCATCGAGGAGCCCGAAGCCGGAGCCGGTCACCTGGGCCGAGGCGATCCGGGAGCGTTCCGGGTGGTTGCGGATCTTCGAGACGGCGATCCGGTGCTCGTAGCCCCCGGCCTGCGGGAGCGCCTGGAGCTCGATGACGAGGTCGGCCATGTCCTCCAGGAGTCCGGTCGTCCGACGCTCGTGGATGTCCCCCTGGATGGAGAGCAGGGCCATCCCCCCCAGCGTCTGCGCCCGATGACGGATCTGGCGCGCCACCGTGAGAACGGCCTCCGGTTCGAGGATCTCGAGCAGGAAGTCGAGCGAGTCGAGGACCAGGCGGAACGGGGAGTCGAGGGCGGCCAGGTCCGCCAACAGGCGGCTCGTCAGGTTGAAGGTGCGCGGATTGCTCACCGAGACCGGGACCCCGGCGACCTCTCCATAGCTGAGGCCGCGCTCCCTCAGGCGGGAGATCTCGAGGTCCCGCAGCAGTACCTTCTGGTAGTACTCCTCGGCGAGATTGAAGATCTTGAGACCGCTCGGGTCCCAGCCGAAGTCGTGGAAGGCCCGCTCCACGTCCGAGGTCGATTCGTAGACCGAGTAGTAGAGCACGGGGCTGCTCCCCAGTCCGGCGTGGGCGAACTGCTTGGCGAACAGCGAGGTCGCCGAACCGGCCGAGCCGACGAGCAGGCCGAGCCATCCGGGGGGCAGCGACGCGGTGAGGTCCCGGTCGAGCTCGGGGATCCCGAGGACGACATCGCCGGCGAGCTTGCCCATCTAGCCCCTCCGCCCGAGGTCGATGGTCTCGTCGACGACCAGCGCGAGCATCTGGTCGAGGGCGCTCGTGGTATCGTCGGAGACCACGAGGAGCGCGGTCAGCACCTGTCGGCTCTTCAGATTGTTGAGTAGGATATGGAAGAACTCCGACAGGAGGTCGGGCGGATTGTGGATCGCGAGGGAGTTGACCGAGTCGATCACCACCGTCGGGTGGGGACTCGGGTACTTCCGGAGGAGGTACTCGACCCGGAGCATCATGTCCTCGAGCATCCGGGGGCTCTCGATGTAGGTGGCGTTCGGGAGCGGGTCGCGGTAGTTCATCATGATGTGCGAGATCGCATCGACGAACCAGAGGCGGTCGGCCGTGACGTCGAGGGCCTGGGCGAGCGACCAGACGAGCGACGCCGGGTTCGTGACCGAGACGTAGATCGTCATCGAGCTCGAATCCGGGCCGAGGTCGCGCAACGTCGCGGCGAGGGCGGCGAAGTAGTGGTCGGCGTACTCGTGCGGGTCGAGCCGCAGGGCGACCGCGGAACCGCCGGAGAGCGCGCGCAGGCGTTCGCCGATGTCGCCGTCCGGGGCCATCCTACATCCCCTCCTGGCGCCCGCCCTTGAGGTGGGGGGCCATCAGCAGTCCGATGGGCGTCAGCTCGACCACGTACTGGGCGCGGGAGTGCGAGGTGCCGCGCATCTTGATGATCTGGAGCACCCGGATGATGTCCCCCTGGCGGCGCGTGTTCCCGAGGAGGATCACCCCGTCGACGATCGCCTCCTCCACCCCATGGAGGGAGAAGCGCCCGCTCGCCTGCCCGATCTCCGAGACGAGCAGCGTGGTGCAGTTCAGGTCGGCGAGCACCTGGGAGAGCTTCAGCATGAAATCTCGGATCCGTTCCTCGCGTCGGATCCGGTAGCAGACGCTCGTGAGCGAATCGATGACCAGGCGGGAGATCTTGAGCTCGGTGACGAGGCCCTGGATCGCCCGGATGAGCAGGTCGATCTCCTCGAGGGTCAGCTCCTCGTGGTCGAGCCCGAGCTTCTCGTAGACGACGGGGATGTCGACGAAGACGAGCCGGCCGCTCGAGACGAGCTCGGGCCGAAAGAACTCGAACGTCGAGAGGTTTTGCCGAAGCTTGCTGGACGCCTCGGTGACCGACAGGAACAAGCTACGCTCCCCCCGCTCCGCCCCGCGGACCAGGAACTCGAGGGTGAGGGTCGTCTTTCCGGTACCGACGGATCCGGCGACCAGCACCAGATGGCCGCGCGGGAACCCGCCACCCAAGATATTATCGAGCGCCTCGATCCCCGAGGGGCAGCGCTCCCCGGGAGGTTCGGAGGCCGGCCCTCCCGGAAGTGCCCCATCAGCCATCGGCGTAAATGAGGGGAACTCCGCCCTAATGTGCTTTTTGTGCCGGCCGGGCCGAGTCCCGCTCGCCGATGGACCGCCATCGCTCGGCCGCCCGGACGAGCTCGGCCGGATCGACCCCGGAGGACAGGAGCGTGCGGAATCCCTCGCGCGCGACGATCCAAAAGCTCCCGGAGTCGTCCCGGCCCGTATCCATCCGGACCCCTGCGTCGGCCAATCGTCGGCCCAGCTCGCGCACGCGCTGCCCGGCCGGGTCGGCGACGCGACGCAAACCGGTGAGCGATATCCTTAGCGTGGGAGCGGGCTCGACCGCAAGCAACCCTGCCCAGAGGATGAGGATCAGGTCCCGGAGGGGATCAGCCGCACCCGGCGGGGCTGGACCGTCCCCACCGATCGGATGGTCCGACGGGACGGGAACGGCCTGGGGGACGACCCATGCCTCCGATCGCTCGACGACCTCCTCCCAGCTTTCGGGGTCCGGGGCGGACGACTCCACCCCTCGGTCCCCATCCAGCCAGGAGAGTTCTCGACCCTTGTCGACGAACACCAGCGCGCGCCCCCTCGGTAGCGCCCCGATTTCTTCGGCTTTGATCAGAGAGGACCATCGAGCGAACTCGCGCGCCTCCTCCGGCGACCCTCGGAACAGGACGACATCGGCGGAGTTGGTCAGCAGGGCATCTCTCAGCGGGAGCGGGAGCCGCGAGAGCGACTGGGTCGCAGCCCACACGTGAAGGTTGAACCGACGCCCCAAGCGAAGCATCTCACCGAGGCTCTCGTGGGCGTACCATTGAACCTCGTCCAGCACCAGGAACACCTTCGAGGGGCGGGGGCGGGCGATCAGCTCGGCCCACAGGATCGCGAGGTGCACGGAGAGCAGCGATCGCGCGACGCCTTCGCCCGCCTCGGGGGCCTCACCGGCGAGCAGCACGGTGCGGTTCGGGGCCAGCGCGTCCGCGACGCTCCAACGGGGGTTCGGCTCGCAGAGCATTCGGCGTAGCAATGAGTGTCTCGTGATCTCGCCGAGAAGGCGTCGCGTCCCGTCGACCTCTTCGGGCCGCTCCATGACGCGGCGGCGAAGCGCCTCCACAGACTCCCGGGCCTCGGGGGGGACGGGTCCGGGCCTGTGCCCGATGGCCTCGAGCAGGTGCTGGGCATCGAGCAGGGTTCCTCCGGGGAACCGTGACGCGGCATCGATCGCGATCGTCGCGGTCTCCTCGAGGCGCGGGCCCCAGAACGGGGAGCCCTCGTACCGGGATTCCCGCACCCTGCGGAGCGCTCCCACCAGGTCCTCCCGGGCCCGCTCAGCGGACGCGGCATTGCCCCGGCCCTCCCGGCCGTGAACGGGGACCGCGTTGATCCCCACGGGCGAGTGGATGGGCGAGATCAGGACGGCGCGAGCGCGCTCCGCCGGCGTCATCGACCCGACCAAGCGACGCGTCGTGTCCCCGATCGGGTCAAAGAGGACCACCGAGCCCCATCGCATCGCTCGGCGCGCGAGCTCGATTAACAGCGTGCTCTTCCCCATCCCGGTCTCGCCGAGCACGAGCAGGTGCCGGCCCTGCTGGGCATCGATCGCGATGGCAGGGTCCGTGGCCGGTGGACGCAACCGCAGACGATGCACCGGGGCCGCTCCCTCCTCCTGCGGTCGGAACGCCGTGAACGACCACGGGGAAGGGAAGAACGCCCGAAGCTCCGCCTCGGAGATCCGGAACTGTGCCGGACGCCCCGGCAGCCAGGCGCGCCGGCGCCGGAACCGGATTCCGGCCCTCCCCGGAACATGCGAAGCCGACTGAACCAGCCGGTCGAGCTCTTCCATGCCCTGGAGGTCCGCGCCGGCCCCGGCGGTCAGTCGTCCCACCACGCCCCACTGTGCCTGCCAACGGTGGGAGATCGAGTCGTCCATCACCTGACGTTCGGACGCCGAAGCTGGAACCGGACGGTATCCCAGAGGGACCGGCTGCAGGATCGTCGGGGGAAGGAGCTCGATCGGGTGCTCGGCGAGCCCCAATGGCTGAACGTCCCACTCCACGGCGAGCCCCGACGGCATCGCCCCCATCCCCGCAAAGACCGTCTCCGACCAGCGGCCTCCTGGACCGGACTCGGGTCCGGGGAGGGCGAGGGGAGGAGCCCGTGTTCGCTCCGCCCATCGCGGCGGCATCTCGCACCGCCGTGGTTCGACGCGGCCGCCCTGGAGCCTCCAACCGTGGGGCTCGTACGTGGGTTGGAGCACGCGGTCGACCCAGCGGGCCGCCGACAGGCCCCGGACCGAGAGCACGATCCCACCCCCAACGCCGCCCTCCCACCGTAGCGATAATGGGAGAGCCCACGCGAGCGCGACCCGCAGGGATCGAGAGAGCCGGGTCTCGAACCGCTCCGCCTCCTCCCGCTCGACTCGCGTGGGCCGGGATTCGAACCGATAACGGACCGGCCGAGAGCCTCGGTCCAACTCCGGGCCCCCGAGTGCCAATCACGGTGCGGGGCCATCGTCGTTTCGCGCACGCCGGACGGTGAACGGTGGAGGCGGTCGGCGCGCGTCACCCTCAAGTATCGCAGACCGTCCTTCGAGGTCCCGGAGACCGTCCTTGTCCTCGATCGAAGAGCAGATCACCGAGGTCGAGGACGAGATCCGCAAGACCCAGTACAACAAGGCCACTTCCCACCACATCGGGCGCCTGCGGGCCAAGATCGCCGTCCTGCGCTTGGAGCGGGAGAAACGTGCGGCGAGCAAGGGCGGTGGCGGGCTCGGCTACGCGGTCCGAAAGTCCGGTCACGCCACGGTCGGGTTGGTCGGCTACCCGTCGGTCGGGAAGTCGACTCTCCTCACGAAGCTTACCGGGGCCGAGAGCGAGGCGGCCGCCTACGATTTCACGACGGTCTCGATCATCCCCGGGATGCTCCGCTACGAGGGGGCGTCGATCCAGATCCTCGACATGCCCGGGCTCATTCCCGGGGCCTCCAAGGGCCGGGGACGTGGACGCGAGGTGCTCTCCGTGGTCCGGTCGACGGACCTGATCCTCTTCATGGTCGACCCGGAGCACACCGACTTCCGGGCGCTGCTCAACGAGCTCGAGGGAGCCGGGGTCCGGATCAATTCGCGTCCGCCGAAGATCGTGGTGACCCCGGGGGACCGCGGGGGGTTGTTGATCAATTCGACGGTCCGGCTGACCCACCTCTCGGGCGGTCTCGCCGTGCAGATCGCACGAGAATTCGGGATGCACAACGGCCAGATCGTGCTCCGCGAGGATGCGACGGCGGACCAGCTGATCGATGTCCTCGCCGGCAACCGGGTCTACCTGGTCGCGATCCTGGCGGTCAACAAGACCGAACTGCTCACCGCCGAGGAGCGAGCGAAGCTCAACGAGAAGACGCGCGGGTTCCCGACGACCTTCATCTCCGCGAAGACCAAAGCAGGGCTCCCCGAGCTCGTCCGGGCGATCGCCGACGCGCTCGCGTTCGTCCGGATCTACGTCAAACCCCCCGGAGGGCCCCCCGACCGGGAAGAGCCGGTGATCTTGCGTCGCGGGGACAAGGTCGAGCAGCTACTGAAGCGGCTCCCGGAAGATCTCGACCTCCATTTCAAGGCGGCGATGGTCTGGGGAAAGAGCGCGAGGTTTCCGGGGCAGACCGTCGGCCGGACCCACGCGCTGGAGGACGAGGACGTCGTCACGATCGTCGTCGAGCGCGGGGCGCGGGGTCAGTAGGCCGCCGCGAAGGGGCCGCTGCCGGCTCCCGAAAGAGGGCACGGGTCGGTCGACCGCCCATCAGGTAGTGGCGGCGGTGGTAGGGCGCGAGGTCGATCGGGCGTTCGAGCTCGATCCCCTCGAGCTGCTCGACCGCCGCGGCGAGGTGCTGGCGCGGTTCGCGGTCCCTTCCCATGCTCGCGGTCTTGAGCGCCAACAGGAACGACCCCGAGCCCCTCAGGAACAGCCGGGCGTTGTCGAGCGCGATCGCCACCTGGTCGGGCTGCGCCACGTCCGCGTACACGCCATCGACCGGCGGCACGAGGCCGCAGTACTCCATCGGCCGGCGGGCGTCCGCCAAGATGGGCAGCAGGTTCGGGTAGCGCCCCGCGAGCTGGCGAAGGCGCGCGAACGGTCGGACGCTCCGCTCGAGCGCGTAGACCCGACCGGTCGGCCCCACGAGATCGGCGACGTGCGAGGGGGTCGTCCCGGTGCCCGCCCCCAGGTAGAGCCACCTTTCCCCGTCGACCGGGAGCGGTTCGCTCCAGCCCTTGGCGAGTCCCGCACCGAGCTTGCTCCGACCCGGGTCCCAACGGCGGACCGCTCGCTCGCCGACGTGCTGGATGCGTTCGCGATAGACCTCCGGCGGGTCCCCCAACGCCTCGGTCCAGAACGAGGGCGGCTCGTCGCCGGGGCGCTCGAAGAGGTGGGCGTGGCCGCGGATCGCCTCGAACCCCCGGGAGCGCCTCATTTCCGCTGGCGCCTCAACCGCTCGATCCGCCGGTCCCGCCGGGCGACGAGCTCCCGCCCGATCGAGGCCCCGGTCGTATCCGCCCGGGCGGCGATGACGGCGAGCGCCGCGAGGCTACGGGCGTACGCCCCTCCCCGGTCGGGAGGCACGTCGGTCATCCGGCTCGCCCGATACAACAGACCGTAGCGAGGGCCTCGCCCGTGCGACGGCCGACGCCGCGCGCCGAGGAGCTGGAGACGCGAGCCGGACATGCGGGCGAGCGCCGACCGGCTCCCGGCCCCCGAGACCAGGCGCGCGGCGACGCGGGGACCGACGAGCTCGCTCAGGTTCGGGACCACTCTCCGGGCCGCGGCCTCGACCCGGACGGATAGCTGCGTGTGGTGCTGCTCGTATTGTTCGCGGAATGCGCGCCAGCTCTCCGCGTATTCGGTGAGGGGCGGGGAGCCGGCGTCGAGCCAGTGGTCCGCGGCCGCGACCTCTCGGTCGAACGAACGTTCCACCCGCTCCTCCTCGCGGGCGAGGGAAATCAGGACCTCTTCCGGGTCCCGCAGGATCTTCCGGATCCGCTCGTCGGCGAGCGCGAGGAGGAGCGCCCGTTCCGATTCCGCCGGGGGGACGGGTAACGCCTCCCGCGCGACGCGGAGCTCCCCCAATGAGGGGGGGGCGCGCCGGAGATCTCCGTCCGAAAGACTGGAGAGGAGGAACGGGTCGGCGACCGAGATCGGGTCGGTCCCCCCGGAGGAGAGCAGGTTCTGCACCGACGCGGGGAGGACGACCGGTGGGTCGGTGTTCAGCAGCCGTGCGACCTCCGCGGGAGTCTCGCCGAGCGAGGCGCTCGCTCCGACCCGGCCTCCCGCGTCGACCCGGTAGGCCCGCAGGCTGCCGCGCAGGACGAGGCGCTTGGGCACCCCTAGAACTCCTCTAGCGCCTTCTGGAAGCGAACCCGCTCTTCTGGGACCTCGACCGGATAGCGGGCGGTCAGGCATCCCATGCAGAGCCCGTCCTGCCGGATCCCGACGGCGCCGACGAGGCCGGGAATGGATAGGTATCGGACGCTGTCGGCCCCGATGATCTGGGCGACCTCCTCCTCGGTGCGGTCGAAGGCCACGAGCGCCTTGCGTTCCTTCATGTCGACGCCGAAGTAGCACGGGGCGACGATCGGCGGGCATCCGATCCGCACGTCGACGTGCGTGGCCCCGGCCGCCCGGACCATGCCGACGATCTCCCGGAGCGTCGTGCCCCGGACGATCGAGTCGTCGATGAGCACGACCCGCTTGCCCTTCAGCATCCCCGGAACGGGGTGGAGCTTGACGCGGACCTCCTCCTCGCGACGCTTCTGGTCGGGGAGGATGAACGTCCGCTCGACGAATCGGTTCTTGATCAGTCCTTCGGCGTACGGGATCCCCGACACCTCGGAGAACCCGAGCGCCTGGGGGCGCGAGGAGTCCGGGACGGGGATCACGATCTCCGCCTCGGCCGGGGCTTCGCGTGCGAGGGTCTGTCCGATCCGGTGGCGCACCTCGTAGATCGACTGGCCCTGCATGACCGAGTCGGGGCGCGAGAAGTAGACGTACTCGAACATGCAGTGGGCCGTCTCCCCCGGGGTGGGTACCTGGCTCGTGTGGGTGATCTGGCCGCGCTCCAGCACGACCACTTCGCCCGGCGCGATGTCCCGGATCAACTTTCCGCCCATCAGCTCGAGGGCGACGGACTCGCTCGCGACGGCGAACCCGCCGTCCAGCGAACCGAGGACGAGCGGACGGATGCCGAGGGGGTCGCGGAAGCCGACGACGCGATGGCCCACCAGCATCACGACGGCGTAGCCCCCGATCAGCTCCCCGCACGCGCGCCGGATCGCCGCGTCCAGGTCGCGGGTGCGGCCGAACTCGACACTGATGAGCTGAGCCATCGTTTCCGAGTCCGCCGAGCCGAGGAACTCGATACCCTGCGCCTGCAACCTGCGCCGGACCCGCTCGAAATTGACGATGTCGCCGTTGTGCGCGAACGCCGCATCCTCGTCCCGCAGTTTGAGTACGAGCGGCTGGGCGTTCTCGAGGTCGCTCGTGCCCGTGGTCGAATAGCGGACGTGGCCGATCCCCACCGGTCCGCGCAGGTACTCGAGGACCTCGCGGTCGAACACCTCGTGGACGAGGCCCATCCCCTTGCGGTGGTGCAGGACCCCGTGGGAGCTCGTCGCGATCCCGGCCGACTCCTGGCCGCGGTGCTGGAGCGCCCGGAGCCCGCGGTACAGGTAGGGCGCGGCCCCCTTCCCCTGCAGGGACACCCCCACGACGCCGCAGAACTCGTGAACCGCCATGGCTCGAGGTGGGGCTCCGGGGAAGCCTCCGGCCGGAGCCACCGGGTCGTGGGGACTTAAGCGACGCGGCCTCGGTTAAGCGAGGGTGACTAACCGAAGAGCGCCGAGAGGCCTTCGGCCGCTTCCTCTTCGGAAACGCCCTTCTCCTCTTTCTTCTCTTCTTCCTTCTTCTCTCCCTTGCCGTCCTTCTTCTCGGAGGCGGCGGGGGCGGCCGCGGCGGGGGCGGCGAACGTCTCGGCTTTCGCCAGCACGTCCTTCAGGTTGACTCCCTCGAGCGAGGCCAGTAGTGCCTTGACCTGCGCCGAGTCCGGGGCGACCCCGGCCGCGGTCAGGACGGCGCTCAGACCCTTCTCATCGATCGGCTTTCCGGCGGCATTGAGCAGCAGGGCTCCGTAGACGTACTCCATTTCTCTCCACTCCGTGTTCTTTCTGGGGGGAACGCTAAGCTCCTTTCAATCCCTGGATGGCGGCGGCCTCTCGGAGCGCCCGGGCCAGCACCGGAGCGAGCGTCTCCTTGGACAGGTATCCGGCGGCCACGGCGACGGCGAGCGCCTGGCGGTGCGCCTTCGTGATCAGCAGCGGGGCCGTCTCGGGGGTCGCATACGCGACCTCGAGGGCGAGTCCGAGGGCCATCCGATGCGCGCGGGCGAAGTCCGCGCGCCGGGCGTCGAGGTCGACGGCGAGGACCTTGGGCGAGTAGAACACGTCCCCGTCGACGACGGCACGTAGGTTGAGGCCGACTTCGAGCGGAAGGATCTCGAGGCGGGTGAGCATCGTCGCCACCTCGCGCGAGATCACGCCGCCGGCCTTCACGATCGTCGTGTCCTTCTTGAGAATGACCTTTCCCTTCTCGATCGCCGCGGGGAATCCGGCGTGCTGGAGCTCCCCGACGATGGGGCCCGGCTTGAAATTGGTCGTCCCCGCCGGGACGAAGATGTCCTTCGGAGCGATCTCCCCTCCCCTCGCGGGGGTCGGGGAGCGCGTGCTGGCGAGCTCGTGGAACAGCGAGAACGGGTTCCCGTGCGCGGTCATCAGCGCCGTCTGGTCGTTCATGTGCTCGAGCAGCGGCTTAAGGGAAGGGCGGTCCGCGACCGCCTCCTCGAGGGCGTGGCGCAGCGCGCTGTTCGATGTGACGAGGATCGGGTGGCCGCGTTCCCGAAGGCCGCGGCGCATCGTCTGAAGGGCGGAGGCGGGGACCCCACGGACCCCGACGAGGGCGGTCATCGGCTCGGCCAGCATCGCCCGCCGGAGTCGCTTGACCCGCTCGTGCTTCTCGGGGCGGACCTCGGTTCGTCCGGGCATCTCGCTCGACCCCCCTACCAGATCCGGACCGAGGGGCCCATGGTCGTCTTGACGTAGACCGATTCGATGTTGGTGCGGCCCCGCTCGAGCTTCCCGACGATCCGCTGGAGCACGGCGTCGATGTTGCCGCCGATCTGCTCGGGGGGCATCGCCCGGGTCCCGACGGCGGCGTGGAACGTCCGGTTTCCCTTGGACCGGATCCGGATCGACCGTTTGAGCGCGTTGATCATGTTCGTCGGGTCGCCTCCGGGGGGGACCGGCCGGGGCATCTTCCCCCGGGGCCCGAGGACGACTCCGAGGCGCTTACCGATGACGGGCATGAGGGGCGCCTCCGCGAGGAAGAAATCGATGTCGGCGACGAGCTTCTTCGCGGCTTTCTTGTCTTTCACCAGCTCGTCGAGCTCGTTCGAGGTGACGACCAGGTCGGCGACTCCCTTGACCTTCTGGCACATTTCGGGGGTCGCGATCAGGGCGACCTTGATGTTCCGGCCCCGACCGTGGGGAAGGGGGATCTCGTCCTCGAGACGGTTCTTCGGGACCGTGAGGTCGAGCTCCTTGAGATTGACCGAAAGCTCGACGGTCTCCGGGAACTCACGGGCGGGCGCCTTGGAGAGCGCTTCCGTGACCGCGTCGACCGCGGGACGATCTGCCATCGTGTGAACCTCGGGCGCGGCCGCCGAGCAGGCACCACTAATTAAGGGTTCGGGGGCGGTTCTCTCGGGGAGAGCGCGCCCGGCGAGCTCCGGAGACGCCGCACGATCGCCGGGGTGGCGCGGGGAGCGCGCCCCCGCGTGCGCTACCGTCGCGTCGACTTCGAAAAGACCGTAGCCCTAAATACCCCTCGCGTCTCGGCGGGAGCCGATGCATTACCCCAAGACCGTCTCGACGTATTGTCCGCGGTGCAAGGTGCACACGGCCCACGAAGTCGAGAAGGACAAGAAGCGGCCGGCGAGCGAGCTCAAGTGGGGGCAGCGCCGGTTCCGGCGGGCCACGAGCGGGTACGGAGGCTTCCCACGCCCAAAGCCCGAGGGGCGTGCGAAGGCGGTCCGCCGCGTCAATCTGAAGTTCAAATGCAAGAAGTGCAAGTACACGGTCAAGCCGGCCAGCTGGCGCGCGAGTTCGCTCGAGCTCGTCGAGCACCAGACGTGAGGGGGAGTCGATGAGTCCCGCTCCGTTCTGGGTCGTCAAGTGCCCGGATTGTTCCGGGGAGCAGACGATCTTCAGCCGCCCGGCGACCACCGTCAACTGCGCCGTCTGCGGGGCGACGCTCGCCACGCCGACCGGTGGCAAGGCGGCCCTGCGCGGCGAACTCGTCCGCGAGGCCACGGCCTAGGGAGGTCCGCCGGACCATGGCGCTCCGGGCTGAGTTCCCGGAAGAGGGCGAACTCATCGTCGGGACGGTCACCTCGATACGGAACTTCGGCGCGTTCGTCACCCTCGACGAGTACAACAATCGCGAGGCGTTCATCCACCTCTCCGAGGTCGCCACGGGATGGGTCAAGTACATCCGCGATCACATCCGGGAGGGCCAGAAGATCGTCGCCCGGGTGCTGCGCATCGACCCCGCCAAGAGCCAGATCGACCTCTCCCTGAAGCGCATCAACGACCACCAGCGACGCGAGAAGACCCAGAGCTGGAAGAACGAGCAGCGCGCCATGCGCCTGCTCACGCTCGTCGCCCAGGGGCTCAGCCTGGAGGTCGATGCGACCCACACCCTGTTCGCCGAACAGCTCGTGGAGCGGTACGGCTCGTTGTTCCAGGCATTCGAGGTCGCGTCCGCCGACCCGAAGCGGTTCCAGAAGGAGGGCGGGAAGGCCGCCTGGGTCACCGCGTTCCTGAAGGTCGCCCAGGAGAACATCGTCCCGCCCCGCGTGTCGATCATGGGCACCCTCGAGGTCTCCGATTCCTCGCCGAACGGGGTCGAGCATGTCCGCCTCGCTCTCTTGGAGGCCGAGAAGGTCGATCCGGAGTCCGTCACCGTCCAGTACGTGGGAGCGCCACGATACCGCGTCCAGGTCGCGGGGACCCAGTACAAGCAGACCGAGGAGCTCCTGAAGAAGGCGACGGAGGCCGCCCTGGCGTCGATCAAGGCGGCCGGCGGCCAGGGGACCTTCGTCCGCGCATGACCGAGTCGATGCTCAGGGTCTGTCGGGCGTGCGGTCGCTACACATTGCGTGCGGCGTGCCCCGCGTGCCAGGGGGATACCCGAAATCCCCATCCCGCACGGTTCTCCCCGACGGACCGTTGGGGCAAGTACCGGCGCGCCCTGACCGCACCGGCCGTGGCCAGCCCGGGGCCGCGGACCGAGTGAGGATTCCTCTCCATGATGCACAGGATCAAGGTCGTCAACGACATGAGCGAACTCGTCCCGGTCCTCCGGGCCGTCGACACGCCGGTGAAGCTGAAGCTCGTCCAGCGACTCGCCGAGAGCTGGCTCACCCAGGAGGACATCCTGCGCGAGTTCGGGAAGGAGGGGGTCAAGGCCCTCGCCTTCTTCGAGAAGCTCAAGCTCATCGACACCCGATGGGTCGCGAGGGAGGGCCGGCGGACCCCGGACAAGAGCTATCACTTCTACTACTCGACGATCAACATCAACACGACGGCACCCCTCGCCGAGGTCTCCGAGATCCTGGCAATCGCCAGCATGGAGCTCAAGGAGTACAGCAAGCTCGAGCAGCGGATCTACGATGCCGTCGGCGAGCAGGGCCGCTTCTTCTCCGATGTCGCGGAGGAGCTCGGGATGACCCCGACCCGCCTGAAGGGGCTCGTCAAGCGCTCCGACAAGCTGGAGTACCGTGGTCACCGGATCGAGCGGTTCAACCCGCAGGCGACGGCGTAGTACCGCGCTGCCCGCGGTCTCGGTACTGCGGGTCGGCCATCGGGCCGGCCGAGACCCCCGGCTGACGACGCACGTGGCGCTCACGGCACGCGCGCTCGGAGCCGAGCGCCTGTATCTTCATCCCCCGGACTCCGGGCTCGCGGAACGACTGGCGTCGGTGGGGCGACGCTTCGGCGGCCGGTTCGAGGTCGTCGGGGCGCCGGACTGGAAGGCCGTGGTCCGCGCCTTCGACGGACCGGTGGTTCACCTCACCATGTACGGCGAACCGCTCGACGCGGTCGTCGGGCGGCTGAGGAACGCCCGCCAGGTCCTGGCGGTCGTGGGAGGGGCGAAGGTCCCGCCGGATCTGTATCGGATGGCGACGGTCAACGCCGCCGCGGGCCATCAGCCCCACAGCGAGGTCGCGGCGCTCGCCCTCCTCCTCGACCGCCTCCGCGGAATCCCCCCCCCGGGGCGATGGCCGGGCGCTCGCCAGGAGATCGTGCCGAGCGCCCGAGGAAAGACGGTCCGGAACTTCGGGCGGGAGGAGCCACGTCCGTGAGCGACCCCGGCATCCCGTCCTCGAAGCTGCCGTTGGCCACCCGGGCACCGGGGAAATGCATCCTCTTCGGAGAGCACGCGGTCGTACATGGAAAGCCCGAGGTCGTCCTCGCGATCGACCTCCACACCCAGGTGGCGCTGCGGGGGGCGACGGAGCACCGGCTCAACGGGAGCGCGGAGGCCGCCCGGTCGAACGCGTATCTCGTCGAAGGGCTCCGGCGACTGCATCCGGACGGACCTCCATTAGACGTCACGGTCACCTCGCGTCTCCCTCGAGCGGCGGGATTGGGGTCGTCGGCCGCCTTCACCTCGGCCCTTTCGGCCGGCCTCTGGGCCTTGCGGGGAGGGGTCTCGCGGGCGGAGCTGGCAGCCTCCAGCTTCGAGGTGGAGCGCGGGGCCCAGGGGGTCGGGAGCCCGGGCGACACAACGGCCACGGTCGGCGGAGGGTATCTCTCGATCAATGCCGGGACCGGTCCCGCCGCTTGGACGGTACGGGACGGCGACCGGGAGTGGGCGGTCCGACGCCTCCCCGACCCCCAGTGGGTCTGGGTGGTGGGCTACACCGGGATCCCGAGGAATACGGGCGAGACGGTCCGGGCCGTCGGAAGGCGCCTCGACCAATCGGACGGACCCGCCCTCCTCGACCGGTTCCAATCGGTCGCCCTGGAAGGGGTCGATGCGCTCCGAGAGGAGCGCCGGGAGGCGGTCGGCCGGCTGCTCGACCAGAATCAGGCGCTCCTGCGCGAGGTCGGGGTCTCCCACCCGCGGGTCGAGGCGTTGTTGGCCGCCGCAGCACCCGGGTGCGACGGGGGGAAGTTGACGGGCGCCGGAGCCGGCGGGTCGGTGGTGGTCCTGCCGAAACCGGGTCACGAGCTCGAGGTGGCGCGACGTATCGCTCGCGCGGGGGGAGTGCCGTACATCGTCAAACCGGCCCCCCTCGGCGTTCAACTGGTGGAGCACTTGGGCGTCCGTTAGACGGACCTACTCGCTGGTGAGCTCCCCGAACAACGAGCGGCACGCCGGACACACCCCGGGCGTGCCGGCTTCCGCGGCCTCCACGAGGCCCTCCAAGCAAAGGCCCCCGTCACAGGACTCGCAGCGGAGCCACGGGCGATTGGCAGGGATCTTGGCCGAGCAGTGTCGACAGTTGACGGGCCCGGCCTCCCCCGACTCTCCCGGTGGGGCGGGCGCGGCTTCGGTCGGCGACGGGAGCGCCGACTCGAGGATGTCGATCACATCCCCCACCTCATCGGTCGCCCGAGGGCGAGGGCTCTCCGACGCGGTCCCCGCCCGAATGCCGGGGCGTCGCTTGGGTGCATTGGGGGCCCCTCCCTTGGCGGGAGGGGCGGAGACGGCGGGCGTGGGAGGGGGGGTCGACGGCTGTACGTTTCGAACCGCTTTCCGACGGTCCGGGGCGACCACCGGGGGAGCCCCCGGGCCGGTCGACCCGGTCGGTGAAACGGGGGAGGGTTTAGGCGCGGCCGTCCCCGATTCCCTGGGGGAGGGAGGAGCGGGTCCGGCGCGCGCGGGCATCTTCGGGTTCATCCAGTCGGCGTGGATGGCAGGCTCGAACCGGGCGGGGATCCGGTTGGCGACGCCCCCTAGGTCCCCGCGATCCACCGGCGGATCGCTCCTCCCCGGGGCGACGGGGGGAGGGGAGGCGGCCCCGGATTGCGCCACGCGAGGGGCCAATCGCGGTTCCGAGTGGGAGGGGAGGGCCGTCGGCGCGGGCGGCGCGACGGACCGCGCGGGCTGGGGCGGCGGCGATTCGGCCCATTCTGCGAATGGCGCAGGGTTGAGAGCGGGCGGCGTGACCCGCGCGGACTCTTCGCCGAGGCGGTCGCGGATCAGCGCGCGCATCGCCTCCCACTCGGCGATCGGGATCGCGATGAGGTCCTCTCCGACCCGTTCGCCCGGGCGGGCGAGTCCCTCCATCGCCTCTCCCGCCAGGGAGGTACCGAGGCCACCCACGATGGCGACGCCCCCGAGGGCCACGAGGTACAGCCAGATCGGGAAGTGGGACGACCCGAATCGGGCGTTGACCCACAGGGCGTAGATCCCGATTCCGATGACCACGACGCCGAGGGTGACCAGGGGCGCGCCCTCGCGCAGGTCCATGCGGAGCCGGTGGAAGCGGCGTCGGACCGGCACCCCGCCCCCCACCCCGATGCGTCGCCCCTCCGGCCCGTCCACGAGCGAGCCCCGCGGGGGCGCGGAATCCTGAGAACGCCCGAAACGGTCCACCATCGGTCGGAGGGGCCGCGGTCACGGCCCTTCGGCGGAACGACCCGCGAGGTGGATAAGGAGAAGGGGTTGGCCGCGTGTTATTCGACGCGAACCTAGCAGGTACCCACCGCGGAACACTGCGTGATCAGGTCGCTTACGGCGGTGATCGTGAACCCGCTCGAGCCGCTACCCATGTCGTAGCTGATATCGAGGGTGTCCACGGCGCCCGAGCCGAAGGTGGCGCTCGTCTCGACGTAGAGCAGTTGGGGGGTGCCGGTCGCTCCGGCAATGAACAGGGAGATGGAGTACTCCGTGTTCGCGGCGACCGAGGGAGAGCCCGCGGTCAGCGTGATGGTGATCGTCTGGACGTAGTCGCCGACGGTGGAGATCGCGTTCATGTTGAGGGCGTCGCTCCCCGAGGAGGTCGTGACGGTGAGGACGTGGGGAGAGGCGAGCGAGTTGGTCGTCACCGCACCGGTGGCAGCCGCCTGGGTCAGGCGCGCGCCGGTGGTGGCGACGTTGGCCGGCGGGGTGCCGGCCGCGGTGTACGCACCGCCCTGGGCGGGTGGCGCGGGGATGGTTCCGACGGTCGCCGCCAGCACGAAGCCCGCGGTCAACGCGAGCATCGACGCAATGGTGCCAATGTAGATCGCCCGATTCCGTGCTCGTTCCTGCATCTCAGGTCCCCTTGGGGGTTAGGGTCCGGAGACCCAAGTATTTCAACTCGACGAATCCGGCGCGGTCGTATTACTCGATTCGGGCCGTACGACGCTATCGACGGGCGACGATGCGGACGACCGCGCCGTTCTCGAGGGGGTGGTCGGCGGCCAGGGCCCGGTGGGTCCGACCGTCGATCGCCCGGATGAAATTCTCGCCCAGTTCGGTGTGGACCTTGTAGGCCATCTGACGGACCGGGCTTGAGGCCGGTAGGAGGAAGGCATCCGGAAGCACCCTCCCCTTCGAGTCGGTCCAGTGCGTCTCATCCTCCACCGGGAACACCACGATCTGGTGAAGTTGGCCGAACACGAGCTGCTCCAGCGCCTGCTGGACGCCGGTCGATCCGAACCGCTTCATGATCATCTCGATCTCGTGGAGCGCCTTTCGCTGCGCGTCGTTCAGCCGGCTGGGCTCCGAGAGGGAGAATCCCGGGTCCCCGGGATGGTATTGGACGAGGCCGGCCCGCCCCGCCCGCCGCAACGTGAGCTCGGCCTCGGCGCAGGTCGGGACGACCGGTATGGGCGCGACGTCCGAGGCCAGTTGGCCGAGGCGTTCCGCGTCGGACCGGTCGCACTTGTTCGCTGCGACGAGGCGCGGTCGCGCGGCGTGCAGGAGGGCCCGCGCCAGCTGGAACCGGTCCGCCTCGGTCCACGTCGAGGGCTTGTCGCGGTCGATCGGGGCGGCGCGGAGCGCCGTGGCGATGGCGGGCACGCCGATGGCGAGTCCGGTCAGTCGCACGTGCAGGAAGTCCTCGGCCTCGGACTCCTCGAGCTCGGCGGTCCGTGCGTGCTTCATGAAATCCCGGCCGAGGATCCCCGCGACCCATCGGACCAGCTCCTCTTCGAGCCACTCGACCTCGATGGACGGGTCGACCGAGCCCGCCGGGGCCAGCTCCCCCTCGGCCGTGGTCGCCCCGGAGCCGTCCACGACCTGCAGGTAGCCGTCGGCGGCCCGGAGATCGTCGAGGAACTTGTGGCCGAGCCCTTTCCCCTCGTGGGCGCCGGGGACGAGACCGGGGACGTCCACCAGGTTCACCGGGACCCACCGGACCCCATCGATGCACCGCGCGTTGCCGGGGGTGCAAGGGGTTCCCTTTCCGAGGTGCGGGCAGGGCGTCCGGACGGCGCTCACCCCGCGGTTCGGATGGATCGTCGTGAACGGGTACGGGGCCATCGGGACGTCCATCAACGTCAGCGCGTTGAACAACGTCGATTTCCCGACATTCGGTTTGCCGACGACCCCTACCTCCACCGATCCCTCCCCATGTTTCAGACCGAGTAGTCCGGCGGGACCTCGTGGACCCCTTCCGCGCGATTCACGGAGAGGGCGAGCGCGAACAGCAGGTCGCTCATTCGATTCGTCCAGCGCAGAAGCTCGGAGCGCTGCGGCTCCAGCCGATGGAGGGCCCACAGGTCGCGCTCCGCCCTGCGGGCCACGGTCCGTGCGACATGCAGCTCGGAGCCGGCCCGCTTCCCGCGCGCGAGCACAAAGGTGTGGACCGGCTCGAACGTGGCGCTGAACCGATCGATGTCCGACTCGAGGCGTGCGACGTGTCGCTCGAGGATCTGGGGCGAGGGGGCGGAGGCCGGCGAGGGCGTCGCCAGCTCGGCCTGGGCGATGTACAGCTCGTGCTGCAGCCTCAGCAACAGCTCGGACACGGCGGGGTGCCCCTCCCCCAGCGTGGCCGAAGCGCGGCCGAGGGAGGCCCCCAGCTCGTCCAGCGAGCCGAAGGCCCGAATGCGTTCGGAGTCCTTCGCTACGCGCGAACCACCGACGAGACCGGTCTCGCCATGGTCCCCGGTCCGGGTGTAGAGCTTCGTAGGAGTCGGGCCTCCGGTCGCCACGGGAGCATATCGAGCGGCGAGCTCAGCCCGTGGACGGGGCAGAACGAGATATGCAGCACCTCATTATGCTTCGCGTCCGCCCGGCAGAGCCGGCAAATGAATCCGCTTCGTTCGCTCCAGGCGATCCCCAACTGTTCCATTTACGACCCAACCCCTTTCTTTGAGAGCTATCGCTCGAGGAGCTCCCGACCCTCGCGGTCCGCCCGGCGACGAGTCTGGCGACGCTCGGCCGTCTCCCGCGCCGACTTTCGGAGCGCGGTGTGCCGGTCGGAGTGGACCCGACCGACCTCGTCGAGGCCGTAGGTCAGGACGAGGGTGAGCGCCCCGTCCAGGTTGTTCGCGTAGCCGTCCTCGGTCAGCTCCTCGAGTCGGGACTGCAACCCGACCGGCAGATCCGGAACCCCGCGGGCCAGACGATCCGCCGCGCGCACGAGCGCGCGCACCGCGTCGGAACGGGTCGTCAGCTCCCGGGATTCGCGGAACCGGTCGAGCAGGGCCAGCTCTTCGAGGGTGAGTCGAACACCCAGGAAGTGGCCGGCGGGTTCAGTCGCTCGGGAGGTCCGCAACGAGATTTTACAAAGTAAAACATCTACTTAATGATTTAGCCAGTAGAATTTTACAGACGGGGACTAGCTGTCTCCGAACTCCGCGACGAGGCCCTGTCGACCGGGGGCCGACCTGTTCTCAGGGTACACCACACCGGCGACGGTGGCCGAGGGTCGGAAACCGAGAATCGCTTTCGTGCCCACCCTGACGTACGCGAGCCAACTCAACGCCGTTCGAGACCTGCTTCCCTACAATCCGACGTTGGGTGTTCACGGGGTCGAGCTACACCAATGGGGAGGACTCGAGGGGGGTCCCCCGCTCGCCGTCCGACGACTCAATCGGAAGCTAGGCATGACGAACTCACTTCCGGCGATCAGTCGGTGGACCCGGCACGAGGCGATCCAACCGGCAGGAACTTGAACCGAATTGAGGGGCCCGCCAAATAACGCGGGGCCTCAAGCTCGGATAATGCAGTTGAGCAGGTCCCTGATACCGCCTCTAGCCGTTCTCGCCACGGTCGCCGTCGTGGCCGTCTTGATGTTCGCCGCCGCGATCGGTATGGTCCGGGGTACGTCGAGCCTGACGTCCCAGAGCTCCGGTCCGGCAGGATCGAGCGGCCTCACGCCGAGCGCGCTGCCGGCAGCGTGTGGGCAAACTTCGGTCCCACTCGGGTCGGCCGCCCACTTCCGGATACTGGCCGGCACGACCATCACCAACACGGGGGCTTCCACCGTGAAGGGTAACATCGGCCTCAGCCCCGGCTCTGCGGTCACGGGATTCCCACCGGGAACCGTCACGGGCACCATCCACAAGGCCGACACCGCTGCCGCGAACGCACAGCACGACCTTGGAATCGCATACACGAATGCGATGGGCCGAAGCAACTGCGCGGTCTCGGTCGCCGGCAACATCGGTGGCAAGACTCTGGGCCCGGGTCTCTACACGTCCACGTCGTCCCTCGCGATCTCTTCCGGGGACCTTACCCTCACGGCGAAGGGCCACCCGGGGGCCGTGTTCATCTTCCAGGTCACCACGAAGTTCACGATGACCTCCGGTCGCCAGGTGATCCTCGCCGGCGGGGCCCAGGCCGCCAACATCTACTGGGTCGTGGGAAGCTCCGCCACGCTCGGTACGACGTCGGTGGTTTACGGCAACATCCTTGCCCACAAGTCGATCTCCTTCGCCACGGGAGCGACGTTGCACGGCCGCGCCCTGGCCCACATCGGAGCCGTGACGCTCGCCGGAAACAAAGTCTCACACCTCCCGTTCTCCGGAACCGGGGTCGTGAACTCTACTCGCCAAAGCAGCGCGGCGAGAACCACCCAATAGTCGATCGTCCTGATTCGGTCGGGATAGGGCCAGCTTCGACGCCTGGTTCCGACCACCCCTCCAGGGCGAGCGCCGCACCCCGCAGGTCGGCTCCGAATCCCGACCTCGCCCTCCCGACCCGGCCCATCGTGGGGGGTACGTGCTCAAACTCTACACTCAAGAATCTCGATCCCGGCCCAGGAAACGGTGAACGGGCCGCCGAGGGCGATGATCGAGTCCTTCCCTGCCGGCACCGTGAAACCGAGCAGGGCCACGAGGAGAAGGCCCGCGACAATCTCCAGGGCCGTGATCGGAAGCGCGGTCCACCGAGCGATAAAGGCGGTCGCGACCTCGGCCCAAAACAGGAGAACGAGGCCGAGGTCCAGGGGATTCGGGGCGACCATCGCAGGAACGAGATATCCCCGCCGACGTTCTAGCCCCACGGGTGACTCTCGGTGAAGCATTCACCAGGGGGCACCCTCCGGAGGAGACTCCCGAAAGTGTGCCGTCGACGCACCGATGCCCTTTCCCTGCCCCGCTACATGACCGGGAGTACCCATCGCTTGTGATCGCCAGCGCCGGATGCCCTCCGGCGCTGCTTCGGGATCGGGACCACACCGAAGCTGAGCGTGACGGTGGCGCCAGGCGGTTCCCAGGTCAACCCCGTCCAATACGGGGCGAAGGGGGGGGTCTCGCTCTGGGCCGCACCAGTGGACAGGACGCCCCACCGGATCTCCCCTGGGGAGCAAGATCGTCCTATCGTGCCTCAGGTCGGCCCAGGGAGTGCATCGCCTCCCACGTGTCCGTGCGAACCCACTCGCGGGCGCCACTCTGGGGCTCTGGCCTGAGGTCGCGTCTGGATCCGACGGAATCCGCTCGCAGAGAACGCGATCCGGCGTGCGTCGCGACCCCCTCGGACCTATGGTGGCGTGACGATGGGCCGCAAGTCTTCGGCCCGTGGGTGGCCGGTGCGGAGATGGGATGTCGGCCTATCCCGTTCCCTGACTGCGGCCTTGGCCGAGGAGGACCTCTGCCGCGAGGACCAATCCGGCAAGGACGACCAGGACGGCGCCGATCGCAACGAGGACCCAGTCTCCGACGACGGCCCAAGTGACGGCGCCTAGAACGATGAGGACGATCCCTCCGACCAGCGAGCTGTTCACGCCGCGATAATGGGTGTAGCCCGAGCAGAGAAGGATGATTAGGCCAAGGACGACGGCGACGATTCCGTAGACAAACGCTCCGCCATCGGAACCGAACCTTCCTCCGAACCTTCCGGGACCGAAGCTGAGCAGGAACCCGAGGATCCCTCCCAAGATGATCAGGATCGCGCCGAGGGCTGCTAGGACGGCTACCAAGCTTCGCTGCACCATGTGTTACCAGCGTTGCCACGCGGCTCCGGAGGGATAGTCGCTCCCTCAACTCCGTTCAAGGGCGGTCACGCGGCGTGGACCGAGATCGAGCTCCGACCCCGTAGGTGGTGCGCGGCCCAACCGATCAGGGATGAGCCCGCGGTGGCGGCGCGCGGCGCCTCCCGGGTGTCAGGTCGTGCGCATGGCTCGGTGGCTGCCTCGAGAGGTCACCGCCGGCGCGGCGAGGACGAGCACGGGGAGTGCGAGGAGGGGGTACGCGAGTCCCCCTACCGGAAGGAGGAGCGACAGGGCCGGTGCGACGAGGCCGAGGACGATGACCCCGTAGAGCGCCGCTCCCGCGGTAAGCCACGCTTGACGGTATCGCAGGCTGGCGAGGGCCAACCCGACCACGACGCCTAGGCCGCCGAGCCAGAGCAGCCAGAATCCCGCCACCGCCAAGTAGGAGGCAAGCGGGGCCGCCGAGCGAAGGCATTCGGGGGTCCGCGTCGGAGCCCCCTGGATGCAGGAAGCCATCGTATCGGAGGAAGCGAGGGCGTAGGCGATCGGAAGGATGATCAGGAGCAGACCCACACTTCCGAGCATGCAGAGGACCGATGCCAACCAGAACCGGCGGTCGACCTTTCGAAGCGACGAAAACCCGTAACGATACCCCAGTAACGAGATCGCGAAAAGGAGGGCCCCCGCGATCGCCAGAACCGCGGTGACCTGGATCAGTTGGCGCGCCGAAAGCCGGATCCAATCCGGATCGTAGGCGGCGATCAGAAGCAATAGTACGGGCGTCACCAGACCGACTATCCCGGCGGCAAGGCCGACCGTGGCCCCGATCGCGATCCGGTGTAGGCCCGACGATTCCGCCGGGTCGGGGGTGGGTTCGCGTCCGCTCATGGAACGCTCATCTCGTGCTTGGGGTCCGTCCCGCCCATCGGATATCCCACGAACTCGCCGGGGACCGCGGGGCCTCCTTCGGGCAGCGAACCGCCCCCGGACCTGGTACTCGACCTGAGCGGTTTCGTGAGGCCAGTCGCTCTGCACGGGAGGCTGCCCGGGAAAGCGACCCCCGGGGCGGCCGATGCGCTGAGTAGGATCCAGTCGGGCATCACGGTCGTCCTTGGCTCGCGGAGCGACGCGGTCCGAAATTGGGGGTCGCCCTCCACCCGGGGGGTCGAGCGAGGATCTCCGGGCGCGGGCTCGTGGTCACGATCGAGCGCATCGCCCGCAGCCGACGCGTCGGCGACGACGTCCTCGGAAGCCACCACGACGGTCCCCTCGGCCGACAGGACGCCATGAACCGGGTCGGAATTCTCGGACAACCGGTCCTCGGGGGGTGTGGCGGTGGCACTGCCCGAGGCCCGGACCTGTTCGTAGACGCCGTGGCTGCTCGGTTCCCCCAGGGAGTTCTCCATCCTAATTTCCCCGATCCCCTGGCGTTGTAGGGCCCGAACGCGGAGATAAGGCGCCGCTTTGTTCGGGTTGAGGGCGGAGCCCCTATTGTTCGACCACGCCCCCCGCGCTACGTGCGCTGCCTGCGGCCGGGACCGTGAAGATCCGGTTCCCGCTCCCCCGTTCCGAGTCGAGCTGGTCGATTTCCGAGAGCACATCGACAGCGCCGGTTCCTCTCGGCGTGAGTCGATAGGGGAGATTGCCGTCATGCTCGATGAGCCCGCTTTCCACCATCTTTCGCAGATGGAAGGCGATCTTTGACGTGTCATCGAGCTGCGCGGCCTCCATGGCCTGCATGAAGGTGCAGGGGCCGTCCCCGAGCCGACGGAGGACGAGCCTCCGTATCGGATTCGAAAGGACTTCGAGCGTCGTGTGAGCGTCGGCCGCGACGATCGACGCGCGCACCGCGATGGCCCCGGTGGCGCTCATCTTGGACGGGTTGTACCCGACGGCGAGGGGCCCCTTCCCGTCCAAGCAGGCGCGGATCTCCTCGAGAAGCTTGGAAACATCCTCCTCCCGGTGTCGCGCGAGTAGCTCCTCGATCGCGGCCAGGACGACGGCCGCGCGAGCTCTCGGCTCGGCGAAACTCTCCACCGCGTCCCGGATACGGAACGGATTCTCGGCGTCCAAGGGCAGGTGGCTGACGCGCTCGATCGTTCCCGGAGGGGGAGGCGGGGTGATCAGCAGCACCTCATACCCTTCACTCGTCGCGAGACTCCGGGCGATCTCCACAGGATCCCGCGGCGGAGTCTTGGTCTCCACGAGGGCGAGCTGCGCCTGGACGAGCTCGAGGACCCGGAGCACCTGGCGAGGGTTGACCGGCTTCGGCAGGTAATCGAATGCGCCGGCTTGGATCGCCTCCACGGCGGACTCGATCGACCCCTTACCGGTCAGCATGACCACGATCATTCGGGGCCATCTCCGCTGGGCCTCCACGAGCAGGTCCATCCCGCTCTGCCGCCCCAACCGGATGTCGGTGAACATCACATCAAACTCCCGCGCCTCGAGCTCGCGAACCGCCTTCGCCGAGCTGTCGCTCGTCGTCACGGCGTGATGTTTCGTCTCGAAGATCGACCCGAGCTCCTCGCGGAGCTCCGGGTCGGAGTCCACAACCAGCAACCTCATACACACCAGGGGCCCGGCTCCGGGAGCCCGAGAACAGGTTGGCGGGCCAGGGAAGGGTCGGTCTCCATTGGCGGAACACTCTCCCGAGGTATTTGCGCTTTTTCCCTTGGGCAACGCCAGCCGATAGGTTCGACGGCAAACCGCTCGGCCGCCCACGGGCTTGGCTGTGAGTTCGGGGGCTAGGGCCGGCGCTCGAACCGATCCCCTTTGGTCCCGTCGGGAGACGATGGCCGCCGTACCGATCCGTTCGAGAGAACGCACCTGAGGCGTGATCGGGGCGGAGTCCCTCGGCCGTAATCGGCACCGGCGATCCATTCTCCGAGGAGGAGCTTCCCCCCGCGCTCGTCCCCGCGGTGGAGAGGGGGTGCCACCGCTCGCCGCCAGACCTAAGTGCATCCGGCGGTCGCGGACCTCGGGCCATCGGGGGCCCAGAGGAACGCGGCGAGATGGCGGAGGGGAGTGGGGCCGTGGGGATCGCCACCGAACGAGGAATCGCCGTGATCACGCTCGTGTTCATCCTGACGATCGGAGCGATGTCGATTGGACCCGCGACGCACGAGGCGGCCCGTGCCAACCACCAGCCGGGAAATGATGCCCGGCCTTTCAATCTAGGTCTGTCGCCCACCATTCCCGTCGGCACCCACCCGGTCGGGATCGCCTACGACAGCGCCAAGGGCGAACTCTTCGTCACGAACTACGGCTCGAACAACGTCAGCGTCATCAGCGATTCGACCCGCTCGGTCGTCGCGACGATCGCCGTAGGTGCGTCTCCTTACGACGCGGCGTACGACAGCGGGCGTGGAGAGATCTTCGTCGGAAACGAAAAGGGCGGTACCGTGAGCGTCATCAACGACACGAACAACACCGTTGTGAAGACCATCTCGACGGGAGGATACCCCATCGGTGTCGCCTACGACGGCGGCGCGGGCGAGGTGTTCGTCGCCGGTGACCAGACGAGCGTCTACGTGATCAGCGACTCGAGCAACAGTGTCGTTGCGACCGTCGGGGTCGGGAACGTGACGGACTCGATCACCTACGACCCGACTCATGGGGGCGTGTACACGGCGATGTTCGACGATGCCACCGTCTGGCGGATCTCCACCGCCACCAACCTAGTGACCGCCATCATCCCCGTCGGGGGCAACCCCATCGGGATCGCGACCGATGTCGCCAAGGGAGAGGTCTTCACTGCGAACTCCGTCTATTCCAATTCGAGCGTCATCTCCACCGCATCGAACAAGGTGATCACGAACCTGCGAGTGGGTTCGGGCGCGTCCGCCGTGGCGTACGACCAAGCTCAGGGAGACGTTTTCGTCACGAACTCCGGCTCGAACAACGTCACCGTCATTTCGGATTCGACCACGAAGGTGGTCGCGAACTTCCCCGTCGGCTCTAATCCGTACGGCGTGGGGTTCGATGACGCCAAGTCGCTCGCCTTTGTCACGAACTACGGCTCGAACAACGTCACCCTCGTCGCCGCGGGGACGCACGGGGGCGGGTCCACCCACTACTCCGTGACCTTCGTCGAATCGGGCCTTCCTCAGCACACGACCTGGTCGGTGGCGCTGAACGGGTCGGGGATGACGGGATCGAATCCGACACTCTCGTTCTCCGAGGTCAACGGTTCCTATTCGTTCTCGGTGTCCCCGGTCACGGGCTACGCCCCGACTCCGAGCTCGGGCCCGGTCGTGGTGTCGGGCAAAGCAGTCAACGTCTCGGTTGCGTTCGCAGCCATCGCTTCGGGGCCTTACGCCGTGACCTTCACGGAGACCGGATTGCCCGCCGGGTCCACGTGGCAAGTCACCCTGAACGGATCAACCCAGTCGACCAGCACCACCGGGACCACGTTCACGGAGCCCAACGGGATGTACGCCTACACGGTGTTCGCATTGATCGATTACGCCCCGATTCCCTCCCACGGAAACGTCTCGGTGGCCGGGTCCGCTCTGACGCAGGCGATCGTGTTCTACGAAGTCTATCCGCTGGCGTTCGCCCAGATGGGCCTCCCTCCGGGCACGAACTGGTCGGCCACCCTGACGCCCACGCAGCCCCCGGCCGTGATTCTGTTGGTCCCCTCCGGGGCCACGGGAGTCACCCGCTGGTCGGACGGGGCGTCCACGATCAAGTTTAGCGTCTCGAACGGGACGTACAGCTACACCACCTCCGCGGCCGGGCATTCCTCCACACCGGGCTCGGTGACGGTGAGCGGGCAGAGCCTCGGTCCGTTGAGCGTGCCCTTCAATTCGACGAGCTCGGGCGGGGGCCCCGCGATTCCGTGGACATTCGTTGGCGCCGGCGTCGGGGTCGTTCTCGTGCTGGTCGTCGGGGTCGTCGCCCTGCTGGTGATGCGGCGCCGTCGGGACCGCGGGTCGCCGTGACGTCGTTCTTCGGGTCGAGTTCGTGAACCGGTGAGACCTCCTCGCATTCGGCCGAGGTGACAGGCCGCCCCGGGTTCTCGGGTCACGAGCCGGAGGACGACCTGCCGGACCCCGAGGGATCGACCCTAGCCGCACGAGGAACCCCCGGGGGGAGTGCCGGCGGATTCGCCTCCTCGGGGGGGTTCCCGATAGGAACGCCTCCGGCGCGAGGAAATTCGATCGAGGCCGTTAGCCCACCCTGGAAAGGACCGTGAGCGCCCGCAGCGTGATCATCTTGCTCGGACGCCCCGCCACCTCGAACGTCAGGGGCTCGGGTCGACGCTCGGGGTGAGCGGCGAACCACTCCGCCGTCTCGGGATCGGGGTCGGGTTGGGGTGTGTCCAGGTTCCACCTCCCATCGGGCCGCTGCTTCTTGCGCAGGAGTCCGAGAGCGTACCCGAGCCTGCGGTCCTGCCCGTATCCGAGGGCGGTGAGACAGTCGAGTCCGACGAGGAGGTCATAGTAGTAGTGGACCGGCCAGTGGAACCGGTACCACGGTTCGTATCTCGGGCCCTGAACGTGGAGCTCGTGGTCCAGGAAATATTCCGCGCTTCGCTCGACGCACTCCCGCATCGCGGGGGTCCACCGGGCGGGAGGATACGCGGCGAACGCCCCCAAACCCTCCCACGCATCGAGGGTCCGGCTGGGAGACTGGCCGCCCGTAGAGAAGCGGCACGCCCAGCCACCTTTGGGGTGCGCTGTCCTGACGATCCACTCGAGGGTCTTTCTGACCCTCGGGTCGTCCTCGAAGCCGAGGCGAATGAGTCCTCGGGCCATGTTGGCCGTGTAGCAATGGTGGCCCTTCCCCTTCCCGAACCCTCCGACCCCGCCGCCGACGAGGGGAGACTTGGCCATCCAGTACTCGCTGGATCGGGCGACCTCGGGGGTGGTGCGAGTCGCCCCGAGGTCCGCGAGTGCGAGCATGTTCCAGTGGGTCCCGCGGAAACGAGGCTCGAGCCACCCGCGGTCCCGAACCCACCAGCCGCCCGGATCCCGGCGAGAAAGCACCTCCGAGGCCCAGCCGACCTTTGGGATGCTGGCCTTCGCCTCCCGAACGTCCGAATCGTTCTCATTTCTCCCGAGAAGTTGGGTCAGGGTCAGATAGCGGATCGAGGGTTGCCCTTCCTCGAGGAGCCATTCGATCGTCTGGGTGTCGGACACAGCCTGCGAAGGGGGCCCCGCTTGATTAGACCAGCACCCCTGGGGGGAGGGCGACGGGTGCGGGTGACCCGAAACCCGCACAACCGGCGCCTCCCGCCCCCCCGGCCTTCCTTCCATCGGGTGTACGAGGAGTGGCTCTGCACTCGGTACCCCCGGAGTCACGGATTATCGTCGGATGGTTCGTATCCGTCGGTGGCGCAGGGTCGATCGCCGCGAAGGAAAAGGCTCCGCCGGGGGAGTTCCCTCGAGGCGGGCGAAGATGCTGATTGCCGGGAGCCGCAGGCAGGGGCCACGCCGAGCTACCCTTCGGAGTGTAGATATCGGTGGGTGACGTCCCGCGACGGACCCATGCCCTTGGGCTGGACCGCCGCACGGTTCGTCGCGTACGGTATGATTCCAATCGGGATCATCATTTTTACGTGCTGATTTGGTTCGGGGGGAACACCCTCCTGTTTGTCGGATTTGGCGTTGCATACCATGCCGGGGTGATCGCCTGGATCGGCCTGAGATTCGGATTCGACGCGACCCGCGACGACATCGTCGAAGATCTGACTGGCGCGGAGCCTGGCGAGCTCGATGATTTCATCGCCCGGGACCTGGTGGAACGGATGGACCGGGCGGATCGCAACGTCGTGCGGTGACACCAGCTCACGGGAAGGCCCGCATAGGGGCGGAGTCCACCTCTCTACTCGGCCCACGGGAGGGGGTCGCACCACTGCCCCTCCTCCCGAGGTCTAGCCGAGGCGGGCCGAGACGATTCGAACGGCGGTCCGTGCCCGAGAGGCGCCCGCGCCGCCGCTTACGGCGTCAGCTTCCAGGTGTCGGAGCCGAAGGAATTCGAACCCCCCACCTTGGCCTCATTCCCGCTGAATGTCAGGTCGCCACCGTGCAGCCCAAGGTTGGAGTCCCAAACCATCCGCGCGTCCCAGCGGCCCGGGATCAGCGTCCCGGTGATGGCGGAAACATTCTGCCAATGGCCGAGGTGGAACAGCCAGGTCTGGTTGGAGACCTTGCAGCTGGCGTCGTATCCCCCAGTCATGACGACCCCGTGCACTCGTGGGTCGTAGGTCATCGCATGGCTCCCCGCCTTGGCGGGTGGGCTGGCCGTCTGTTTAGAGGTGAGATTATGGAAGGTCCCGGTGCGGTACATCCACGTGATCCCCGCGCCGCTGCAACCGGAATCGCCTCCGTACATCACGACGTAGCCGTCTGTGACGTCGTCGGCCGAATAGAACCCCAGATTGGGGATGGCCCCCTTGATCGTGGCCGTCGCGTTGATCCATTTCCCTCCGCTGAACCGCCACTCTTCGGTGTAGGAAGGCATCCCGACCGGGTGCGAAAGGAGCAGGTCGTAGCCGTCGTGGGTGTCCGTGACTAGTCCCGATGCCGGCTGGGGGGACGGCGCCACGGCGAGGTTGAGGTTGTGCCAGCCGGTCGAATTGAACAGCCACGTGTCGTTGAAGGCACACGATATTCCGCAGTAGGAGATGTACGAGCTCTGGCCTCCGAACATCAGGACCCCGCCCAGGAACCCGTCGTACACGAGCCCCTCGGCCCATCGGGCCGCCGGAGCGGCACTCCCGGTGAGGTTCATGTTCTTCCAGTGCCCGCCCACGAACTCCCAGGTGTCGCCCAACGCAGACCCGTTGGCCGCGTTGCCGCCGAACAGGACCGTGACACCCTGGGTACGATCGAACGTCATGCCGTATGCTTGCCGGGCGGTCGGTGCGACGCCCGCCCGGCTCGAAAGGTCGGCCCATTTATGGAACGTAAAGGCGGCCGGAGCGACCTTGGCGCTATGGGTGCCAGGAGTTCCGATAGCGCCGGGGACGAGAAGCACAATGGTCACCACGGCCATCCACGGCACCGCTACTGAGACCAGCCCCGCGTTTCCGAATCCGACCATAGTCGCCCCCCTCGGGTAGAGGGCCGGAAGCGATGGGAAACTTAAACCCCACGGCCTGTTTTCGCGGGCCTCGGACCGCCGAGACAGCCGCCGAACACCCCATCCACCCAGCTGGCTCTGGGGATCACCGGTCGCCGCGCACAATCCCAGGTGAACTCCGCGACCCGTCGAGGCCTGGGGGGAGAGGCCGGTCGAAGAGGGGAGAAGGTTCCTGAGGTTAGACGGGTACCCGCATGGCTCGGATCGATTGCGCAGATGCAGCTCCGGACCATCACGAGGTTTCCCGTCCCGGACGAGGCGCCCGGACCGCACCCGGCCGTGAGCCGTCGGCGGCCAGGGCCTTCGTCCCACGCCGTCGGTCGAGGGATTCCCGCCGATCGAGCCTGAATCCGCGGGCGGTGTCAGGTGACTTGTGTCCCCCCAAAGGGTGCCGCGCGCGCCGACGAAAGATTCTTAACCGCGACGCGACCAAAACCGTGTCGAAGTATGGGTCCCGAGCGAAGGCGACTGTCCCTTGCCCGGGGCAATGGGGGACTGCGCAATGGGCCGAGCCTCCTGCTCACCTTGGTCGGTATTGCCATCCTACTCGCCCCCATCGGGCCGCAGGGATCGACCTCCGCATGGACCGGGTCGTTCCACCACCCCCTCGCTCCACGAGCCGGTCCGGTGGCAATGAACCGTGGCAGCCCCTCTCAATCGAACTCTCCGTCATCGGGAGTGCGCTCATCGATCACACCGAGCGCGGGGTTCGCGTTGGGGGATTCCGGACGCTCGCCGACGGCCCTGAGCCTCAATTGGTCGGCCACGGCAGACTTCACGTTTGGAAACTACACGGTCGACGTTTCCGCGAACGGCACGCCGGGTACGTTCAACACCATCTCGGTGATCACAGCGCAGTCGACCACCACCTACGTCGCGACGCAGCTGACCCCCGGCGGGACGTACTTTTGGCAGGTGACCGAGAACGGCTTTTTTGGCTCGCAGGCCACCAACGTGCTCTCGGTGGCCCAACCCCCACTCGCGGTGTTGACCTATTGGCAGCCGACCGCAGCCTCGGTGGTGTTCAACTGGACCAACAACGCAAGCTACGGCGGTGGGATCGCCTTCGATTCCTATGTGCTGTTCGAGGGCGTCGGGGGGGCCTCCCCCACGGCGGTCGCGACGTTCCCGGACGTCACGACCCTCACCTACACGATCTCCGGGCTTTCCTCGGGGACCGCCTACGCAGCGTACCTCAACACCACCGACTGCGTCTCCGGGTGCGGCACCGCGCTCCCGGCACGATCGTCCAGCGACTCGAACGTCGTGACCTTCGGCACCCCCCTCCCCCTCTCCGTATCGGTCGTCGCCGAACGGACCCTCGTCGACACGGGCCAGAACAACCTGTACCTCTGCAGCCCGTCCGGGGGGATTTCGCCGTTCACGTTCACCTGGGACTTCGGCAACGGCACCTTCCTACCCGCCGGGAGCAGCCTCGCCCACTCCTACGCGACCGCCGGCACTCAGACCATCACGTGTCGGGTCACCGATTCGTCGGCGTCCAAGGCGACCGCGGCCACCTCCGTGCTCGTCAATCCGGCTCCGGTGCTCGATATCAGCGTGAACCGGACCGCGGCCGATGTCGGCCAGGGGCTGACCTTCCTCTGCGCGGCCTCCGGTGGCACCGCCCCGGTCGTTCTCACCTGGACGCTGGGCGACGGAGGGACGCTGACCGTGGGCAATGGAAGTCACACGTACTCCGCGGCGGGTCACTATCTTGCGGAGTGCAGCGCGACCGACGCCACCTCTACGGTCGCCGGCGGTTCCGTTCCCCTCAATATCAGTCCCTCCCTGTCGATCGCCGCCTCGGCCAACTCCTACCGCGCGGCCCCGGGCACCCCGTTGTCCTTCCGGGCGGTGGCCACGAACGGCTCGGGGGGCTTCAATGGATTCCGTTGGTCGTTCGGGGACGTCGCCGGCTCGTTCCCGGGGGCGAACGTGGCCCATGCGTTCGCCAGTTCTGCGAATTTCAGCGTGGTGGCCTATGCGAAAGATTAGAACGGGATGCTAGCCGCCTCGTCCTTCACTGTCGACGAGTCGCCCATACAGATCAACGC
>JAKIWG010000009.1:11815-72071 GCA_022750155.1 Thermoplasmata archaeon | reverse complement strand
CCCATGCGTTCGCCAGTTCTGCGAATTTCAGCGTGGTGGCCTATGCGAAAGATTCGAACGGGATGCTCGCCGCCTCGTCCTTCACTGTCGACGTGTCGCCCATTCAGATCCAGGCCCACTCGAGCCCAGCCTCCGCGCTCGTCGGCGGCAAGTTCACCTTTTCGGCGGTGGCCTCGGGCGGGGCCGGGGGTCCGTTCAACTTCACCTGGAACCTCGGCGACGGTACGAAGCTGTACGGCGCGACGGTCGTCCACGCCTATCCCTCGAAAGGCACCTTCTCCCCCACGGTCGTCGTCACCGATGCGTTGGGCGCGAATGGCACGTCCCCTCTCTCGGCGATCTCGGTTTCGACCGCGCCGGGACCCACCCCCTGGCTGACCACGTGGAGCGCGCTCGGGATCCTCCTGCTCGCGGCAATCCTCGTCGGGGTGGGAGTGTACCTATGGCGTCGGCAAGTGGCTCGCACCGCGTTCAGCTCGATGCAGGGTCGGGTCCCCCCCGCGGGACCGGATGATGTGGTCAAAGGCGCGAAGATCTGCGCCAGCTGTGGGGTATCGAACCTTCCGATCCGACGCACGTGCACGAACTGCGGGCGACCCCTCCGGCGTTCCCCATTTGGCTAGTGAAGGCGACGCCGGGTTCGGGGAGGGCCTTCGATCCCGGACTGCGTGGCGCGGAGCTCCGGCATCCCCGTAGGGAGACCATGGATCGACCGGGACCATTCCTCGCGGGTTACGAGGGAGGCGGAGCCCGGAGTTCGGCCCAGCGCGCCCATCCGGCCCAGCGACGTTCGATCACGGAATCCAGGCTCCACCGGCTGGACCCGGACGTGGCGTTCACGAGGAGCAGGAACAGGAATGCCATCGCATAGACGACCCCGGTACCCACGTCGGTCGAGCTTGGCCCGTACGGACCCCCGAATCCCTCGGGAACGGCCCAGATGAGGAGACTGAGGAAGGAGCCGGCCGCGTAGGCGATCTTCCTCAGGAAGCCGGCCACGAGGGCGAAGCCGAGGGCGAGCTCGAAGCTGACGGTCATGTACACCCACAACGCCGGATTCGCGGAGGCCTGCGCCGCCCAGAACTGGAACCAACCGGAGAGCCAGCGGGCTGGCCGGCGCCGGCGTTGCTGACCTGATCGGGAAAGTTGGAGAGCACCCCGGCGGAGAACTTGAAACTTCCATCGATGAGCCAGATGATCCCGAAGACCACGCGCAGTCCGGTCTTGATCTCCTGAACGTGACTCGCCCAGAAACCTGCACCCGAGGTAGCATCTGTGGATTCGGACATCTTGACACCGGGTGCTACCATCGCACCCAGTGGGGAACCCGCGACGGCCACGTTCAATCTTCGGCAGATTATCGAGGCCGATCCCCGCAGCAGAGAATCTCCGGCGCCACACTACGGGCCGGTCCCCGATACGACCACGTCGCAAGGATAACAGCCTATCCGGAAACCCCTACGCGTAGCGGGGGGGGCCCGGGTTTCGCGTCGTCTCCTTTCCTCGGCTCGGCGATGAGGCCCCGAAGCCCTTCGACTTCGGAACGCCACCCCGCCGCCTCCATGAGCTCGTTGCGCGCGCTCGGGGGGACTGGGGCTCCCCGTAGGATGGAACGGCCACGGGCCAGGACGGCGATCGCCGCCGCCACATCCCGATGCCACTCCGATCCGCAACTCTCGCACACGGTCCGCCTCGACATCCGAGAACGGGGGGTACGACCCCGGGTCCCCTTCGTCGCCTCCTCCCGCGGGAGAGCCGTCCGCCCTCCGCATTTGGGACACTCCTGAGAGGTCCCCTCGGGGTTCACTCGGACCATCCGCGAGCTGGTCACCCACGACCTCCTGACGGCCGGGGTCGCGAGCGCGGCGCTCAACGGCGCGGGGTTCGCGGTCATCCTCTACTCCATCGTGGCCCCCGAGCGGTGGGGCACCATGGTCGGGGGGTCCGACAGCTCCGGGCCCGACGACAGGATTCCCCCGGACGAGATTCCCACCCGGGAACCCGGGCCTGCAGGACCGCCGCCCAAGAGCACGGAGATCGTCCCGGCCATCAGGCCCGGACTCATCATCGCGGTGGGGTCGCAGGGCGCCATGCAGGCCCACGTGAACAGGCCGGTCTGGTTGAAGTACGTAGAGAAGGAAACCGAGACCGGGTCGGAGACGGAGATCGAGGGGGGCACCACGGGGTTGAGCATGCCGCCCGTCCCATCGCCGGCCATCATAGACCCGACGGTGCCCCAAGACAGCACCGTGAAAGTGTGCGCGATCTTCCCCGGGATTGCTGGGACCGATCGATCGACTCCCTCCGACGAGACCGTCTCGATGCCGCTCAGCGTCCCCTGCACGGTGGAGTACGACGCGGGGATCGGATTGGTCCCGTTGTCGTAGCTCGTGATCGTCACCCGCACCACCACGTGGGCAGGGACGGTGAAGTTCGCCGAGAAGTACTCGTCGAGGCCGGTGGCCGGGTTCCACGCAATGGTGAGGTTTACGAAATCTACCGCCGGCGAGCCCCAGGCGGCCTCCGGGGAACTTGCGGCCGGACCCGGGTCCGCCTTGCCGCCCCACGTGAGCCCGAGGAAGATTCCGGAGATCAGGAGGACGACCAGTCCAACGGCGACCGAACGGTACCAGGTGTTCTCGTTCATCGGGTTTCGGAACGGTCACGCTCCGTCTAGACCTTGGTCGTGCGCCAGATTCCTCCCGGAGGTTTTCAGATTCGGGAACCGGAATCGACGACGTGGAACGGCCCGCCCGGTCGGCGGGCGACGCAGGGGGTCGGCATCGACCCTGAACCGAGGGGCTGAGACGGTGCAGCCTCGGGCCGGACGCTTATGCCCGAATTGGCCCGAGGGACACGGCCGCGGACTGTTCCCGCTTCCGGGGGGGGAGGCGGAGGCCCCCCATCGCCCTGGGCCGCGTTCGACGCGAAAGGCGAATAGGGCGGTGGCGTTGACATACCGGAAGTCGCATGACCTGGAAGTACACGGACGAGTACTATCTCGAGTACACTCGGACGACGTGGAACGAGAGTGCGGAGTCCTACGTCGCCCTGATGAAGAACCTCGAGCCGTTCCGTCAGGACCTGATCGCGCGCCTCGACCCGCGGGCCGGCGAGAGCGTGCTCGACCTCGGCACCGGTCCGGGAGAGCCGGCGATGACCGTGGCACGAATCGTCGGCGCGACCGGCAGGGTCTTGGGCGTCGACCTCTCGGAAAACATGGTGTCCATCGCGCGCCAAGTGGCCGAGACCCGCGGTCTTAGAAACGTCGAGTTCCGGGTCCGGGACTGTGCGGATCTCGATGTCGCCGACGCGTCGTTCGATTGCGCGATGAGCAGCTTTGGATTCCAGATCTTCACGGATCCCGAGAAGGCGGCGCGGGAGGCGTATCGAGCCCTGAAGCCGGGCGGGCGGATCGGCGTCGCGGTCTGGAGCACGGGCCCGAACGTCCCGTTCCTGGACGCGCTGGTCGGGCCCATGCTCGAACACGCGGAGCCGGACGAGTCCGGTTATCTGCCGACGCCCTACGAGACCGGCGGCCCGGGCGAGATGGTCGCGTTCCTCGAGGCGGCGGGGTTCCCGACGGCCAAAGAGGGGCGGGTCACCCACTACATGAAGTTCGCCGACGCCCAACAGTACCTCGACACCCTCCTGAAGGCGACACCGATCGGCCACTCCCTATCGGAGGAGACGGAGCCGATCCAACAGGCGGTCCTTCAGAAGACCCGCAAGAACCTCGAGCCGTGGACCAATGCCGCCGGTGTCTCCATTCCCGCCGAGGCCGTGCTGGTTGTCGCCCGCAAGGGCTGAGCCGCCGGGCCGGAGGGGAGCCCTTCGGTCGCGGAGGGGGCAGAGGGTCTGGACGGGCCGGCGGGCGGACGGGCGAACTGCGCCCCTCGGTCAGGGGCGATGCGGGTGCTGATGCCCCGTCGCGGCGCCGGCGATCCCCGGGGTCATCGTGGTGAACCGTCCCTGGAGGATCCCCTTCACGCCGCGGATGTCCTCCGCCGCCTCCTCGATCTCGCGCCGCTTCCCGACGAGCAGAAGCACCTCGACGCACGCCTCGCCTCTTAGGTGTAGGTGGGTGGAGGACTGGATGTGGGTTCCCCAACGGTGTTGCGCGGCAGCGAGGCGGCGCAGCACCATGGGGGCGTCGTGCCGGTAGAGCAAGGTGACCGTCCCGACGGCGTCGGCCTCCGGGTCCTCGAGGCCCTTCTCGGCGAGCTCCTTGCGGACGAGGAAACGGACCGCCTCCGACCGGCTGGGGGAGTTCCGTTCCTTGACCCATCGGTCGAGCGAGCCGAGCAGCTCCGGCTCGAGTGAGATTCCCAACCGGACGACCCCTTCGGTCATCGCACCCTAGCCCGACGGCGCCGAGGGGGAGCCCGTGGCCGAGGGGGGGCCGAGGGGGATATCGTCGAACCGCCGGTACCGGTAGTACGCCGATGCGGAAAGCCAGGTGACGACGAAGATCCCGATGATCGCGAACCCGAGGTCCGCGAAGTTGAGCCCCGCGATGAGGTTCCAGAAGGTCCCGCTCAGCCCAAGCTCCGAGCCCAGGACCGAAAGGAGCTCGATGGCCCCGATCAGGAAGGCGACCAGGACGGAGATGACCGTCACGGTGAGGTTGTAGTAGATCTTCCGGATCGGCTTGAGGAACGCCCAGCCGTAGGCGAAGCGCATCGTGATCGCATCGGTCGTGTCGACCAGCACCATTCCGCACGTGAAGAGGAACGGGAAGACAAGGACCACGTAGATCGGGATGTTCGAAAGCCCGAGGGCTAGGGTGACCGCGATGAGCGCGATCTCGCTCGCGGTGTCGAATCCCAACCCGAAGAGGACTCCCACCGGATAGATCTGGCGTGGGGTGTTGATGACGCCGAAGAGCTTGCCGAAGTAGCGGTTCATGAACCCGCGGTTCTTCAGCTGTTCCTCGAGCTGTTCTTCGTTGTACTCCCCCCGCTGGAGTGCCTTGAACAGGCGGTACACCTCGAGGACGATCACGACGTTGATGAGTCCGATCAGCCAGAGGAACGAGCCGGAGATGACGGTACCGATGACCGCCCCGGTCGACTGGAGGAAGTTGATCTTCGAGTCAATGAACTCCGTCGCGAACACCAGGGCGACGATGAGGCCGACGACGATCGTCGAGTGACCCAGGGAGAACCACGTGCCCACGGTCAGGGGGCGCTTGTCCTCGGCGAGCAGTTTGCGGGTGGTGTTGTCGATCGCCGCGATGTGGTCGGCGTCGACGCCGTGCCTCAGGCCGAACACGTAGGCAGCGAGGCCGATGCTGAAGAAGGTCGCACCCGTGGTGATGAGCGAACCCCCACCCCCCCCATGGGCGGGGGGGATGTCGTATCGGGCGGAGATCAGGTAGAGCAGGAGGAAGGCCACGATGGTGGCCGCGGCAATCCCCGCGTACAGCAGAGCGACGGCGACCTTCTCACCGGGAGTGAGCACCGATCGACGGGCTCCGGGGGGGCTCGAACTCATCGGACGGGCGGACTCGGCCTTCGTATAAGAGTATGCGCTTCCTGTAAATCGTAACACTGAGCCCGTTGACGACCGACGCCCCGCGCGCGGGCCGCGGGCTACGTCGGGTTCGTCACCACGGGGCGACTCCCATCCCAAAACGGTTCTATTCGACAGATTCCTAGACAGGGCGAGTTCATGAGCCGGTATGTCGCCCTCCTTCGGGCGGTGAACTTGGTCAAGCACCAGCGCATTGAGATGGCGGCGGTGCGAACCATGGTCACCGAGCTGGGCTTCTCGAACGCGCAAACTCTGCTCGCGTCGGGGAACATCGTGTTCGAGGGAGCCCGCGAATCCACCGATCGGGTCGAGAAGAAGCTCGAGGAGGCGCTCGACCGGCGGTTCGCGATCGCCACCGAGGTCTTCGTCCGCACTTCCATCGAGTGGGCCGAGATCGTCACCCGCAACCCATTTGGGCGGGAGGCGAGGAACGACCCGGGCCACCTCCTCATGCTGGCCCTGAAGGGCGAACCGGACGACTCCGCGTGGGCCAGGCTGAGCGACGCGATCTCGGGTCCGGAGCTCGCTCGGGGGTGGGGCCGGCACGGTTACATCGTCTACCCTCGGGGGGTGGGCACCTCGCGGCTGACCAGCTCGATCATCGAAACCCGGCTCGGCACCCGGGCCACGGCGCGGAACTGGAACACGGTGCTGAAGCTGGCGACGTTGAGCAGCTCCTGAACCGGTCGACCTGCGGATCGCGACGGGCCACCGAATGGAGTGGCACCCCCGCTCTCGTCGGAGGTGGTGGAGTGCGCCACCGAGTGGGCGGTCTCGTAGATCGGCCGCTCGTGCCCAACTCCCGGGGCCGCCCCGGGTCCGGCCGCACGAATCCCAGTACCGCAGAAGTCCTACGGGGGTGGGATTTCCCGAGACGGTTAAGAAGGGGGAACCGAGTCTCGGCGAGGCCATGAACCGACTCACGATCGCGAGCGTGGCCCTCCTCGGGGTCGCGGTCCTGCTGATCCCGTCCGCGGCCTACGTGGGTGGCTTGGCCGCGAGGGCGTCGTCGGTCCCCCTCGCCCGATCGCTCAGCCTCCACCCGGCTGGACTGGTTGGCCCGACCAACAGCTCGGGAACCCCGCCGAAGAACTGGACCCAGATCATTCTCCCCGTCGCGCCGGGAGCGCGTGCGGAAGACGTGATGGCTTTCGACCCCGTGGACGGCTACTTTGTCATGTTCGGCGGGCACAATCGCCTGTCCCTTCTAGGGGATACCTGGAAGTTCACGACGGCAGGAAAGTGGGTCCGTCTTCACCTCACTCCCACCCCCCAACCCCGGCGCGGGGCGATGATGACCTACGACCCGGCCGACGGATATCTGATGATGTTCGGTGGGTCGAACAACACGAACTACCTCAACGACACGTGGAAGTTCGTGGGCGGCAAATGGACCCAACTCGCCCCCACGGTTTCACCCCCGGCCCGGCGAGTGGCCGGCATCACGTACGATTCACTGACCTCTGAGGTGGTGATGTTCGGTGGCCACGGCGGGAGCCTGGTACCGCCCACTTCCTTCCACTTCTACAACGACACGTGGACCTTCCACGCGGGCGTTTGGAGCCAGCTCAAGACCCCGGTCGCCCCCACACCCCGGGGAGAACCGATGGTCGCCTACGACGCCCTCGATCAGTACGTGCTCCTGTTCGGCGGCTACGCCTCGCGACCGACCTTCGGGGACACGTGGGTCCTTCGAGGGAGCGCGTGGACGAACATCACGAGCAACCTGACCGTGGCGCCAATTTCTCGCGACGGAGGATTGATGGCCTACGACCCCAACGGCTCGGGCGTGGTGCTCTTCGGAGGTCACCACCGCACGCATGTGTACAACGACACGTGGTGGTACTACTCCGGTCATTGGACCCAGGTATTCCCCTCCACCTCTCCCAGGCCAATCAACGCGATCTCCTTGGCATGGAACTCGGCCGCGGACTACGGGGTCACGTTCGGGGGCCGATGGTCCCACGGTTGGCTCAACGAGACCTGGGTCCTTCGGCCATGAACGCTCCAGGTCGACGGCCCCGGGCTTGCGACATGTCACACTAGCGCAAGTCGGTATGTGCGGCCTTCGCCTGTCTCACGAGGCTCGTGAGGCCGCAGACGGGCACCCTCGAAGTACATTAACCCGTAGAAAGGTGGGGCGGGTGCCTCAGCGGGCGCGTATCTGCGCCGTGCGCTGGGGCCGATGAGAAAACCACATGAGCGAAACCACGTCAATTGGGAAGCGAAAGAGAGGACTAGGACGGATCGCCGGGCTGGGTTCTGCCGGAGCGGCGTTCGCCGTAATGGCGATGATGCTCCTGGTCCCGGTCAGCGCGGGGGCCGGAGCGTCGGGCCTCGTGTCGATTCCGATCAAGCATTTCGGGGTGTCCACAAGCTACAGCGTCTCCAACGGGGCGTGTGGCAAGGTCAAGCAGTTCGTGGCACCGCACTGGAGCGGGACCACGTTCCTCGCCGGCACCAAGGCCATGGCACCGAAGTGCAAGACGAGCGCCTCGCAGAACTTCGCCGCTTGGGACGCCTACGTCAACCTGCAGACCCCGATCCACTTCAAGACCAGCGGCTCCCACACGATCAGCGTCTCCTGGGCAGTCACGGAGTCGGCGGCATGGAACATCACGCCGTTCTCCTCCTGCGCCCTCAAGTACGCCGACCCGCAGTCCTACTGTGAGGTCTACTCCGATGTGTTCGTGACCGGGTACGCCTACCTGGTCAACGCCAACTACAGCTACGACAACTTCGTGTCGGGAAGCGGGTTCTCCAACTTCACCGACGTGGAGAATTACAGCAGCAACTACTGCTACACGACCTGCACCCACTACGGCGGGAACACGAGCTCGGCGGGCGGAACCGCCGGCACCTTCACGGGAACGGGCTACCAGAACGAAACCATCAGCGCGACCGGGACCTACGCGGTCAACGCCTCGGTGGCCTACACCCTGTATGTCACCCTCCTGGTGATCGCGGACGTCGCTGCGGAAGTCTTTGATGCCCACGCCACCGGTGCCGGGAGCGCCAGTGCCGTGATGAACCTGGGGACCTTGGGCAACGGCGCCGCCCTCGTGGGAGTCACCGTCACCTGATCGGGAGACCCCCCGGGGGTATCGACTCCCCATCGGAGTCCGATACCCCCACGTCCCCTGCGGGCCGCCAGGGGCCGGGCCCAACCCATTCCTCCCGCTTTCTCCTCGTTCGACCGCCGCGGTGGAACCCTTCGGATCGGCGGGGGGGAGACCGGGGGTGGAGCATCTGGTCGAGAGATTCTCTCGGGATCCAGTTGACCCCCCTCCGATTCACCCTACTTCAAATCCGGCGGCCGTCACCTGACCTGGAGGAACTGGTCCTCGGCGCAGCGTTCCGGGGTAGGTCGGAAGCGCCGGAAGGAATCCAAAGGAACGACCCCATCGGAGGTCGGATTCTTCTCTGCTCAGTCGTCCGATCGGGCAATGTCTCCCCTGTAGGGGGCTCGCGACCCCTGCCGCTCGACCCCGCCGGCTTGGGAGGACGCGTCGGCCGGAAGCGGACCGGGTACTCCCACGGCCGAGCTTCGCGTGGCCAGAGGTTCAACCAGTAACATCGGGTTTAATGCCCTGGGCTGACGTGGCGGCATCCGTGACGAAGGCATCGGTGAAGGGCTCGGGAACGTCGGCAAGTCCATGGACGCTCAAGACGCCCAGCGGCGCGTCGGAGTTTCAGGCGTATCGCGACCCGGCGTCGGACCCGCCGGCGCTGGTAGTGACCGTCGGCAAGACCCAGCTCCGCTACCACCTGCGCTGCGTGGAGGACCTCCATGCCATGCTGAAGGGGAAGGGCGATTGGGTCGTCCTGGGAAGCACCGACGAACAGAAGCCCGCACCGGCAGGGACGGTCGAGGCATGGGGGCGGTCATCGGAGAACCCGGTCGGCGGTTGGTACGGCCTGAAGAAAGGACTGCGGGGTCGGTTCGGGATGTACGTCCCGCCAGTGCTCGAAGCGCTCGGCCTCGCCGAGGTCGAGCACAATCTGAAGAACAATCGGGCGCGAGCTCGGTAAGCCCGGAGCGTCCCCCGCGGGCTTTCCCCTCCGCGTCTCCACCGCGGGCCTTCCGGAGCTCTCTCGTGGCGGAGCGACCGCCGATAGGCCGCGCGGACGGGGGACCCTCGCCCCCAAATAGTCGGTTGCACGGTTGCTCGCCCCGGAGCCGGGAGCCATGGACGCCACGAGCGAGTTGCACTACCTCGAGGCCGCGGTGGCGGTCGTCGCGCTCCTGGTCATCGGTTACGTAATCGCGCGTTCGGCCGGTCGGGCGCTCTTCCAGAGGGGGGCGACTCCGGCTCTCGTACGGGGAGTTCGGATCCTCCTCAGCATCGTCTTCGGGCTGGCGGCGTTGGTGGTGCTTTCGACGTCCATCGGCCCGTTCAACCTCGTCTCGGGCCTCACCTTCTCGGCGTTCGCCGGGCTCGCCGCGACGCTCGCTCTCCAGACGACCCTCCAGAACATCATCGCCGGGTTCATCCTGTTCCGCAACCGGTTGCTCCGGCTCAACGACACGATCGAGATCAGCGGGATGAAGGGCCGGGTGGTCCAGGTCGGGATCGTGACGACCTGGCTCCGGCTCGACGACGGGACCGTCGCCTCGGTCAGCAACAACACCCTGTTGAGCGGCCCCATGCGCAATCACTCGGCGGGCGAACGGCTCAAGGGCGAATACTAGGGGCCTTCTCGGGCGGGAGGTCCCCGACGCCTTCTCACCCACACGACGACGACCGCAGACCCGGCCACGGCGGCGGCCGCGAGGAGCGCCCACCACGTCGTAGAACTGCCGGCTCCGGGTCCCACAGCAGGGGCCGCCACGACGAGCGTGGTGCTTGCGTTCACCGATCGGCCGTCCGAATCCGTCAGGGTGAGGTCCACCCGGTAGGATCCCGCCGCCGGCGTACAAGTTGCGGTGCTCGTGTTCAGCGCGACCGCCGGGCAGCCCGGCGGGAGGCCGGAAGTGCGGACCGAATAGGGTGGGGTGCCGTACTGGGCATCGACGATCCAACCGACCGGGGTCCCCTGGGTAATCTGGGCCGTCGTGGGAGAAAACGCGACGATCTGCGGGTTCGCGTTGATGGAGAGGTACGTCGACACCGTGAGGTTCTCGCCGGCCGCGTCCGAGACCACGGCGGAGACCTGAGCATACCCCGGGGCGGCGATGCGGCACGCCAGCGCCCCGGAGCTCTGAGGGTTGCACCCGACGGGGACCGCCCCGAACGCCGCGCTCGTCGGGGGGGTGCCCCCCGCCGCCGTAGCGGTCACGGTCACGGGGATCCCGATGTCGACCGCGGCGGGCTGCGCGAGGATATTCCCCGAGAGTTGAGGGTGCACGGTCCAGGTGAGATTGTCCCAGGAGACCTCGCCCAGCGCATCCGTCCCTGCGAACACCACGGAAAAGTTCCCGGCGATCGTCGGGGTCGCGGTGAGCGGTGGGCCGCTCCCGACGGTCACATTGTAACCGACCCCTAGGATCGTCCACCCCCCCGAATAGGGAGGCGTCCCCGAGCCCTGGATCACGGTCGAGAAGCTGCTCGATTGGCCTACGTCGATCACCGGGGGGGCGATGGTGGCCCCGACCGCGAACGGCGGGTTCACGGTGAGTGTCAGCTGGGCGAGCTGGAACTCGCCGGCGGAGTCCGTCACGTTGAGCCGGATATGGAACACTCCGGAGACGTTCGGAGTGCAACCGAACGACGGGGGCAGCCCGCCGCTCGGACAGCCGTTCGGCAGCCCCGAGAAGGTGTACGAGAGCGGGGCGAGTCCCCCGCTCGCGTTCGCGATGAGTTCGACGCTCATCCCCCGGTCGAGCGTCGAGGGAGTCGCCGAGAACTGGTGAAGCACCAGCGCGCCAGCGGAGGGCTCGGTCGATGCGTTGAGACACGTGCCGATGTTGTGCCAGTGGAGGTTCCAGGCCTGAAGGCAAACCGCCTCGGAGGTGGCCGGAGGGAGTCCACGGATCGGGTAGCTCAGGTTCGACGACCACAGGTCGACCGCGTGTGCGCTCGGCTGGCCCGGCGGACCCCAGAAGAGCGTGTAGTTGAGGACATAGGAAGCCTGCGTCGGGGGCGGGCTCCATCGTAGGGTGATGGACGTCGTGTTCGAGGAGGCGGTCAGATTCACCGGTCCGGGAGGAAGGGTCTCCGCTCCGGAGGCGGAGACGGGGAACGGGAACTCCGGTAGTCCGAGTCGCCACGTCCACCAGACCGTGCCGGGGACCGTCCCCGTCGCGGTGCCACGGATCGGGCAGGTGGTGCCATTCGTCCGGCAGTTCACCGACTCGGAGAGAATGCTGTAGGTGGTGTTCGCGAACAGGCTCTCGACCGAGGCGGGGCTCTGACCGGACTGGCGCATGTTCGGGCCGCGCCCGATGTGATCGAAGGAGAGGTTCGGGGAGAGGAACTCCTTCGAGGTCGGTTCGTAGAGCCAGGTATTGTTGCCGAACATCCCATCCCAGTCCCCGTTGTACATCGGGCCGTTCGAGGTCATCGTAGGGCGGTGCTCCGAGGAGTAGACGTTCGCCGGGGCCGAGTTGCTCGGCCAGGACGAATACGTCGTCGGCTGCACCAGGGTGTAGTTGCCCGTGAGGCGGCCCCTCGCGTCGTACTGCCAGAACTCCGTGCGGACCGGCCCGCCCCCGGTCAGTTCCGACACTCCGATCCGATGGCTGCTGACGTTGAGGTAGACGCCGTTGACCCCGTTGCACAGGAAGTTCGTGCCGTAGTATCCCTGGAAGACCGTGACCAGCGACGTGCCGGGGGCCGGCCCCTGCAACTGCACCTGGTCGAGACCGTCTGACGAGCTCCCGTCCGCCTGGACGTTCAGGAACGAGTTGAGGTTGGGGAACCAGTAGATGTTGTTCGCCTCGAAGTACGGGATCGTGCCGAGCTGCCACTGCGTCTGGTTCCAGAGATTGTAGCCGTACACGGTGCCTGCTGCGGTGATGAGGGCGGCGATCGAAGTGTTCCCGTCCTCCCCGATCATCTGGATCTGGGCGTTGGAGTAGAGGTCGCCGTCGGTGACGCTCGAGTATGTGTGCCGGAACGTCTGCCCGGTCGTCGTGTTGACGGCGTAGAAGACGATCGGCGAGGTCGACGAGAGCGAGCAGTCCGAAGTGCAGCCGAACTCGTAGACGTAGGCCGAATCGGCCGTGATCCACTCCGTGTTCTCGATCCCCTGGTAGGCCATGATGTCGTCATAGAGGGTCAGCCAGGGGGCAATGTTGCGCACCGACCCGTTGGCGAAGTTGTAGAAGACGAGTCGATGGGTGCTGTTCACATAGTAGACCCCGTCCGAGGTCCAGGACAGCAGCGGGTCCTGGGTCCCGTAGACGCCGGTACCGCACGGGTAGGCCGCGTTGCAGTTGGAGGCCGTCGTCGCGAGGTTCGACCAGGCCGGCAGGACGAACGTCGCGTTTCCGTAGAGTAGCCACCGGTACGCTAGGAGGTCGACCGACGCGCGCCCACCGGAAACCGTCACCGCCTCCCACGAGCCGCTCCAGCGGCTGGAGTTGTTCGCGACGACGAAGTACGGGCCTTTGGACGCATTGATCACGAAGGACCCGTCGGCCCGGGTGCTCGTGTGGTTGACGTAGGTACACGTGGACGGAGCGGCGATGGAGGTACAGGGCCTATCGTACAGCGAGATGTTCTCCCCCGCCAGGGGGGTGCGAGTGCGAGCGAGCCCGGTGAGATTCCCAAAGATGGGGTAGGTCGTGGCGAGTGGCCGCGTGTGCGGGTGGGTTGAGTTCGACGGCACTGCGCGGGCCGGAGCCGACGTCCACCGATGGGCAGGACTGAGCCCACCCTCCGCGCTCGCGGTCGGCCGGCCGTCGCTCCATTGCCACACCGAGCCCTGTTCCGAAACGATGAGCAACGCGAGCACCCCGACGGCGAGCACGACTGCAAATGGCGCCCGCGGACTTCGTAGGCCGGTCACGTTGGGGTTCCGGCTAGACCTCGCGCCACAAACCCGTTTCCATCCTGCCGGCGATTCGGCGAACGGGGCCGGTCCCCGAAGCGGCTATGCTACTCGCCCGGTTGGCTCCGGCGAGGCGAACGGAATGGGTCTCGTGAGCTCGGAGACTTCGATTTCCATCGAACAGCGGCGCGGACTCTATTCCATGATGCGCGAGGGGATTGCGGGATTCTATCCCCGTCTGAACGACTCGTCGCTCCGCGTCACGAATGACAGTCGGCTACTCCTCGCCCGGAGCCTCGCCACCGACGCCCTCGCCTTGCTCCCGGAGGACGCTTCGAGGCTCCCCGACGCGGAGCTCCATCTCTGGATCAATCTCTCGTACGACGTCATGCTGGCGATGGTCGACCTCTTCAAGGAGAGCGTCGAGATCCCCAAAGTGCCCCGCCGCTCGTAGGTCGACGTCGAAATTCGGTGCGGATCGGTGAAGCCGCACCCCCCGCGGAGGGGCTTCGTGTTCGGCCTCCCCCCATCGACCTCCGCCGGTGCCCCCAGTCGACGACGCCGGGGCCTCAATCGTGGCGGTGCGGCCCGGCCGACCCCCCCCCCCCCCGCGGTGCCTGCGCCCGATCCGGCCCAAGGACGCTGCCAAAGGGACGACCCCTCGAGCGCCCGACTACGCCGAGACCTCGGGGGGGAACTGGCTCGCCAACTCCTCGGCGGCGCCAGGGACGACCAGCGCCGGATTGACCGGAACCCACACCCTCGCCTTGGCCCCCGTGGCGACCCCGGCGACCGCCTGTAGGAATGAAGCGACCTTTTCGCGTCCGTGTAGGGAGAGGAGGTACTCCATCCCTCCGAGGAAGACGGCCCGCACCCTTCGCTCGGAGACCGCCTGGGCGATCCGGGCCTGGACGGCGTCTAGGTCCCCCGGCCGAACGGACCCGTCCCGCCCCGTGTTGGAGAGCCAGGCGACATCGACCACCCGGGTCCCCAGGGCACCCCGGACCCGGTCCGGAAACTCCCGCGTGAAGCACAAGCCACGCACCCCCCCGGCGGTCACATCGAGGAACATCCTCCAGGCGGGGTCGGAACCCGGACCGGGCCAGACCTCCACTCCGAACCTGGGCTCCGCGTCCGGGGGGAGGGGAAAGACCGCGGGGGTCGGGGGGGACCAGGGCTCCTCCACGGGGAACTCGACCGGGCGGGGCGGCGGGGTCGATGGCACGAAGTACGACTGCACCGGGGTCGATGTCGGAGGGGGCGGGGGCGGTGGGCTGTCGGACCATGGGTTGGGGGCGGCCGGGGTGGCCGGAGGCGAGGGCGGGAGTGCGACCGCCGGCGGGGGCGGCTCGGCCGGGACTGTGAGGGGAACCGATGCCGTCGCTTCTACAGGAGCCTGCACCGGTTGGGCCAGCCGGTCAGCGCCCGCCGCTTCGCGAACCGCGGGAGGGCCGATCGCCGCGGCCGTTGACGGGTGGAGAGATGGCCTCACTCGTGCCGACCTCGGGGGAAGGGTCCCACCGAACGAGCGCACGACCGCGCCCGCGACGATGGGGCCGAACCCCGGAACTCCGCTGAGAAGTTCGAACGGCGCCTTCTGGAGGGACTCGTAGTCGTGGATCCCCACGGCCCACGCATTGGCGAGCTTCGTCGGGCCGACGAACGGTCGACCGACGACGGAGTCCAGCTGCTCGAGCATCGACCGGATGGTCTCTGCCTGATGCACTACCGGCTCGCTGAGGAAATCCACATCGCCCCCTTCCTGCCCGACCTCGAGGACGCGCACCCTCGGGGTTCCCGAGCGGGGCGTCCGGCGCTTTCGGGGGCGCCGCGGGACGAGTACCCCGGGGAACCAGACGGCCCATGGGGCACCCCGACGGGTCCGGCCCCTAATCGTCTCCGACCGGACGAACCGCTCGTCGGACGGGGAGACCGTGAGATCGCCGACGCCGAGGTAGTGGGCGGATGCGGCGGTTCGCGCCGCGAGTTCGTTCGAGAGCGCACCGGAGGCGGCCATCACCGCCCGCGGGGGCGGTTCGTGCGGAGAGATCCGGGTCAGTCGACGGCGCACCTCGCGGAGCATCTGGGACGCCTCCACCGAGACCGCCGGTGGCCGCTCGGCGTCGCTGCCAAGGACGACGGAAGGCAGGGTGAGGTAGATCTCACCGCCCGCCCAGGGCACCACGACGGTGTGCTCGGGGAGGGACTCGGAGATCTCCACCATGCCCGGGAGGATCTGCAGGGATCGGCCGTCGAGGGCCACGCTGAGGTTCCCGCCGGCGAGCCCCTCTTGGATGCGTCTCGGTTTGATCTGCTGAAGAAGTCGGGCGATCCGGGCGCTCTCGCTCGGGTACACCCGATGGATCTCGTCGAGGACGGGGGTCGCCACGAACTGGGCCCCGTTCCACGGCTGGCTCGGCGAGGCGATCTGAAGGTTCGTCACCAACGCGAGACGCGAGAGCATCGGCAGGCTCGCCCGGAGCGCCCCGCCCATCTCCTCCTCACGCGCGACCAGCACCGCGTTCTCCAACCGGGCCTCCCGGCTGATCCCGAACTCCTTTCTCGCCCTCGCCAGGCCGTCCACCACCTGGCGCCACGGTCGCGCGGCCTCCTCCGCCTTTGAATCGATGAGCGTCTCCTGCACCGGGGTGAACGTCCGCTCGAACACGCTCTGGGCGTCGCCCCGGAACGCCCGGTGCACCGCCTCCATCGTGAACGGGGCCACCGGCGCGTAGAGCTCGGTCCAGAGCGGGAGCACATGCCACAGCACCCGGTAGACCGACACTTTGGCCGGACCGAGACCGGGGGTTCGAAGCCGCGGACCGACGAGTCGCAGGTAATCCCCGCGCACGTCCCGCTCGAGGAAATCGCCCAGGGTACCCGCGGCCTCGCCCAAGTGGCCGTCCTGGTACTGGCGGAGGACCTGGGCGCGCATCCGTTCGAACACGGAGACGAATGCGGCATCCTCCTCGAGGAGCTCGCCCCGGTGGTTCGCGAGGGATTCGCCGGAGGGGAGATACCCGTCGCGCAGCGCCTGGTCGACCACGCTCCGGACGAGGTGCCAGGCTCGGGCGAGCCGACGCGCTTCCCGCAGCTCGCGGTCGGCCAAGGTGCTCCCCACCCGGGGGGATCGGAGCGTGCGGACCAGGGCGACCCGGCGTGCGTCGATCCCTCGCGGCGTCTCCCCCGGCTTATCGGGCGGGCGGGTGGTCGGGACGCGGAGGAGGTGCAGCTCGCCGATCCGGACCCCGGAGGCCGCGATGGCCGCAAGGTGATGGACCAGGGCCGGGGCCCGGCGTCGATCGGGGAGGATCAGGTCGACCGGGTCGCCCGGTTGGAACGGCTGATGTCGGGCCCACGCCGTCATGGTCTCCCTCAATGCGGTCGCGAGTCCCCGGCTCGCCAGCTGACGGTTTCCCCCGCACGGGCACTCGCCGGCCTCTTCGGGGGACGCGAGGAGCTCGCAGCGGTCGCACTCCAGGAGGGTGGGGTCCGAACCGTCGGAGGTGACCGACCCCTTCGCCGCCACCCAGCCCACCAGATCGCTCATCGTGGGGACCGGCTCGCCGGGGAGCAGCCGCGCAAATTGCTGGAGGTGCTCGGGAGCCAGGCGGCCCGGCTCGAGGAACCACGTACGGGCCGGCAGCCAGATGAGGGGGCTGCCGCACGCCACGCAGTGAGGGACCCCGCGGGGAGTCCTCAGCTCCGTGAAGATCGACCCGCCATCGTTCAGGTCCCGGAGGATGAACGCTTCGGCGATCTCGAGCGGGAGCCCGGCGTACTTGTGCATCACCACCCGTCCGATGCGGCCATCGGCGGTCGTCACGGGGAGACCCGGGAGGCCCAACCGGGCCCCGACCGCGGCATCGGCGGTCCCGTGGGCGGGGACGAGCGTGACGAGGCCCGAACCGCCCAGGGTCACTTCCGGGGCCGCCACGACGGTGCCCGCCGGGGCCGTGAGGTCGGCGATCGCCGGGTACTCGACGCTGAGCGGGTGGTCGTACCCAGTGCCTGCCCATGCGGCACCGGTGCGCTCCTCCAGGATCTCGAACTCCCCTCCCGGCAGCCATTCGTGCAGTCGGGGGATCGCCTCCTTCGCGATCACGATGACCTCCTCGGTCTCCCGCCGACGGAATCGGCCAGTGACGTACGCCTGATCCGGGTTGACCCCGATCGCGGTCGTGCCGAGCAACCGCCATGTGTAGTCGGTCCACACCAGGAGGCTGGCCTTCGTCGGCGAGCCCCGGATGGGGAATCGCAGTAGGTACGCAGGCCCGTCGTCCTGCTGGTAGATGATCGCCTCGGGGCTGCGGGGGAGCCGGCAACGGGGGCACGACATCGCCACTGCCTCCCGGCAGACGAGCAGCCGCCGCCTCGCGAGCCCTTCGACGAGCCCCTGAAGTAGCGCGTTGAGGGCCTCCGGCTCCGGAGGGACCATGTGGTCGATCTCGAGGTGGAAACCATCGTTCCGAAGGGTCGAGAGGATCTCGGGGAGCGGGGGACCTTGGCCCGCGACGACCTGGACGGTCGACCAGCTTCGTCGGCCGGCGAGGGCGAGGTATCGGGCTTCGACATCGGCGAGCAGCTCCCGATGCCATAGGGCGAAGGGGTCGTCGGTCGGGAAGAGGGTGCCCACGATCTCGTGGGTGGTGGGTCCCCCGGGCGGACCCAGTCGCGATTCGTTCCTGAGGGCCGCTCGGCCGGCCCAGAACGCGCGGGTGGCGGCTTCGATCGCGGGGGGATCGAACCGTTCGGCCAGCGCCTGCATTCGTGAGGTCGGGTCCGTCGGGCGGGACCCGCCAGCGCTCGATGGCCTGCCATTGGCATAAACCCTCGTGCGACTTCCGGTGACGCACCGGAGCGCGTGGAGGTGCCCTTCCGCAGGCGGGTGGGTTCGGCTTCGGAGCAAGCTTTATTCCTCGGGCCGTGTGCCCCGACCCGAGGGAACCTTCGATGGCGTGGACGCAGCAGGAAGTCCGCGAGTTGAAGGAGGGCCGGTACATGCTCATCGAGGAGGAACCGTGCCGGATCCTCTCGATCCAGATGTCCAAACCCGGAAAGCACGGGGAAGCGAAGGCCCGGATCGATGCCGTCGGACTGTTCGACGGGTCCAAGCGCTCGGTGGTGTTCCCGGTCAAGCACAAGGTGCAGGTCCCGCTCATCGGCAAACGGCAGGCCCAGGTGCTCTCGATGACGGAGACGGAGGTCCAGCTGATGGACCTCGAGAGCTACGAGACCTTCGCGCTCCCCATCGACGCCGAGATGAAGGGTTCCCTGTCGCCGGGAACGGACATCCAATACCTCGATGCGATGGGCCGCCGACGGATCACCCGGACCTGAGCAAGAGCGGGCGATCCCTTGGCCAGCGACTCCCACGCTTTATATCGTGGGCCCCGCATCTTTTCCCACGAACCCCTCTCGCCGCGTGACGGGATCGGTTCCCCTTAGGAGGCGAGGGCCACGACGGGGTCGGGCGGCATGGGTACCCTCCCCTCTTCTCGTCTGACCAAGATCCTCCAGGAAAAGGCGGAGATCCTCAAGAAGCGGCGCGCGACCGCCGAGGTCGCCCTCAAGGAGGTCGAGGAGGCCGTCCGACTGTTGGGGCTCCTCGACCTGCCGGTCCCTGATTGGAAAGAGAAGGAAGCGGCGTTCCGTGACCTCGCCCGGCGCTCGGAGTGGGAATCGCTCGAGACCCAGGCGAAGGCCTTCCAGGACTCGCTCTCGGCGAGCGGCTCGGGCGTGTTCTTCCGGCGGCGCGCTGAGATCGCCGAACGCGGGGACCGGCTCACCCAGTTCGGAGCCACCCTGCCCTCCGAGTTGCTCCCGCTCCTGAAGGACGCCCAGCAGCCGACGGTGGACGGGCCGTGGATTTCGGCCCTCGAACCGCTCTCTCGGCTCCAGGAGGGGATCCGGCTCGCCGAGTCGGAGTTCAGCGGCCGGTTGCGCGGCGAGGCGATGGCGATCGCCGAGTGGTCGGGCGAAACCGGCGAACGCCCCGCCCAGTTGGACGCCCGGTTCCGCGCCGTGCTCGACACGATCCATACCGGCGGATTCGCCGACGCGGTGGCTCGCCTCAACGATGTCGTCTCCAACGAGCTGCCCCTGGCCAAAGCCCGCCGCGACTCGGCCCGGGCGGCCGGCGCGGCCCTGGTCGCCGCCGCCCGCGACCTCTCGGTCCCCTCCGCCGACCTCGAGGCCGCATTGCAGGGCGACGCCGAGGCGGTGCCCACCACCTGGAACCGGACCGTTCCCGCGGTCGAGGCGGAGAACGCCAAGATCGCCGACCTGCTCCGGGACCGGGTTCAGGCCGCCATCGAGTCCCTCCGGGCGACGCTCCATTCCCTGCGCGAGCAGGGCGTGGACCCCACCTCGAGCCTCATCGGCATCGAGGAGCTGCTCGCCCCCGTCCGAACGGCGGGGCCGGCCGAGTTGCCCGGACTGTTGACCAAGGCGCGGCAGCTCACCGAGGAGCCGGTCGTCGCCGTCGTCGCGAGCCTGCTCGACGAGGTGCGCCCGCGGCTCGTCGAGGCCCGCCGGCTCGGGCGCGACCCGTCGGAGGTGTTCGCGGCGATGAACCGCGCCCGGGAGGCGTTGCGCCTCAAGATCTACAGCGAAGCCCTGGCGGCGAGCCAGGAGGCCGTCGAGCGGGTCAGCCAGCTGACCGAGGACCTCGACTCCGCCCGGGAGGAGGCCGAGTCGTTGGAGGCGCTGCTCACGCGGCTGGCCTCCGCGAAGTTCCCCACCGCACCCTTCGACGAGCAGCTCAAGCACGTGACCTCCTTCCTCGACCGGATCGAGCTGGAGGCCGCGCGGAAGCAGCTTCAGGAGACCGTCCACTCGCTGGGCCGCGAGGCGTTCACCCACTTCTCCCTCCAACAGATCGCGCTCGACCGCGTCGCGACCCTCGCCCAGGAACGCGGGTTCCTACCGGACGGGGTGACCGACGAGATCCTCCATGCCCGAAACTTCCTGGAGGAGGGCCAGCTCGCCGATGCCGGAGAGTTGTTGGCGTCCCTCGAGGTCCGCCTGCGGACCGCCGCGGGTCCGTACGTCGCCCGCCGGGTCGAGGAGATCGAGAAGGGGTTCGCGGAGATCCCGGACGAGGCTCTCGTCCGCCCGGTCCGCCGGCTCCTCGCCGACGCCGACGTCAACCTGCGCGTGAAGGAGGACCTCACCGGGTCGATGGAGGCGCTCAAGCGGGCCGAGCGGGAGTTTTCCGCCGTCTTTGCGGCGCGCGCCTCCTCCCTCGTCGAGCAGCTCGAGGAGGAGCGGCGGGCCCTGGAGGCGATGGGCGGGACCGGCGACGAGATCCAGCGACAGATCGACGAGGTGCAGCAGATCTTCAACATGGGCGACTTCGTCAAGGCCTCCCGGGCCAGCCAGGAGATCCGGACCCGGGCGCACCAGCAGCAGTTGCTGCGCAGCGAGGACGCGGTCTCCCACGCCAAGCTCGCTCTCGTCGAGCTCGGGAAGATGGGCCTCGACACGGGGTCGCTTCGCGGCTCGCTCGAGGCCGCCCACGAGGCGGCCCGGCTGCAGAAGTACCCGGACGCGTACCGCCTCGCGACGGAGACCCAGAGCGGGGCCCACAAGCTTCGGTCCAGTGCGCAGGGAGTGCTGGACGCGCTCTCGGACGCCACCGAGCTCTGGCAGGCGACGAAGGAGCTCGGGTTGCCCGTCGACCCCCTGAGGGAGAAGATCGGGGAAGCCAAGCAATTGTACCAGGCGCTCGAGTTCGAGCAGGCGGCGTCGGCGCTCGCCCAACTGACGGCGGCCCTGACCGAGGCCCGAGACCGCGCGATCGCGGGCCGGCTTCTGTCCGATTCCCAACTCCTCCTGGAGGATGCCCGGAGGATGTCCGTACCGACCGACGAGCTCACGCGGCGGGCCGCGGAGGTGACGGTCGAACTGGCCGAGCCGAGCACCGCCCCCGCGATCCACCACGCAAAGGCGCTCCTCGCCGAGATCGTCCTCAGGCTGCGTCCGGTCCTGGAGGAGAACCTCCGACTGCTCACCGCCGACCTCGAGCTCGCGCGGAGTGCGGGCGTCGAGGCGCCGGAGGTCCTCGATTCGCTCGGGGACGCCCGCCGGAACCTCTCCGCCGAGGTCCCCACCGGGGCGGCCGAGCGGATCGAACATGCGCGGAGCCAGCTCATCGAGACCCGCGGTTTCCTCGAGCACGCCCAGAAGGCGACCAAGAGGGCCCGGGAGGCGCTCAACGAAGCCGAGCTCGTCCGTGTCGACGCCCACGCGGCCCGGGCGACGATGGAGAAGGTCGAGGTGCTGCTCGGGGAGCGCTCCTACGCGAAGGTCATCGAGCTCGCCGCCTCCGTCGAGCGCGAGCTGACGCAGGCCACCTACCAGCAGGTCTCCAAGACCCTCGCCGGCTTCCAGGCGCAGGTCGTCCATGCCCGTCAGGGCGGGAGCGACGCGACGCTCGCCGACAACCTCCTCACCCAGGCACGCACGGCCCTCAACGACGGCCATCCGTTCGACGCGCTGCAGCTCGCGGCCCGCAGCGAGGGGGAGATCGAACGGGTCGAGCTCCAGCTCCGGATCGCCCAGAGCTCCCTCGAGACCGTCGAGGGCAAGCTCGGCAACGCCGTCCAGCACGGCGTGAAGCTCCCCGCGGCCGAGGCCGAGCTGCACAAGGCGCGCAGTGCCTTCCACCGTCACGAGTATCCCCAGGTCCTCGAGCTCGCGATCGTCGCGGCCGACCTCATCGCCGTCGGGCGGGAGCAGCACCGGCGCGCCCGCGAGGCGCTGGACGCCGCCGACCGGCAGGTCAAGGAGGCGATGGAGCTGGGAGCCGACCTGGGCGAGGTCGTCTCGTCGCTCGACCTCGCACGCCGCCACGCCGACGCCGGGGAGTACCTCGAGACGATCCCGAAGGCCCGAGAGGTGGCCGAGCGGGCCCTGTGGGCGATCGACAAGCAGTACTCCGGAGCCCTCGCCGAGGTCCGTCACCTGCTCGAGACGGCCGAGGGGGCCCAGTCCGGCACCGAGCTCGCCGCCGTGCGGCGACCGTTCGAGGAGGCGGAGGCCGCGTTGCGGGCTCGCGAGTGGAAACGGGCCGGCGACGGGCTGGCCGCGGCGCGCGAGGCGGCCCTCCGCTCGCTCGACACCCTTCTCTCGGAACGGCTCGAAGCCCTTCCGAAGCTCTACCATGACGACGGGGAGGCCCCGCCGCAGGAGGTCGAGTTCCGAAGGCAGGCCTCCGAACGCATCAGTTCGGAGATGTCCCGGCGGAACTACCCCGGGGCGCTCGCCGCCCTCGGGGAGGAGTCCCACCGGCTGACGGAACGATGGCGCCAGGGGCTCGGCCACCGGGTGAACGAGCTGAAGGACCGGGTCTGGGTCGGGGAAAAGCTCGGGCTCGACACGACGCCCGTCATGGAGCTGTTCAGCGAAGCGAAGCTCGCCCTCGAGGGAGGCAAGCTATCCGAGGTTCCGCCCCTCCTCGGCCGGGCCGACCTGCAGCTCACCTCGCTGGTCAAGCAACGGGTGGGGGAGCGGCTACGGGAGGTCCAGACCGAGCTCACCTTCGCCCAGGAGGGGCTCCACGTCAGCGTCGGGAGCGTTCCGCAGACCCTCGCCCTCGTCGAGGAGCGCCGCGCGGCGGGCCGGGAGATCGAGGCCGCGCAGGCCCTTCTGGCCGCGGACGAGGAGCTCAACCGCCGCAAGTCGATGCATCGCGAACTCATGAACATCCACTACCTGATCGACGCAGCGCTCGTCCGCGCCCACGAGCGTCACCTCGACGTGACGCCCGCGCGCTCGGCGCTCGACGAGTCGATCCGGCTGCGGGTCACCGACTACGCCCAGGCCCTCGAGAAGGCCCGCGAAGCCCTGACGATGCTCCAGGGGCAACTCAAGGGCGGCGAGGCCCCGGCCGGGATGTGGCCGTTCCGTCGGCCGGACTCCAACCCCTAGGAGCGGCCGACCTACGGGAGTCCCGAGGCGCTCCCGCTCCCCATCGGCGGGAGACCGGGGACCCCCCGCGGGGCTCCGAGCTGGAGGCGGTCGTACTCGACACTGTGTCGGACCCCGCGACGCTTGAGGAGGGCGGAGATCTGCTCGGTGATCTGAACGACCTCCTGGCACCGCGCCGGTTTCGAGAAGTAGAACTCGGTCCGTCGCTCCTCGTGGATGGGAAAGATGAGTCGCATGGCGAACGCGTCCGGGCGGTTGTAGCCGGCCGGTTTACGGTCCGCCCTCAGGTCCCGCATGTTCTCCTCGAGAAGGACCTCCGGCAGCATGGGTTCGGTCTCCTTGGTGAACGGCTTGTTCACCTCGACCAACTTGCGGTGGATATCGGGGTAGACCTTGACGAGGTCCTTGTACGATCGCTTGCCTTCCAGGAGGATGTGGCCGCTGCGGGCCTTGACAGGAGGTGTCACGCTCGACCTAGCGGACGAGCGTATTTGTCGACTTTGGCCCTTCGGGGAGCTCGGACTCGAAACTCTATGAGCGGTGGATCGTTGGGCTTCCGACGATGGGCGAGGTCGCGTCCGAACCTTCGGAACCGAAGGGAGCGACGGGCTCGCCCAACGCCGTAACATCGAGAGGACGAGGGGTCATCGCCCACGGATTCCGACGCGTCCGGTCCCTCCTCCCGCAACCCCGTCTTCTTTGGATCTGCCTGGTCGTGCTCTCCGCATACGGCCTCGAGTTCCTCGGCGGGGGGCTGGGTGTAGCGACGGCCATTGCCCTTCCCCTGACGGCCATCCTCGTCGACGTCGCGTTCCAGAAGGCCCGGTTCGATTCGATCCGGATTCCCGATGGGGCGATCGCCACCGGGCTGTTCGTGGCCCTGATCCTGCCTCCCATCGTCCCCCTGGCGGGAGCCATCGCCGTCACGGTCGCGGCGATCACCGTGAAGCACACGCTCCGGTATCGCGGTCGCCCGTGGTTGAATCCTGCCGGCGTGGGGGTCGTCCTCGGGGCATTCCTGTTCGGCTTCGCTCCCGCGTGGTGGGCCGCGATCGATGTGGAGCTGCTGCTCGCCCTGGGGGTATTGCTGCTGCTCTGGAATCTCCGGGCCTGGAGGATCCCGGTCAGCTTCCTGGGCGCGTACGCCGCACTGGCAGTCCTGCAACGCGTGCTTTCGGCTCAGCTCGTAGGGGGAGCGCTGGTGCCCCAGGTGCTCCTGCTCGCCACCATCGACCCGGCGGTGTTGTTCTTCGCCCTATTCATGGTCACCGAACCACGGACCGCCCCTTCGGACCCGAGAGCCCAGCCTCTCTATTCCGGCGTGGTGGCTGCCGGGGCGGCCCTGTTGCCGGTAGTACTCCCCACGCTCGCAGTTCTCGTGGCCCTGTTCGCGGGCAACACCCTATCGGTGGCGCTGCGCCGCCGAGCCGCGCCGAACCCATCCACCCGGGAGAAGGGTTTCGGCCGGTTCACCTCGCGGAGGAAGAGTCCCCTTGGCTCTGCGCGATGGTCGCTCCCGCGGCGGGCCGTGGCCGCCGTCGCTGTACTGCTCCTGGTCGGGTGGGTGGCCGCCCTGACGTACGACCCGCTGAACAGCCCCGCCCCGATCTTTGTGACCTCCCCGGGGGGGGCTCCACCGGGGGGTGGCGGGAGCGGAGTGTCGACCTCGGTCTGCCAGAAGGACAATGCCTCCATCCCATCGTCCACCCTGAGCTCCCTCCACAGGGCGCTCGGGCCATCGGTGATCATCTCGTACTCCACTTCGACCGGGGTCATCGTCTTCTACGACCCCGTGAACGGGGTGACCGTCACCGAAACCGACCTGTACGAGGACTACGGCTTCGCGGAGTTCAACGGGGACGACTACACTAACTCAGGGTGCGTCCCGTAGGGGGCGCTCCAGCCTTCCGCTGCCGCCTGCCACGCAGAAAGACTCAAAGAGGAGGGGCCATAACCGCCGTGGGCGCTCCCGTAGTCTAGTGGTCAAGGATAGAGGCCTCTCGAGCCTCTGACGCGGGTTCAAAGCCCGGGCGGGAACCGCCCCGCCCGGTGAAAATCCCGCCGGGAGCATCTCCCCTCCTCCGTCGGTTTCCGGGCGTACGTGAGGGGCCCGTCGGGCCGCCCAACCCCTCCGGCGCACCGCGGGCCCGTCGTCGTTTGTGGGGGATCGCGCCGGGTGTGAGCTTTCGGAAGCGGAACTCCGCGGGCGAGGGCGTGGTAACAGGCGATCGCGGGCGCCTTCCGAAGCTCGTAGCGCCCACGCGAGATCTTCTTGAGAATCTTCAGACGGACGAGCCGTCCGATGTACGGGCTTTGGATCCCGAGAGAGATGATCTCGGAGCTTCGGACCGTGCTCCGACCATGGCCCGCGATCTTGGCAAATGCCCGGATGTCTTCGTCCGACGCGTTCGCGCATTCCCGCTCGAGCCAACTCGAACCGATCTTCAGGGCCCCCTCCACCGCTCCCCGAACCGCCGCGACATCCACCGGATCGGGCTCCCGGTAGGCTGCCGAGGCCAAGCATTGGACCAAGAACGGGTAACCGTGGCTCAATCGGTGGACCTCCCGAACGGCGTCCGGCTGCCATGCCCCGCCCCCTCCGATCGCCGCGATCGGAAAGGCCAGCGCCGCCCCGGTCTCTTCGAGCGACAGTTCCCCGATATCGAATCGCGTACCCGAGAACGCCCGGGCAATGGGCGAGGTCTCTCGTTGACCCAGCCGGTCCGACAGTTCGACCCCGCCTGCCACGAGGAGGATGATCGGCACCCGGGCCTGCGCCTCCGCGATCGTCTTCAGCGCCCCTAGACCGCTCCGATCGAGGAGCTCCGGGTCGTCGACGCCGATCAGCAATAGGGTGCCCTCCTCCAGGGACTCGAGGCAATCCCGCCACACCGCCAATCCGGAGGTCCGGCGATCCGCTCCGCCCGGTGCGACCGAGACTCCCGAACCCGCGACCGAGAGACCGTTGATCCTGGACAGGAATCCTTTGACCTTCCGCCCGCCGTCTCCCTCCCTTCGAGCTGGCGTCCGACTTCTTGGACGATGCTGCCGAGCAATCGGCCCTCCGAGCTGAGGATCCGCAGAGGGAGCTCGACGGCGATGGTCTTGGGTGCACGGGACCGGACCACCGCCTGGAGCTTCCGAACCGCGGAGGTCTTCCCGCTGCCCCGATACCCGTGGAGCATGACCGCGGTGCTCCGCCCTGCCTGAAGGGCGTCCCGCACCCCTTCTTCGACCCGGCGGATCACCTCCGCCCGGCCCGCGAACGCGTCCGGCAAGGCGACGGGCCACCTGACGTCGACACCCTCCTCGGCCGAGGGTCACGGAGGCCCCACCGAGTTCCTCATGTTCTGGGCCGTTCATGCCTCCCGCCGGCAGGCCCGAACCCGCCGGGTTCTCTGGAGGCACTTACTTTTGCCACGGACCCGGATGGGCGATTCGGGTTCAATCGTTGAACGAAGGCTCGTCCATGCCCCGCCCATCCGCGGGCTCAGGGATTCCGAGCGTGAGGTACGTGGTGGTGATCTCCGAACTCGACCCGGTGGCTCTGGGGGTCGCCTCGCGATGGGGGACGCCCGATCCAATCGATCTTCACGTGGACGGCGCACCCCTCCGGCGGCTCGCGCCCGGGGTCCTGCTCCTCAGGCGCCCGGGTCGGCACATCTTTGATGAGGGCCTCGACCGGCGGTTTCCACGGGCCCTGCAGGAGGCACGACCCGCGTTGGTGTTCCCATCCATTCACCGAAGCGAGAGTGGTCAGCGATGCTTCACCGTGCATCCCCTCGGCAACCCCGGGAGCGACGCCGAGGTCGGGGGCGTCTCAGGACGCCTCACTCCCACCTCCCCCCGCCTCATGGCGGATGCGCTGCGCCGTCTCTCCGAATCCGGCCGATCCCTTGGGTTGGAAGCCACGTTCGAGGCGACCCACCACGGGCCGGAGCTCGGTTGGCCCGCGTTCTTCGTCGAGATCGGGTTCGGGGAGGACGAGGAGCCGCCTTCCGCCGCAGTGGACGCACTCGCCCGGGTGCTACCTGAACTCTCCGAGGACCCGACGGACCGTGTGGCGCTGGCGATCGGCGGGGGCCATTATGCCCCGCATTTCACGGAGCTGGTCCTGGAGCGGAAGTGGGCGGTGGGACACATCCTTTCCCGCCACTCGCTCGAACGAATGCGTCCCGGCACCCCAGGCGAGGCATGGAAGACGACCCCGGGGGCCGAGGGAATCCTCCCCGCACGGGCGGCCGACTACGAGGGCACCGCGTGGACCGGCGTGGGCCGACGGATGCGGGACCAGGACGCTGCGCGTCGCTGAGGGGGATCACTCGTCGGCGCGAGGACGCTTGCGGTCCGCCTTCTGGAACATGATCGCGCCGCTTCGGTACACGGCCTTGCCGAGTCGCATGTTCTGCACCGAGGCGAGGTGCGGCGCCCTCTCGGCGAGCATCATGCTCTCGATGATCTGTCGGAAGAGCGCGCTCTGGTTGATCTCCGGATGACGCTCGAGGAAGGCGTTCTCCTCGGGCGTGATGGTGATGTTCTTGCGCTGCATCGTGTCGCCATGGCGTAGTCCCGGCATGGTTCCGACCTATCGGGCTGCCATATTTATGCGTATGGGTGCGTGGTGCACGAGGTCGAAGTGGCCTAATGGGTGGGACCCGCCACCACCGTCACGGCGCCCCGGCGGTTGATGCCCGACTCGGCCCCACGCCGGACCTGGGCGCGCGTCAGTGCGCGCAGGGTCCCGGGCCAGTCCCGGTAAAAGCTACCGGGTAGATGGTGATAGGCGAGGTCGAGCCCCAGCTCGTGGGCCCCGGACGTGGTCTCGACCTGGAGGGGAATTTGGCCGATGGCGCTCTCGCGGATCTGGTCGAGCTCGGAGGCGGGGATCAGCTCCTCGGAGATCCGGTCGACCTCCTGCTCGACCATCTCGATGACCCGAGCGACGCGTTTGGGACCGGTCCCGGCCTGGGCGGTCCAGTACCCCCCCCACCGCATCGCTTCGACCTCGCTCGACGCGTGGTAGGCGAGGCCGTTTGTCTCGCGGACCCGCTGGAACAGGCGGTTCAGCATCGAGCGGCCCCCGAGGACCTCGTTGGCCATGTGGACGGCGGCAAACCTCGGGTCAGCCCTCGCGATCGAGGGCCCTCCGACGAGCACCTCGACCTGGCTGCGACCCTCCATCGCGATCGACATCGGTCGCTTCGGGGGCGAGGCGCTCCCCTTCGCGGGGGGCGCGCCGGGTGCCGCCTCGGTCTGGAAGCCGGAAAACACCCGGCGGACCTCCCGAGCGACCGCCTCCAGGGTTCCCGGGCCCGTGACGAGCACGAGGCCATTCGCGGAGGTGAACTGGGCCCGATGGAATCGGACGACGTCGACCCGGGAGATCTTCTGGACCGAACGACGGGTCCCCACGCCCGACAATCGGTAGGGATGCCCCACAGGGAAGACGGTCTCGAAGAGGACGCGCTCCGCACGGCTGTCGGGCTGGGTCTCCTCCTGGAGCTGCCGCTCCAGCAGTTGGCGTCGGACGCGTTCCAGGTCGCGCGCGGCGAATCGGGGATGAAGCACCGACGCGGCGAGGAGTTCCATGAGGCGGCGGGAGCTCGAGGCGGGGCCCCACACGGTCACTCCGCTCGACTCGGGATCGCACCGGGTGCTCAGCGACGCGCCGAGGCGGTCGAGTTCACGAGCGAGGGCCAGCCGGTCCCATCGGCCCGCTCCGCTCGTAAGCAGATGGGAGGTGACGGAGGCCGTGCCCTCCCGGCCGGAGGGGTCATAGGCGAAACCGGCGGGGCCGAGGTAGGTGGCGGAGAAGCTCGCCGTTCCGGGAGGCGAGGATTGGCGAACGATTTCGAGTCCATCGGAGCGGACGGTCCGCTCGATCGCGAGGGGGTCGGCGCGGTCGCTCATGGGGGGGACCCCGGGTCCGGCGTGTAGTGGACGACGACGCGGGCCTCCGAGCGGAACAGGGCGCGGGCGGTGTCGAGCACCACCTTGCGGGGAGTCTTCAGGATCTGGCCCAGGAGTCGGCCCTCGAGCGCCGGCGAGTCCAGGACGGCGAAGTAGCCCACCCGGAACGCCGTGCGCGTGGCGCCCTCGTAGGCGAGGGCGGCTCCGCGCTCCACCTTCTCCTTCGCCTGTCGAAGCTCGGCGAGCGTGGGTCCCTTCTTCGCCAGACGGTCCACCTCCGCGAGGATCGCATCCTCGAGCCGTTGGGCCGATACGCCCTTGGCCGCCTGCGCGTCGATCGTGAACAGTCCCGGGTGGACGCGGGGTCGCCACTCGCTGCTGGCCCGGACCGCAAGTCCGGTATCGACGAGCCGGCGGTACAGCCGAGCCGAAGGGTGTTCGCCGGAGCGCCCCCAGGCGCTCCCCGAGGCGAACAGTCGGGTCTCGCCGCCCAGGATCACGTCGAGCAGGACGGTCGCGGGGGTGGAGGGGTCGGTCAGTGCGGGGGCTCGCCATCCGACCTCGATGATCGGGGTCGTCCCCGGGCCGTGCAGGTACGAGCGGCGCTCGCCTCGCGGGGGAGGTTCGACGACCTTCACCGTCGGGTCGTCCCCGCCTTCGGGCAGTCCGCCGAATGCCTCCTCGATCTTCGGGCGCCATTCCTCGGCAGAGAATCCGCCGACGACGACGAGCGTCGCGTTGTGCGTCCCGTAGAACCGGTGGTAGTACGACTGTAGGTCGGTCGGGGTGAGGGCCTTGATGTCCTCCGCGTACCCGAGAGGGTCCCAACGGTACGGGTGGCGCCGGAACGCGAGCGCATTGAGCTCCTGGTCGACCCGGAACCCCGGCCAGTTCTCGTTGCCCTCCCGCTCCGAATCGATGACGGTGCGCTCCCGCTCGACCTCCTCCGGGGCGATCAGAGCCCGCGTCATCCGGTCGGATTCGATCGCGATCGGCACGGCCAGGTGCTCGCGGGGCACCGTCGTCAGGTACGCGGTGAAATCGGTGTCGGTGAACGCATTGAGGATCCCCCCGACCTCCACTACGGCCCGGTCGATCACCCCCTTGCCGTAGCGCGGGGAGCCCTGGAACAGCATGTGCTCGACCCAATGGGAGGCTCCGGTGACCCCCGGCCACTCGTTCTTCGATCCGACCCGATACCAGACCCACACGCTCGCCGTCGGGCTCGCCGGCTGCGGGACGAGGATCACCCGCAGGCCGTTCGGCAGCGCGAACGATTCCATCGCCGGGAGACGGGCCACCCGCTTGGGCACACCCGACTACGACGCGGGCAGCCTTATAGCAGGCCCCTCGTGAGAAGCGAACCGTTAAGGCTCGGCGCCCGCCATCGGCGGCCGTGCATCCGGTCCTTCGACTGGTCCGGTCCGGCAACGTGATCGTCTCCTTCCTGGGGACGGTCGTGGGGGCCGTCGTCGCCCGGGGGGCGGGGTTCGCCCCGGGGGTGGCGCTGTGGGAGGTGGCGCTGCTCGCGGCCGGGTCGACCGCGTGCGTCACCGCCGGGGGTAACGTGCTCAACGACCTCCGCGACGTCGCGTCGGACCGCACCAATCACCCCGACCGACCCCTCGTGACGGGGGAGGTGGCGCACCAGAGCGCCCGCGGGTTGGTCGCGGGCCTGTTGGTCGTCTCCCTGCTTCTCGTCCTGCCGCTGATCCCGCACGCGCCCCTCGTGGCGGTGATCTGGGCGGGGGCGGTCTCGGCCCTCTTGCTCTACGAGTTCCGATTCAAGGCCGAGGGGCTCGCCGGGAACCTCCTCGTGGCGGTGCTGACGTCGGGGGTCTTCCTGTATGGGGCCGCCGCGGCCGGGAATGCGTCGCTCCTCGTCCCGTTCGCCCTGATGGCGTTCTTCGCCACGCTCAGCCGCGAGGTCATCAAGGACATGGAGGACGCGGAGGGGGACGTCGACCGCCGAACGCTTCCGCGTACCCACGGCCTCCGGGTGGCCTCGGGGGTGGCCCGGGGGAGCGTCGCCGTCGCCCTCGCCTTCAGCCCGCTCCCGCTCCTCACCTTCCTCGGATGGGGTTCCCCCGTGGGGATTATCTACCTCGCGTTGGTCGGAGCCGCGGATGCGGTGTTCGTCGTCTCCGTCCTATGGCTCCCGCGCGAGCTGCACCGCGAGCAGACCCTGAGCAAGGGAGCGATGACCGTGGCCCTGCTCGCCTTCCTGGTGGCGGCATTCCGATGACGGCAGAACCCCGGAGCGGACGGGTCCTCTCCTACCTCCACGAGCGGCTGCGTCGGGGGCCGCTCCATTTCACCCTGATCGACCCCGACAAGTCCCCGGGGGAGCGCGCGGCGGAGATCGCCCAGGGCGCCGTGGCCCTGGGGTCGGACGCGATCCTGCTGGGGGGGTCGACCGGGATCTCCTCCGAGGGGATGGGCGAGGCGGCGGAGGCGGTGCGCCGCGTCGTCCAGGTCCCGACGATCATCTTCCCGGAGGGCCCGGGCTCGCTCACCCCGAAGGCCGACGCGGTGCTGTTCATGAGCCTGTTGAACTCGCGCAATCTCGATCTCGTGATCCGGACCCATGCAAAGGCCGCCCCGGTCGTCCGGCAGATGCACCTGGAGCCGATCCCCCTTGGGTACCTGGTCATCGCCCCGGGCATGCGCGTCGGGGAGGTCGGGCAGGTCGATGTGGTCGCCCGAGGCGACGTTGGGCTCGCCCAGGGGTACGCGCTGGCGGCCGAATTCCTGGGCATGCGCTTCGTCTACCTGGAGGCGGGCTCGGGGGCCCCGTCTCCGGTCCCTCTCGAGATGGTCCGCGCGGTCCGTTCGGTGCTCGGGATCCCCCTCGTCGTGGGGGGCGGGATCCGCACGGGCGAAGATGCGCGCGCGCTCCTCGAGGCCGGTGCCCAGGTGCTCGTGACGGGGAGCGTCACGGAGGAGGAGGGTTTGGGCGACGGGTTCCGCGGGATCCTGGGCGAGGTGAGGAAGGCGCGTGGCGACTGAGCTTCGGTCGCCGGCGGTCGAGGGACCCGCGCATCGGACGTCGGGGATATCCCGGGTGATGCTGAGGGCGCCGAACCCGACCTCGACCCTCGGCATCCTGGTCGTGGTCGGAGCCGTGCTCGCGCTCATCGCCTGGAGGCCGGACCAGCCGGTCCGGTGGTTCGCCGAACTGTGGATCGGCGTATTCCTGGGTCCCTCTCTGCTCGCCGCACTGCTGACCGGGCCGATCGCGGCGGCCCTCGGAGGGCGGCTAGCGTTGCGCCGAAGCTTCCTGCTGGCGGCCACGGGGACGGCGGTCGCGGCCCCCCTGCTGCTCGTCTGGAGGCTGTTCACGATCGTGCCGGCCGTCGCGGCGATCCCGGTGGTGCTCGTCCTCCTCTGGGTCCAGGGGCCGGTCCTGTGGTTCCGCCACATGAGCCTCTACGGGGTGTCCAACGCGAACCATCTGCGCTCGCTCCCCGCATCGGCCCTCCAGCCGGTGGTCGCGATCGCCGTGATCTTCCTGCTCGTCCGCCCGACTGTCCCGATCATTGCGGCCGCGTTCGTCTTCCTCCTTCTCGGGTTCCTGTGCTGTGCGCTGCTCATTCGGACGACGGAGCGGCCGATCCGCCGGGAGTTCGGGATATCCGGCATGTCGTTGATCCGTCCCATCCTCGACCACATCAACTCCCGGGAGCCCGCCGCCACCCAGGCGCTCGAGGCGTTCTTCGCCCGACGCGCGATCCCCGCCAACCTGCGGGTCGGGCTGATCACCTTCCGTCATCAGGGACGCCTCAAGGCCACGATCGCCCTCCCGACCGTGCATCCTGGGCCGTTCGGAGCCCTGGGGGCCAGCGACCTGCCCCGCAAGCTGACCCAGGCGCTCGGCCCGGAGGCCGGCACCGTGTTCGTCCCGCACACTCCGTGCGACCACGACCTCGACCTACCCACCTCCGCGGAGGTCGAACGCGTCGCCTCCGCCGCACGGGGCCTTCTGGCGTCGCTCGGCGCCAAGGGGTCGACCGAGGTCAGCCCGCTCGTGAGCCCGTACGCGAACAGCGTCGCGCGGGCCCAACTGTTGGGCGATACCGTGCTGGTGGTCGTCTCCCAGGCTCCGGGGCCGACCGACGACATCGCCTACGCCGTCGCCGACCGTCTGGTCCGCGAGTTCGAAGCGCAGCCCGGGCCGCGTGTCGCGCTCGTGGACGCCCACAACTCCTACGTCGAGGACCTGGGGGACGTGGCGTACGGAACGCCGATCGCCGACCGCCTGATGAACGACTCGAGGGCGGCGGTGGCAGAGGCGTTGCGATGCCGGGGGCCCGGACCGGCGGAGGTCGGCGCGGCGGAACGCACGGGGTACACGACGGCGCAGCACGGGATCGGCCCGCAGGGGATCCGTGCGCTGACGATCCGGGCCGGGGGCCGGACCTCGGCGTACGTTCTGATCGACGGGAACAACCTCCTGCTCGGAATGCGGGCGAAGATCCTGGCGCGCCTGGAAGGGGTGGTCGATGATGCCGAGGTGATGACCACGGACAATCACGTCGTCCATGAGGTGGACGGAGGGATCAACCCCGTCGGGGAACGATACCCTGTGGACGCCATCGCCGGGGACGTGCGGGCGATCGTCTCGGACGCGCTCGCTGCGCTCGCGCCGGTCGACATCGCCGCCGGAATGGCCGAGATCCCCGACGTTCCCGTCCTCGGGCCGGGCTACACCGCTCGGCTTTTGACCTCGCTCGGCGACACGCTCTCGGTGTTCGCGAACGCGTTCCTGACGACCTTCCTGCTCCTGGTCGCCAGCTCGACGGTCGTGCTCGCGGCGCTTCGGTAGGCCGACCGTGGGCGGGCAGGGGAGTTCGACGCCGGTCTCGCCCGAGACCGACCTGAACTCGGCACGGGACCTGCTCGCCTCCCTCGTCTCGATCTCGCCGACGAACCTGGAGGACCCCGCCCACGGGCGCTATGAGAAACCGAACTACTCCCGGGCCGCCGATCAGCTGGTCCGAACCGCCCGACGATTCGGCCTCGCCACCCGGGTCTTCGACCCCCTCACGGCACTCCCCGATCCGAAGGACCTCCGCCACGCCCTCCCCTCGCCCAACGTGATCGTCGACCTCGACGTCGGAGCGGCGTCGACGGTCCTGATCCTCGCCCACTACGACGTGGTCCCGGTCCCGGCCGAGCAGCTCGGTCGATGGAAGAGCCCGCCCCACGTCCTGACGATGCGCGACGACGGCCGCTGGTATGGTCGAGGGGCCAACGACGACCTCGGGAGCGGGGTGGTCGCCTCCCTGCTCGCGATGAAGCACCTCGCGGAGGGGGCTCCGCCCCCCCACAACGTCCGGTTGCTGATCTGCTGCGACGAGGAGACCGGTGGCTCGGGGGGCGTCGAGTCCCTGAGGATCCATGACGAGGCGCTTCCCGACGGGGACCCCGGGCGGTTCCTTCTCGGGGACGTCGCCCTGATCCCCGACGGGAGCGACCACGCCACGGCCGGTTCCAGCGGTGTGGCGTTCCTCGATGCGTCGTTCGTGCGCCCGGTGAGCGTGCGCGAAGTCCTCGACCTGGGGGAGGCACTCGTTCGCCTGCACGAGAGGGTGCGGCTGCACCGGTCTCGGTACCCCTCCCCGGATTGGCCGGATCACGGTGCTCCGGAACCCGTGATCACCGGGCGCGCGACGGTCACCCAGTTCGACCTCTCCGCGCCCGGCCGGAGCGAAGAGACCGTGGCCCTTCGGAGCGCCCACGCCGAGTCCGACGCGGCGAACCAGATCCCGGAGGCGGTCACCCTGGTGTTCGCGGGCCCGATGGCCCCGCTCGCGGCGCTGCCCGGTCAGCTCTCCTCCTCCCTCGGCCTCCCGTTCCACCTGGGGCGTGAGGTGCGATCCTCGTTGGTCATCCCGCCCGACTCGCTGGCCGTCCAGGTGGTCGGCCAGAGCGCACACGCGGGATACCCGCACCGCGGCCACAACCCGGTGCCGGCGGCCCTTGCCCTTCTGCGTCGGGCCGTGGAGGCCCGATGGGTCGCCCCGTCCCAGGGCGTGACGGCCACGTTCAGCGTGGACCTTCGGCTGGTACCGGAGGCGCCGCTCCTCGAGGGACGGGCCGAGGCCCTCGACGCGATCCGGGGGTGGGCGAGCGAGCATTGTCCCGATGCGCGCCTGGAAGCTCCCGAGGGGCGCTCGCGCGGGGGCTACACGCTCCCCATCGACGACCCGCGCGTCGTGCGGCTGGAACGGCTCCTACGGACTCTGGTCGGCGGCGGCGGGGTCTTCGGCGAGTACGGGGGCACCGACGCGAGCAGCCTCGCGACGATTCGGACCCCTTCCGGGTCCCCCCTTCCGGCGATGGTCTTCGGCAGCATGGACCGGGCGGCGCACATCCACGAGGCCGAGGAGAGCGTCGACCCGAAGATGCTGCTCGGGATCTCCGAGACGATCCGCCGATTCGTCCTCGACGAGTAGAGGGGATACGCCGCCGTGGTCGATTACGCGTGGCTCGTGCCCGGAGCCGCGGTCCTCTGGACCCTCACGAGCTCGTTCATCGCCAACTCCTCGGCCACACTGCCCGGGGGCCGAGGCCCCCCGATGGATCTCGGTCGGACCTGGCCCTGGGACGGTCGAAGGGTGCTCGGGGCCTCGAAGACGTGGTCCGGCTTCCTGTTCGGAACGTTCTTCGCCCTACCGTTCGCGTTGCTCCAGGCGTACCTGATCCTCGCGTACCCCCAGTACCAGTCGATCGTTCCGACGTTCGGGCCGAGCGTACTCGCCGCGGTGCCGCTGGGCGTGCTCCTGGGCATGGGCCCCATGGCGGGGGACGCGCTCGGTTCGTTCATCAAGCGTCGTCTCGGCCTGGGGAGCGGAGCGCGCGCGGTGCTGCTCGACCAGCTCCCGTTCGTGCTCGTGCCGGTCGGGATCGGCCTCGTGGCGTTCCCGGCCACGTTCGTTCCGGTCTTCGGGAACTGGGAAGGCATCTTATGGCTCGTGTTTTTCACGCTCGCGTTCCACGTCGGGTTCAACTGGGTCGGCTACCAGCTCGGCCTGAAGAAGGTCCCGTGGTGAGTCCGCAGGGTCACCGATGAACTCCGACGACCGCGCCGAACTCGTCCGGGCCCTGAACTCTTCGGGGGCGGTGCGATTCGGCCGGTTCACGCTCGCCTCCGGCCAGACCTCCGACGTCTACGTCGATATCAAGCGCGCCTGGAGCGACCCGGCCCGGCTGAAGGTGATGGCGAAGCTGCTCGCGGAGCGGGTCGGCGTGGCCGACCGGTTGGCGGGCATGGAGCTCGGGGCGGTGCCGCTCGTCGTCGCGACGGCGCTGGTCACGGGCCACCCGTATGCGGTGGTCCGGAAATCGGCGAAGGCCCACGGGACCCAGCAGCGCCTCGAGGGGGAGATTCCCCCCGGGTCGCGCGTGGTCGTCCTCGAGGACGTGACGACCACCGGCGGCTCGGTGGTTGAGACGGTCCAGGTCTTGCGGGGGGCGGGAGCGGTCGTCGACCGGGTCCTCGTGGTCGTCGACCGAGAGGCGGGAGCCCGCGAGAAGCTCGCGGCCGTCGGGGTCACCCTCGAGCCCCTCGTCACGCTCTCGGAGCTTCGCGGGGCCGCGACGTGAGCGGTCTCGCGGCCGCCGACGCGACCGCGGTCGTCGCCGACCCCTCCGAGGCGGGTACGGTGTACGGTCGGGGGTACTTCGGCACCCTACAGCCGGGCGGGCTCCATCTCGACCGGTTCGAGGCGAGCTACCTGCTCGAGATGGGCCGGCTGGTCCTCACGGACTCGAGGGGAGCCACGCTCGAGTGGCCCTCGCTCTTCCGTCGGGCTTCGCGGGCCGAATCCGGTTTCGGGGTCCGGTACCTCGTCTACCGGGACCTCCGACAACGGGGATACGTCGTCCGGGCCACGCCCCCGCCCGTGGCGTTCGCCGCGCTCCCTCGGGGCGGAGTGCTCCACAAGACCCCGTCCAAGTTCTGGATCGAGCCGTTCTCCGAGCGGGTACCGTTCGACGTGGCGCGATTGTTCGACCTGGCCGAGCGTGCCCAGGCCGCCCGCAAGACGCTCCTGCTCGGCGTCGTGGACGAGGAGTCCGACCTGACGTACTATCGAATCCGCCGTCCGTCCCCCGTCGGGAGCCACGTGGCGGTCCCCCTGTCTCCCCCGGCCACGGGGTGGGTCACCGAGGACCGCGTCGTGGTGTTCGACCCGGAGCCGGTGGCGACGCTGGGAGGCGCGATGGCATATGGGAGCCGGGTCGGGGCGCGCCTGGAGCTCTCGGTGATCGAGGCGGCCCACCTGCTCGAGCTTGGCGAGCTTCAGCTCCGGGATGCCCGGGGGAGACGGACGATCGAGAGCGACCGGTTCCTCGCCCGGGCGTCCCGCCTCGACCGACGGTTCCGAGAGCGCCTCGGGGCGTACCGCGACCTGCGAGCGCGCAAGTTGATCGTCAAGACCGGATTCAAGTACGGTTCGCATTTCCGCGGGTACCCCAGGAATCCGGAGACGGCCCACGCTCGCTACCTGATCCAGGCCGTTCGGACGGACCACGTCACCGCGTGGCCGGAGATCGCCGGCGCGGTCCGGGTCGCCCAGGGCGTCCGCAAGGAGTTCCTCCTCGCCGCGGTCCCCGATTCCGGAGCGGTGATCTATCTCAGCCTGGAACGGGTCCGGCCCTGAATCCCCGACCTAGACGGCGCAACGTTCGGCGGGAGTACTAGGGCGCCGGTCGCTCCGCGGCCTCGACGGCGGCGAGGAACGCCCGGATCCGCGCCGGGTCCTTGACCCCGGGCGAGGACTCGATGCCGGCCGAGACGTCGAGGCCCCAGGGCCGTACCGTCGCCATCGCCTCGCCGACGTTCTCCACGGTGAGCCCCCCAGAGAGCACCAGCTTTCGCCCGGGTTGGCCGTCGATGAGGGTGGCGCACATCTCCCAGTTGGGGAGCCCCGAGAGCCCGGTCTCGAGGGGCTTGCCCGCCGCATGCAGGTGCAGCCGGGAGTAGTCCTCGGCCGGAGGTATGGGGGGGCTGGGCCCCTCCGTGCCCACAGGCGGGATCGGGAGCGAGGGGACCACGTGGTGGATCTCAAGGAACTCGAGCTCGGTCTGGGGGATCGCCCCGAACACCTCGATGCGGTCGACCCCGACCTCATCGAACAGGCGGTGGACCAGGTCGGCCGAGGGGTCGGAAACGACCGCCCACGCCTCGGCCTCCGTGGAGAGGTCGGGGAGGAGCTCCGCCGCCCGAGCGATGGAGAGGTTGGAGGGCGAGCTCGGCACGTCGATCACGAATCCTGCGGCCCCGCCCTCCGGAACGAGCCGCACGCTCTCGGCGTCGGTCAGACCGCACAGCTTGACGAACGTTTTCATGGAGGTGATCGGGGGACCCTTGCCTCCGCGCGCGGTCGCGCGGGGGACGGGGTCGCGGCGGCCCGACGCCGGTCCTTCTCAAAAGCGCGTCGGGGGGCCATTCGGGGAACGCCGGGGCCGAGGTCAGCCGCGGCGCCGCACCAGGGTCCGATGGAGCCCCCGCACGACGTCGCGCTCCCGGTGGAGCGGGATGACCATCGAGATCGACCTCGGGCTGGCCACGACGCCCTCGGCGCCGCGGAGGATGCGGTGGGCGCGCCGCAGCACGTCGCCCGTCACGCCCCGGCCGATCGCGGCGACCAGCGCCACCGGGCGCGGCCGTTCGAGCCGCCCTGCGCCCGGCTCCCCGGTCATGGGTGCGAGCGCGCGCAACGTGCTCGCCGACGCCGCGGGTTCCACGACCACCGAGAGCATCGAGGCCGACGTGAACAGGGTCACGAGATTCACCCCGGCGGCGGCGAGGCGTTCGGTCACCTCGGCCGCCACCCCGGGGCGTTCCCCCCCGGCGGCGACCCTCAGATGGAACAGCTTGAGCGGGGATCGCGATGTGATCGCGCGGATCGGACGGTGCCCGTTGGCGGGACCGATGGTCGTCGTCGTGCCCCCTCGGCCGAGCGACCGGACCACGATCTGAACGCCGGCGTGGCGGGCCGGCTCGATCGAGAGCGGGTGGAGCACCCGGGCGCCGAACTGGGCGAGTTCCTCCGCCTCCTCGTACGTCAGCCATCGGATCGGGCGAGCATCGGGAACCCGCTTCGGGTCCGCGGTAAAGATCGCCACGTCGCGCTTGACGAGCTCGACCCGGCGAGCGCGCAGGGCGGCGCCGATCGCCGTGGCGGAGTAGTCGGAGCCTCCCCGCCCGAGCACCGCCACGCGACCTTCCTGGCTCCGTCCGAAGAATCCGGTGACCACGGGGACCCGCCCGCTACGCAGGATCGGCTGCAGGCCCCGTCGTACGTTGCGCTGCGAGGGCCCCAGCAGGATGGAGGAGGCGCCATAGGAGTTATCGGTCATGAGGCCCAGATGGTCGGCCTCGACGGCCACGGCCGGGATTCCGGCATGTCGAAGCCGGCCGGCGAGCCAGGTGGCGGAGAGCCGCTCTCCCTGGCTCAGGAGGCGGTCCCCCAAGGGGCGGTCCGCCGGGTAGTCTCGTTCGATCCGCCCAAGCAGCCGGGCCGTTCGCGCGAGATGGGTCGTACCCTGCTCGGGGAGGCCCCGGTGGCTGGATTCGAGCCGGGCGAGGGCGCGCCGGCGAAGCGGCTCGTCTCCCGGTCGTGCGAGGACCTCGGCCAGGAGGTCCGTGATCCCGGCGCGCGCGGAGGCGACCACGACGACCCCGGCTCCCTCCCCCCGCGCCGCACGGACCCGCTCGACCACCCGGGCCGGTTCGGAGAGGGCCGCCCCGCCGAACTTCAGGACCACCGGACCGTTCATCGTCACGCGCCGGCCTCCGGTCCGTACCCTGGCAACCGTCCCTTGACCGCCGCCCACTCGGCGTTGAGGACGGACCCGCCGGCTCCGCCACGCACGGCGTTGTGCGAAAGTAGGAAGAATCGCAGGTACGGCGGGTCCCACCGCACCCGGCCCACGACGACGGCCATCCCGCGGGCGGCCGTAGGCGAGCCGGCCCAGAGGTCGCGCCGGGGCTGGGGACGATCGGCCTCTTCTCGGAGGAGCACGGGTGGGCTCGGGGCCGTCGGGAGACCCATTCCTCGCAGCGGGTCGAACTCGCGCCACGCCGAGAGGAGTTCGCTCCCCGTCGGGGATCCGGTCGCTTCGACGGTGACCGCCTCGAGGTGGCCGTCGCGTACTCCCACCCGCGCGCAGTTCGCAAGGAACGGGACCCCCAGACTGCGAACCCGACCGCCCCGAAGTTCCCCGAGCAAGCGGGTCGACTCTCGGGCCACCTTCTCCTCCTCCTGAGCGATGAACGGGATCACGTTGTCGGTCATCGACATGGAGGAGAGTCCCGGCAAGCCCGCACCGGACAGGGCTTGATAGGTGGCGACGTGGACGGTCCGGGGTCGCAATAGGGAGACGATCGGCCTCATCGCGACCACCAGGCCCGTGGCGGTGCAGTTCGGATTGGTCACGAGGATCGGTCGGCCCGTGCGAGGGGCGATCGCGAGATGGTCGGGGTTCACCTCGGGTACCAGCAGGGGCATCCGCGCCCCGAACCGGTGGTCCGACGCGTTCGAGAAGACACTGATCCCGCGTCGCAGGCAATCGGCCTCGAATGGACCGGCGACCCCGGACGGGAGCGCGCTGAACACCAGGCGAATCCCCTCCCGGGCCAGTCGGGCCGGGCTCGCCGATTCGACCGGAGCGAGGGCGAGGCGCTCCGGTGGGGGTTCCGCGAGTTCCCAGAGCTCCGCGAGGGTCCGGCCCGCCGTCCTTGGGGATGCGATGAGTCGGGGCGGCCCGAACCATGGATGTTGCGCCAGGAGGCGCGCAAAATGTTGTCCGATGTAGCCGGTCGCCCCCAGGATGGCGCACCGGGCTCCCGTGGGCTTCACGTCAGGTAGTCTCCGCGGAGAGCCAGTTCGATCAGGCCGATGGAGGTGGTCGCCTCGAGCACGACGACCGCGCGTGGAACGATGCACGGGTCGTGCCGACCGGTCACCGCGATCTCGGTGTCCGTGCCGGTTTCGAGGTGAACGGTCCGCTGGGGGCGCGAGATCGAGGAGGTCGGCTTGACCGCGACGCGATACACCAGCGGAGCTCCCGTGGCGAGTCCTCCCAAGATCCCCCCGGCGTGATTGCTGAGGAGAGTTACGTGCCCCTCGCTCATCCGGTAGCCGTCATTGTGCTCGCTGCCCTTCAACCGGGCCGCGGCGAACCCATCCCCGAACTCCACCCCTTTCACCGCGGGAATCGAGAACGCCAACGCGGCCAGGGTGCTTTCGACCGAGCCGAAGAACGGCTCGCCGAGGCCGACCGGGATGCCGGTCGTCCACGCCTCGATGATCCCGCCCAGGCTGTCGCCCTCCCGTCGAGCGGCTTCGATCGCTTCGGCCATCTTCTCGGCGACCGCGGCATCCGGGCAGCCGACCTCGTTCTCGGCGGAGCGACGGCGGAGTTCCGGGAGGGGGAGCGGGGGGAGCTCGCCCACGGCGACCGGGCCGATGGCGCGCGTGAATGCGGCCGTATCGATGTGGAGCGGTTCCAGGAGCTGCCGGGCGATCGATCCTGCGATCACGAGGCCCACGGTCATCCGGCCGGAGAAGATCCCACCGCCGGCGAGGTCGGCCGACGCTCCGAACCGGACGCGCGCCGGATAGTCGGCGTGACCGGGCCGGGGGGTGTCGCGGATGCGGTCGTACGGTTCCCGTCGCACATCCGTGTTCGCCACGTGCGCTCGAATGGGCGTGCCGTCGGTGCGATCCCCGGAGATTCCCGAGTCGACCGATAGGACGTCCTCCTCCTGTCGCTTCGTGGCGAGCCGCCGGCCCACGGGGCGACGTCGGTCGAGCTCCTCCTGGATCCGCGCCACCGAGACCGCTCGCCCGGCCGGGACCCCCGAGATCTTAGCGCCCACCTCAGGACCGTGACTCGAACCGAATATCGTGACCTGGAACCGGGTTCCGAAACCCATCATCGCGCGACCTCGCAACGGATGCCCAATCCGCGGAACACGGTCCAGAACTCCGGGAACGATTTTCGCACCGTGCGCGGATCCCCGATCGATGACGGCAGTCGGGCGGCGAGGGCCCCTACGGCGGCGCTCATCACCATCCGATGGTCGTCCCACTGGGCATGGCCGATCGACCTCGGCCGGGCCGTCCCATCGATGCGGAGGGTCCGTGCGGTAAGCGTCGCACGCCCCCCCAGGGCGCGCACCAGCCGCGCGGTGGCGCGCCGCCGGTCGGACTCCTTCCCTGCGGCGTGGGTCGCGCCCCGGATCCAATGTCGCCCCGGGGTGGCCGCGGAGAGGGCACCGAGAAGAGGGAGAAGGTCCGGGGCGTCGTCGAGTTGGATGTCGATCGGCCCTCGGAGGCGGCCCCGTACCCGCACTCGGTCACCGGTCCGGCTCACCCGGGTGCCCCCGTGGCGGAACACCTCGAGGATCGCGAGATCGGCCTGCGCCGGTCGTGCCGGCACGTGATGGACCGTCACATCTCCCCCGGTGATCGCGGCGGCCGCCCAAAGGTATGCGGCCGACGACGCGTCCCCCGGCACGCGGATCGTCCCCCCGCGATACCGCTGGGGAGCGGGCACATCGAACGTTCGGGCCCGCGTCCGAACGTGGATGCCCTGGAGGCCCATGATGGAGCGCGTCGCCGCGACGTACGGGGCGGAGACGGAGGCCCCCCTCGTACGGATCCGGGAGGGCGCGGCCAATGTGGGCAGAACGAGAAGAAGCGAGGAAAGAAACTGGGAGCTGAGCGTCGTGTCGAGAACCGTCGCTCCGGCTTCGATCGGGCCTCGAACCGACAGCGGAAGACCCCGGTGAAGCGGCGGTAGTCGGACCGACAAGCCTCGCCTCTCTAGCGCGGAGAGCAGCGGTTCGATCGGGCGACCGGCCAACTGGGGATCGCCGGTGAACCGTATCGTTCTCGGTTCCCGAGCGGCGACCGAAAGAAGGAACCGCAACGTCGTGCCGGATCGGCCACAACGGATCGTCGTGCCGCGAGAACGCCTCCTGGGGAGACCAGGCCGTATGGACCAGGCGCTCTCCCCGAAACGCACTCGGCCGCCTAGGGCCTCCAGGCCTCGCGCGGTGGCCCTTGTGTCTTCCGAATCGAGGGGGTCTACGATCGTCGACAGTCGGCCGGAAAGGAATGCCGCCACGAGCGCGCGGTGCGTGTAACTCTTGGAGGACGGGGCTCGGACGACCCCGCAGGCGACCCCGGGGGAGATCCGCATTCTCATGGTGCGCCGCCGACGGGGGGGAACGGCGGCCCGATGGGAACGGGGAGCACCTTTCCCCACTCCGAGGGGAACCCTCCCATGACCTCGGCGATCGAGGAGGTGGTCGTGAGGGCTGCAAGGGCCGGTCCCAACCCGGAGACCCCGCTCGCCAGGGCGCCGCGCTGTTGCAGGCTTTCCCGGAGGGATCGATAGTCGTAGCCGAGGAGCTGTTCGACGAGCTCGGTGTTCCGCGTCATGGCCGCGAGATACTCTCCGGCGAGTGCCAGCGCGGCCGCCTCCTCGCCCTCTTCTGCGTGCTCTTGGAACTTGGCGAGCAGCGTCGGTGCCGGCGGGTGCTCCCCGCCGGGAACCCAGAGGACGCCGGTCCACCGGCTGTCGGGCGGTTCTCGCCGCAGGACGGTGCGCCCGGGGTTGTCGGCGACGACGAGATCCCCCGTCACCGAGGCCATGGCGTCCTCGAAGGCGCCGGTCGCGCTCACGCCGACCCGCTGGCTGACATCGGCGGAGACCCGACAGAGGGCCTCGGGTGACACGGTCCGGCCGACCGCGTGTGCGACGGCGAGCAGGACGGCGGTGCTGACGGCGGAGGAGCTCTTCAGTCCGCACCCCCGGGGCACCTCGGAACGCACCGAGAGCCGGACGTCGAGCGATCGTCCCGGAGCGAACTGTCCGATCGCCTGACGAAGCGTCGCCCGGACCAGGGGCGTATCGCATTCCGGCACGAGGTCCCACCGGGGGGCTCCGGGGTCTTGGGCGTCGTCCAGCGTCGCCTCGGCTTCCACGGACAGGCCGACGCCGACCGCGCAGCCGACCCCCGTCGCCAGGGCGTTGACGAGGCTGATCGCCCCCCCGGTTCGTCCTACCCCTCGCACGTCCCCCCCTCCAGTTGCCGTCGGACGACCTCCGTCGGCGGCGGGGTCTCCCACCAGATACGGTAGCTCTCGGCCGCCTGATAGACCAGCAGTCGCCACCCGTCTTCGTAGGTGGCGCCGGCCGAAATTGCGGCATCCGACACGACCGGGATCTTTGGACCATACACGAAGTCGAGGACCCAACCGCCGCGAGCGATCCACCCGACGAGCGGCGCCGGCGGCGCGTCCGAGGCGTTGCGTCCGAGGACCGTGGCGTGTACTAGGAGCGAACTGGGGTGCGGGTCGTTCCATGCGCGGTGCTCGGCGCCGAACTCCCGAGCGAGAACCTCCGCCTCTTCCCGCCGGCGGGCCACCACCGTCACCTGAGCCCCCATCGCCTCCGAGGCGGCGAGGGTCGCCCGCGCGGCGCCCCCGGCCCCGAGGACCGTCACACGCGCCCCGTCCCACCGACCCTCGGCGCGCAACTCCCCGAGCCGCCGAAGGACCGCCACGAGGTCGGTGTTCTCGGCGCGGACGGTTTCCCCATCGAGGCGAAGCGTGTTCGCGCAGCCGCAGCGCGTGGCCCCGCGGCTCGACTCCGTGGCGAGGGCCAGGGCCGCCGTCTTCCAGGGGTGGGTGACATTGACGCCCGCGAATCCGCCCGCGAACAGCCGGGGGAGGGTCTCCGCGAGTTCGGACTCGGAAACGACCTCGAGAGCGATGTAGAGTGCGCGCCGGTCCGCCGCGTCGAACCACGCCGAGTGGAGCGCAGGGGATGCCGAGTGGTCGACCGGCCGCCCGAGCACGGCAAACAGTCTGCGGGCCCCCGATCCCATCTGGTAGCGACGCATCCGGTCGACGGGAATCTGGGCGGGTTCCACCGGGGCCGCCGAGCCGGCGATCGTGGGCAACGCGCAGTAGACCGCGGCCATCCCGAGCCGATCGGCCCAGACCCGCAGGAGCGCCCCGCTCGGGCCGGTCGTATGCAGGACGAAGGAGCTCTCCTGCGAGGTCGGAATCGTCCCGAGCAGTCCGGTGAAGACGTCGGTAAGGCTGGCGGGTAGGACCGACTTGACGAACCACGAACCGGGGACGAGCTCGGAGATCTGTCGACGGAGCTCTTCGACCGGGGTCGATGCGCTCGAGTGGTACGAAACGATCGCGGGGCTCGACCCGGGGAGGACCGGGTCCCGACGTGCTTCCCGGTCGAAGGCCGCGAATCCCATCCCCCCGAGCTGGGAGAAGACCGCTGCCCGTTCCACGGCCCCGTCCTCGCCCTCGCCTCCTTCGGCCCGAGAGCGATACGTGGCGATGAGCGGGAGGGCCGCCGGGAACAGGCGGCGCAGCTCGGCGCGTTCGGAGGGCGGAAGGCGGTCGACCCGAACCTCGGCGAGCTCTCCGCCCGACGCGGCAGCGCGGGGGAGCTCCGCGTGCAACTCCGGAACCGTTCGGCCCGGTAGCGTGACGATTCGGAGGGGGCGCCGGCCCCTCACCGCTCCTCGATCGATTCGTCCACGGCGCTCCCGAGATGACGCGCCGGAGCGAGGGCCACCCCGTAGACCTCGCTCCCTTCGAGGAGCGCCGTGCACGCGACTCGCCCTGCGGAGCCCGAAAGGCGCACGGTCTCCGCTTCCTGTACGAACAGGGTCCGGGTCTGCTCGAAGGAACGACCCTTGAGAAGGAGGAGGGGCCGCCGCTCGATCTTGAGACGCCCCACGCGCGCGCTGCGCGTGGGCCCGTTCGGGGTCGCCACACACACGGCGTCTCCGGCCTCGAGCTCGGAAAGGTAGCGAGTGGTCCCGTCCGCGAGGAGAGTGTAGGAGTGGGCCGCCCCGGCGTTCACCCGGAACCTCCTCGGGCGGGTGAAGGTCGACCCGACCGCCTCGCTCGCCACGTGGAACAGGAAGGCGGCCGAGCTCCCCACCAGGAGACCCTCGTCGGGGCCGAGGAGCGTCGTCACGTCGACGATGACCCGGTCGCCGAGTCCCACTGGGCGGATCGACTCGATCGTCGCCAGGGTCCATGGAAGGGGGCCGACCCCGATGGGGTCGACGATCCGTTCGAGCGCATCCACCTCCTCGGGCCGGCCCACCTCGACGAAGACGCGGTCCGCGCCGTGCTCGAGCGCCCCCAGCGCGGCGGGAACTTCCGCCGGTCGGTTCGTGACGACCCAAAGCTCGAACCGCCCCCGGCGGGCCGCGACGACGGTTTCCAGAGGGAGGACGCGGTCTCCGGTCCAACGGATGGCGATCGTTCCCCTTTCGTAGCCCCGGCCCAGGGCGCCCTGGAGCTCGGTGGGATTCCCGACCGCCTCGATCGGGACCCCCCCGCGCGGTCCGTCCCCCTCCGACCGGATCTCGTCGGCCGCACGGACGAAGGTCCGTCCGGACGGCCCCCGGGGTCTCGAGTCCCCGGCAGGTAGCAGAAGATCGAAGAACCCCCGGGCCAGCGCACGGCCGGAGATCTCGGCGCGCGCGGATTCGTTTTCCCCCATCGGCGCGATGACCACGCGCTCCCGGGTCATGCGGGCCTCACGGCGTTCCGTGGACCACGGCGGCCACCCGTCGCGCGAACGCGCCGATCGGACGACGCTGGAACAGGTTGCGACCGATGCATATGCCCGCCCCCCCGGCGTCGAGGCTCTCGCGCACGAGGGTGAGGAACGCTTCGTCATCCTCGATCCGGACCCCACCACCGATCAGCACGGGCACCGGGGTCCGCTCGACGAGGGAGCGGAACTCGGAGACGGAGCCGGGATACGTCGACTTGACGATGTCCGCCCCGAGGTCGGCGGAGGCGCGCGCCGCATGCCGCAGCTCATCCGCGGAAGGCGGTCCGGGTTTCTTGACGTAGGCCATGCATAGCAGCGGAAGCCCCAGGCTACGACACTCGTCCACCGCCTCGCCGAGCTCGCGGAGCATCTCCGGTTCCTCGGGCACGCCGAAATTCACCTGGACCGACAACAGGTCGGCGCCGAGCCCCACGGCCTCGGCCGCCGTCCCGACCTTCACCTTGCGATGTCCGGTCCCCCCGAGGTTCGTGGACGCGGAGACGTGGATCCCCAGCAGGGTCGGCGGGGCGACCAGCGGGGCCACCTCCCGGGCGGCCCCCTTCGTGACGATGAGCAGGTCCGCGCCGGCCGCCTGGAGCTCCCGGGCCGCGTTCGCCGTGCTCTCGAGCCCGTCGATCGGCCCCATCGAGACGGAATGGTCGAGGGGGACCGCGAACAACCGACGGTCGCCCCAGAACAGGCGCCGCAGGCGTAGGTCCTTGCCGTACATGGTGGATGGAAAGCCGGATCTGGATCCCCGGGCCCTAGGGGAGCCCTTGGGACAACCAGTCGCCGACGGCGCCGTCCACCAGTAGTTTGTGCAGGGCGAACCCCCGCAACATCGCGTCCCACATCTCGCGTCGGACGTCCTCGGAGTTCGCAAAGGCGGCGACCATCTCTCCGACGAACCGGCTGTGCTCCTCGTCCGCGGTCACATGGAGTGAGTAGTAGGCGAGGTGCTCATCGTCGACGTGGTAGTGGCGTTGGAACGAGGGAAGGAGCCGCTGGCACAGCTCCACGTTGGGGGGCTCGGAGGAGCCCGCCGCCGAGATGTAGAACGGCACTTCCCGGTTGATGTAGAGGAAGTCGTCCATCGCCACCAGGGTGCTCGGGAGCAACGGGGTGGCATGGACCTGGGACCGGGGGAGCCCGATCCCCTCGCAGAATCGGAGCCACAACTCCGGATGACCCGGCGCCTTCCCCTTCGGGTCGCCCGCCTCCTCGAGGAGTTGGTCGAGTATCATCTGGCGGAATCGGTCGAACTTGGGCTCCCAGGAACATCGGGAGAACCGCTCGGCCATCGCGATCGGTACGCAGGCGAGCCATGGGTAGAACTGGGCGATCCACCGGTGGACGACCTCCCGGGGCACCTCCCCTCTTTCGAGCTTGGCGAAGAACGGGTGCGTGCGGAACGGATGATGGGCCATCTTGAAGGTGGTCAACTCCCGTCGGAAGTGCTCTCCTTCGAACCGGACCCAGGGTGCCTCAGACATCGGCGAGAGGACCCGGGTTCCGTATTTGGACGCCGAGGTTCCCCCGTGAACCCACCATGGATCGTTTTCTCGCCGGGAGAGCCCGGCGGGGAGCGCGCCGGCGCCGCGCGACTGAACTCAAGAAGATCGGCTCGACGGACGTGGGGAGGGGAGTTTTCCGGTGAACCTCGTGGGTTATCGTTCCATCCCCGACCTCGGCGTCGTGTCCATCCCCCGGAAGGGCGCGCTCATCCCGCCGTATGGCCCGCTCGAGGGCGTTCGGGTCGTCGATTCGGGGAGGTACGTCGCCGGCCCGTGGGCGGCCACCTATCTAGGGGAATTCGGCGCGCAGGTGATCCATGTCGAAGGGCCGCCGTTCGGGCCGCCCTACGCGGACCCGACCCGGTCGCTCCCGCCTCTTCTCCCCGAGGGTTCCACCGCCTCGGACGGGGTCTCGGAGTCCTGGGTGCAGTACTCACGCAACAAGCTCTCGCTCGGGCTCGACGTGCGCACCGAAGAGGGCAAGGCGGTGTTCCTCGACCTGTTGGGTCACGCGGACATCTGGGTGGAATCGTCCCGACCGGGGACCTTTGACCGGTTCGGGCTCTCCGACGAGAGCGTATGGGCCGTCAACCCGAAGGTGACGATCGTCCACGTCTCTGGGTTCGGCCAGACCGGGACGCCCGGCCGGGTCCACGCCCCTTCCTACGACCTGATCGGCCAGGCGTTCAGCGGATACCTCTCCCTTCAAGGGGAACCGGATCCCGCACCCCCGACCCGCTCCGGGACCGCGCTCAACGACACGGTCACCGGGTTGGCGTCGGCCGCCGCCGCGCTGATGGGGTACATCCACGCGCAACGCACGGGAAAGGGGCAGGCCGTGGACGTGGCGCAGTACGAGGTGTTCTTCACGATGATGGAGAACCTTGCTCTCGACTTTTTCATGCGGGGAGTCGTGCGAGGGCGGCACGGCCGGGCGCACGCCCGCCTCCACCCCTACGACCTCTATCGTGCGACCGACGGCTGGGTGGTGGTCGCGGCGCCCACGCAGGAATCGTGGGGGCGGTTGAAGGCCCTCCTGAACCTCACCGATCCGGTGTGGGACGACCGCACCTGGCGGCTCGGCCATCGCCCGGAGGTCGATGCCGCGATCTCGGCCTTCTGCGCGTCGCGGAGCCGGGCCGCCCTGGAGGAGGCGGGGGCCGCCGCCGACGTCGCGATCGCGGCGGTTCGGGACATCGCAGACCTTTCCCGCGACGCGCACTATCAGGCCCGGGGGATGTTCGTCGAATGGGAGGACCCCGTGGCCGGGCCGGTCAAGGGCGCCGGCGTGGCGCCTCGCTTCTCCGACACGCCCGGGCGGGTCTGGAGGGGGGCCCCCTGGCTGGGGCAGGACAACCGCACGATTCTTGTCGGACTGCTCGGGTATCATGAGGCCCGTTTGGCCGAGCTGACCTCCCACCGGACCATCGGGGAGTCCCCTCCGAGCCCCCGCTCGGGACATCCGAGCCCGTTCTTCCGGCGCGGGAGCCCTTGACGCTCCCGCCCCTACCCGGGTCGACCGACCCCCTCGTGCTCGAGATCACCCATGCCGCCGTCGAGTTGCACCTGGCTCAGCGAAGCCGCGAGCTCGACCGGACCCCGGCGTTCCCGAGGGCGGAGTATCGCGAGCTCGGGCGTCGTCGGCTGCTCGGATTGCATACCCCGATAGCTCGGGGAGGCCGGGGAGTCGACCTCCCGGGGGTCGGGAGGGCGCTGTTCCATCTGGGTCGTGTCTCCGGAACTGCGTTCGCCAAGCTCACCCTGCAACCGGAGTTCTCGAGCGTCCTGGCCGAGCACGGAACTCCGGAACTGGTGGAGCGATTCTACCGCCCCATGGTGCGTGGGGAGCTCCTCGTCGCCAACCAGGTCACGGAACCCGGGGCAGGCTCAGACGCCGGCGCCCTCGCGATGACGGCACGTCGCGAGGGGGATTCGTACCGCCTCGACGGGTCGAAGAGCGAGGCGGCGTTCGCGGTCGACGCGGATGCCGCGATCGTGTATGCGCGCACCGGGCCCGCCGGTTCGGGGGCGCCCGGGGTGAGCGCATTCCTCGTGCCCCAGGACCTGGAGGGCATCTCGCGTTCTATGGTCGGAGACCTGGGAGAACGGTGGATGCGCCGGGGGCGAGTCGAGTACGGGTCGGTCCTCGTTCCCGTAGGACACCGGATCGGCGAGGAAGGGGCGGCGTTCGGATATCTGCAGGCGGAGCTGGTCCGGGAGCGCGCGCTTCTGGCAGCCATCTACCTGGGGGTCGCCCGGGCCTCATGGGAGGAGACGGTGGCCCACGTCGGAGAGCGAACGGCGTTCGGCCGCCCCCTCTCCAGCCAGGAGGCGGTGGGGTTCCCGCTCGTGGAGGATTGGGCACGTCTCGACGCGGCCTGGGAGTTCGTCGACCGGACCCTGCACCGACTCGCGCGAGGCGAACCCGTCTCGGCCGAAGCGTCGATGTCGAAGTGGCTCGCCACCGAAACGGCGCTCTCCGCGATTGACCACGCGATCCAGTTCCACGGCGGGGCGGGCTACTCACAGGCGCTCCCGCACGAACAACGCTGGCGGGATGTCCGGAGCGGCGGGATCGCCCACGGCACCCACGAGATCATGCACCTGGTCGCCGCGCGTTCTCTGTGGTCCAAGGGTCGATAGCGGGCGATCCCTTCCCCCACCGATCGCGACGTTCGACGGCGCCATCCTCCCCGGCCGAACCGCCCTCCCTCGCCGTTCGCCTCCCGCCGTTTCCGACTCCCCGGGAGGGGCACACCGCCGGACCGCTCCCCTGCTCGGCTAGGCTCGGTCGTGTTCGAGCGGCATTCTGCCCGCCGCATGACGCAGCAGGATCACGGCGGGGATCGCAGGCAGGGCGAGGAGGACCCAGATGAGTAGCGGGTTCGCCGTCACCGAAAGTACCCAGCCGCCCAACACGATGGAGCCCAGGAAGCCCGCACCGCCGACCGTGGCAAACGCCCCATTATACAGGCCGACCTCGCCCTGCGGCGCGAGATTCGAAGGGAGGGTGCTCTGGGGGATGGTCACCAGGTTCTCGCCGACGGTCAGGACCACGACCGCTGCGAAAAAGGCGGCGACCGGGTACACGGACCACAGGCCCGCGGCGCCGAGGCCGATGAATGCGACGGCGTAGAGGGCGACTCCGGCGATCGCGATCGTCGTGTGACGCCGACCGAGGACGCTCTGGGTGGTGAGCGTCTGGCCGAACACGACAACGAGGCCATTGATCGCGAGGCCCACCCCGAGGAGGGAGTACGGGATCCCGAGGACGTTTCGCACGAAGAGGGGGAAGGTGAATGCCCACTGCCCGACGAAGAGGGCCGCGAAGGCGAACGCGAGCGCGACCTCGAGGGCGACCCGGTCCCTGAGTAAGGCCCGGAGGCTGGCCGCGATCGGGGGGGTCGGGACGCGCTCCCCGGTTCCCGAGGAGGGGGACCTACGGGATGCGGCCCTCCCGGCGTGAAGCTCCACGTCGAACGGCGACGGGTCGACGACGAGGGCGACCAGGGCCGCCCCGGCCGCGATCACCACGGCGGCCACCGCGACCGCCGGGGCGAAACCGAACAGGGAGATCAGGATGCCCCCCAGGGTGACCCCCGCGGAGTACCCCGCGTTGAACCCGATGCGCAGGAAAGTGAATCCGCGGGTTCGCTCGGAGCCCTCCGCAAGGTCGGCCACGTAGGCGCTCGTGGCGGGGCCCGCCGCCGAGATCACCATTCCGCCGAGCGTGCCGGCGACGATCGCCCCCGCCAAGGATCGGAGGTCGAACGCGTAGGCGAGCCCCGCCGTCGCGAGGGCCTCGGCGACGAGGCCGAGGATGATCCACCGACGGCGGCCGTATCGGTCGGTCCACAGCCCGCCGGCGATGTTGAACGGGAGCTGAACGACTCCCACCGCGAAGAAGATGACCCCCAGCTCGAGGTAGCCTACGGCAAGGACTCCGTGGAGGAACAGGGCCAGGAACGGGAAGTACAGCGCATTGCCGAGCGTGCGGACCCCCACCGCCACGCCGAGGACCCGAAGGTTCCAGTCCACGGCGCGGGAGCGGGCAGGCGGTTGATACTCCTTGCGAACGTCCGGAGTTCTCCGGAAGGTAGGGGCCCAGCCGTGGGGCCGGGAGGGTCCCATCCGGGCGATCGAACCGGTGGTGGCGACGACCGCGGGTTCCCGCCCGTCGGCTCGCCACCACCTCTTCTGTCAGACCCGCCACACAGGGCTATAACCCCCGACCCGCTGGCCGCTCTCCGATGAGCGTGGCGGCCTCTGACGCGCCGCGGGATGGTACTTTGGAATGAAGGCGGGACAGGTGGTCGCGTGGGTCCTGCTGGTCGTGTTGATTCCCGGGCCATTGGCCGTGGCTCCGGGCGCAATGGCGGCGGGGCACGTGGTCCGGTGGGTCAGCGATGCCGTGCATCCGGCGATCTCCATGAGCGCCGTAGTGCACCCGTTGGGGGAAGTCTGCTCGTCCACCTCGCTATGCCCCGCCACGGTCCGGACGGCGTACAACGTCACTCCGCTCCTCTCCAACGCGTCGACGGACGGAGCGGGTCAGGCCGTCGTGATCGTGGACGCCTGCGGGGACCCGAAGATGGGGTCGGACCTCGCCACCTTCGATGCCGTCAACTCCCTGCCCGTGGCGAACCTCACCGTCTACTTCCCTCAGGGCACGCCGTGCAAGGACGCCGGCTGGTCACTCGAGACCTCGCTCGACGTCGAATGGGCCCACGTCATGGCACCCTCGGCGTCGCTCCACCTGGTGGTCGGAGCTCGCCCCACCAATGCCGACCTCTTCGGAGCGTGGAACTACTCCCTCGCCCACCGCTTGGGCAATCAGATATCCGACAGCTGGGCGGGCAACGGGGCCTGCCCCCACTCCGGCAACTCCCTGGTCAAGGCGGCGGCCGCTCAGGGGGTCACGATCTTGGCCTCATCCGGGGACGGGGGTAGCTGGGGGGTCGGTACCGGGGCGGTATCGCAGTATCCCGCCGACTGCGCCCCGGTGCTCGCCGTAGGCGGAACGACCCTCAATGTGAACTCCACTTCCGGAGCCTACGTCAGCGAGTCGGCGTGGAGCGGTTCCGGCGGGGGGTACGTCGCGAAGGCGACGGAGAAGTTCTATCAATCCAAGGTCACGATCTACGATCCCTACACCGACGTGGCGAAGCCCGATGTGGCCGCCGTCGCCGACCCCCTGACCGGGGTCTGGGTCTACAACGAGCGGGATGGGGGCTGGTTCACGGTGGGGGGCACCAGTGTGGCGTGCCCGCTCTGGGCGGGTTTCCTTGCCGACGCGAACGACTGGCGGGCCTCCCAGGCGTTGGGCCCCGCGGGGTTCATCGGTGCGTTTCTCTACCTGCAGGTGTACGGGGTCAATGGCACGAGCTCCCTCTATGCACATGACTTCCATGACGTGACGAGCGGATCGAACGGTTGGTCGGCCGGTCCCGGCTGGGACGCGGCGACCGGCCTCGGTTCGTTCGACGCGTACAACCTCGCCAAGACGATCGGGACGAGCCCGTCCGCTTAGAGGCCGGACTGCACCCCGCCCGCCACGAGCTGGGGAAGGCGGACCGTCGGGTCGCTACCCGCAACTCGACCCATCGTGCGAAGGGGTTGGCTCCGGGGGAGCGTCGTGCCCGGTCAGCCGGTCGGGGGCCCGCCCGCCGATCCTGGGGGGGGAGTCGAGCCCGGCGCGGCCCCCGGTGATCCGGTGTCGGCCGGTGGTGGAGTCGGCGAGGGAGGCGGCTGGCCGCCCCGGCGCCGCATGTAGAGCACCGCCCCGAGGATGCCGGCGATCACGAGGACAGCCACGACCGCCCAGGCCCAAGTGGGGATTCCCGAGGAACTGCTCGACGTGCTCCCTCCGTTGTTGCCGCTACTCCCGCCGTTCGACGTGACGATCACCGAAAGCGACTTGGTGACGGAGTGGCCGGCGCTGTCGTTCACCCAGACCGTCGCCGAGAACGTGGCCGCCGTCGTGTACGAATGCGACGCGGTGGCCGTCGTCGCCGATCCCCCGTCCCCGAAATGCCAGGCATAGGTGTACGGTCCGGTGCCGCCCGACCCTAAGGCCGTGAACTGGATCGCGGCTCCGGTCTTCGCGGTCGAGACGTTCGAGCTCGCCGTCGCACTCAGGGGGATCGCGGCGGCGAGTACGTGGACCACGACGTGGGTGACGTTCGTGACGCCGACGGCGTCGGTGATGGTGAGGTTCACCGTGTAGTTGCCCATTGCGGCATACGAATGGACCGGCCCGGCGACCGTGCTGGAGGCCGAACCGTCGCCGAAGCTCCACGCGTAGGTGTAGCCGGGGGTCCCGTTCGCGACATGGGCCGTGAACGTGACGTTCTGACCCGAACTCACGGATCCGGATAGCGTAGGGCTGCCCGTTACCGTGACCGACGGGGTCGCGTGGACGGTCACCGATAGCGTGCTGTTCACCATCGTGTACTGGTCCGTCAGCGTCACTTTGGCGTCGAACACGCCGGGATGGGTGAATGTGTGGTCGGCGCTCGCCGTCGCGGCGGTGCCTCCATCCCCAAACGTCCACGCGTAGCTCAGGGCGCCGGTGTGGACGCCGCCCACGGTCTCGGAGTAATGGTCCGCAACCCCCACGTCCGTCACCAGACGGGAGGCGGAGGGGGTGACGGTCGGGATCCCGACGGAGATTCCCCCGACGTAGACCTGCGAGACGCCCCAGCCGTCGAACACCATCACCGAAACGAGGTAGGTACCGTTCTGAGAGAACAGCTGTGAGTTGTTGAACGGAACTTGGAAGGGTGCACCCACCGGCGGGGTGAACGTCCAGATCGAAGTCTGGCCGTCGTACGGAGGTCCGGTGATGAACGTGGCGTTGAAGGCGTCGGATTGGTTCACCTCAGGGGCGAAGGAACCCGCCGTCGCCCGGAACTGGGTAAAGTTCTGGAACACCCAGGTCGAGTTGGACCCGTGGGCCGCGCCCGCGTACAGGCCACCGTAGACGGTGGGCTCCCCGAACGTCGAGTCCGAGGAGATGGCCCCCTCGAACACCGGGACGCCTCCGGCGGCCGCGGTGTCATTCGTCCACGTGCAGAAGATTTGGCAAGCGAACGTCCAGGTGTCCGTCAGCAGCGAGCCGGTGTTGTTCTCCCCCCCGGTCATCAGGAGATCCTGGTGACCCCAATCATAGCCGAGCACGGCCGAATTTCGGCCCGTGGGGGTGGGTCCGAAGAAGTTCACGACAGCCGTGTCGTTGTACCAGGTCGAGTTCCAGTACTCCCAGGTGTCGTTCATGCCGCAGTTGCCGACGATGAACCCGTAGCACCCACCGAACAACCAGGTCACGTTCCCGACGCCGTTTCCGCCGTAGGCCATCATCGCCCCATACCGGGCGGGCGGGGCTCCGCTCGCGGGCCCGGGAACCCAGACGAAGAAGCCGCCCCCGAAGTTCGTCAGGTTCCAGGTGTCGTTGAGCTGGGAGAAGCAGAAGGCGCCGTTGCATCCGCCGAATAGGATCGTGGAGTTGTCCACGGGGTCCGCGGCGAAGACCATGCTACCATGGTCCCGCACGGCGGGGCAGAAAAAGCTGCACGCGACGGCCGACTGGTTCGACCAGGTGCCGCTCGTCGTGTTCAGGAACCAGGTCTGGTTCGAGTCGGCGAGGCCCCCCAGGTACCCCCCGAAGAGCACGACCGCGGGGATCCGGGGGTCGTAGACGAGCGAGGCGAACGCGAGGGCCGGCGGGGAGACCGGCGCGGCCGAAGCGGCGGTGGCATTGTACCACGACGAGATCCCGAAGGGGGGTTCGAAGATCCAGGTCTGGTTCGAAAGCGCGCCGTTCGGGAGGTACCCCCCGTAGACCACGTCGTAGTTGTATCCACTCCCGGTCGGGACGGAGGCCATCGCCTCCCCGTACAGCCCCGGGGCCTGGGTGGAGACACGGAACGTCTGGTTCACGGCGATGAGGGCGGGAGTGACGTTGTACCAAACGGGCGTGGTCGCGATCTGCGGGTGCGGAGCAGCGTAGGCGTGCCCGATTCCAGCGTATTCCACCCCCGCGGGGTGAACACTCAGGATGCTCGCAGGGTGAGTTCCCAGGAGGGATGAGGGTGCACTGTGAAGGCTCGAGGGGATCGAAGCGGAGGCCGCGGCGGCCGGGGATACGGCCAAGAAGGCCACGGCGACCATCAGGGCGGTGGTCCAGCGTCTCGAAAGGTGTCGCATGTCGAATGTGTGCGAGGAGGTTGTAGAAAAAGGGGTATGCCTTGGCCGAAGAGCGAAGCTTCCGTCGTGCGTTCGCATGGCTCGGGGATTGGCCCATGGGTGCGAGATAGTACCTGGGTGGGCCATCCAGGCTCACCGGGTCGGTAAGGGGGCGTGAAGATCCTCACGCGTCTGGTGGCGGCCCGCGCCGGACGGCCGGCCCTGCATGCCGGGAACTGCGTATAGGACTCCGTTTCGGAGCGCACGAGCGGAGACTGCGGAGGTAGGACGGGGCGGCGACGGGGGTTGGCCGCGAAAGGGACCCCCTGGGGGTCTTCCAACCCGAGTTCAGTGGGACTTCCCGGCCAATCCTCCTGGCGGGTCTAATCCACCGAGCCGCGGTCCCGGATGCGCAGGCCGGCCCGACGGGCGCACGACCCGTCGGGTGGTCCTCTGAGGACCCGAGGCGATTTCAGGCGTACGGTCCTACCGTCGCGATGAGCGCACATCCTCGGGTCTGGTTGGGGCACGTCGGGATCGAGGTATCGGACCTGTCCGCGGCGCGCTCGTACTACGACCGGTTCTTCTCCGCGCTCGGGGTTCGGCGGATCCGCGCGACGGGGCCCCGATGGCTGGCCTATCGCTGCGCAGGCTCGACGCTCTGGCTCACCGAGAGTCGTCCCCGGCGGGTTCGACGACGCCCCCCACGGGTTCCCCGGACCGACGAGGACGACCCGATCTCGGACCACCTGGCGTTCCAGGTCCGGACCGAACGAGCGGTCGATCGGGTCCAGGCGGCGATGATCCGACGAGGATTCAGGCCGATCTATCCGACCGAGCGGCAGGCGACCCGCGGGGGGCTCTGGTACGTTTCGGCGGCATGGACCGACCCGGATGGGGTGGTCACCGAAGTCTACGCCGTAGTACGCCGACCTCGGCGGGCGGGTGGCCTCGAACGCCACACCGGGTCCGCGAGGGCGCTGTCCGATCCCCGAGACCCAGGGGGTGCGTCCTTGCCCCGGACGCACCCATAGGTCTCGAGGGCTTGATGAATGGGCGGCGGGGAGTGACATCGCCAGCGGCCCTCCTTCGGCTCGGACATATTGTAATATCGGAATCGAATCCCGCTTCGAGTGACCCGTGGCGCGGTTAGTGAGTGACGTGGGAAGCAGAGGAGCGATCGCCGGACGGACCTCCGCATGGGCGATTCTGGCGGTGACTCTGCTCGCCACCGGTGCCCTGGCGTCCCCCGCCGCGAACGGGCGAGGTTCGGCCTCCTTGGTCGTCTCGCCGGGCGCCAGCCCCATCCATGCGGGGATGCCGGTCGTGGCCAAGGGCTCTGGTCACGCGAGCACGCCGGCGGTACGCGCGACCGGGAATCCGATGCTTCATCCCCGGCTCGCCGCGCCGCCCTCCGCCACGACGACGCGAGCGAACCCGGGATGCTCGACTTCGCCCTGTGCGATGGGGATCACCGACTTCGGGCTGACCGCGTCGCTCGGGAAGTACTCCTACAATACCCAGATGGTCGAGTCGTTCGCAGACATCTCCAAGCTCACCGTCACGACGACGGGGGCCGGAGGGTGCCTCGACTCGAATGCGGCGTCGTGTGTGGGGTTCCAGTCGAACTGGGTGGACAAGGGAGTGGAGGTGAAGAATCGTCTCGGCTCGTACTGGACCCAGGACGTGGCCCAGTTGGGCTACGACTCGTCCTGCTCCTCCCCGTGCGTTTCGGGGACCTACAGCGTCACCTGGCTCGACAACATCTGGAACTTCTCCTACTCCGGGGGCATCTGTCCGTCGGGCAGCGGCCTCGGCTGCATGAACTCCGGTGACGTCACGGGAAACGGCAAGGGCGCCTGCACCTCTACTGGAGGCGCGCCGACCTTCTACTACTGCGTCGGCCCGACGGTCTACGACCTATCGATGCCGTTCAGCATCTGGACATTCATGTCCACCGGGCCGGGGACCGTGGCGGGCCCGTGCGGTTCGATCACCGCGAATGCGTGCGTCGACTTCTACGGGGCGGTCATCGAGAACAACTCCTACGCCTACGGGGCGTACTACGATTCGGTCAACTTCACCGCGGGTTCGAAGGGGGCCCTGCACCCGTCCTGGAGGGTCGCCGACATCAACGCCCCGTACGGGCTCCCGTACGACGGCGAATGGCTGATCTGCGGCTCCGCCGGGGGCGGGACGGCGACGCTCGGCTCCGCGAGCGTCCTGATGGAGACGGAGTACTGGGTGCCGACCACGAGCAGCTGGGTGTCGATCCGGCACGCATGGTCTTCCGGCGCCGATACCGGGGAGTCGGTCACGAACGTGAACGTGTTCGCATTCGCGGGCTTCCGTGACGTCGCCTCCGCGGTGGCCGGAACGGAGAACCCGCAGGTTTCGCTCTGGTAATCCGGAGCGCACGCACGTCGAACCCATTCCGCCGCTGCGGCCCGACGCGCGTCCCCCAGCGTCGGCCGACCGGGTCACCGGAGCGCCCGATCCACCGAGCCATCCCACGAGGGTGCCCGGTGGAGGACCCTCGCTCCGGGTCCCCTATCGACGGGAGCGCACCGGCAGGTTTTCGATCCACGTCATTTTCGGCGGGGCGCGGTCGTCCTGCCAGAAGACCGCGATGACCTCTCCGAGATGGTGCGCCTGCTCGAATGCCACCTGGTAGAACGCGTCCTCCAACGTGTAGGTGCCCGGCATCCACGCTGCCTTGACCCGCCGCGAAAGCTTCGCCTCGGTCAACGTCGTCATCCAGCCATCCACTCCCTTCCACACCCGATCTCGGTAGATCCGGAACTCGCGCCAGGATCCCACCTCGGTGGGCCTTCGTCCCGGGACATCGAAGACCTCGGACCGGTCCTGAGCGATCGCCACGAGCCATGCCTCGTGGACGTTGAGGATGTGCACGAGGGTGTTCTTGAGGGAAAGGTGCCCCGTCCCTCGATCTTCGCTCGCCTTCGCCCATCCGAGCCTCGAAACGGCCCGGACGAACCGGTCGAACACGAGTCGGTCGTACGAATTCAGCCTGCGAACCGTGGCAAGTTTCGACATCGAATGCCCCAGGGATCGCATGAGTTCGGGGGGCCAAAAGGGTGACGTGCCCGACCCCACCCGACCCGGAGTCTCGAGCCGAGAAGCCCCGCCCCGTCCGAACAGGATAGACTCCGGGGGTCGGCGCGCGCGCACGCCCTGAGGGAACCGGTGGGCTATCGGAGGTAGGGATGATCGGCCCGACAGGGGGGGAACACCCTGGGCGGCCGAGGGTGAGATGCCCGGTTTCCTCCCCGGTCCTCGGGCTTCCTCCCCGTCGGAAGCCTATCGGTAGGACCAGTCGACCTTTTCTTGCCGCTCCGGATAGGTGCGACCAGTGGCGGACGGGGAGAAGGCAAACTGACGACCGAATGTGAGACTCCGGGTTGCCTACACCAGAGACGCCTGCATGGAGAGGACGGTCATTGCCGGGCGTGCGCCTGCACCGCCTACACCCGGAACGGCCCTCCTCACCAGACGAAAGCCGCGCGAAAGCAGGTGGCTCAGGCTCTCCGGAGCTGGTGAGAATCCCTTCGCTCGGGGCGTGGCTCGTGATTTTGGCCTCGAGGTTCGGGCGACAG
>JAKIWG010000009.1:8866-11715 GCA_022750155.1 Thermoplasmata archaeon | reverse complement strand
CTGCTATGGACCGGGGGCGCGTATGTCGACCTCGGCCTGCTCGCCGGGGCCGTCATCGTGGCCTGTGCTGCGGGAATGCGAACCCAGCCCAGAAACCGACGCCAGCTCGGAGCGTTGATCCTGGTTGTGGCGCTCGTCTCGTTCTTCGGGGTGAGTGGGTTCGGTCTCGGCTCTACCTTGGCGGTGATCGGCGGCGCCCTCGCGATCTGGTCTCGCGGGGTCCCGTTCGTGAACCGCACCGGGGGATCCGTCCTCTCGAACGCACTCGGCCCCCCGTGTCCTAGGTGCGGCAAACACATCCCAACTTGGACCTCCAAGTGCCCGTACTGCGGTTACCCGGAGTGATCGCCGGTCGGGGCAGCGACCGCTGGACCGCGTCCGTCGGTTCTCGATAGGGGTAGCGAACCCGCTCCGGGGTCGGCAGAGTCCTACCCCTTCCTGGCGGGACGGGTGGGAAGCGAACTGGCCCGTCGGTTCAGGCCAACGTGCGTGAGCCACCGGATCGAGTATGAGGACACCCGAAGGCAGGATGGCCCGCGAATCAACTCGCCTTCACCCGGCGTCGCGCTCCCGGGAGGGTGCGTTAGGAGCCAACCGCCGACGGGGCCCTGCGTCCGGCCTGCTTTCGACCTGCCACCTCAACCTGCGAGGCCCCGTGCGGAAAATCTGTCGGGAGAGCTCCCCCGGGACCCAGCCGAAATGAAATGTAGTTCGCACGACTCGCCGGGCCCGGGTTGCTATGACTCCGGTTCAAGAGCGGCTCGACCCGGGCGTGGGCTCCCCAACCCTCGCCCTGACCATCGCGTTGCTCTGTCTGGCGTCATCTCCGGGGCTGGCTCGCGCGAGCCCATCGACGCCCGCGATGTCGGCGCTGTCGCAGTTCAGCGCCCACATCTCGCACGTAGTTTTCCTGATGCAGGAGAACCACGCCTTCGACAACCTGTTCGGCGTCTACTGTACCTCCACCGGGAAGTATTGCCAGAATGCCTCGAGCGGCATTCCTCCAAACACCTGTGTCCCGAAAGACCCGGCCCGCCCGTCGCTCGGGTGTATCACGCCATTCAACCTCACGCCCGGCCGGGTCAACCAGGACCTGACCCACGACTGGGCCTCGACGCACGCTGCGTGGAACAACGGGTCCATGAACGGGTTCCTGAAAGCGGAAGGAAGTCCCCTTACGTTCGGTCATTACAACGGGTCGACGATCCCCCTCTATTGGGATCTGGCCGAAGAGTACGGTCTCGCCGACCACATGTTTTCCGGCTCGATGTCGTACAGTCTGTCCAACCACTGGGACATGCTCGCCCCACTCCCCCCGCCGGTCTCCCAGAAGACGTACGTTGGCTACAGCATCCCGGTGAACGAGCAGTACCTGAACCAGTCCAATGCCACGCAGAGCTTCGAGAGCACACTGCTCAACTCTTCGGTCAGCTGGAAGTACTACGACTACAACCTGCCGAGGACCTACAACCTATCGATCGGGAAACCCGGTCGGCTCTCCCCGGCCCTGGATTACTGGAATCCCCTGGCGGCCCGCGCCCAGAGCTACAACCGCTCGGTGAGCTCGCACTTCGTGGCTCGGTCCACCTTCTTCACCGATGCCGCCACGGGCAGCCTCCCGAACGTCTCCTGGGTGATCCCGACCGACGCGGAGTCGGACCACCCGCCGCTCAACCTCACCACGGGGCAGAACTGGGTCGCTTCGGTCGTCGACGCCGTGGAGAGCTCCCCCGACTGGAACTCCACGGTACTGTTCATCTCATGGGACGAGTACGGCGGCTTCTACGACCACGTCGCTCCTCCGTACGTCGACATCTACGGCGACGGGTTCCGGGTCCCGTTGTTGGCGGTCAGTCCGTGGGTCTCCCAGGGAACCGTCGACCACCAGGTCCTGAGCTTCTCGTCGATCCTGCGCCTGATGGAGGCGGGGTTCCACGTGAAGTGCATCGGGCCACGTGACTGTCGGGCCGGGCTCCCCCTCGCCCTGTTCGACTTCAACCAGACGCGGCCCCGCCCGCCGATCTCGTTCCCTACGAATGGGAGCGCCGTCTATCCGATGCCGCTCCAGTCGTCGGGCCGACTGCCGCCGTTCGGGGGTCCGGACGGATTCCTCCCGAACTTCGACCCGTTCACCGGCCCTCCTCCCCCCGGAACGACGTGACCCGCGTTGGAGCCAGGTCGGATTCCAGGGCCAGCGCGGGCACACCGGTCCTCCTTAACCCCACGAGGACTGGGAGCAGCATCAGTACGAATGCGAGTACCTTGAGAGGCACGTTGAAGGCGTACGCTTCCGGCACTTGGGTCACATTACCCCAAGTCACCTGAGGGAATCCCGCGATTCCCCAGAGCACGAACCCTGCGCCGAACGTGGTCGCAACCCACGCCCACCGTCGGTCGAGGCGCCAGAACGGGAGTGTGACGGCGCCGAGGCTGGTCCATGACGCCAACCAGGCCCACTGGAGGGGGGCGTGGGCGAAGGGGACGGGTTGCACGAGGACTCCGGTGATCTGGTACGCGATCTCGAACACCCCCGTGGCCCCGAATGGCACCCCCGCCGCCACGGCGAGGGCCCGTAGCCAACCGAGCGAGGTACCGCGACGGAGATAGAGGAGGGCCAGCGCGAACGACAGCCACGCGCAGGTCCAGGTGACGGGAAAGATCGGTCCCTGTCCCCCGCCAGCCGGGCCGGTCAGCAGGGCCCAAGTGAACGATCGAGCGAACAGGCCGACGCTGCTCGGGCCGGGAACCAGGTTCACTGCGAGGAACCCGAGGAGAGTGATCCCGAGGAGCAGCTCCGGCCGCCCCCGGAACGTCGCTCGGTTCATGGAGCTCCGCGCGTCCGAGGCATC
>JAKIWG010000009.1:0-8766 GCA_022750155.1 Thermoplasmata archaeon | reverse complement strand
GGGGGCGGGTCTTCCTCCCCCCGGCGCCCGGCCTACTTCGTACGAAGGGCCCGCGAGGCGAGCAGGAGGGCCATGACCCCCAGGGCAGCGGCCCACACCACCAGCCCCCCGAGATAGACATAGGCGGGGTGGGCGTAGTAGGTGGACCCGAAGAAGTTCTCCCGCATCACGTCGACCGCGAGGGAGATCGGGTTGTAGGCCGTGATGTTCTGGATCCACTGGGGCGAAGTTCCGTAGGGGTAGAGGGCGTTCGAGGTGAAGAGGATCGGCAGGTTCAGCAGGTTCACCACGGCGAAGTACGACTCGACGCGGGCGAACAGGAACCCGAACGCCAGGAAGAGCGAGGTGAACGCGATCGCGAGCACGAAGATCGCGACGAGCACCTCGACGATGCCGGTCGCGCCGATCGTCTGGGTGACGGTCAGGCCGGCGAGCCCCGGTATCTGGGCGAATCCGAGGGCCAGCCCCAGGACGATGAAGATCGGGAGGACGACCAGCAGCCCCCGGAAGATCAGCGAGGAGAGGAAGATCGTGCTCCGTCGGACGGGCGTAGCGATCGTACGCTGCAGGATCCCGAGCTGCTTGTCGAAGATCACGCCGGTTCCGGCGAACAACGCCGAGGTCACCGCCACCAGCCCCACCATGCCGACCGCGAAATAGGAGAAGTAGTTCGGCGCGCCGAGGAGCGCCGCGGTGAGGCCGGTCTGGGCCGCGGGGACGGGCGGGACGAGCTTGCCGAGGTCGAACGCCTGTCCGAACAGCAGGAGGTACAGGATCGGAGACAGTAGACCCGCCACGATCCAGGTCGGGGCTCGTACCCAGCGAAGGTACTCACGCTTCAGAAGGGAGCGGAGGGGGAGGAACATCAGCGTCCCCTCCGGGCCCGGCCCCCAAAGGCCGACGCCTGGGCCGCACGGCCGTCGTCGTACCCCTCCTCGCGGTACGCCTTCCCGGTGAGCGCCAGGAAGACCCGGTCGAGGCTCGGCCGCTGAACGGTGACTCCCTCGATGGTCACGCCCTGGGCGTCGCAGGCCCGGACGAGCGGGGACACGATCCCTTCCGCCCGCGGGCACCGGACCTGGTAGACGGCCCCGTCCCGCGAGACCTCCCGAACCCCGGGCACCGCGCCGAGCGTGGTCGTGAGGTCGGGCGAGGTCGCGGGAACCCGGAGCTCGACGACGTCGCCCCCCACGCGCTCCTTGAGCGAGTCGCTGGTGCCCGTCGCGATGATATCGCCGTGGTCGATGATCGCGATGCGGTCGCAGAGGTTCTCGACCTCGTCGAGGTAGTGCGTCGTCATGAAGATCGTCACCTTCTGCTCCCGGCGGAGCTGGGAGATGTACCGCCAGAATCCCGCCCGGCCCTGCGGGTCAAGGCCGATCGTCGGCTCGTCCAGGAACAGGATCTTCGGAGTGTGCACCATCGCCACGGCGAGCTCGAGGCGGCGCTTCATGCCGCCCGAATACCCCTTCACCCGACGGTCCGCCGCGTCGACGAGGTCCATCCGGGTCAGCAGTTCCTCGATCCGCGGCCGGCACTCGGAACGGTTCATCCCGAACAGGCCCCCCGCGAGCTCCATGTTCTCCCGTCCGGTGAGTTCCCCGTCGGCGGTGGAGTCCTGGAAGACGAGACCGATCTCCTGTCGGACCTCTCGCGGGGACTGGACGACGTCCAACCCCGCCACCATCGCACGGCCGCGCGTGGGTCGGACGAGGGTCGTGAGCATCGAGACCGTCGTGGTCTTGCCCGCCCCATTGGGTCCTAGGAATCCGTAGATCTCCCCCTCCTGGACGGCGAGTGAGACATCGCGGACGGCTTCCACGCCACCGGGGAACGTCTTGGCGAGGTTCTCGGTCCGGATCGCTTCCGCGCTGCCCATCCTCGCTCCCTCCTCGGCACCGGCCCGATGGTCCGGCGATCTGGGCGCTCGACCATCCGTCGGTTATTATGGTTGGCCCGAGGATTCCGCGGGTCGTCCTCGATCCCCCCATAGACCCCGTGCACAAGGGGACCCGTGCCCGGGGCTAGCGGTCGATGGCCGGCCGTGCCGTCCACGATAGGCCGGGCTAGGCTCGGCCTCGTTCCGTTCGAACACCCCGGTGTCGTTCGGCGAGTACCATGGGCGATCCCGTCGAGGGGGGGGAGGAATGAGCCGTGTGGGGGCTATGCGTCAGGTGCCCGGCGAATGGAGCGGAGCGTGGGGGTGCGCGTCGCCCTAGAATCCCCAGGCCGTATAGTAGAAGTAGATCAGGTAGACCCCGACCAGCATCAGCACGCCCGCGCTCACCTTCTTGATCACGGGTGTGAACGCCTTCAGCTGGTTGACGTACTTCTTCCCGGCCAAGGCGAGCATGACCGTGACGACGATCATCAGCACCGCGGCGGTCAGGCTGAAGATCAGGATGTTGATGATGCCGCCAAGGAAGGAGAGGGCCAAGCCGGCGATGATGGCCGAGAAGATGACCGGCGCGACGCAGCCGGCGGCCGCGGCGGCGTACCCCATGCCGTATCCGAACAGTTTGAAGTAGAACGCCTTCCCCGATGTGACGGCGGGGCCGGCCATCGCTTCCTCCGGCCGCTTGCCACCGAGCCGGTACCAGAGGTTCTGGAGCGGGGTGACGATCCGCCAATATTGCAGATTGGTCAGGAGGAGCCCGCCGAGGGCCACCAGCACGACCCCGACAACGATCATGAGGTACGGCACGTAGCCGCTGATCAGGCTCGCGGCGAAGATGAGGGCGATCCCGATGATCAAGAAGACGAGGATCATGCCGAAGGCGGTGATCGACCCGGCGAACACCGCACGGCGAGCGGCGCCTTGGTAGGAGACGCCGGGTGAGGAGCCGCCCTCGGCTTCGCGGGCGTTCAAGCCGAGAAAGAGTCCCATATACCCCGGGAACATCGGGAAGGCGCAGGGTGAGAAGAACGTGGTCACTCCGGCCACCGCCGCAAGGGCGAACACGCTCACTGTGATGATTGAGATCGGGGTCGCCGTGCCGGCGAGCGCGGAAGCGATCGTCGAATGGAGGTGATTGTCGTCCTGCACTCCCGAAACATCGTAGACGACGTGTTCATGCTTGTCGACGATCACGACGGTCGGGAGGCTCGAGACCCCGTAGGACCTCGAAACGGAGAGGCCCGTGGTGTCCTGGGCCATCGTCCAGGTGATGTTGTTCTTGGTGTGGTAGGCCTGCAAGGCCGGAATCGTGTCCCCGAACTGTGGCTCGATGTATACCGAAACGATGTGCACGTCGGTCGTACCGGTCTGGTTGTAGCCGGCGTAGAGGGTGTGGAGGCTCTGCTCGACGATCTGGCACTCGCTGCAGGATAGCGCGGTGAATTCGATCACCACGACGCTGTGGTTCTGGTAGTCCGTGAGGGCGAACGGGTGGCCGTAGATATCGGGCAAGGTGAATCCGGGGGCCAACGCCGAATTCCCGGAATTCCCCTTCGAGGTCGGGATTACGTGGCCGAAGTAGATGAGCGCGGCGGCCACCACCACGACGAGAAGGACGATTGGAACGACTCGGCGACGCCGCATCGGCTCAGCTCACCCTCCTCCGCGTCGAGCTTCGGATGGAGAACCCCAGGCCGAGGACGATTGGCCGTGCGCCCCTCATGCCCCCTTCGAAGGGGCTCCCGGTCGGGCCGTCCTCCGCGGTCCGCTCGCTGCCGCCGGCGACTTGATCGACCATCTACTCGATTTTAGGAGGGGGCGACTCGGACGGTTCATCGTGTTCAGGCGCGACGGGGCGGGAACGGTCCGACCGCTTCCGCCAGACCACGAGCGCCACCAGAGCGACGATGACCACGAGCACCCCGCCGATCAGGAATGGGCTGCTGCCGGAGAGTTTGCCGAACGGGCTTGCGCCGCTGTTGGTCCCGGTGTGACTGGCCGAAGGAGTCGCGTTCGCGATGGGGATGTTCTCGACCAGATCCTGACCCGCGATCACGACCGTCTGATTGGCGGCCCGATACCCGTGGTCCGAAACCGACAGCTTGTAGGTTCCGTTCAGCAGCCCCGGAATCGTGTAGGCGCCGTTCGCCCCGGTGGTGGCCGTGCTGTTGTTTCCGGGTGAGGCCGTGACCATGGCCCCGGGGAGGGGGGCGCCCGTGGCTTGGTCGGTCACCACGCCGCTCAGGGCGAAGAGCTGGTTACGCACCGTCATCTGGAACATGTACTCGCCCGTCACCGACTGGGCGATCGTCAGGTTCGAAAATGGATTCGGAACTGCCGGCTCATTGAGGGTGGAGTTGTTGGCATACTCGATCGTGATGTTGTAACCTGCGCGCACCCCCACCGTCATTCCGTGGTAGCTGCTCATCGAATGGGTCGTTCCGACGAACCAATTCGTGCCGTGGGCAGTCATGAAGACCGGCAGGTAGCAGAGCGGGCTGCTAAGTTGGCAGAACGTGAAGTAAACGTAGGAAATGTCCGCAGCATTGGTGACCTCGAGGGAGACAGTAAAGTTGTCGTGCTCGGTGGTATAGTTCGACTGATAGATCGCGAGGACGTGCGGTACCGCTGCGACGCGGGCTTGGCCCGCCGTTCCTCCCGGGAACCCGACGATTAGGCAAAGTGCGACCGCAATTGCCACTGCGTTCGTAAGGGACCCGTTCAAGCGAGGCCCGGGGTTGGAGAGCCGCCGCGCCGCCGGTCCGTCCCGCTGGGGCCGCGAGGACCCGATGCGGACGGTCCCCTGCGACTCCTCAGGGACGGTCGGCCTCAAGGGGAATTCCCGGGGGGCCGAGGTGATCGAGGCCCCCGCGTCCCGGCTCGCGCCGACTGGTCGCGCTTCCCCTTCTCGGATCGGATGATCGCCACGCCGATGATCGCGGCCGCGCCGATGACCGCGATGGCTGCGACCAGCGCCAGGAGTTCATCCCCCGTGAGCCCTCCGTTCGAGGCGGTGAGCGACCCTCCGCCGCCCGACTGAAGCTGGACGAGCGACACGGTGACGGGAGTGAGATTGCCCGGCGTAAGGGTCCACACGGTGGTGTTCGGCTGGAATCCGGACGCCGAGACATTGAGCGTGTAGGTCCCGGGGATCAACAGTTCCGTGAACGACCCATGGTCGAGTGCGATCGCGGCCCCGTTGAGTGTGACCACGGCGCTGGCGGGGCTCACAGTACCCTGCAGGCTGGCGTATCGCGGGGTAAATGTGGCGGAGATCGAGATCGAGCTCCCCGCAGCCGTGACCGGGGGGCCGTTCGGCGAGGCCATGTATGCGTAGGACCCGGGGCCGAACGAGTAGGGGAACACACCGACCGGAAGATAGATCGCGATCGGGGCGTTGATGAGCGTGCTCGCGTTGACGGAGCCGATGGCGAGCCACCACCCTACATTGGCCGGCAATCCCTGAGCGGTCGCGATCACCGAGGTCGCGGAGACCGAACTCGTGTTCGCCGAATACCCGAACGAGTTGCGAGCCGAAACCTTGTACCAATAGCTCTGACCGCTGACGGGCGTGGTGTCATTGAAGCCGGTCGACGTGGCGTAGCCGACCGGACTGTAGATACCCGTTTGGGAGTTGGCGCGGTAGACGAAGTAGGTCAACCCTCCCGCGCCGGTGACCGGGGTCGTCCAGTTGAGCGTGACCTCCTGGCTCGCGGGTGCGATGGTCAGGCCGGTAGGGACGGCCGGGAGCACGACGGGATTGACCAGGACGCTGGTCGTCGCAGTGCCGCCAGAATATCCTGCCGCCACTACCCGTGCGGAAATCACGATCGACTCGGAGGAGGTGACCGTCGGCGCGGTGAACTTCGAGGAGAACGTCCCGTCGCTCGCGGTGACCCCGCTCGCGGGGTTGAGGGTCCCGCCCGCGCTCGAGGTAAGCCAGATCGACGCGCCGGAGACCGGAGCGCCGGTGCTGCTGTTCGCCACGGTGACGGTGATGGTGGATGAGGCATTGGAAAGCACGGTGGTCACGTTCGTCGCCACGGCAGTGGTCAACGTGGTCACCGGAGCCATGTTGGCGTTCTCCACGACCATCGTCGAGTTCAACTGGGCGAAGGTGACGACGCTGAGGTTCTTGGTGTTCCACGCCGGGTCCAGCTTGCCCGACGCCTGGATCTCCTGCGGAGTTCCGGCGGTGAACGTCACAGGGTGGTTTCGCAGGGTCGCCCGAACCACTTGACCGATGTCGTGGGGGCCGTAGCCATTGCTCACGTTGAGCTTGTTGACGTACTCGAGGAGGTAGCTCACGACGTTGTAGGTCGCGTCAATCGGGGAGGTGATGTTGGTGAAGTCCGTGACGTTTCCGGGGCTGGACATCGAGGCGTGTTGCGTGATCGACACATTTCCCGGAAAGGACGCCGCATTATCGATCGATTTCTGGTAGGTCTTCTGAATCGTCTGGGCGGCCGCCCAGGTCCAGGACGAGTTTCCGCCCACGATGGCGTTCTGCCCGTCGAAGAAGACCGTCGGGAATCCCTGGACGCTGTAGAACGCCACTCGGCTGTTCGAGGTCTGATCCGGGGGCACATAGTTCTCGAGGCAGGGTGAGCCAGCGCAGACGTGAAGCTCGGCGATGGCGAGGACGTTTTCGTTGCTCTGCTGGTCGATCGTGTATAGCGCCTGAGACTCGGCCGGACAGTAGTGGCACCAAACCCCCGTGAACGTCTCGACGAGGACGGTCCTCGGGTACCCCACCGATGGGGCCGGAGCGGCATGCACGACGGCTTTCGCGTCAGGGGCAAGCGCCGCCCGCGTGAGGTGCGTGGTGAACCCGCCGGCCGAAGGGTTGGAACGGCTCGAATGGATAGGGGCCGACAGCAGGCCCGCCAAGACGAAAGTCAGCACAAGCGCTACGGCCAAGTGGCTCCTCTTCATTTCGTTCTTCTCCCTCTTCCGTTTGTTGATTAAGTTAAAGGTGGGCCGCCAATTCCGAGTCGTCGGGCGACCCGACCGGACGGTCGCCCGCGCGATTCTCGTGACTGCGTCTGACGGCCATGCGTACGTTCTTCCGCTGCTAGCGGGCACCAGTACTTAAATCTCCACCCGGGGCCGGGTCGGTCCGCCACCCTTGCGCGATGGTCGTCTCTCGGGGGACGCCCTCTGTGTCTCGGCGGGTCGGTTCGCCTTCTGGCTCCCTCCGCCGCCTACGCGCCCTCGACCTACCTCCCGCTTTTTCCGCAAGAGAATTAAGTAGTCGGTCGGGCAGCAGGGGCTCGTGCTACGTCGGGAGGGCCCGATCTTGATGCGTGGTGCGCGGGGGGCCTCTCGGCTGAGGGTCAGCGCGTCGCTTCCCGCGATTGCGGTCGTGGCGGTCCTGCTCCTGATAGGCCCGACGTCCGCCTCGCCGGGGAGTCCGCCTTCATCCATCAAATTGAAGGCTCCGTTCACGGGGGCGTACTTCACGTACTACAACGGCCCGTACTCTCGAGGCTGTTCCGCGGCGAGCCTCCTGCACCCGGTGAACTGGTCGGCGCAGACGGGGATGGGCACGTTCGGGGTCCGTTCGACCGCTCATCCTTGCCCCAAGGCGCACCCCGGGACCAACAACACGAGCGTGGCGTACGGCGACGTTCTGCTCTACATCACCCTCCCGTTCACAAACGCCCCGGCGAAGCTCAGCCAGATTGACGTGTACTGGCGGGTGCTGGCCCAGCTCGCTGTCCTCCTTCTGCCGGGCCGCTGCGCGGTTCAGCCCGGCCATGGGCAGCGGTGCATCCAGGAGGCCTACGTCGACGTGTTCTCCGAGATCGCGGTTCAAGACACCACATCCGGGGCCACTCCGGCCTTCGGTTATGCGCTTCAGTACTGGAGGTCCAGCCTGAACTTCACGGACTGCACTCTCGGTCCGTGTCAGTACGGCAGCGGCGTCGGGGGCAGGGGGCATTTGGGTGATTTCAAGAGCGTGTTCATGGTGAACGCCACCCTCAACAAGTCACACAGCTACGTGCTCGAAGTCCAGATCGAAGCAATCGCGGGGACCTACTTCACGAGCTTCGGGGCCCGCCTGACCGGGGGGAGCGCGGTCGCATCGTTCAACGCGGCCAAGGTCGGAGGGATTGTCCTCCGGTCGGTAGTGGTTCGGTAAGGGTTGTTGGACGACGGCGCCCCTCCGAGTCGAGCAGGCGATTCTGCCGGCTCCCCTCGGGCACCGATTCCGCTGTTGCCACGGCGTCGCCGGGGTTCCGCCTCGCCGGACGGCGGCTACTCTCCCACTCCCCCTGTGCCGGCCCCTCATGCATCGGCCCGCACGGGCACGTGGATCGACGACGCAGGTCGGGACGACGAGCTTAGCCCACCGCCTTCTTCACGAGCGCGGCTATTCGGCCCTCTTCGCTGGACGTCAAGCCTTTCAGGGCGAAGGCCGTAGGCCACATGGCGCCCTCGTCAAGGTTGGCCTCGTCGCTGAAACCCAGAGTCGCGTACCGAGTCTTGAATTTCTGAGCCGCTTGGAAGAAGCAAACCACGTTACCGTCCTTGGAATACGCCGGCATTCCGTACCAGAGCCGCGGCGTCAGCTCTGGGGACGTGGCCCGGATGATCGCGTGGACCCGTTTGCCCATGGTCCGGTCCGGTTCCGCCATCAGGCCGAGCTTCTCGAGCACGGCGGATTCCCCGTCCTGCTTGCCGGCCCCAGCGCGTGCAGATGCCCTCTTTTCCTGGAGGTACTCTTTCAGCGCGGCCCGTTCCTCCTCGTTGAGCCCCTTGGGGTTCGTACGCCGATGAACGGAGTTCTCGGAGGCCATTTGCTTGCCTTTCGCTGCAGATTTCATCACCGCGCATTCACGTCCGAAGCTTAATGGATTTTCACG
>JAKIWG010000008.1 GCA_022750155.1 Thermoplasmata archaeon | reverse complement strand
CCGGCCCGATCTACCGAACCGAGGTCGAGAAGAAGTTCTCGATCCCGATCCCCGATTGGCAGAAGGCGAAGTCCCAGAGCGGACTCCAGCTGAAGGCCATCGAGACGATGGGGGTCAACGGCGAGGTCGTCGTCGACGCCGAGTACTACAAGATCCGTGCGCTCAAGGGCGCGCCCGGGATGTCGAGCTAGGACACCTCGAGGGCCTGTCCCCGACCAACCTCTTCCTCGGCTCTGCGTCACTCGGGCCGTCCCCGGGCATTGTTGAACAACGAGATAACTCGAAGTCGTTCCTGCAGTTGTCGATTGGCCTCTCGAACGGTCTCTGAGTGACCCTGGCTTGGTCCGTTCACCGCTCGCTCGATCACACCGCCGTGACTCTCCCAATCTGAGTGGCTTGACCCCTCTAGCGTCATTCGTCGGCTTGATCGGAAGCGGGTCCGGCTGGGATTCCGGTGCGAGGCGTTCATGGGGTCCGGCCTGCCTCGGACCCAAACCGGTCCGCCTCCGGCAGCGCCTCCGACGTGGAGTGCGCCAAGAGGACGTCCATGATCCGAAAGTTGCGTTGGTTAGAAGGGTACCACCTCCGGACGCATCGGAGGAACTTCGTCCAATCGACCTTCGTCTTCCGAGGGCTGAGGTGCCTTCGAAGGGTGTGGTGGTAGCAGTCGCAGATTCCCATCCGGTAGCGGACCTCGAGGGTGTGCCTGCACGTCGCACGAACCGGGTCGGAGTGCTCCGGCCGCGCCGACGCGGGGCCGTCGTACAGTGGCGGAGAGATCGGACCCCGCTCATCGGCCGCCACCGCGATCGGTGGGTCGTGCTCCCGACTCGTGAGCTCGCTTAGCCGTAGGACCGCCTTCCGGAAGTTCGGATCCGTGGACTCCTTCCAAGTGTTCGCGGCCCGGTAGCTCGCCGCCTCCTCGTAGAGAATCGCTCGAAGTCACTCGGTGGAACGCGACTCCCCGGTCACGACCGGGAGGGGACGCAGGGGCAGAAGGGGGAGATGGTGAAGCCATTCCCCGGGGAAGCACCTTCGCTGGACCCTCAGGAAACCCTAGGCTCGGCTGCCAGTCCCGGTCCTAGCCAAGACGGCCGCTCTCCCTCCCCCCGGCGCGGATCGGGTTCGGTGCGCCGTCGGAGTCAGATGAGAGGATTCAACCCCGAGACGGCCTATCATAGTTGAGGGCGCGATTCGCTTGCCGTTCCTGAACTCGGATCCGAAGGTGGAGAGCCCCCGGGTCGCGCAAGTGCTCGGTTCCCGCTCGGGGGGCGGTGATCCGACTGGAGAGGGGCTCTGGTGCGAACTCGTTCGGAATGGGGCGCCGATCGTCGAGCCGGATCCGACGGCCCCCGCGAACGTCCTCGTGACGTTCCTGTGGGCACCCTCGCCATCGGTCTCGAAGGCCTTCGTGACGAGTTCGATGTTCGAGCCGGGCCCTGAGTCCCTCGAAATGGCTCGCCTTCCCGATTCGGGGATATGGTGCCGTAGCGTCCGGCTCCCCTCGGACCTGCGCGGGAGCTACGGGTTCTACCCAGGGCGTGAATCTCCCCCGACGAGCCCCCCTGAGGAGTGGGAGCACATCTTTCACACCCAGGTCCGGGACCCGCTCAACCCGCAGACGATACGTTTCCCGAAGATCGCCACAGACCCGAACGACCAAGAGATGACCCGCTCCGTGCTCGAGCTGCCGCGGGCGATTCCGCAGCCATTCGTGCGCCCCCGGCCCGGGGTGCCCCGGGGGAGGCTCGAGAGCCGCTCGTTCCCGAGTCGGATTCTCGGCGGGGATCACCCGATCCGGGTGTATCAGTCGCCCGGCTGCCCGCCGGAGGGTCCGAGCGCCGACCTCCTCATCCTGTTCGACGGTCTCGCCTACGAGCACGCCATCCCGACGCCCACGATCCTGGACAATCTGCGTACCGAGAATCGCATCGACCCCCTGGTGGCGGTGCTGTGGGACTACCCCCTCGGAGCGCTCCGCAACATCGAACTGGAATGCAACCCGCGCCTCGCGGAGTGCCTCGAAACCGAGTTCCTTCCTTGGGTCCGTGCTCGCTACCAGCTGACGAGAGACCCATCCCGGAACGTCGTGGGCGGCTCGAGTGCCGGAGGTCTCGGTGCGTCGTATGTCGCATGGAAGCTCCCGGGCGTCTTTGGCAAGGTCCTCTCCCAATCGGGGTGGTACGCCTGCGCGCCGAGCGGGGTCCGGGGCGGGCCGGGCTGGCTGCCCGACCAATACCGCGCCGGCCCGAAGCGGCCGATCGAGTTCTACCTCGATGCCGGAACCCTCGAGTCCGCCGCCGGGGCGTGGGCGGAGGGCATCCTCCCCTCGAATCGGTCGTTCCGCGATATCTTGCAGGCTCAGAAGTACACCGTCCACTACGCGGAGTTCACCGGTGGCCACGACCACGCCAACTGGCGTGGGACGCTCTCCGATGGGCTCGAAGCCCTCCTGCCCAGGAAGGCCTCGGGCTGACCGACGCGGTCCGAACGGGCCTTATTATCTCCCAACGCCCGCGGTCGCGCTCGACGCGGATTCCCCCACGGTTGCTACCCGGCCGGCGAGACTCACGAGGCGGGGGCGAACAGGAGGCGGCCCGGTCGACGCAGGTGCAGGCTCCGCGAGCCCGAGAGATCGCTCGCTGGGCGCTCCCCGACGGCCTGCTCGATTTCCTCCCACGAAACTCTGGAACGCGGACATGGGCCGGCCGGTCGTGTGCCAGGATGCTCCTCCATCCACAGCCATGCGGCTTCGAGGTGCTTGCACGTTCCGATGCCCCGTCGGTTGAAGTCGGTGCAGGTGCATAGCGCGCCCTCCCGCCGGGGGAACGCCGGTGCGACCACGAGATATCGGGTCAGACGCACGGGGTTGCGAACGTCGAAGGCGAGGAACGCCACCCCCTCACGGAGCCGGACATCGAGCGGTTCCTCGACCGCCCGGTTCCGACGCTCCGCCCTCGACTCTTCCACGTCCCGAGGAGGTCGGGTCGGGGTCTTCCCGGCCTGAGGCGTCACCACGTTCCGAACCCCGCGCCCTATTTCGGTTTTCGACCTCCGCCCGGGCACCCCGAGGCCGTCTCGCGACCCCCTGAGCGGCTCTTCCCACAAGGTCAACCCCCTCGGTGGGGGTGACTCTCCGCCGGTTCCACGCCCCGAATGCGCACGGCGCACCCTCGACCGGAGGGAGGATCCCCTCGGATAGGGGAGCCCACGCATCTCCGACCGCGAGCCCACTTGGCACACGTCCCGATGCCGACCCAACGCAGGGGGGAGCACCATTAACCAAGGGAGTTCTTCGCCGACGAGGGGGCGATGCACGGGGCCCAGGACGACGTGGAGGACGCGGAACGTCGCCGTCGACGCCGGCAGGGGACGGTGGTAGCCGGGCTCCTGCTCACGCTCGCCGGCCTGTACGCCCTCATCGCAATCCTCCCGAGCGACCCGGTGGCCCTCAACCACGACCTCCCATACCTCGGCGCCGGGATCATCGCTCTCTGGGTGGGCGGCATCTTGCTGGGCCTCGGGAAGGGGAAAGGTCGCCGTCCCCCGAGGTGATCCATGGGCGAGTTTCCATGGCGATTGGTGACGTTCGACATTGACGGGACCCTGACCACCGTGCACGGGTGGCTCTTGATCGCCCGGGCCGCCGGACGCGAATCGCGCTACCGAGAGACCAACACCCGATTCTCCTCCCGGTCGACCGGCGAGGACGAGCATTTGGGCGATCTGCTGGCGCTCGCCGAAGGCCTGACCCTGACCGAGGTCGAAAAACTGCTGGCGGGGACCCCCAAACTCTCCGGGATCGGCGCCGGGGTCGCCGAGCTCCACCGTCGGGGGGCCAAGGTCGCGCTGTTGACCCACAACCCCTCGTACGTCGGGGAGTGGTACCGTGGGCAGTTCGGGTTCGACGATTTCGAGGGTTGTCGGACGCCTCCCCTCCAAGACGGCCGAATCCCGCCGCCGGGCCGAGTCCATGCCGACAAGCGGACGGGCCTGCGGCGCCTGATCGCTCGCCTTGGGGTGGCACCGGTCGAGGTGGCGCACGTGGGCGATGGCTGGGCGGACATTCCCGTCTTCGGCTGGACCGGCGGCAGCATCGCCCTCAACAGCCGATGGCCGGAGGTCGATCGGGCCGCGACCGTGGCGATGCGGACGAGGTCGTTCGCGCCCATTCTCGAGGCGCTCACCACCATGACCCCCCACGCCCCGGTGAACGATGACCTCGCTTCGGATGAGGCGCTAAATACCTGAGCGTCGGTGGAATGCCCACCTTCGATGGAATACGTCGTGCTCCGCGCGGCCCACCCGAGCTGGCTCACCCTCCAGCTCCCCGCCGAGGTGGGCACCCTCATCCAGTACGACCGTCAGGAGGTCCGCGACCTCCGAACTCCGGGCCGGGGGATCGCCTTCCTCGCCCGAGGGCCCGGGGTCGTCCGCGTCGTGGCGTCCTACCGCGCCCAGGAGATCCTGGCCGTGGAGACCGTCCGCAACCGGTACATCGCTCCGGCCGGTCTCTCGGAGAAGGGCCTGTTCAGTCTCCCCGGCTCGGTCGCGGCCCACCTCGGGCTACAGGTGCAGCCTCGGAACGGGACGAACGCCCGATTCACCGACGACAGCGTCATCTGGTTCCTCCCGGCCCCCGAGTACTACGAATTCCGTGCTCGGGAGCGGACCGAAAAAGGGTGGACGGGACCCAGCACGGGCGGGTTCGCCCACGTTTATCTGTGCCGGTCGCTCCTCCCGTTCGCCCCGGACCTGGCCGAGCTCGAGAACCGCATCGAGGCCGAGGAGTGGAGGCCCCGTGTGGAGGCCCTCCAGCGGGCCGGACGATCTCGCCGGTGACTCCAACCCGGCCGGAGGGAGTCCCAAGGTGTAATACGACCCGAGACCCTTTGCTCAAGGTTTTTATAGCCACCCTTCGAATTGTTACAAGCATGGAGCGGAAGACCGGGACTCCCGTGGGGGCCCCCAAGGCTGGATACACCCTGCGCAACCCCCTTCCGTTGCGGACCGAGGCTGACCTTCGGACGACTCGGGTCGGGATCCCGGGCGATGTCGTCCTCCAGGCCGCGGGCCCGGTCGACCATGATTCGCTCGCCAAGGCGATCCGGCGCTCCGTCGGCCATGATGGCATGCGCCCGGAGGACGCTCGGACCATCGCGGCGCACGTCCTGAACTTCTTCGGCTTCAACGAGCGGATCATCGACAACGTCCTCGAGCCGGACGACCGCGACACGTTCTACATGCTCGAGGACACCGGCATCCTCGAGACCGAACGGGACGAGACCACCCTCTATGACGGCCGCGAGTGGCGGATCCACTACTGGATGTTCCGGAAGGACCGCATCTTCGACCTCGCCCGCGAGGAGACCCAGGCGATGGCCGAGGCCGGCGAAGCCGACATCGTCTATTCCTCCAACCCGAGCCGCACGGGCGGGTTCCATCTTCCCCACGGGGAGACCGGCACGGGCCTCGCCGCCCACGCCGTCTACCACGAGCTGGGAGACGAGATCTGGCTGGAGCGGCGCGTCAGCCCGGGCACCCCACCGGCCTCGGTGCAGCCCCCGAGCCGAACGCCCAGGGCGCGGCGCGAACCCAGCCCGTAGAGGGGGCCACAGGGGCCGTCCGGGGCCCCAAACCGTATCCATCGGAGGGCGTACGCGCCCGAGAGATGCGTCGAATCCTCCTCCTGGCCCACCGGGTGCCCGTGAGCGGGGCGTTCACCCTGAACGACCTCGCCGGGGGCGCCGGGCGGATGGACGAGGTCGCCCGGGTGGTGTCCACCGCGTTCACGCTCTCGAATGACCTCCGACGGGACACCGAGCTCACGATCCTGTTCGAGGCCGAACCCCCCCCGGCCGCCCGCCGGATACGGCTGAGCGGGGCGAACCTGCGCCACCTCAACCCGGACGAGCGGTCTACGGCCGCGTTGCTGAAGAACGCCTTGGTCCGGTCCATCCCGCTCGAACGGGACGTCGAGGCGTCCCCCGGGCTGATCGTCGGTCCAGTCGACCCGGTCGAGGCCCTGCTCGAGTTCGCCCGAGAGCCGGGCGCCTTCTGGCTGACGGAGAGGGGGGTTCCCCTGCGATCCCTGGTCGGGACCGGAGACGGGTTCTCGGCGATCCTCAGCGACCCGACCGACCCGCCCCCCGAGGAGCTCCACCGGCTAGAATCGACGGGGATACCCCGGGTCTCACTGGGACCGATCTCGCTCCGATCCTCGCAGTGCGTGGACGTGCTCCACCACGAGTTCGACCTGCGGGCCGCGTCGAGAGCGGCCGCCCGCCCACGGGACCCAGCCGCCGAACTGGTGGGTTAGACAGCCGGGAGCACGAGGGCATCCCGGACGGACCGGGGGCGCAATCCGCCCACCACGGCAGTGAGCCGGACGACCTCGCGCGGCTCGGTGCGGGTACGGGTGCCAAAGATCAGGCGCCGAGGCTCCCCCAGACGGGCGCGGAGGGTCCGAAGTACCCGGTCGAGGGTGCGAAGGGTAAGGTTCGACCCCCCCTCGAGATGGACCAACGCCGAGGGGCTGTCGCTGAGATGGAAATCAAGGAGCGTCTCGGTCATCGCCTGGTGGACGAGGCGCTCCGGTTCGGAGACGTGATACTCGCCGCAGAGGAGCGTGGAGAGCCCCGAGTCGCGCAGATGGCACTTCAGGTTCGATAGATCCACGTTGAGCTGGGAGGGGTTCTCGACCATGTCGACGAGGCTCGACACGAGGCTGTGGAGGTAGGTCGAGCGCACGTGGAAGACTCGGTTGATCGGGAGCGAGTCGAACCGTCGCAGCTTCTCGTTCGAAAGGGCGAGGAGGAGCCCGCCCATCTTTTCGAGCTCCGCCAGGGTCTCCTCCACGTTGTCCCGGCGGTCCGAGTTCGTATCGAGCTCGACCTGGAAGGGCAGGAACGCCACGGGGATCGGGAGCGCGGAGGTCTGGCGAAGGGCGCTCGAGAGGTACGGCAGCAGGGCGCTCCCGGTCCCCCCTCCGAGCCCCGCCAGGAGGAACACGAGCTCAAAGCGCCCCAGCCGCCGGACCAGCTCCTCCCGGCCCTCCTCCGCTGCTTCGAGGACCAGCGCCCGGTTTCCCGCGCTTCCCTTCCCGTCCATCTGCCGTTTCCCGAGGAGGATCCGTTCTTCGACCTGCACCCGCGAAAGGTGCCGGGCGTCGGTGTTGACCGCGAAGGCGTGGACTCCGGGGATGCCCAGGCCCACCAGGTCATGGACGGCGTCCCCCCCGGCCCCGCCAAGCCCGACGACGGCGAAGGCGTTCTGCCGGGTGAGCGATGCCCACGCCTCGATCGAGTCGGCGTCCATCGAGGTTCCCCGGACGCTAAGGGGCGCTGGAGCCGCCCGAGGCGGGGACCGCGTCGGATTCCCGTCGGGCACGGTGCGGCGGAGCGAAATGCTCGACCCGGGAACGGATGTACTCCCGGACCGCCGAGCGGACCGCATCGTCCACCGACACGGAGTTTCCCTCCCGGACGAACTCCTCGAGCTGGCGATTGTCCTGGCGAGAAAGATCGACCACGACTTTGCGGATGTTCGCGGGAGGCAGGTTCATCTCGACGTAGCGGTCGAGCCCTTCACGGATGGTGTCGGAGATGGTCGCCGTCCCCTTCGACTGCTGGATCGCCTTCAGCTTCTCGAGGAGATCCTGCGGGATTCGGACGGTCACCCGCTCCGATGTGTCGACCATGATTCGTCAGACGTCATCCCCTTCTTTGTCTGACAACTGGCAGATATGACATTCGCTGTATTTAGATTCGCGCCCGGGTCCTAGCGATGGAAGGAACCCCGGGGCACTTCCGGAAACCGACTAAGGCGGCCATCTCGGGGGCTCCCGACCGAGGGCGGGGAGGGTCGGGATGGTGGCGACAGTGCCCCCGGTCCCGCGCGGGCTCGGGGCGCGCCCGCTTCACGGGCCGTGTCACCTGACCCTCGGAGCGGGCCGCGGGCGATGGAGAGTCGCCCGCCCCATGAGAGACGCGCCGGAAGACGTGGCAACTCGGTTCCGCCCGACGCTGCTTGCGAGGAATCCCGTCGACGCGTAGTCGGGTGCGCCCTTACCCCGCCGAGAGAGACTCACCGACCGGGGGTTATCTACTCGCCTGAGCTACGTGGTCCTACCTCAAGGGCCGTCGGCCCCCGCCGACACCTCGAGGAGAGCGGGATCCGAATCATGAAGAGAACCGTGCGCGGTGACGGCAGACTTCGAACGGCAGCCCCCTCGTCCACCCCGAGGGGTGAACTCGCGCGCGGGGCAACCCCGGCGGGATTCGCCATCGCGATCGCGTTGGTGATGATCTTGAGTCCGAACGCTGCCGCGGTTCATGCGCTCGTGGTGCTCAAGGCCCCGTACGCGAAGACCTCGGCCGCTGTCTCCCAGGTCGCCAATGTCAACGGGTGCGGCACTGCGAATATCACCCGGGCCCCTCTGTGGTCGGGCGCCACGGGGATCGCGACCGAGGCCCTCAAAGGAGCCGCCAAGACGTGTACCGGCTATTGGGGCAGCGCGCACCTTTCGAGCTACGGGGAACCGTACACCTACCTGTTGATCGCTGTCCCTGTGCATCCATCCATCCTGACGACGAGCATCCAGGCGATGTGGTCTGCGAAGGTGTCCGGCACGGTTCGGACCTCCCACTCGGGGACATGTCCCGCGATCACGTACTACGATAGCTCGGGGAACGCGACTTCCGGGTGCGTGGTCATATCCACCGTCCAGGTCTACACCTTCCTCTACCTACTGGATACCACCAATGGGTCGACGTTCTCCGGCACTCCCCCGTACGCGCTCGACCGGGTCGCGGAGTCCTACTGGCAAAGCCAGGATAGCTGTGTGAACTACTCCTGCGCCACGACGGTGTCATCGGGGGGCGGCAGCTTCGGTACCCTCTCGGGGATCTGGACGAACACGACGTACTTTAACGGCACATTCAATCCGTCCGACTCGTACGAACTCGTTTCGATCGTCGGGATTGAGGCGGGTTCGTACATTGGGTGGTTCAGCTACCCGAGCAATCAGCCAGGCGGGACCTTCACGGGGTACGCCTCCGCGTCGATGAACATGGGTTATGGCGGCGCGCACGCGACCCTGAAGTCGATCAGCCTGGTGTAGCCGACCGAAGCGGGGCCGGGCGGGTAAGTCCGCGAGAGGCCACTCGACCGGACGTCCGGGAGCGGCCTCCAGGGCGGGGCGAGCCGGCACAATCGTCTAATCCCGCCCACGGGTACGCGGCTCGTGCATTGCGCCCGTTGCGGACGCTGGATCTTCCGTCATTCCCCGGTCAACGCGAACTACTGCCCCAAGGACGAAGTGTATCTGTGTCGTCGGTGCACCCGAGCGCTCCGTACCCCTCGCACGTGCCCGGAATGCGGGACCCGGACTTCGTCATCGCACGCCGGGGTGTTCGTCGCGGGCTCCGTCCTAAGCATCTTGTTCGTGATCTTCGGGGCGGTGTTCACGGGGATGTTCCTGTGGGATGCACACTTCCAGAACGCACCGGCCACCCCCATCCAGCAAGCGAGCCCGGGCCAGACGATCAAGATCACCGGGACCATCGGTGGCTCACCCGGCACCGTCGTGGCGGACGGGATATTCATCCACGCCTACCGGAGCAGCCACTGGGACTGGACCTTCTACAACTTCCTGCTGATCGTAGGGAACCTCACCGTCAATGTGAACGCCGGGGGGATCGGCCAATCAATCTACGACTCGCCCCACGACCTGACATCGGACCACGAACAGTATTGGGTGGGGGACCGCGTCGCCGTGGTCGGCGTCGTGGACTCCGTGACCCAGCTCTCCGCGAACGCGGTGGCCCCCGGGCCGAATCGATTCGTGCAGGGTTGGGAGGAGCCGGTCGCTGTTGGCGCCGACTGCATCTTCGGAGTGGCGGTCGCCACGTCGGTCGTGGTCCACTACATCAGTACGGGGCGGTTCCGCCGCCACACGGCGCGCACCTCCTCGGGGACGCCGTTCGGATATGTCCCGGGGGCGCCCCCTCCCGACGGTTTGTAACGTGGCCATCTCGTGTGCGTTCCCGCACGCCCCATCAAGATGAGGAGATCAGGGCCGACCCCCGCATGTTGGACCTTGACGATTCGCCCGAGACGAGATCATCGTCCGGGCGCAGCCGAATCCGGTCGATTTCGGGAGCCCCCCGCGAGGGCGTCTGTCGGCTGAATCCGAGCGCGGGTGAGCCGCCCGGAGCAGGTTGATATCCCGGAGTTCGGCTTTCGCGCCCGTCACGCAGGGTCGTTTCTACACCTTCTGCAGTTGAGAACGAGCGGCCCTCGTCGGAAGATCCCGCCCCCGGACGAGCGCCGCACTCGGCAGGGGACAGGGCACCCGGCAGCAGGGGGAGTCGCTCTGGGGGGTCCGTTTCCGATTCCGGCCAATCCCCACACGACGCGCCCCGGCCGGAGGATCGAATCGTGACCGCGCGCGGGCGGGTCCGGTCCAATCCGAAGGTAGTCATCGGGATGGCCCTGGCCGTGCTCTCCTTACTGGCTCCCCAGTCGGTCGTCAGCGCGCACCTCTCCGCGGCTGACCCCCACCCGTTCTCTCCCTCGCAAACCCACATCGACCACGTGGTGATCGTCATGCTGGAGAACCACGCCTACGACAACTACTTCGGGACCTACTGCCGGACCACGGATCCGTTCTGCTCCTCGACCGGCCACGGGATTCCCTACGGGACGTGCGTCCCATACGACCCCACGAGTCTCTCCCTTGGCTGCTTGAGAACGTGGAACTTCACTGTCCAGAACTTGAGCACCGACAGCCCTCCCCACTACTACAACAACAGCGTCCGAGCGATCGACAGCGGCAGGATGGATGGCTTCTATCTGGCCGAGCACAACGGGACCCTTCCGTTCGGTCACTACAACGGGAGCACGATCCCGGTCTACTGGGACCTGGCGGAACAGTACGGCCTCGGAGACAATTTCTACTCCTCAGAGCTTTCGTACTCGCTCCCCAATCACTGGTACCTGATGGCCGGGCAGTCTCCGCAGAATGCCCAGCAGATCACGCTGCACCAGAACTCGCCCAAGTCCTATCTCCACACGTACCTGAACGAGGCGAACCGGACCAAGACCGTCCAAGACCTCCTGAACCACAGCCGGGGCGTGACGTGGAAGGCGTACGACTGGCCCCTCCCCAGCTACCAGGTGGCGATCAACGGCCCGGTAGGGTTGGCACCGGGAAGCGCGTACGATAACTGGAACGTTCTCGCATCGAGGTCCGAGAGCTACTCCTCCTCGTACAACTCTCATTTTGTCGACCGAAGCCAGTTCTTCACCGACGTCGCGGCCGGGAAGCTCCCCTCCATCTCGTGGGTCACCCCCGCCACCTGGTTCTCCGACCATCCCAGCTCGAACATCACGAACGGGGAGGGGTTCGTCTCCCAGCTCGTCGACGCCGTGGAGAACTCCACGTCGTGGGCGCACACCGCCATCTTCGTCTCCTGGGACGACTACGGAGGGTTCTACGACCACATGGCCCCTCCCCGACTCGATTCGCTGGGGTTGAGCATCCGGGTCCCGCTTCTCGTCATCAGCCCTTATTCGAAGGAGAACTACGTTTCCCACAAGCTCGGATACTTCGAGAGTCTGCTCCACTACGTGGAGTGGCAATTCCAGCTCGGGTGCCTGACGCCCCGCGATTGCAAGGCGCCCTTGCCGTTCGATTTCTTCAACTTCAACCAGACCGCCCGGAAGCCGATGTTCTTCTCGCTCGCCGATCGCTACCCCATGAAGCTGCAAACGAACGGCAGGCAGATGCCCGACTCCCCGGGGGACCCCCTCGCGCGGGATCCGACGTACTGGGACTCGCAGGGGAATCTCGGTACCAACGTCAGTCTCGGCGAGGTCGACTGACCACCGCCTCGCCGGCCGCACGTCGGGCCCTGGTCCGTGGCTGCGCCATCCGGTCCGGTGGGCCGCGCCTGATCTCGATGGTCTCGTTGCCCGACGGGTTCGGCGTGGTCTGACCGGACGGGTCGCCCCGGTTCAGCTTTCCACGAGGGGGGCTTAACTACCGAGGGGCTGATCCTGCACCGCAGTGCTGGGATAGTCGTGGGATTCGCGATCAACCGTCCAACCCATGCGAACGACGCCCGGCACGGTGGCCACGAGCGTCGCTGTCGGCGAGCATGGCCGTGGCGCCGGCCCGAACATTCCCGGTGCGGGACCTGGATGCCCGTGGCGCTCATCGCCCTGGTGGTCTTGTCGGGGTCCGCCGGCGGGTCGGTTCTCCTTCCCGGGACGGCCGTGCACCTCCCGCCCTACCGAGTGGTAGTCACCGGGGCCGTCCCGGTCCATGCTGCGGTGGGATGTGCCGGGTCGACCGGCGGTCCGATGCGGTGGGACCGCACGTTGGGAACCGTGAGTGCGATAGACTTCGCGAAGGCTGCGGTCTGCGTGAAGAGCTTCGTCGGGGGAAGTTCCACGAACTTCGCGCATTGGTCGAACTCGCTGCAGCTCTCGTTCCCCCTGGTCGTGCACTCGAACGGCAACCACTCGATCGCGCTCCAGTGGACCGTATCGCTCTCGAGCATGTCGCACATCGCGACCGGTAACTGCCCTCCTGCGAACATCAACTACCGGATCGGGGTCGGCAACAGCTCATCCGGATCGTGCGAATCCGGGGCGGATCTCGGGTTCTACCTTTGGGCGACGGTGGAGGACCCGAACGGTTCCGGCGGGTTTGTGGGCAACATCTCCGACGCCGGGAATGACAACTTTTCCTATTGGGTGAATGACACCAGCTGCTCGAACGCGGGGACCCTTGCGTGTTCGAACTCGACCTACGGCTACCAATACCTGCTGTGCTACGGGACCAACGAAGTCGGCTCGATCTCCTCGGGGCTTAGCGGCTCACACACCATCACGATGTGGACGAATGGGTCGGGGATGCTGAAGTCGCACCAGTTCAAGCTGGTGGTGGGGTTCACGGTGTACGCGGGCGCGTACTCGACCATGACGAACCTCCTCCGAATGTGGAAGGCGGCCGCGACGGCGGCCGTCGACATGAGGACGTTCGGAAATGGGGCCACACTGAATTCAATCACCGTAAGCTGAACTGCCTCCCCGACACGGCCGACCAACGCAACGGGTGGGCCGGAGCGGCTCGACCCGACCGTAACGGTCCGGCCCTCGCGCGGAACCGACTTCCCCGTCTCCACCTCCGGTTTGCCCGCGGGAATCGCCTCCGTCCCTCCTCAGTCCCCCTCTCGGGGCTGCGCAGGAACCTCTACCGCACGACCTCGCCAGACCGACGGGACGAGCGCGAGAAGGATCAGACCGGCGGAGAGCAGGAAAATCAGATGGATCGAGGTGAGGAATCCCGCGCCGGCCGAAGCCGCCGAGGCGTGAGAGGCCGCCCCGAGGAAGATCGCGGTAATCGAAGATCTTGGAAGCACCCTCGACATCACGAGCAGCGTGATCCCGAGGCTGATCGTCGTGCCCGAGTTGATGAACGTCGTCCCGATTCCCGAAGCCACGCCCCTTCGGCTGGGCGGGACTGCGGTCATCATCGCTGCTCGGTTCGGAGAGGCGAACAGTCCCATGCCCGCCCCCGCGAGCACGAGCGGGGGGGTGAGCTCGATGAAGGAATCGTTGGGTCCGATGGTGCTGAGCCACAGGAAACCGGCCGCAGAAACGAGGAGCCCGCTGATCAGGAACCAGCGCGGACCGTAGCGGTCGGAGAGCCAGCCGCTGATCGGCCCGAACACGGCCAGGGAGGCGGAGACCGGGATCAGGAAGAGCCCGGCCGAGAACGGGTCGAGGAACCGGGGAGGTCCCTGGAGATAGAACACGAGTACGAAGGTGAACGCCCCTCGCGCCAGCGAGTTGAGGAGCATCGCGCTCGCGGAAGACACGAACTCGCGATTGCGAAACAGCGAGAGGTCGAGCATCGGGGAGGGGACCCGGGTCTCGACCCAGAGGAAGAGCGCGAGCGCCGCGACGCCCACGAGAACGAGCGCGACCCCCTCGAGATCTGGAATGACCCCGAGCGCACCGAGGGTGACGCCGACGAGCAGGGAGGTCAGGCCCGCCCCGAACACCACATTGCCCATCCAGTCGATCTGGGGGTGCGGGTCGCGGGTCACGATCTCCTTCAGGTCGGCGTGGGCTCGGATCGTAGCGACGATCCCGATCGGGACGTTCACGAAGAAGATCCATCTCCATCCGATCGTGGAGGTGATGATTCCGCCGATGATCAGGCCGGCGACGGCGCCCGCGACGATCGATACCTGGTTGATCCCCAGGGCGCGCCCGCGCTCATTCGGGGGGAAGGCGTCGGTGATGATCGCCGCGGAGTTCGAGAACAGGAACCCCGCCCCCAGCGCCTGCAGGAGCCGGAAGACCACGAGCTCCGAGCCGTTCTGCGAGAATCCGCAGAGCAGCGAACCGAGCGTGAAGACCGCGAACCCCAGGACATACAGGCGGACGCGGCCGAACAGGTCGCTCAGGCGACCGAAGTTGAGGAGCACGATCGCGGTGACGAGCGAGTAGCCGAGAAGGATCCACAGTAGGAGCGGGGTGCTGGTCCCCGGGAGCTCCCGGCCGATCGTCGGGAGGGAGATCAGCACGATGTTGGTGTCGATGGCCGCCATGAGGGTGGCCACGGTCGTGTTCGAGAGAACGAGCCACTTGTACTGCACAGGTCACCGCGGGGTGGATCGGCGAATCGCCTAGTGGGCCACGGGTTCGGTCCGCAACCGGGTGGGAACCTTCGACACGCCGAGGGGGGAGACTGACGGGGCGTCCTGTCGACCGGAAGGTCCGGCCATCATCCCAGCGTGCCGGCCGAGGGCTGATTACCGGCGATCGACGCGGAGAGTCGGTCGATGTACTCCCGGAAGTTGGCGAGAACGTTACGCACGGTGATGATCCCTACGACCTTCTCCCCGGATCGAACGATCATTCGCCGGATCCCCAGGTTCGCCATCCGTGCGACCACCTCATCGGTGGGCGTGTCCGGGGAGCACGAATGGATCACCTTCGTCCCGATCTCGCGCATGCGGACCTTTGCCGGGTCCGCGCCCGGCGCCACTACTTTTTCAAGATAATCCCACTCGGTGACGATGCCGGTGATCGTCGTCCCCCCGCGGACGAGGACGGCGTACCCCTTGCGTCGCTCCACCATCGTTCGCGCGCAGCTGAGCGCGTCGATCTCTTCGTCCACAGTGAGCACCGCCGGGTCCATGATGTCCTTGGCGAGCAGGGCCATGGAGGGCGGACGGGGGATGGGAATAAGGGGAGAGCGGTCGCCCCCCGTCCAGGCAGGGAGGGAACCCTTCCCCGCAAGCGGGAGGGTGCTCCCGGTCCTTTCAGGTCCAGTGCACCCAGGCCACGGCGAACGTCCCCTTGACCACGACGCCTCCCACCGCGGGGTGGGCCGTGAACCCCGTGATCGAACCTACGGAGTATGCGTAGGTGCCGTTCGGCTCCCAGAAGGTGAGCGAGCTCCCATTGGTGCTCTGCGTGTAGCCGCCGATGGTCACGGACCAGATCGTCCGGATCGGTAGCCCGACCGAGTGGATGACCACCCGGTAGATCGGGAACGCGAGGAGCGGCGCGTAGTCGCCCCCCGAGGTGATGGACCCGCCGTTGTTGTACGGCCTTACCCCGAACGGGTCGGTCGCCGAACCGTAATTGCTCCAGGCGTTCCCGCCCTGGGTCGATAGGCCGAGAATGTTCCCGGTCAGGTTGTAGCCGTCGATGGTGCGCCATCCCGAGGCCGCCAACGGGGGAATGTTCCACCGGTCGGACCAGGGCCGGAAGGCGCCCGTGTAGAGGTCGAACGGCGGGGTCATCGCCGTCACGGGCGTGTCGAAGACATTGTTGTACGTCAGGTCGCCAGACTCGTAGAGTTGCAACGCGTTCTGGTTCGCGGCGTTCAGGATCGTTCCGGGGGTCTTCGCGCCGGCGGTCGCGCTTGTGAACGTGTTGCCCCAGATCGTGTTGTGGGTGCCGCCGAACAGGATAAGCCCGGTACTCTCGACCTGGAACTGGTCGTTCGCTACGAGCGCGTAGCTCGAGTCCCAGAACAGGACGCTCGACATGTACGGGTCCTGGGAGAACGCCCAACCGGTGACCTGCGCGGTGTCGACCAGCGAAACGTGCACCGTGTGGTAGAATTCGAGCTGCAGGTTGTTCGAGAACGGGGTCCCGAACATCGCGCTGAACGCGCCCTCGACCGGCAGGCTGTACGAGACCGGAAACGAGGGGGCGTTCGAAACGGAAACGTAATCATCCGTGTTGGCGAGGAAGACTCCCGGGAATACGAAATAATAGTAGTCATTGAACTCGCCGAAGAGCGGGTCGACGGGGCCGACCGCGTTGTGGAGCAGGACCAGCGGGCTCGCGACCGTTCCCTTCCCCCCGTTCTGGCTGATCGCACGGAGCTGGGCGTCATCCCACGCCCAGAGCGGGGTATAGACCCCGAGGGCGCGGTCCCCGGAGAGGGTGATGTTCAGCGTCGTCGACGCGTTCACCGTCACGATCCGGGGGGCCCGGTCGCTGAGCAGGAACTTGAACGAGTAGGTGCCCGGCGACATCAGGTAGACCGACGGGGCGGACACCGCCGAGGGTCCCCAGGCCGCGGAATTCGCATAGAACAGCTTGCCGGTCGAGGCGAAGATGAACGCGTTGCTGGGAGTCACGTTGAGCATTTCGCGAATGAAACCCGACCGGGCTCCCACCAGACCCCAGAGAGGGTGAAGCAGCGACGGGCCCGGCCCGAGTTCGGCGACCGGGCTGGCGCCTCCATTCGTCCACTCGGCGATCCCCTCGGAGGTCTCCCCGGTATCGGTCCCGAAACTGTACGCGGCCGGAACGTTGGCGTAGGTGACCGTCCCGTTCGGGAGGGTCCACAGGGCCATCGTGGCGTTGATGCCGAAGAGGGTCGTCGTGGATCCGCCCCCCGGACCGCCCAGCATGAGCTCGGCGTCGTTCAGCAGGCCGAACGCGTTGGTCTGTTTCCCATTGATCTGGAACGTCGGTTTGGGAGCGGGAGATGTCGGGACGGTGTTGCCCGTCGAGTTGAACTCGACTCGGTCGAAGGAACCGGTCAGGACGGTCCCATTCGCCGCGGTGATCGAGTAGTTGAACCAGATCGTCGGGCGGTTGTTGAACACGGAGGCGTTGTTGTAGAGCCGAATGGTGAACGGGGTCGGCATGTGCCAGGTCGGGCCGACCGCGTAGTAGAACACCGGGGCGACGACGGTCCCCCCGTAACTGTAGAGGGTGCTCGTCGGCATGCCCGCGCCGGCGGCGGAGAAGTTCCAGATGTTGTCCTCGATGCCGAGGGTCTGGTTCTGGGCGGAGTAGATGGGGACGTTCTGGATCCAGTACACCCCGCTCGAGTTGTTCGCCACGTCCACGTTCGTGAGGACGGTGTTGAGCTGCATCGTGAAGATGTCCGGGGAGGAGGAAGGCAGGTAGAGTGGGGCCACACTGTTCAGCGTCACCGACCCCTCGACGCTCCGGGTGTAGGTGATCAGTCCCTGGTCGTGCCCGTGGAGGTCCTGGACCCCGAAGTCGCCGAGCCCCATCGGCGCGGGGGCGGAGGTGTACCCCGGGTGGACGAATCCTCCCGAGGTGGACGGCCGGGCGTTGAGGTTCGGGAGGAACACGTCCCTCATCGGGACGTGGTCGCGGTGCAAGGCCGTCAGCACCGTCATGGCGGTTGAGGTTAGGCCGACGAGGGATGGGGAGGCGGGCGCTTGGGGGCGTGCCGACGGGAGCGATGGAGCGAGTGGCCCCGCCGCGACCCGTGCGGCCGGCGCGACCACCAGAGCCGCGATCGCGAGGACTAACAGAGTCTGCCAGCCACGAAAAAACGACATGGTCGGGGCGGGATGGGCAGACCCCCAGATAACGGTGGGCGGCCCCGCCGTTGCCGGCTTCTCACGGTGGGGGCCGGTCCGCCCCCCGGTACGTGCTCTTGCGGAGACTTGCGGGAGGCCGTGCCGGCGCTCGCTCCGAGCGAATCCGCACGCTAGGGAAGGGCGGGCGGCAGGGGAATCTTCAACGCCTTGAGGCGTCGAGCGATCTCCTCGTCGGTGAACTCGCGATACTCCTTGGGCGTGATCGTGTGGATGATGTACCCGTCGCCGGACGCGGAGTCGCGCTTCATCGACGAGGTGAGCGCGCGGATGGCGATGTCCACGCCGTCGGCGACCGATTGCTCCCGGGCGTAGTTCTCTTCGAGGACCCCGTAGGCGAACGGGGAGCCGCTCCCGACGGAGACGTAGCGGTCCTCCATGCAGCCGCCGGCCGGGTCGACCGAGAAGACGTGGGGTCCGCGTGCGTCCACTCCCCCGACGATCATCCAGGCATAGTAGGGGTAGTATCGGCTCCCGCTGAGGATATTGGCGAGCATCGTGGCCGCGCCCTCCACCGGAAGGATCGTCCCGCGCCGGAGCCGGTACAGGGCGACCTCGGCCCGAAGGTACCGGATGAGCGCCTGGGCGTCTCCGACGCCCCCGGCCACGGTCGCGGCGAGGGTCGAGTCCAGTCGGAAGACCTTCACCGTCGCCTTATTGGCGATAAAATTCCCGTCGGTCGCCCGTCGTTCCGAGGCCATGACGACCCCGTCCTTGCAGACGAGTCCGATCGTCGTCGTGCCCGTCCGCAGGCGCGTCTCCCGCTGTTCCAGGGCCCCGAGTTCCGCCTCCAACGTGATGGTCTCCGCGCAGCCGACTCCCTCACGGGTATAAACCTGCCCACCGCCCTGGTTACGCGGCGTAACCCGCAGGCGTCAGGGTAGGCAGGACGCCCTCTCCCAGCCGTGGGAGCGGGGGTATCGTCGTAGACCAAATCGTATCCACCTCCGGGGCATTCGGCCGACGTGGCGGGGCGGGTCCTTTCGGTGAATGTCGGGGTCGCGCGCCCCCTCGCCTGGAAAGGGACGACCACCGTCACCGCGTTCATCAAGCGGCCGGTGAATGGAGCCGTCGCGGTCTCCCGTGGGGGCGTGGCGGGGGACGAGCAGGCCGACCCCGAGGTCCATGGAGCGCCACGGAAGGCCGTGTACGCCTATCCCTCGGAGCACTATCCGTTCTGGAAAGGGGAGTTGCCCGGGGTCGACCTGCCTCCCGGGAGCTTCGGGGAGAATCTGACCATCGACGGATTCTCCGAGCGCACGACGCATATCGGCGACCGGTTGCGCGTAGGGACGGCGCTGTTGGAGGTGACGCAGCCTCGCCTGCCGTGCCGGAAGCTCAACGTGAGGTTCCAGCGCGACGACATGCTGAGGCGGTTCGGGGAGTCGCTGCGCACCGGCTTCTACCTGACGGTGCTGGAAGAAGGGATCCTAGAGCGGGGCTGCGAGATTCATCGCCTCTCCCCGACGGGGGGTGGGCCCTCGGTGGAGGAGGTCGCCCGAGGCAGGCTCCGGCCGGACCCGTCGCTGTCGGTCGCGGGGTCCGGGTCCGAGTGAGGGGTCGCCCTAGGCATCGGTAGCCAGAGGCTCCGTGCCCACCGACCGCAAGGAGGAGGTCGGTTCGGCCCGCTCGGGGGGCGGGTGTTGGGGGTCGAATCCGAGACGCCGGAGCTCGCGGAACCCTAACATTAGCACCCCGATGGTGGTGGTACCGAGCCCGGCAATGATGTAGGTGACCTGGATCCCCCCCGCGAGGGTCAACAATCCTCCCACGTACTGGCCGATGGGGACGAGCGCGTAGCTGCCCACCTCGTCGGCGGCTAAGACCCGCCCGAGCTTCTCGTTGGGGACCGTGGCCTGGACGGTCGAGAGGAAGACGGTCATGAACATCCCCGGAAGGACGCCGAACAGGAACATGTCGGGCAGCGCCAACCAGACCGTATGGACGAATGCCAGTCCGAGGACGGCGAGGCCCTGGAACGCGGTGAGCGCGATCAAGTAGCGGCCGGCATGACGTTCGAAGCGGAACCGCGCGATCAGCAGCGTGCCGGCCCCGCTGCCCAGGCTCGCGCCGGCCAGCAGGGCGCCGACGTACAGGCCGGTCCCAAGGTTGAGCCAGGTGCGGACGTACAGGCCGAGCTCGACGAACGCCACCGCCGAGAAGAAGTTGATGAGGAGGGCGGCGAGCGTGATCTCGAGGAGCGCCTTTCGGCGCCAGAGGTATCGGTACCCCTCGAGCGCCTCCGGGAGGAACCGCCGGGGCTCCCCGGTGCGTGCCGGACTCAGGTTCTCGTCGAGGAGGACCAGGTACAGCGCCCCGAACAGGAAGAGGAGCAGGGGGACCCCGAGCGCCAGGCCGACCCCGACGTAGGGGAACAGGGCGGGGGTAAGCAGCGTGGCCACCACGCTCACCGCGATCGCGCTGGCGTAGACCAGACCGTTGGCGGTGCCGAGCTCGGCGGTGGAGACGAGCCGCGGGAGGGACGCGTTGAACGCGGGCCGGTAGATCGTGGTCGCCGTCGTGATCGTCGCCCACAGGGGGAACACGGGGATCGCCCAGAGCGGCAGGTAGTACCCGGCGACGCCGGGGAGTCCGACGTGGGAGCTGGGCGACACGGTCAGGTCGACCATCAACCCGAACGTCGCCGCGAGCGAAACGAGGGAGACGACGAGCATCAGGCGTCGCCGCTCCACCCGGTCCGCCAACGTCCCGGAGAAGACCGCGGAGAGGAGGGTCGGGATGGTCGCCGAAAGACCGATGAGGGCGAGCGAGAGGGCCCCGTACTCGACCTGCTGGCTGGGGGGAAGCCCGGGGTAGGCGGTGGCCATCGCCCAGATCAGGGCCACCAGCACGGCCGTGGGCGCGGCAAAGGCGAACGCGCCCGCCAGGATGAATCGACGTAGCGAGTCCCGGCCGAGGAGTGCGCGATAGCTGCTCGTACGCCCCGCCCCGCGTTCCGGTCGAGCGGGGGTCTGCGCCATAAGACTTCTGGCGGAGCCCCCCGGGCCCGTCCCGTCCCCGAAAGGGTCTATGTAGCCCGGTCGGGTCTCCGGCACCTCGGCGAGGGTCCGTGCGACTTCTTCACCAGGACCCCTCGACCGGCCTTCTTCGGCTCCGGTTGGAGACCCCGAGCGACCTGTGGAGGACCGCCCTCCTGCTGCACCCGGGGGAGCACATCGGGGCCTCGACGACGCGTCGGGATCCGGAGGCTCCCGAGGACGTGCCGGGGGCCCAGCGGAGCCGTCGTCGGGTCTGGCTCGTGGTGCGTGCGGAGCAGGTGGAGTTCCACGGGTTCACCCGTCACGTTCGGGTCACCGGTCCGATCATCGAGGGACCGTTCGACGTCGGACGCCACCACACGCTCGACCTCGGCGAGGGGGACGACTTCACCGTCCAGAAGGAGACCCTGCCGGCCGCCGACCGGGCCCTCATCGAGGAAGGGACCTCGGCGAAAGGGGAGGCGAGCGTGCTGGTCGCGTCGGTCGATTGGGGGGACTCGTCGATCGTGCGGCTCCGTGGCCGGGTCGTCGAGCCGGTCGCCGAAGTGCACCGGACGATCGCGGGGAAACGCTACCCGGGCGGCCAAGGTGAGAAGGACCGTTCGGCGTACGTGGAGGAGCTTCTCGGTCTCATCCACCGCGAGCTACCGACGGCCACCGCATTCGTCCTCGCCGGTCCCGGGTTCCTCAAGGAGCAGCTCGCCAAGCGTCTCTCCGAGGCCGGGGTGGCCCGCAAGGTATCGGTGATCGCGACCGCGGAGAGCGGACGCGCGGGCGTCGACGAGCTGATGCGCTCGGGCAAGGCGGCGGCCGTGCTCGTCGGCTCGGTCGCGGCCGAGGAGGCGGACCTCGTCGAGCGGCTCGTGACCGCCGTGGGGGGCGGCAAGCGCGCGGCCGTGGGCCCGGAGGAGGTGGACGAATCGTCCTACGGCGGGGCCATCGAAACGCTGCTCGTCTCGGAATCGATGCTGCTCGACCCGAAGGTCGCCGCGATCCTCGAACGCACCCGGGGGAGTCGGGTCCGCGTGTTCATCGTCCGGGACGAGGGGGAGGCCGGAAAGCGCCTCGCCGCCCTCGGTAGGGTCGGAGCCCTGTTGCGGTTCGACTGGGGTCCGACGACGCCCCGGGGCGGGCGGCGGGGCGTCCCCTAAGGGATCGCCTGGACGGCCTCGCGGAGCTCCTCGAACCGGCGCTTGAGGTCCTTGAGGGCGTACCGCAGCGCTTCGCGCGCGGTCAGGCTGCCGTCCGTCTCGTACTGCAGGTAGTGCTTGGTCTCGTCCGGCTCGACCTTGATCGAGCCGTGCTCGCACGACTTTTCGCACGCCCAGCACAGGATGCACTTCGACTCGTCGGTGACGGTGACCTTCCCCGAGGAGTACTCGAGGATGTTGACCGGGCAGCTGCCGGCGGCCCGCTTCAGGCAGGCATCGGTGCACCCGGCGTGCTTTTGGATCTTGATGTGCGGGTGCGGGCTCGCTCCGACGGCCTGGGTCACTTGCCACTTCGCGTGCTCGCGGGCCGTGCCGACGACCGCCGTAGCGTAGACCAGGAGCGCCTGACGGGCCCCCAGGCGGACGAGGGGGACCTCCGGCTCGAGGATCGCGAGGGTGGTGTCCCCGAGCGGCACGACGTCCTTGGCGTAGACGGTGCACGGGCCCTTCTTGTCGATGGAGTACATCGCCTGGCAGTGCACGCATCCGGCGCCCTCGCACGTGCACTCGGACTTCCGACGGAACTGGCCGAGGTCCGTCGGGATCGGCAGTAACCCGAGGCGTAGCGCGATCGCCTCGTCGAACATGCTCGTGGAGGAGTCGTAGTCCTTTCCGGTCGCCTCGTCCCGGATCGGTCCGAGGTGGAACTCGACGTCGTCGATGGCCAGCTTCGGGATGTCCGAGAGCAGCGTCCGACGGATGGAGTTGACCTGCGAGGCGGTGGTGTTGGAGAACTCGATCTTGACGAATCGGGGTTTGAGCTCCAGGATGGCCGCGTCCATCTCAGACCCTCCGGCCGCGCCGTCCGCCCTTCGCCTTCGTGCCGTCGTGCGGGATGGGGGTGACGTCCTCGATCCGGCTGATCTTGATGCCGGCGCGCGCCAGGGCGCGGATCGCCGCCTGGGCGCCCGGTCCCGGGGAGCGGGAACGGTTGCCACCGGGGGCGCGGACCCTCACGTGGACGGTATCGTAGCCCTTCTCTCGCATGGTGGCCGCGACCTGGTCGGCGGCCTTCATCGCGGCGTAGGGGCTCGACTCGTCACGCGCCGCCTTGACGACCATTCCGCCGGTCGCCTTGGTGAGCGTCTCGGCGCCGGTGATGTCGGTCACGGTGATGTGGATGTTGTTGTACGAGGCGAAGATGTGCGCGATCCCGATCTTCGCCATCCTCTAGGCCCCTCCGCTCGGCACGGCGGTAGGGGGGCCTTCGGGGGCCTTGGTCTGGAGGCGTTCGCGCAATGCGACGCGCAACGGGTGCTCGTCGCCGGAGACCGGGCTGTTCGGCGAGTAGATGATCATCGTCTCTTCGGCTGCGGGCACGAGGTAGCCCGGTCGCGTGACGCGGTGCTCCCCGATGGAGACGTGACCGTGCACGATCAGCTGGCGGGCGCCTTTCGGAGTCGGCGCGAGGCCCCGTCGGAAGACGATCCACTCGTATCGGCGGCCGAGCACGTCATCGATGCCGAGCGCCAGGACGTCATCGAGCGAAGGGCTGCCGCCTCCCAGGATCCCGGCGCGCGTGAGGCGCCCCAGGAGCCCTTCGGTCTCCCGCTTCGCCTGCTCCTCGCCGGCCCGAAGGCGGGCCTGCAGGTCGCGGGCCTGGCGCCGGAACCCACGGAGGATGGACTGGGCCTTCCATAGCTCGCGCTTGTTCTTCAGGCCGTACTTGGTGAGGAACTTGCGTTCCTCCGCCATGCGAGTGGCTTCCCAAGGGTGCTTGGGAGTATCGTAGGTCCGCCGCAGGAATTTCGGGTCGCCCATCGATGCCTACCCCTTCTTCTCGGCGGCAGGGGCGGCCTTCTTCTCGGTGGTGCCGGCCTTCTTTTCGCCAGCCGGTGCGGCCGCCGGAGTGGCCGCAGCGGGTGCCGCCGGTGCGGCGGCGCCGCCACCACCGGACTTCTCGGTCTTGCCCGCGGCGGCGGCCGCCTCCTTGGCGGTCTTCTTGATGACGCCCGCGGCCATTCCCGTGCGCCCGTTGGACCGGGTCCGCTGTCCGCGGACCTTCTGCCCGCGTTCGTGGCGGACGCCACGGTAGGATCGAATCATCTTCATCTGGTTGACGTCGTCTCGGCGGGAGGTCTCGAGCTCCGGGCCGAAAAAGTGGTGGACCTCGCCGGTCGTCCGGTCGGAGGGATGGTTGAGCATCCAGGGAGGAAGCTTGGTGGGAAGCTGGGAGAGGGCGGCCTCGATGCCGTCCACGGTCGGCTCGGGGAGATTGCCGATCATCTCCTTGGCGTTCACGCTCGCCATCCGGCACGCCACCTCGGCGATCCGCAGCCCGACGCCACGAACCCCGGTGAGGGCCAGCGCGGCGGGTCGCAGTCCGTCGAGGTCGGTCCCGGCGACGCGGACGATGTATCGAAAGTTGGGGTTGTCGGGCGCGACCTTGGTCTTCTTCTTGGCGCCGGGGGGGCCGCCCTTGCCGGATTTCCCCTTCGCCTCTTTGCCGTCCTTGGAATCCTTGCCGTCCTTACCGTCCCGGCCCTTGCCTCCCTTCTCCTTCTTGGGCTTGTCGCCTTCCGGGGCCTCCGGGGCCTTTGCCGCCGACGCGGCGGGGGTGGCTTCCGCGTCGCTCGGATTCTTCGGCGCGATGCTCACTCTCCCCTAGGATCGGTGCCCCACGCCAGCCGGACCGGTCGAGGGAAACCCCCGCCGCAGGACGGGCCGTCGCGAGTGCGGCCGCCGAGAAAACCATTCCTTTTAAGGACTTCGGCCGCGCGAACGATTCTTCGCCGAGCCGGCCCGTCCCGTCGCGCTTTCGCACGCATCGGCCCGCCGGTCCGACCGGGGGAAGAATGCGGATCGCGGCGGGCCGTAACGAGTCCATCAGGCCCATTACCCCCCTCGGAGTGGGGGGGCCGTGCAATCGGCGCCGGCGGTCTCCGTAATCCTGCCGACGTACAACGAACGGGAGTCCCTCCGGCTCCTCGCGCCGCGGCTCCTGGCGGCCCTGACCCCCTACTCGAGCGAGATCCTCGTGGTCGACGACGATTCGCCCGACGGCACGGGGGCGCTCGTGGAAGAGCTCGCCCACAGCGGGCCGTTCCGGCGCCTGCGACGACCCGGACGCCTGGGACTCGCGTCGGCGGTGCTGGAAGGGTTCAGCAAGGCCCGAGGACGCGTCCTCGTCGTCATGGACGCGGACGGCAGCCACCCTCCGGAGACGATCCCATCGCTCGTGGAGCCGATCCTCTCCGGAGACGCCGAGTTCGTCCTGGCCAGCCGCAAGCTCCCTGGAGGGAGCTCCCCGGGGCTCCGGGGCACCCGCAAGGCGATCTCCTGGATCGCGAGCTCCCTCGCCCGGCCCCTCACTTCGGTCAGCGACCCCATGTCCGGCTTTTTCGCCGTCGCGAGACCGGTCCTCGACCGGGCGCGACTGACCCCGCTCGGGTTCAAGATCGCCCTGGAAGTGCTGGTCAAGTGTCGCCCCGGGCCGCTCGTCGAGGTCCCGTTCTGTTTTGAGTCCCGGGTCGCGGGGAACAGCAAACTCGACCGCCGGCAGATCGGCGGGTTCATCCGCCACCTGTGGCGGCTCTACGTCTGGCGGGCATCCGGACGCGTCTCGGGCCGGGCCTCGAGCACCCGGTAACCGCTCCCGCGGCATCGCACCTCGACGCTCCCCCAGGCCTGCTCCATCCACTCCTGGTAGAACTTGATCCCCTGGCTTCCCTTGCCGACGATGAGGAACCGGCCACCGGGCTTGAGGTGGACCGGCACCTGGGCGAGCAGTTCGAGGACGAGGGGCCGGCCGGCGTGGTACGGGGGGTTGGTGGCCACGACATCGAAGCGCGTCTCCCCGACCGGATCGAACAGTTTTCCGGAGCGGACGGTCACGTTGGTGATCCCGTTGCGGCGAGCGTTCCCTCTCGACAGGTAGACGGCCCGACGGTTCACGTCGGTCATCACGACCTGGCCCTGGGCGGCCGACTTCGCCGCAGCGATGCCCACCGCGCCCCAGCCGCACCCCAGGTCGAGGACCTCGTCCGTGGGGCGGACGTCGAGCGCCTCGATCAGGAGGGCCGTGCCCGGGTCGAGCCCGTGGGAGCCGAACACGCCCCGGTCGACCACGAACGTCAGGATCTGGCCCTTGTAGAGGAACCGGCGCTCCTTGGGCTGGGAGGCCGACGCGGGGCGCGGGGAGAAATAGTGGTCCGGTGCGACGTCGTCGTCCGGGTCCATCGCTTACGGCCGCCGTCCGAACAGGCCACGGGAACGGGCGGGGTGCGTCGTGGCCGGGTCGCCGAACGCTTCCCGTAGGAGCTCCTTCTGGTGGGCGGTGATCGACTTCGGAAGCTCGACGTGGACCGTGACGAACAGGTCCCCGCGGTCCGAGCCCCGGAACCGGGGGAACCCTTCGCCCCTCAGTCGGAACTGGCTCTCGGGCTGCGTGGAGGGGGGGATCTTCACGACCGCCTCCCCGGTGACCGTCGAGGCTCGGACCTCGCCCCCGAAGAGGGCGGTGTTGAGGGGTACCTGCACGTCCGTGTACGCGTCCCGACCGTCCCGTCGGATCGTGTCGGAGGGGTCGAACATCACCTGCACGAACAGGTCGCCGGGGATCATCCCGCGTCCGGTCGCTTCCCCCTGTCGGGCGAGCCGAAGCACGGCGCCGTCCTCGACCCCGGGGGGGATGGTGACCTGGATCTTGCGGGTGTGCCGGATGATCCCGGTCCCCTCGCAGTGCGGGCACGGGTCCCGGATCCGTCGGCCCGCACCGTGGCACATCGGGCATTCGGTGATCGTGATGAGCTGGGCCGGCCCACGGCTCTGCGCGCGGCGGAGCTGACCGCGGCCCTCGCACTCCGGGCAGGTCTCGAGCGCCGTCCCGGCCCGGGCCCCGGTGCCCTTGCACTCCTCGCACCGACCGGAGTGGGGGACCTCGAGCGTGGGCTGCGCGCCGCTCACCGCGGCCGACAGCGGCAGGCGAACGGCGACCTCGATGTCGCTTCCCCGGTAGGGGACCCCGCTGCGCCGGCTGCGGGTCTCGCCGAACAGGTCGTTCCCGAACCCCTGGCGGAACAGCTGCTCGAAGAACGGGTTGCTGCCGAGGAGGTCCTCCAGGTCCCCGACGTGGGTGAAGTTCTGCCACGTGAAGCCCTGCGGGCCGAAATCCGTCTGGACCCCGGCGTGACCGAACTGGTCGTACTTCTGGCGCTTGTCCGTGTCCGCCAGCACCTCGTACGCCTCGGAGAGCTCCTTGAACTTCTCCTCGGCCACCTTGGTGTTGTCCTTGTTCATGTCCGGGTGGTACTGGCGGGCGAGGCGCCGGTAGGCACTCTTCACCTCGTCCGGACTCGCCGTCTTCGGAACCCCGAGGACGTCGTAGTAATCGCGCTTGGCCATCCGTTCCACCGAACGACGCGGATTCGGTCCGCGTCGCCGTATCGAACCGACTTTTCTATTTAGGGGCTTTCGGGCTTCGCGAACCCCCAGGCGCCGTCCAGAGCCGGACCCGGGCGCCGACCTTCGGGTGGCCCCGCTCCACGGCGCGGCCCTCCCGGACGGAGATCTCGAGGGTCCCGAAGCTCGAGCCGAGGACGCCGAGTTCGTCCTCGTCGAGCTCCGCATAGGTCCGAACCCGTCGTATGACTCCCCCCCGGGACCCCGCCAAGGTGAGGCGCATCCTCCCGGCATCGAGGGGGATCCACTCCGTGGGAACATTCGTGATCAGGTTCCCGAACCGGTCGATGTGCGCGACCTCTCCGTCGACCGTTCCGGATCGCCGGGTCGCTTCGGGCAGGGTCAGGTTCATCGGCTCCCACGGGGCACCGAGTGCCGACGGGCGGACCCCCGTCGCGATCCGGCCCGCAGCGGGAGCGAACAGGTCCCGGCCCTCGAACGTGGCACTGATCTCCCCCACCGCTCCGACCCGGCGAGGGTCGAGGCGTACGGCGGTCCCTCCACCCCAGCGGTCCCGCGCCGGGATCAGCAGTCCGTTGTCCGGCCCGACGAGCACCGCCCCGTTCTCGCACGAGATGGCGATCGGGGCACGCGGCCCTCCGACTCCCGGGTCGACGATCGCCAGGTGGACTGCCCTCGCCGGGAACCGCTCGACCATCTGGCGGAACAGGAACGCCCCCTCGACCACCTGGTGGGCCGGCAGCTCGTGGGTGAGCTCGACCAGCGCGTCGGGGGCGACGAAGTGGAGCAAGACCCCCTTGATCTGGGCGGAGTATAGCGCGCCGACGTCCGAGGAGATCGTCAGCAGTCGACGTCGCGCCATCGGCACGTGGGGCGTCCGTCGGGCGACGGCGCGGTGGGGTCCGCCCGCCTATGACTTCATGATCGCGACCAGGAAGATCGCGATCGCGGCGAGGGCGCCGATGACGGCGGCGATGATCACGAGGAACGCCTCCCAGACGAGCGCCGTGAGCGCGTGGTCGAGGACGCGGCTGTACGAGTAGCTGATCAGGATGCCGACGACGATCCCCACGACGAGGAGGACGACGCCGATGGTCCGGCTCTTCCCACTGCCGAAGTAGGCCGTGAACAGCCCCGCGAGGATGAGGAACAGGCCGAAGATCAGCAGGAGGATCGTGACGAACTGCCACGCCCCGACGGTCAGTGCCTCGGTCGCCGTTACCAGATCAAGCATGTTGTTATCGAACCCCTTCAGAACTTAATTCCCGTGAGCGTCTTCGTGTCGATGACCCCGGAGACGGAGCGGATCTTGTCAACGACCAGCTGGCCGAGGGCATTGAAGTCCTCGGCCTCGACCTTGGCAATCAGGTCGTACTCGCCGAAGAGAGGGTGCAATTCCACGATCCCCTTGACCCGGAGCAACTCGGTATAGACCTCGTGCTCCTTTGCGGGGGCCGTGCTGATGAGGACGAATCCAATCGCCACCGAGCCAACCTCTGGTGAACGGAGGCGCGACACCAGCCCCGCTTAATAAGCGTTGAGGCGCGTCGCCGCCGCGCCCACTGCGCTCGGCCCGTCTTAAATGGGCTCCCGATAGGAAACCGGTCGGCCGGCCATGCATCGGTGGGTCTCCACGTTCCCGACGCGCCTGGTCGCCCGACCCTGGCTTCTCGCGTTCGTTCCGGTGAATGCGGCGACCTCCGCGTTCGGGGTCGCGCTGCCGCTGCTCATCCTGATCACCTACCGGGGAGCGTGGGTCGACGTCGCGCTGGCGGCCACCTTGTTCAACGCGGCCGTGATCCTTTCCTCGATCGGTTGGGGGTACGTGGCGGACCGATACCCGAGCCGCCGCCGCCTCCTATTGCTGAACTTCGTCGGGTTCGGCGTCCTCTTTCTCCTGATCGCCGGCACGACCAGCCTGTTGCTCCTCTACGTCTTCTACACCCTCGTCGGGATCCTGGCACCGGCGGGGGGGAACGCGTCGAACCTCCTCATCCTCGAACAGTTCAGCGAGAAGGAACGGCCGACGGCGTTCGCGTCGTTCCAGGAGATGAGCATCCTGGGTTCGCTCGGCGGGCTCCTCGTGGGATATTTCTGGCTGACGGGACACGAGCCGCTGCCCCCCCTCCTCTACGTCCTCGGGCTCCTGTCGATCGTCTCGGCCCTCGCGGTGTGGATCGGGATCCGGGACGTGGCGAAACCGGCGTCCACACGGGACGTGGCCCGCCACCCGGAGAGCCTCGTGGCGAGGCTGCGGCACGCTCCGCCCTTTCACCTCGCCTTCCCGTTCTTCCCCACCCACCCCCGGATCAGCCGGCAGGGCTTCGTCCGGTTCCGGCGCTGGGCTCGTGAGGAGCTCCACCACGAGCTGCCGTTGATCCTCGCCGCGGGATTCCTGTTCAACCTGAGCTCGAACCTGTTCAACATCTCCTACACTCCGTACCTCTACTCGGTCGGCGTCGGGGCCGCGGCGATCTTCCTCGTGAACTTCTCGAACAATTTCGCCCAGTCGTTCTCCTTCCCCGCGTCGGGGAACCTGACCGGCCGGATCGGACCGGACCGGCTCGTGGCGCGCGCGACCTACGTGCGCGCCGTCGGCTACCTCGCCGTCGCCGGGTTCACCTTCGCTCCCGCGGTGGGGCGGGGGGCCTTCGGTCTCAACGTGATCGCCTTCGGTCTCCTCGGAGCCGCGATCGCGTTCTACTCGACCTCCTCGTCCATGATCCTGTTCCGCGCGCTCCCGGGGCGGGACTCCGGACGGCTCATCGGGCTGAGCGGAGCCCTCGGGGGCCTCGCGGCGGTCATGGGGGCGGCGCTCTCCGGGGTCCTCTCGCTCGTCGGCAGCTACCGGCTCACATTCCTCGTCTCGGCCGGGGCCCTCCTCGCGTCCCTCCCGCTGTGGACCGCGGCGTACGTCGCCTATCTCCGCCGGACGAGGGCCCCCGGCACGACCCCAGACCCCGGCGGCGGCCCCCCGGAGCTCGTTCGCGACGCCGCGTCGGCGCAAACGGGTTAAGCGTCCGCTCGGTCGCCCCGCGAATTTGGGGGTCACCATGGCCGACACGTCCGTGCAGAAGGGGCTCGAGGACGTCGTCGCCCTCGAATCGCGCATCTGCTTCATCGACGGGCGCGGCGGCCGACTGATCTACCAGGGGTATGACATCCGCGACCTGGCCGAGCGATCCAACTTCGAGGAGGTCGCCTACCTGCTCTGGTACGGACGCCTTCCCGCCCGTGCGGAGCTCGCGGAGCTGAAGAGCCGCCTCGTCACCCTGAGGGAGCTGCCGAAGGGGGTCGTGCAGGTGCTCGACCAGATCCCCTCGGAGAGCTCGCCGATGGACGTGCTGAGGACCGCCGTCTCGGCGCTCGCGGTGTTCGAACCCGGAGAGACCCGGCCGGGGGCGAGTTCGATCGGGGGAGCGCAGCGGCTGACCGCCGTCCTCCCATCCATCCTCGGCTACTTCCACCGCCGGCGCCGCGGCCTGGCCCCGCTCCAGGCCCGGCCGGAGCTCGACCACGCGGCGTACCTGCTTTACGCTCTCTGCGATGCGACCGGTACCGAGCTCGAGACCCGCGCGCTCGACGTCGCGCTGATCCTACACGCCGACCACGAGCTCAACGCATCGACGTTCGCCGCGCGCGTCACCGCGTCGACGCTGAGCGACCTCTACTCGGCCGTCACGAGCGCCATCGGCACGTTGAAGGGCCCGCTGCACGGGGGGGCGAACGAGCGGGCGATGGAGCTGTTGGAGGAGATCGGCAGCGTCGGGCGCGTGGAGACCGTCGTGAGCGAGAAGCTCTCCCGCCACGAGCGGATCATGGGCTTCGGCCACCGGGTCTACAAGGTCGAGGACCCGCGCGCCACGATCCTGCGGGAGTGGTCGCATCGCCTGGGGGAGGCGAAGGGAAATCTCCGCTACTACGACCTGCTGCGCCGGGAGGAGGAGGTCGTTCGGCGCGAGAAGGGGCTGTACCCGAACGTCGACCTGTACTCGGGCTCGATCTACACGCTCCTCGGCATCCCCAAGGACCTGTTCACCCCCATCTTCGCGGCGAGCCGCGTCGCCGGGTGGACCGCCCACGTTCTCGAGGAGTACGAGGACCTCCGCCTGATCCGCCCGACGGCGGCGTACATCGGTCCGACGGACCTGAGGTACACGCCGATCGGGGAGCGTTCCTAGGACCGAGGGCGGCGCGTCGGCCCGCGTTTCGCGGGCGGGTGCGACGACACGACGTGCATCAAGGGGTATCGGAGGTCCTTCCGGTAGCTCATCTCGGCCACCACCCGGACCGCGCCGTTCCGCAGCTCCACGCGCACCGAGAGCATCTCCGGCCGCAGGTAGTGGTAGGCGAAGCGACCGGGACCGACTGGCCCCCCGACGGTGACGTCGATCCCGACGGTCGCGCGATGGACGTACGGCTGGAGGGCGACCGCCTCGGCGATCGCGGTGGCGAGCCCGTTCGCGGTGCGCGACGACACCGGGGTTCCGAGGTATTGGTGGAAGATCCCGCCGAGCTTGATCCCGGCCTCGAACAGGAGCTCCTCGCGCGGGGTGAGGGCCGAGGGCGGTTCCCGGGTAGAGGGTCTCGTCACCGGACGTCTCCCGGTGGAGGCGCCGGCGTCGCCGGCGCCGGGAGGCTCCACGGTCCGGCGAGGTAATAGAGGGCGATGCCGGCGGCGCCGACCAGGGAGGCCGCGAGCGCCAGCAGGTAGAGGGGGCTCCCCGCGGACGGGCGGAACTGGAGCGGGAGGATCGCGACCACCAGCGCGACGGCGGTCACGGTCATCGCCGTTCGGAGACGGTTGCCTCGTCGTATCTTGGGGAACCGGACCGGGACGACCATCAGGATCGCGACCACCGCGGTCCCGACGACCACGAGGAGCGGGTCGGTCCCCCAGAATCCGGGAACGTCTCCGAACAGGACGAACGCGATCACGGCGAGGGCCGTCTGGGGCGTCGGGGCCCCCAGGAAGTAGGGGAGGTGATGGGCCCGAAGCGTGAAGTAGACCAGGCGGGCGACGGCCAGGATGGCCAGGGCGATCCCCACCGAAAGCGTCGCCCATCCCCACGGGGCCCACAGGAGCGGATGGTCGGTGTGCACGATCACCAACACCGCGGGGGCGACCCCGAAGGTGACGGAATCCGACACCGAGTCGGCGACCCGTCCGAACCAGCCTCCCGGGACGCCGCTACGCCGTGACAACAGCCCATCCAGACCGTCGAAGCCGAGGCCGGCGACGATCAGGAGCATCGCCCAGAGCTTGTTCCCGGCGAGGATGTACGCCACGGCTCCCACGCCCACCAGGCCGTTCGCGAGGGTCGCCAGATTGGCGTAGACCCGCCCCCGGGAGGTCACGGTCGCTCCCGGGCGATCGTCGTGACGCCCGCGCGCACCCGGTCCCCCACGCGGACCTGGGCCTCCACGCGCGCCCGGGGAAGGAGCACATCGACCCGGGAGCCGAGGAGGATCATGCCGAGCCGGTCGGACTTGCGGTGCGATTCGTCGGCATGGACCAGGGAGACGAGCCGACGGGCCACGATCCCGGTCATCTGGACGACCTCGACCTCACCGAGCGCACTCTGGAGCAGGTAATGGCGGCGCAGGTTATGGTGGGCTTCCGGAGCGTACGCCGGGCGGAACCCGGAACCGGCGGTCTCGATCGATCGCACCGAGGCGTCCAAAGGGAAGCGGTTGACGTGGACGTCGGTGACGTTCATGAACACCGCGATGCGTAGCCGCTCGCCCTCGACGGTCACGCCCTGCACTCTCCCGTCGGCGGCCGAGACGATCGCCTCACCGGCGGCCCGCTCCGGATCTCGGAAGAACCAGGCGAAGAAGGCCCACAGCATCGCGCCGACGACGAACGCGACGGCGAGCGGGAGCTGCCCAGAGTGCGGAACGGCGAACGCGAGTATCAAAAGGGCGAGGAGAACCAGAAGTCCCGACCCGAGGTAGCGGCCCGACCCGGGGGCGAACACGATCGCGTTACGACTTCAGGACGATCTCGATGTTGACGCCGTCCGGAACCTGGATGCGCATCACCTGACGCAGCGCCCGTTCGTCGGCGTCGATGTCGATCAGGCGCTTGTGGATCCGCATCTCCCAGTGGTCGATAGTGCTCGAGCCGCCCCCGTCCGGTCCCTTCCGGACCGGGACCTTGAGATGCTTGGTCGGGAGCGGAATCGGACCCGCGATCGCCACGCCCGTCTTCGAGGAGATCTCGCGGATCTGTCGGCAGACCGAGTCGACCTTCTTCGCGTCGACGCCGCTCAACGAGATTCGGGCTTTCTGCGGCATGGTCGAACTCGCTCCCGGTCTCCGAGGGGAAAGGGGGCGCTTACGCCTCGCGCTTCTTGACGTCGACGACGACGCCCGCCGCGACGGTTTGACCCATGTCCCGCACCGCGAACCGGCCGAGTTGGGGGAACTCTTTGTACTTCTCGATGACGAGGGGACGCTTCGGGGTGATGCGGACGACGGCCGCGTCCCCGGTCTTGAGCGTCTGGGGGTTCTCCTCGGCGGTCTGGCCCGTCTTCGGGTCGAGGCGCTTGAGCAGTTCGGTGAACTCGCACGCGACCTGCGCGGTGTGGCAGTGGAAGACCGGGGTGTATCCCGCCGTGATCACCGAGGGGTGGTTGAGGACCTGGATGTTGGCCGTGAAGCTCTCCACGACCGTCGGGGGGTTGGAGACGGGGCCGGCGACCTCTCCCCGGCGGATGTCGTTCTTGTCGATCCCGCGGACGTTGAAGCCGACGTTGTCGCCGGGAATCGCCTCCTGGACCTGCTCGTGGTGCATCTCGATGGACTTGACCTCACCGGATTTCCCACCCGGCAGGAAGATGACCTTGTCGCCGATCTTGAGCGTCCCGGTCTCGACGCGTCCCACGGGGACCGTGCCGATGCCGGTGATCGTGTAGACGTCCTGGATCGGGAGCCGCAGCGGCTTGCCCGTCGGCTTCTCGGGGACCTTGAGGTTGTCGAGCGCCTGCAGCAGGGTCGGGCCCTTGAACCAGGGCATGTTGGGGGAGGGCTTGTTGATGTTGTCGTCCTTGAAGGCGGAGATCGGCAGGAAGACGATCTGCGTGTCGACCTTGAACCCTACGTTCTTGAGGAGCTTGGTAAGGTCCTCCTTGACCTCTTCGAACTTCTTCTCGGAGTACTGGACCTCTTGCCGGTCCATCTTGTTGATGGCGCAGACCAGCTGGCTCACGCCGAGCGTCCGCGACAGGAAGATGTGCTCGCGGGTCTGTTCCTGCACGCCCTCGGCGGCGGAGCAGACCAGTACCGCGGCATCGGCCTGGCTCGTGCCGGTGATCATGTTCTTGACGAAGTCCCGGTGGCCGGGCGCGTCGATGATGGTGAAGTAGTACTTCTGGGTGTCAAACCGCCGGTGGGCGATGTCGATCGTGACCCCGCGCTCCCGCTCCTCCTTGAGGTCATCCATCACCCACGCGAACTCGAACGTCGCCTTCCCCTTCGCCTCGGCTTCCGCACGGAACTTGTCAATCTCTTCCTGGCGGATGTAGCCGGTGTCGAGCAGCAGGCGACCGACGGTGGTCGACTTCCCGTGGTCGACGTGGCCGATGAACACGATGTTGAGGTGGGGTTTCTGTGCCATGCGAGGGGCTCCGGGCGCGCCCAAAAGGTGCCCCTATATAGGCATTGTTGCCCCGGGACCGCCGGTGAGCGAGGTGCAGGCGCAAACCGGAAGTTTCAGGGTTCCGGACGCGTGCGGAGCTCCGTTGCGAACCGATCGAACGCAAGGGTGGACCGATGGGTGACCGTCCGTCCCGGTCGCGACCGCCGGATTCGGTACGGGGCCGGATCCCGCTGCCGGGGCGACCCCGATGGGCGTGGCTTCTCGGCACCGGGTTGCGACGCTGGCGGATCCGCCGGATTCTGCGCTCGGTCGTTCCGCACGTGGCGAGCGGGAGCACGATTCTGGATGTGGGTTCGGGGCCGGGGTACGACGCGGAGGAGCTCGCCCGTCTCCTCCCCCGGGGTCAGGTCGGCCGGTGGGTCCTGCTCGACCCCCAGCCGGAGATGCTGGCCCAGGCCCGACGGAACCTCGCTCGCCCGCCGACCCCGGAGGGCCCGTGGGCGCTGATCGTGGGAGACGCGGCCGCCCTCCCGCTCCGGGACGGGAGCGCGGACGTCGTCCTCTCCCTCGGGGTGCTCTGTTGCATGGCCGAAGGCTCGGTGCCCGCCGCGATCGCCGAGACGACCCGGGCGTTGCGCCCCGGCGGATGGCTCGTCTTTGGGATTCCGCCCTGGCGCCGGGAGGGGGATATCGAGCGGTGGGAGCAGGCTGGGGTCGGTCTCGTCTCCCGCCCGCGGCGTGGAGCGGCGCTCCTCCAGAAACGACTATAGGAACGGCTCCCCTCCGGAAGGTGAGAACGGCTCGGGCTCGCCGTTCCCTTGAAGGGATACTCATTGGCCGAAGCGCCGCCCCGGACCGTCGAGGGTATCGGGCGAACGCTCACGCCGATGGGGTCGGGCCCTCGGGCGGAGGAACGGAGGAACAAACATGCTGTGTGAGATGTGCGGGACCGAAGTCGAGTCGACGAACCGGGTCAAGATCGAAGGGTCGGTCCTCTCGGTCTGCCCGTCGTGTGCGCGCTTCGGCGTGGCGATCGACCCTCCGGCAACACCCGCGCCCGTTTCGGATACGGCGTTCCAACCGACCCGACCCGTGACCGGCGCATCCGTCCCGGTCTCCATGGGGGACCGCCTCTCGGCCGGCCGCCGTCGCCTGGAGGAGCGAGACCTGTACCGGGAGCTTCCCGAGATGGAGCTCGCCCCGGATTGGATGAAGCGCATCCGTGCCGCCCGCGAGAAGCTCGCGTGGACCCCGGAGGAACTCGCGAAGAAGCTCAACGAGAAGAAATCCGTCGTGCTGAAGATGGAATCGGCCGGGTTCCGACCTCCGGATGCGATGATCCGGAAGATCGAGCACCTGCTGAAGATCCGGCTGCGCGCGGAACCGGAAGCCGCGACGGCCGCCGCGGGGAATTAGCCCGCGGGCCCGGAGGACGGCCCGACCGGTCGGGACGGGGGACGAACGTTCGGGGATCGCTCCGTCGGGAGACCGACAGGGCGCGAGAGGCCGACACGGCTGTGGACCTCGACGTGGACCCATCTCGAGGCCGGGGTGCCGGCGGCGACCCGTTCGAGGTCGTCGGCGTACTCTCCTCCCATCGCCCCCGCCCGGGCGATGAACAGCGCGCCCGAGCCGGCGAGCGCGAGGATCGCCGCCACCCCGAGCTGCGGCCACGGGGATAGGACGGCGAGAGGGATCGCGATGGCGAGGGCGGCCAGCAGCCCCGCGGAGAGTCGCCCCAGGTCGCGATGCACCCGGCGGTCCCGGTGCGAGAACAGCGGCTCGGTCATCCGGGACGCTCCGTCCCACCGCTGGCGCTTCCGAGCGGGCCCCGGTGGGCTCCCAGGAGGAGCTCGAGGATCGCCTTCTGGGCGTGGAGGCGGTTCTCCGCCTGGTCCCAGATCGCGGCCCGGGGTCCGTCCATCACCGAGTCGGTGATCTCCTGGCCCCGGTGGGCCGGGAGGTCGTGGAGGACCCACACGTCCGGTTTCGCGACCGCCACGAGCTCGTCATTGATCTGGTAGCCGGCGAACGCCTTCTCGCGGGCGCCCTGCTCGGCTTCGTCTCCCATCGAGACCCAGACATCGGTGTAGAGGGCGTCGGCCCCCCTCGCCGCCTCGATCGGGCTCTCGTTGAATCGGATCTGGGCCCCGGTGTGCCGCGCCAACGCCTCGGCGCGCTCGACGGTGGCCGCCGGCGGCCGATACGCCGCCGGGATGGCCGACGTCAGGTGGAGGCCGACGATCGCCGAACCGAGCATCAGCGAGTTGAGCACGTTGTTGCCGTCGCCGACGTAGGCGAGCTTCCGGCCCTTCCACGATCCCCCCCACCGCTCGTAGAGCGTGAGGAGGTCGGCGACGATCTGGCAGGGATGCTCCCGGTCGTCGAGGGCGTTGATGACGGGGACCGTCGCGTGACGGGCCAGTTCGGCCATGTCCTGGTGTCGGAAGGCTCGGTAGACGATCGCGTCGACGTACCGGGAGAGGACCCGGGCCGTGTCGGCGATCGTCTCCCCGCGGCCGAGCTGCATGTCCTTGGGGGAGAGGTAGAGCGCGTGCCCGCCGAGGTCGTTGATGGCGACCTCGAAGGACGTGCGCGTGCGCGTCGAGGGCTTCTCGAAGATCATGGCGACGTTCGTTCCTTGGAGCGTCGTCGATAGGTCCCCGCGGGCGCGCGCCTGCTTCATCGCGAGGGCGCGCTTCAGAAGGGCCGGCAGATCCTCGGCGAGGTCCGCCAACGACAGCAGGTCGCGCTTCGGCGGAACTCCGCTCATCGGCGGCCGGAGCGACGCAGGGCAGAAAAGCGTTCGGCCGCCTCCGGGACAGCCGGCCGACTTTCCGTAGGGATTATCCACCCGTCGTCTTTCGCCGCGCCCAGGGATATCATGCCGAGCCGAGCAAAGTCCGAGCCCGCCCCACCGAGGCGGCACCGCCCGTCCCGCCGAGTCTACATGGTCGCCGGCGGGGTCACGAAGTTCGCGAAGGCCCACCCGGCGATGGACTTCCGCCTGATGGTCAAGCGGGCGTACGATGCGGCGCTCGCCGAGGTGCCCGAACTGACGACGGACCGGATCGACGGCAGCCGCGTCTCGTACTTCTCCGACCACTTTTCGAGGCAGCTCAAGGCCGCGAGCATGGTGCAGGACTACCTCGGGCTGAACCCGAAAGGCTCGGTGCGGATCGAGTGGGGGGGCGCGACGGGAGGGGAGTGCTTCCAGGCGGCGTTCGAGGCCGTGGCGAGCGGACGGATGGACGTCTGCCTGGCGGCCGGCTACGAGACGATGAGCCGGGTGGCGACCTGGAAGGGGAACGAGTTCATCGCCCTCGCCTCCGACACGAACTTCGACTTTCCGCTCGGAGGCTTCTATACCGGCTACTACGCCCTGATGGTCCAGCGCCACATCTACGAGTACATCCGGCTCCGCAAGTTCGCCCATATCAAGGACGAGCGGCAGGCCCAGCGGATGGCGATCGCCGAGGGGACCCGCGTCATGGCGCTCGTATCGGTGAAGAACCACGTCAATGCATTGCACAATCCGTACGCCCAGTACCCGAAGCAGCTCTCGGTGCAGGACGCGCTCAATTCCGAGATGATCAGCTACCCGCTCACGCGCGAGCAGATCTGCACCATGAGCGACGGAGCGGCAGTGGCGATCCTGTGCGACGAGGAGCGGGCCAAGGAGTTCACCGACCGTCCGGTCGAGGTGATCGGGGTCGGAACCGGGACCGACACGATGCGGCTCTCCGACCGTCCCTTCGGCAAGGTCCCCCTGATGCCCCGGGAGAAGGCGAGCGACTACACCCACCTCCCCTACCCGGGGATCCACTCGTTCCGCGCGGGACGATCGGCCGGCCTCGAAGCCTACCGGATGGCGGGGATCGAGGACCCGAACGAGGAGCTCGACTTCATCGAGCTCCACGACGCCTACTCGTCGAGCGAGATCCAGACCTACGAGGACCTCGGGCTATGCAAGTACGGCGAGGGGTACGAGTTCACCGAGCGCGGGGACCCGTTCCTCACGCAGGTGAAGTACCCCTTCCCCACGCCCAAGGCGGGGGCGATCCCCGTCAATCCCTCGGGCGGTCTCATCGCGTGCGGCCACCCCGTGGGAGCCACCGGACTCATGCAGGCGGTCTTCGCCCACTGGCAGCTCCAGGGGACGATCGCCGAGCATTTCCACGACCCGACGCTCCAGATCGCGGACGCCAAGCTCGGGGCGATCCACAGCCACGCCGGGACCGGTTCCGCGGTCACGGTCTCGATCCTGAAGCGGGGGTTCTGAGATGCCGGCACCGAGGAAGTTCACCAAGTTCCGCGAGGTGCAGGCGGAGATCGACAAGAACGGGGCCGCCCTCTTCGTCGACAAGGAGGGAGTGGAGAGCCTCATCATCCACAGCCCGTACACCATCCACTACATCCACAGCTACGCGGAAGACTCCGCCTTCTTCCTCGGGCTCGCCTCGGGGGTGTTGCGGGGCTCGAAGTGCTCGAAGGCGAGCTGCGGGTTCGTCTACGGGACCCCACGCGGCCACTGCATGGTCTGCGGGAGCCCCACGACCTGGATCGAGCTGCCCAAGGAAGGCCGCATCCACTCGTGGACGACCTGCCACTTCGGGGGGGAAGCGTTCCTGAAGGAGACCCCCTACAACCTCGCGATGGTCGAGTTCGACGGCGTCGGCAGCCTCCTATTGGTCCGGCTCAAGGAGTGCACCGAGTCGGAGATCTACATCGGAATGCCCGTCGAGGCGCGCTTCGAGCCGAAGCCGAAGTACTCGATCACCGACATCTGGTTCGTCCCGAAGCCGGCCGCGGCTTCGGAGAAACCCCGCCGGGGCTGAGGCGATGGACGACGGGAGCCGGCGGCCGCCCGAGCGGGCCGCCGGCGGTCCCGTCCCCCCCACCGGGTCACGGAGCGCCGACGTCCCGCCAGGCGGCTGGACGGTCGAACGGTACCGTCAGCATCTCGCCGAGTCGGTCCGGGATATCCGCGCGTTCTGGGAGCCCGTGGCCCGACGGGAGGTCCGGTGGATGCACCCGTTCACAGAGGTCCTCGATTGGAAGCCTCCGTACGCCCGATGGTTCCCCGATGGCCGGCTGAACGCATCGGACAACTGCCTCGACCGGCACATCGAGGGCCCGAACCGGCATCGTGTGGCGTTCTACTGGGAAGGAGAGTCCGGAGAGCGCCGAGCGATCACCTATGACGAGCTCTACCAGGACGTCAACCGGCTGGCGAGCGCGCTCGCCCTGCGCGGCTTCTCCCCGAGCGACATGGCGGCGATCTACCTCCCGATGGTCCCCGAGCTCCCGGTGACCATGCTCGCGCTCGCCCGCCTTGGGATCCCGTTCACCACGGTGTTCAGCGGATTCAGCGCCCAGGCGCTGGGCGACCGCATCCGCGACCTCGGGGCCCGGGTGCTCTTCACCGCCGACGGCGGGTATCGGCGGGGCCGCGTCGTCCCGTTGAAGGCGGTCGCAGAGGAGGCGGTGTCGAACGCGCCGTCGGTCGACACCGTCGTGGTGGTACGCCGGACCGGGGAGGAGGTGCCTAAGCACCCGACCCGGGACGTCGATTGGACCACGCTCCTCGAGACCGGTTCGAACTACCACCCTCCGTACGCCGCGGCCTCCGACCACCTCCTCTACCTGCTCTACTCCTCCGGCACGACGGGGAGCCCGAAGGCGATCGCCCACGGGACGGGCGGATACATGGTCCACGTCACTGCCACGACTCGCTGGGTGTTCGACCCGCAGCCCTCCGACGTCTTCTGGTGCGCGGCGGACGTGGGGTGGGTCACCGGTCACAGCTACATCATCTTCGGACCACTCTCGGCCGGCCTCACGGGCGTCCTGTACGAAGGGGCGTTCGACCACCCCAGCCCCTCCCGGATGTGGGAGATGGTCGAGCGCTACAGGGTGAGCATCCTCTACACATCCCCGACGGCGCTTCGGGGCCTCCGGAGGGCGGGCGAGGCCGCCCTGCGGACCCACGACCGCTCCTCGCTGCGGCTCCTCGGCACCGTCGGGGAAGCGATCAATCCGGACGTGTGGGAGTGGTACCACCGGGAGGTCGGGGGGGGACGGTGCCCGATCGTCGACACATGGTGGCAGACGGAGACCGGCGGGATCATGATCTCCTCGGCGACCGGACTCGCGGCGATCCCCCACAAGCCGGGCTCGGCGGCGTGGCCCCTGCCGGGGATCGACGCCGGGGTCGTGAACGAGCAGGGCGAACCGACAGCCCCCGGTGAGAAGGGATTCGTCGTGATCCGCCAACCCTGGCCCGGCATGCTCCTCCGCATCCAGGGGAACGACGAACGATACCGGTCGGCCTACTGGACGCGCTTTCCCGGGTCGTACTATCCCGGGGACTACGCCTACCGCGACTCGGACGGGTACTTCTGGTTCCTGGGGCGAGCCGACGAGGTGCTGAAGGTCGCCGGGCACCGGCTCGGCACGATCGAGATCGAGGACGCATTGCTCAGTTACCCGGGGGTCGCCGAAGCGGCCGTCTGCGGACGCGCCGACGAGCTGCGCGGCGAGGTCCCCGTGGCGTTCGTCGTCCTACGCGACGGGACCGTCGCAGAGCCGGGACTCCCCGACGACCTCCGGGAGCACGTGGCCCAGCGGATCGGCAAGATCGCGCGGCCCGAGGAAGTACACATCGTCCGCTCGATCCCGAAGACCCGGAGCGGCAAGATCATGCGGCGCGTGGTGAAGGCGGTGGCGGAAGGCCGGGCGGATGTGGGGGACCTCACGACGCTCGAGGACGGCGCCTCCGTCGAGGAGATACGTGGGGCGTTGCGCTCCCTCGCTCGTCAGCTCGGACCGCGATAGGGAGACGTCCGAGCCCGGGCGGACCCGCGGACGAATTCGATTGGCGAGAGATGACCGGGCCCGACTGTCGGGGTCCGCGACCCCTCTCGCTGCGCGCCGGTCCTATCGGGGCTGGGCCGCCATCTTCTGGTAGAATGCCGCCGCCCGCTTCTCCATCTCTTCCGGGGTCAGGTCCTCTTGGTGGGTGCCGAGTCCCCAGACATGGCCGAACGGGTCGGAGACCTGGGCGTACCGGTCTCCCCAGAACATGTCCATCGGGGGCATGATCGGCTTGGCTCCGGCCTTGATCGCGCGCTGAAACGCCGCATCGGTGTCCTCGACGTTGAGATGGATCGAGCCCGTGGTCCCGTGAAGCGTCTCGGGGGACTTCGTGGACATCCCCTCCCCCTCGTCGGCGAGAAAGACCTTCGAGTCGCCGATCTGCAGCTCCGAATGGATGATGCTCTTGCCGTCGGGTCCGTGCATGCGGTTCGACTCGACCGCGCCCAGTGCCGCCTGGTAGAACGCGACGGCCTTGGCCGCGTTTCGCACGACGATTCCCGGTACGGCGGTATGGTAGCCCTCTCGGATCGGCCGGACGTGGTGCGTCATGGGTCATCCAGGCCGAGGAATCACGGGCTAAAGGGGTTTGGGCGGAACCGCCGCGTCCGGGAGCCGCAGGGGTGGGATCCCCTGCGGTGGGGGCCGGTCCTTATGCCGCGGGCCGGACTTGAACCGGCGACTTCAAGATCTTCAGTCTTGCACTCTCCCAACTGAGTTACCGCAGCGCATCCGGGCCGAGCGACGGCCGGCCGGTATAAAGGCCCTGTCGCGCCGCGCGCCCCGAGTCGATTCGGGCACCCCCGGTCAGGGGGGGGTGAGCCGGCCCGGAGAGGGCGGGGCCCGGACGCGCGCGCTCGCGTTCAGTCCACGATTCATCGCCGGGCCGGCGTGTGAGTTTATCTAATCCCGCAGGCCATGAGCGAGGCACAGTGACCCGAACTCTGGTCGTCGCGGAGAAGTTCAACACCGCGCTGCGGATCGCCGTCGTCCTGTCCGACGGCCGGATGAAGCGCTCGCGGGTGGGTGGGACGAACGTCTTTCGATTCGAGCGGCCCGACGGGGAATACGCGGTCGTCGGGCTTCGAGGGCACATCGTCGAGCTCGACTACCCCCCGGAGCTGGCCAACTGGGATCTCGCGACCCTCCCGAAGCTCCTCGAGACGGAGCCGCTGAAGAAGGTCACCGAGACGGGCATCGTCGGCACCCTCCAGGACATGGTCCGGGAGTTCGACCGGGTGATCATCGCGACGGACTTCGACCGGGAGGGGGAGTTGATCGGGCTCGAGTGCCTCGAACTGCTCCTGAAGGTCCACCCGACGATCGAGGTCAAGCGTGCCCACTACAGCGCGCTCACCCGCGGGGAGATCGAGGAGAGCTTCGCGAACCTCAAGGAGCTCGACCACGCCCTCGCCGAGGCCGCCGAGTCCCGCCAGGAGATCGACCTCGTCTGGGGTGCGCTCCTCACCCGGTACCTCTCGCTCACCGCCCAGCTCCGCGGTCGGGGCTTCCTGTCCGTCGGCCGGGTCCAGACCCCGACGCTCGCCCTCCTCGTCGAACGGGATCAGGCGATCAAGGAGTTCGTGCCGACCCCGTTCTGGGTCCTGGAGGCCGAGGGGAGCCACGAGGGAGAGGCGTTCCAGCTCGCCCACGAGCACGGGAGCTACACCGACCACGGTGAGGCCGAGGGGGTCTATCGGAAGGTGGAGGGCGCGAAGGAAGGGACGGTCCTGACCTTTGTCCAGGAGGAGACGAGACGGCGGCCCCCGATCCCGTTCAGCACCACGCTGTTCGTGGCCGAGGCGGTCCGCCAGGGGTTGGGCGCGGCGGCCGCCATGCGGATCGCCGAGGACCTGTACACCCAGGGACTGATCAGCTACCCCAGGACGGACAACACGGTCTACCCCCGGGGGCTCGGGCTGCGGACCCTCGTCGAGAAGTTCGTGGAGAGCCCGTTCCGCGCCGAGGCGGAGTACATCCTCGCCCAACCGTCGTTCCGCGCCACCCGCGGCCGCTCCGAGACGACCGACCACCCGCCGATCTATCCGACGCAGGTCACCGACCCGAAGAAGCTCAAGCCGGACCACGCGAAGGTCTACGAGCTCGTCGTCCGCCGGTTCCTCGCGACGGTCGCGCCCGACTCGACGGGGATCTCGCGCACGGTCAAGGTGGAGATCCGGGCCGAGAAGTTCGACGGCAAGGGGGCGATGGTCACCGACCTCGGATGGTACAAGGTCTATCCATACTCGCACCCGGAGGAGTCGGCGATGCCGGTCCTCACCGCCGGGCAGAAGGTCGAGATCCGGCGCATCGACCTCCGCGAGGACCATACCAAGCCCCCGCGCCGGTTCACGCAGGGGACGCTCATCCAGGAGATGGAGCGGCTCGGCCTCGGCACGAAGTCCACGCGCCACGACGTCCTTCAGAAACTGTTCGACCGCCACTATGTGACCCAGAAGATGCTCGAGCCGACGGGGACCGGCATCGCGGTCACCGAGGCGCTGCGCGCCCACGCTCCGGTGATCACGCGTCCGGAGATGACCCATCGGCTGGAAGAGGACATGGAGCTCGTCGCCCAGTCGAAGAAACCGAAGGCCGAGGTCCTCGCGGAATCCCGCGAGATGCTCCGGGAGGCGTACGAGCTGCTGGCCCGCAACGCCGAGGGCGTCCGGAAGACGCTCACCGGGGCATTGGACCGGCAGCATTTCGTCGGGCCGTGCGCGAAGTGCGGGGGCGCCCTCCAGATGGCCCGCAGCCCGCGGGGGGCCCGCTGGGTCCAGTGCGTCAACAATCCGGCCTCGTGCACCGCCACCTACGCCCTCCCCGCGGCGGGGTTCATCGAGCCGGCACCGGAGTTCCTCTGCGCGACGTGCAAGGTGCCGAGGGTACGGATCGTCTTCCGGGGCCAGCGCCCGGACCTGTACTGCATCAACCCGGAGTGCCCCGAGCACCACAAGGCGTTCCGGATCGGCGAGTGCCCGCTGTGCAACTCGCCCCTGCAGATCCGCTATTCGTTCATGGGCAAGCGGTTCGTAGGCTGTTCGGGGTACCCGAACTGCCGCCAGACCTATCCGCTCCCTCAACGCGGCAAGCTCGACAAGGACCACCCGCCGTGCCCGGTCTGCCACGCTCCGGTCGTCACCGCGATCGAGGCCGGGCGAAGGCCCTGGACCCTGTGCATCAATCCGTCCTGCCCGACGCGCGCCGCCAAGACCGAGGCACCGGCACCGACCGGCGCCGCCAAGAAGGGCACGTCGCGGGCGAAGCCCCGTCGGACTACGGCGGTCAAGCCGCCCGCCGTGCCCGCGGCCGCGGCAGCTCCTCCTACCGACGCGGGTGAGGCCGCGGCCAGGCCGCCCCCGAAGAAGCGGGCTCCGAGGCGGAAGGCCGCGGTCGGCGAGCCCGCGGTGGCCCCCGCCGTGGCGGAATCCGGCGCCCCGCCCTAGCGCGAGCGAACGCTCCCCTCGCCGGCGTCGCGCGGTTCGGGTCCTGTAGGTCTTTCCTGCGCCATGCTCTCGGGCGCGGGAGGGGCCCGGCACGCATCGATCGTGGCCCGCGAGCGCCCTCGGCGGACCACGACGGGCCGATGCCGTTTCATCACCCTCGGTGGCGCGTTAAATAGCGAGTCCGAATCGCAACGGCGTGGGGAAGCGGTCCCGGTTGCTGCTCGAGATCGATTCGAGGGGTCTGGAGCGGTCGCTGGCCCATCCCCCGTTGCTGATCCTGCCGGTGGGAGCGCTGGAGGCGCACGGACCGCACCTGCCGCTCGGCGCCGACCAGTTCCAGGCCGAGGCCACGGCTACGGCACTCGCCGAGAAGGTCGATGCCCTCGTCGCCCCCACCTTGCCGTACGGCGCCTGCCCGGGCACCCGGCGATTCCCGGGGACCGTCTCCATCTCCCTTTCGGCCCTCACGACGATGGCCCGCGAGATTCTGGAGGAGTACGGCCGAATGGGTTTCACCCGGATCCTCGTGCTCTCGGGCCACGCCGAGCGGGGTCACATGGCGGCCCTTCGGGAGGCCGGAGAACGGGCGCGGGCCGCCTGCCCGACGCTGCGCGTCGTCGTGCTCTCCGACTACGATTTCGTGTACGAACGCCGGGGGCTCGATGCCCCGGCCGGTGACGGGCATGGGGGCCTCCTCGAGACGTCCCGTGTGATGGCGGTCGCCCCGGAGACGGTGGGAGCGGCGCGACCGGTCGTGGAACACCGAGGCTCCCCGTTCGTCCCGGGCTCCCCCTCGGTCGACGAGTGGCCGGAGAGCGTTCAGGGGGATACCCGAACGGCGTCGGCCGAGCTGGGGAGCCGGCTGCAGAGCTATGTGCTCGAGCGGCTGGAGGCGACCGTCCGCTCGCTCCTTCCGGAGTAGGTGTCGATTCCCGTGATCCCCTCCACATCCTCCGTGATCCGCATCCGCGGCGCGCGCCAGCACAACCTGAAGAACGTCTCGCTCGACCTGCCGAGGAATCGGTTCATCGTCATCACCGGGGTGAGCGGGTCGGGGAAGTCCTCGCTCGCGTTCGATACGCTGTACGCCGAGGGCCAGCGTCGCTACATCGAGAGCCTCTCGTCGTACGCCCGCCAGTTCCTGGGCCAAATGGACAAACCGGACGTCGACTCGATCGAGGGGCTCTCGCCGGCGATCGCGATCGAGCAGAGGGCGGGCAGCCGCAACCCGAGGTCGACGGTGGGCACGGTGACCGAGATCTACGACTTCCTGCGCCTGCTCTACGCCCGGATCGGGACCCCGCACTGTCCGAACGACGGGGAGGAGATCGCTCCCCAGTCCGTGGACCGGATCGTCGAGGCGATCGAAGCCCAGGCGGACGGTGGCCGGGTCGACATCCTCGCCCCGGCGGTGCGGTCGGCCAAAGGGGAGCACCGCGAGGTGCTGGAGGCGCTGCGCAAGCAGGGCTACCGGCGCTTCGTCATCGACGGCGTCGAGGTCCGCCTCCCCGGTTCCGAGGTCAAGCTCGACAAGAAGAAGCAGCACTCGATCGAGGTCGTCGTCGATTCGCTCGAGGCCACGCCGGCCGAGGCCACCCGCCTCGCCGAGGCCGTCGGGCTGGCGAGGGACCTGGGCGATGGCCTCGTGGTCCTGCGGATGGGTCGCGGAAAGCGGACGCTGTTCTCGAGCCGGAGGGCGTGCCCGAAGTGCGGGTTCTCGATCGAAGAGCTCACCCCCCGGATGTTCTCGTTCAACAGCCCGTTCGGCGCGTGCCCGGAGTGTTCCGGCATCGGGGCGACGCTCCACGCGGATCCCACGCTGATCATCCCGGACAAGGCGAAGCCGCTCGCCAAGGCGATCTCCGTCTGGGGTCTCACGCCCGAGCGCGATGCCCTCGACCGCTTCGCGGCGCTCTTCGAGTACGACGCGGACCGTCCGGTCAGCGAGCTCTCGGAGAAGGGTTGGAAGGCGCTGTTCTACGGGAGCGACCGCTCGCTCGGCCTCGGCGGCCACCACGGAGCGCACTGGTGGGGCGGCGGCTGGTTCCGCGAGGGCCTCGTGGCGGCCGTGGAGCGCCGTTGGAAGGCGACGAAGAGCGAGGGCGCGAAGGAGTACTACATGGGATTCATGACCTTCACCCCGTGCCGGCGCTGCAAAGGTCGTCGCCTCAAGCCCGAGAGCCTCGCCGTGACGGTCCTCGGCCATTCCATCGCCGACGTCGCCTCGATGACCGTCGACAAGGCCGCAGCGTTGTTCCGAGACCTGACGCTGGTCGAGCGCGACGAAAAGATCGTGGGCCAGGTCGTCAAGGAGATCCGGGCGCGCCTCGGCTTTCTGGAGAACGTCGGACTCACCTACCTCACCCTCGAGCGCTCCTCGGCCTCCCTCAGCGGGGGGGAGGCCGAGCGGATCGCCCTCGCCACCCAGATCGGCTCGGGTCTGGTGGGCGTCCTCTACATCCTCGACGAGCCGTCGATCGGTCTCCATCCGAGGGACCACGCGCGGCTCCTCGCGACGTTGAAGACGCTCCGGGACCTCGGCAACACCCTATTGGTCGTCGAGCACGACGAGATGACGATGCGCGACGCCGACTGGATCGTCGACCTCGGGCCGGGGGCCGGGGTCCACGGCGGCGAGGTGCTGTTCGCCGGGACCCCCGCCGAGATCCTTCGGTCCCGCCGGTCGATCACCGGCGAGTTCCTCTCCGGCCGCCGCTCGATCGCGCTCCCGACGCGTCGGCAGGACCCGGGCCGGCGCTGGCTGACGGTGCACGGCCCGCGCGAGAACAACCTCAAGGGCGAGGACATCCGGATCCCGCTCGGCACGCTCACCGCGCTCTCGGGCGTGAGCGGGTCGGGCAAGTCCACCTTCCTCCAGGAGATCCTGTACAAGACCGTCCGCCGCCACCTCGGCCTCGGCCGCGAGCTCCCGGGCAAGCACGACTACGTCGAAGGGATCGACCAGGTCGACCGGGTGCTGTTCATCGACCAGGCCCCGATCGGTCGGACCCCGCGGAGCAATCCGGCGACCTACACCGGGCTGATGACGCCGATCCGCGAGTTGTTCGCCAGCCTCCCGGAGGCGAAGGCGCGAGGGTTCGGCCCGGGCCGGTTCAGCTTCAACGTGGCCGGGGGCCGGTGCGAGGCGTGCGAGGGCGACGGGGTACTCCGCTACGAGATGCATTTCCTTCCCGACGTCTACGTCGTCTGCGAGGAGTGCCACGGCAAGCGGTTCAATTCCGAGACGCTCCTGGTGACGTTCAAGGGCAAGCACATCGCCGACGTCCTGTCGATGACGGTCGAGGAGGCCCTCGGCTTCTTCCAGAACCATCGCCGGATCCAGAGCCGTCTCCAGCTCCTCTCCGACGTCGGCCTAGGGTACATCCAGTTGGGACAGGCCGCGACGACCCTCTCGGGGGGCGAGGCCCAGCGGATCAAGATCGCCTTCGAACTGTCGAAGAATCCCACCGGCCGGACCCTCTACCTCCTCGACGAGCCGACGACCGGTCTCCACTTCCAGGACGTCGACCGGCTCCTCGAGGTGCTCTACCGACTGCGCGAAAGCGGCAACACCGTGATCGTGATCGAGCACCATCTCGATGTGCTGAAGTGCGCCGACTGGCTGGTCGACCTCGGCCCCGAGGGCGGCGACGCCGGAGGACACGTCGTGGCCTCCGGGACCCCGGAGGAGGTGGCGCGGGTCCCGCGCTCCCACACGGGCCGCTACCTCGCGCCGCTCCTCGCGCCGCCGACCGCTCCGCGGTCGATCGCGGGCCGATGAAGGGCGGCGAGACGGGCCTTCCCGCGTTCGTCCCGGCGAGCCAGCTCCTCGGCGATTCGGGCGAGGGGTTCCGGCCCGGGCCGAACGCGCCGGGCGTCTACCTGTTCCGCTCCCGGCGCGGCGAGGTCGTCTACGTCGGCAAATCCCGAAGGCTGAGGCGCCGCGTCCTCGACCACCTGCACGTGCGCGTCGAAAAGGACGGGACGATCCTCGCCCAGAGCTCCTCGGTGGAGTTCGTCCCGACGTCGACGGAGCGCGAGGCCCTTCTGCTCGAGGCCACGCTGATCAAGCAGTACCAGCCCCCGTACAACACCCTCCTGAAGGACGACCGCAGCTACCCGTACCTCGCCGTCACCCTCGGCGAGCAGTACCCCCGGGTCCTGTTCGTGCGACGCCCGAAGAAGGGGAGCGGCAGCGTGCTGTTCGGCCCGTACACGAGTGCGAGGGAGGCCCGCAGCGTCGCCAACCTGCTCTCCGAGACCTTCCAGATCCGCCGGTGCGTGCGACTGCCGAAGAAGGCGTGCCTGTACTACCATCTGAAGACCTGCACGGCCCCGTGCATCGGGGCGGTCTCCGACGACGCCTACCGTAGCCAGGTCGACCGGGCGATCACGGTGCTGCGCGGTCACGGCGAGAGCCTTCGGCCCTCGCTGGAGTCGGAGATGAGGACGGCCGCGGGGCGGCAGGAGTTCGAGCGGGCCGCGTTGCTGCGCGACGCCATGGCCGGCCTCGCCGCCCTGACCGAACGACAGAACGTGGTCGGGCCGGGCGAAGGGCGCGCCGACGTGCTCGCGATGGCGTTCCCCACCGACCCGGGCACGCTGCGCGTGGCGGTCGGGGTCCTGAAGCTCGACCAGGGGGAGGTCCAGCGGACCGAACCCCACCTGCTCGCGTTCCCCGCCGACGACCCGCCGGAGCCGGGCGAGGCGCTCCGCCACTTCCTGACGCAATACTACGGCAGCGTGATGGAGCTGCCGGCGCGGGTCTACATCGCCGGCCCCCGACCGGCCGGGATGGAGGAGACCGTCGACTGGCTCGAGGGGGAGCGCGGGGTGGAGGTGCGGTTCCGACCCACGGGACGCATCGCCTCCCAGGCGCATCTCGCCGAGCGGCTCGCTCGGTCCCACGTCGACCAGGTGGTCGTCCGAAAGCCCCCCCGCGAGGTGCTCGTCGCGCTCCAGAACCTGCTCACCCTTCCGACCATCCCGAACCGGATCGAGGGCGTGGACATCTCGATCATCCAGGGGTACGAGGGGGTAGGTTCGCTCGTGGTGTTCCAGGGGGGGACGCCGGCGAAATCGGAGTACCGACGGTTCCGGATCCGCGGGGTCGACGGGATGAACGACTTCGCCATGGTCGCCGAGGTCGTGCGACGTCGGTACGCTCGGCAGGTGGCCGAGCAGGAACCGCTGCCGGATCTGTTGCTGATCGACGGGGGTCGAGGGCAGCTCTCCGCCGCCCAGGCGGTGCTGGCCGAGCTCCACCTGGAGGAGCGGGTGACCGCCATCGGGCTCGCCAAACGCGAGGAGGAGGTCTACGTCGAGGACCGAGCGCTCCCGCTCCGCCCGAGCCCGAACGCGCCGGCGATGTTGCTGCTGCGCGCGGTCCGGGACGAGGCCCACCGATTCGCGGTGACCTACCACCGGACCCGTCGGCGGATCCGCCTCAAGGAAGAGGTCGACCAGGTGCCGACGACGAGGACGGGCCGGGCCCTCTAGCGGACCCGGGGATCGCTCACTTCGAGTTGCGGGCGCGATCGGGTGTGCCGATGAACGGCATCCCCTGGACGCGCTTGGCGACCTCGGAGACCGGGATCCGGCGCAGCTCGACCTCCGGCTCCAGGATCGCCACGTCGAGCGCCTCGGCCGGGAACGGGGTCGGAGAGCCCTCGGCGACGGCCTGGACGGCGAGCTTGAACGCCTGTTCCTCGGTCCGGTCGCCGGCGATCTTCTCTTCTAAGAAATCGGCCACGGCGCGCCGGTTCCGCCCGATGGCGTACGCCTTCCAGCCGATCGTCGCGCCGCTCGGGTCGAGCTCGACGAGGCCGGGAACGTTTCCGGTGAACCCACCGAGGAGCAGCGAGACCGCGAACGGGCGGGTCCCCCCGAACTGCGTGAACTGCTGCAGGTGGGTCCCGAGGGCGTGGGCGAGGAGCGGGTACGGTGCGACCTCCCCGAAGGTGATCCGGTGGCGCTGCGCCTCGAGTCGAAGGAATTCGACGAGCACGCGCGAGTCGGCGATGAGCCCGGCGGTGACGCATCCGAGACCGGCGTCGATCGCGAAGCTCTTCTCGATCGATCCCGCCTCGGCGAGCGAGCTCACCGGCAGGTTCCGGTACGCGACGAAGACGACGCCCGCGTTGTACGTGACGGCCACCGCCGTCCCGCCCATCTGGATCGCCTGGAGGGCGTACTCCACCTGGAACAGGCGTCCATCCGGCGAGAAGACGGTGCTGGCGCGGTCGTAGGCCATCTGGCCCGGCTGCATCTCCATCGAGTCGTTGCCCCCGAAAGTGAGGCGGGGGAGCGACGGGGGGGATTTGAGCGTAGCCCTCTCTTCTTCCCTCAGCCCCACTTGGTGAACGGCCGATACCTCGCCGGTACCTCCGGCCCCCGGTAAGGCTATACCCGCCACCCGTCGTGGCGCCGACGATGGAGCCCGCTCCCCTCCACCTGCTCCCGATGGCGTCGAGCTACCGGGGCGAGCTCTCGCCGGCGTGCCAGCAATGCGCCGAGGGGAAGAAGATGGTCCTGTTCGTAACGGGGCTGTGCCGGTTCCGTTGTTTCTACTGCCCCGTCTCCGAGCGACGCAACCAAAAGGACGTGGTCTACGCGAACGAGCGGCGCGTGCTCCGCGACGAGGACGTCCTCGAGGAGGCCCGCTCGATCGGCGCCGCCGGCACGGGCATCACGGGCGGGGACCCGCTCGGGGTCATCGACCGTACCGACCACTACGTGCGATTGCTCAAGGGGGAGTTCGGTGCGGAGCACCACATCCACCTCTACACCCATGAACCGAATCCGGAGAAGCTCCAGCGGCTCGCCCGCTCGGGGTTGGACGAATTCCGCCTCCACATCCCGCACTACCTGTGGGGGCCGCTCGCCGCCTCCGGCGGAGCCTACCGGTCCGTGCTCGAGGACGCGCCCGCGTGGGGGATCCGACGGGGGGTGGAAATCCCGGTGCTTCCGGAGAAGGAGGCCGAGCTCCGGAGGCTGCTGACGACGCTGGACGAGATCGGCGTCGACTTCGTGAACCTGAACGAGATGGAGTTCTCCGAGACGAACGAGGATCATCTGCACGGGCGCGCCTACGAACTCGACCCCAGCAATGGCTGGGGGGTCCGGGGGAGCCGGGCCGTGGCCCAGCGGGTGGTCCGAGAGATGCGGCTCACCGTCCCGGTCCACTACTGCTCCTCCCGGTTCAAGGACGGGGTCCAGCTCAAGCAACGCCTGCTGCGCCGCGCCGAGCGGACCGCCCCCGCATTCGCCGAACGCACGGGGGACGGGACGGTCGTCTACGGCGTCGTCGAGGCGAAGCCGTCGGTCGACCTCGCGCGCCTCGGTCGGCGGGTCGGAGAGCTCGCCGGCGTGGGCGCCGACGGCTATCGGGTGGACTTCGCTCGACGGCGGGTGGAACTGGGCGCCGAGCCTCTGCGCCGCGTGGCCGGCAGGCTCCGTTTTCCGGCCTGGGAGGTCGAGGAGTATCCGACCGCCGATGCCTTGGAAGTCGAGCGGGCGCCGCTCAACTCCGCGGCATTCCCGGCGGACGGAGGCGGCGGCGGGGGCACGTAGCCCTCGTCGCAGGCGTGCCCTCCGAAGGTCAGGTACCGGTCGTCGCCGCGCCGGTGCTTGATCGAGCACGGACCCCACCCGTCGTCCTCGGCTCCGTACCACATCGGGCAGTCCCGGCAGCGGAGCGGCTCGCGCTTGGTGGGGGACGTCGGAGACGCTTCCATCGGGACAGTCGGGACCGGTTCCACGGGTTCGGTCATGAGGGCTCGCCTCGCCCCAGGAGCTCCCACGCGTGGACGGTGTTCGCCATCAGTTGCGCGACGGTGACCGGTCCGGTCCCGCCGGGGACCGGGGTGAGCGCGGAGGCCCACCCCTCGAGCGAGGTCGCGTCGGCATCGCCGGCGGCCCGCTGCCCTCCCGGGCGACTCGGGTCGGGGACCGAGCTCAGTCCGACGTCGATCACGGCGGCGCCCTCGGGGACGACGGCCCGGGTCAGCAGTCCGGGGTGCCCGACGCAACTGACCACCACTTCGGCCGATGCGAGGGCCTTTGCGAGGCCCCCCGACCTCGAGTGCACGACCGTCACCGTCGCGTTCGCCCCTTCGTTCCTCGCGAGGAGGAGCAACGCGAGGGGAAGTCCCACGGTGTCCGATCGGCCGATCACGGCGACGCGACGCCCCACGATGGGAACTTGATGGAAATGGATCATCGCGAGCGCTCCGAGAGCGACCGCCGGAGCCTGAACCGGGGCTCCCTGGACGAGGTGGCCGAGGTTCTCGGTGGAGACCCCGTCGACGTCCTTCTCGGGCCGCAGCGCCCGCACCGCCGCTCGGAAGTCAAGCGCCTCGGGCAGAGGATGCTCCAGGAGCACGGCGTCTACCGAACCATCGGCGTTCAACGACCCGAGTCGGTGGCGTACGGTGGACGCCGAGGCGCCATCGGCGAGGGGCTCGTCGTGGAACGTCACCCCGGCCTGCTCGGCGTTATGGGCCTGCCGGCGGAGGTAGAAGGCGAACGGAGAGGCGACCGCGCGATGGACGCTGACCAGCGACGGCCGTCGTCGGCCCAACCGGGCCCCTTCGTCCGACCGTTTGCGAGCGTCCGATAGCAGCGCTTGTGCGACGGGGCGCCCGTCGAGGCTCCGGGTGGAGGTCACGTGCGCGGGAGATGAAGGCCATAGATAACCCGGTCTCGGCCCGCGCGCGGGAGTGCAGGTAGACGCGCGGCCGTGCGACGCGCCGCGACCCTGTCTGAAAGGAACTTGATGAATAACTTGCCCGCTAAATGCTTTATACGGAGGACCGCTCTGTTTTCTCTCGAGAACGGGCCGCGGGACCTGCGGCCGAGCCTCATGGGGGCAGTTACGTCCAGCGCGAACGGGGACAGCACCGACACCACCCCTGCGCAGGAGCTGGACTCGTGGGGTGCCGCCCTGCCGTACCAGACCACCGCTCAGGTGGAGGTACCTCCCCGGCTCCTGGACCAGGTCATCGGCCAGGACGACGCCGTCGAGGTCGCCAAGAAGGCGGCGACCCAGAAGCGGCACATGATCCTGATCGGCGAACCCGGCACGGGCAAGAGCATGCTCGCGCGGGCGATGGTCGACTTCCTCCCCAAGGAGCAGCTCCAGGACATCCTCGCCTACCCGAACACCGACGACCCGAACGAGCCGAAGATCCGGGTCGTTCCCGCGGGGAAGGGCAAGGAGATCGTCGCGGCCCAGAAGCTCGAGGCGGCGCAGCGCAAGGAGCAGCGCATGATCCTGTTCTTCATCGGTGCGATCGCGATCATCGGCTTCGCCTTCTACATCGCGCTCGCCACCCCGAGCCACGACTTCACCGCCATCCTAATCGGGCTGCTCCTGATCGTCCTGCTGTACGCGGCCATCCGACTGACGGGCGGACGCTCGGAGGGCGGAGCGGGCGTCGCCAAGCTCCTCGTCTCGCACACCCCCGATGAGCGGCCTCCGTTCATCGACGCCACGGGCGCCCACGCGGGGGCCCTCCTGGGGGACGTCAAGCACGACCCATTCCAGTCCGGCGGTCTCGAAACCCCTCCCCACGAGCGCGTCGAGGTCGGGGCGATCCACAAAGCGAACGGCGGGGTCCTGTTCGTCGACGAGATCAACCTGCTCAAGATCGAGAGCCAGCACTCCCTGTTGACGGCGCTGCAGGAGCGCCGCTTCCCGATCGTCGGGCAGTCGGAGCGCTCGGCCGGGGCGATGGTCAAGACGGAACCGGTCCCGGCCGACTTCATCCTGGTCGCCGCCGGCAACATCGACAGCGTGCAGGCGATGCACCCGGCGCTCCGCTCGAGGATCCGTGGCTACGGCTACGAGCTCTACGTCAAGACGACGATGGGCGACACCGTCGAGAACCGGATGAAGATCGTCCGATTCGTCGCCCAGGAGGTCGCCAAGGACAAGAAGATCTCCCACTTCGACATGGGAGCGGTCGTCGAGATCATCCGGGAGGCCCAGCGCCGCTCCGGCCGTTCCGGCCAGTTGACCCTGCGGCTCCGTGAGCTCGGGGGACTGGTTCGGGTGGCGGGAGACATCGCGAACACCGAGGGGGCCCGCGTCGTGACGGCCGAGCACGTCATCCGCGCCAAGCGGAGCAGCCGGTCGCTCGAGCAGCAGATCGCGGACCGGTACATCGAGCGGCGCAAGGAGTATCGCATCTTCTCGACCAGCGGGGCGGCCGTCGGGATCGTCAACGGCCTCGCGGCGATCAACGCGCAGTCCGGCATGTCGGAGTTCTCCGGCATCGTGCTCCCGATCGTGGCCGAGGTGACGCCCGCGCAGACGCGCGACGGAGGGGTCGTGGTCGCGACCGGCAAGCTCGGGGAGATCGCCCGGGAAGCGGTGCAGAACGTCACCGCGCTCATCAAGAAGTACACGGGGGAGGACATCTCCCGCTACGACATCCACATCCAGTTCGTCGGAACCTCGGACGGGGTGGAGGGGGACAGCGCCTCGGTGTCCATCGCGACCGCCGTCATCAGCGCCCTCGAAGGCGTACCCGTCGACCAGGGGGTCGCGATGACCGGTTCGCTCTCGGTCCGCGGACAGGTGCTGCCCGTCGGCGGGGTCACCGCCAAGGTCGAGGCCGCCGCCGATTCCGGCCTTCACCGCGTGCTGATCCCCGAGGACAACATGGACGACCTCGTCCTCGAGGCCCGATACCGCGGAATGATCGAGGTCATCCCGGTCCGCACGCTGCGCGACGTGCTGAAGTACGCCCTGGTGAGCCAGGGGACTCAGAAGGAGACGCTCCTCGAGCGGCTCGCCGCCATGGTGCACGCCACGAGCCGGACCGACCCCGGGGCGGTCTCCGTCCCCGCGCCCCCGGCGCGTCCGGCGGGTTCGTGAGAGGCTCGGTGCGGATCCCCGCCCACCACCCGATGCCCGGGCGCGACCTGGGACGGGAGACGGGTGCGGAGGAGGACGAGGACCGATTCATCGGCCGTCCCTGCTACGTGTTCAATCCGTCGCTGAGGATGAGCCTGAACGACACACGGTGCGCCCACTGCCGCTTCTACCTGACGGCCCAGTGCCCGCACATCGACGAGTTCCTGGACGACGTCGAGGACCTCAGCCCCGAATAGGACCCCGGGGGCCGAAGCGTGCGCGGGCTGCTGGTCGGCCGGTTCCAGCCGTTCCATCTGGGCCACCTCTCCGTGGTCCGAACGATCCGTGCCCAGCGAGCCGACGCCCCGTTGATCCTGGGGATCGGGAGTGCGCAGGCGTCCCACACCGCCGACAATCCATTCACCGCCGGTGAACGGTTCGAGATGATCTCCAGGGCGCTCGCCGAGGCCGGGGTCGATCATTGCGAACCGGTGCCGCTGTTCGACATCGATCGCCACGCCGTCTGGGTGGCCCACCTCACCTCGATCCTTCCCCCGTTCGACCTCGTCTATACGAACAACCCGCTCACCCGCGTCCTCTTCGAGGACGCAGGGTTCCGGGTCGAGGCCCCGGCGCTCGTCGATCGCGTCCGGTTCGAAGGGACCTCGGTCCGCCGGTCGATGGTCTCCGGAGACACGTGGAGGGAGTGCGTTCCGACGGCGGTCGCCACGTACCTGCGGGAGATCCACGGCCCCGAGCGGCTCCGTCTGCTCGCCCTGCACGACGCCTCCGGGGCCGTCGGGGTCTCCCGGTGACCGAAGCCCCGGCCGTGGCCCCGCGCCGGCGGTTCGACCCATTGCCGGAATGGGTTCACCCCGCCACATGGCTGCAGCACGGCGGTCGGCGTCCGGAACGCAACGCCGGGGCGGTCGTGCCGCCGATCTATCAGACCTCGACCTACCACTACCCCGCGTCGTTCTCCGAGGCGGCCGGCTCCGGCGACGTTCACCTGTACACCCGGATGGACAACCCGACCCAGGAGGTCGCGGCGGAGTTGATCCGAGGCCTGGAAGGGGCGGGCGGCGCGCGCGTGTTCGCCTCGGGCATGGGCGCGTGCAGTACCGTGCTCCTTGCATTCCTGAGGGAAGGGGACGAGGTGGTCGCCCTCCACGACCTATACGGCGGGACGATCGACCTCCTTCGGGACACGCTCCCGCGATTCGGGGTGACCACCCGCTGGGTGTCGCCCGACGAGTCCACCGATCCCACGGCGGCGGTGTCGCCGAAGACCCGGGTCGTCTGGCTCGAGACCCCGAGCAGCCCGCTACTCCGAGTCCACGACATCCGATCCTGGGCCGAGGCGGCCGACCGCGTGGGGGCGCTGCTGGTGGTGGACAACACGTTCGCCACGCCGATCAACCAGCGCCCACTTTCGTTGGGAGCCGACCTCGTCGTCCACAGCGCGACCAAGTACCTCGGCGGTCACTCGGATCTCGTGGCGGGGGCGGTGGTCGGCTCCCCCCAGCTCCTCGAACGCGTGGACCCCGTTCACACGACGATCGGAGCGGCCCTCGACCCATTCGCGGCATTCCTCCTCGCTCGGGGCATGCGCACCCTCGAATTGCGGGTAGGGCGTCAGAACGCGAACGGTCTCCGGGTCGCCGCGGAGCTCGCGGGCCATCCGAAGGTCGAACGCGTCTATTATCCGGGATCCGGCCCCGCCTCGGAGGACGAGACCGCCCGGCGTCAGATGTCGGGTCGCGGCGGAGTGGTTTCCCTCGTCGTCCGAAACGGCTCCGAGGGAGCCCAACGCTTTCTTCGTCAGCTGCGGCTCGTCCATGTGGCATCGAGCTTCGGCGGCGTCGAGAGCCTCGCCAGCGTCCCCGCGGAGACGTCCCACCGGCATCTTTCGAGCGAGGAGTTGGCTCGCCGCGGAATCGTGCCCGGACTCGTTCGCCTCTCCCTCGGAGTGGAGGACGCCGACGACCTCCTCCGGGACCTGAGCGAGGCGCTGGCCGCGGTATGAGGGCGTCACGCCGGCTTCCTGAGTTCGTCCGAGTCGTGTCCGATTTATACCGAGGGGCCCGTCCGCTCGCCCGACGCCACTGTAGCTCAGCAGGCAGAGCGGCTGATTCGTAATCAGCAGGTCGGGGGTTCAAATCCCTCCAGTGGCTGTTTGGCTCCTCCCCGCACTCATTGCTTCTTCCGTGGGTCGGCTGCGGCACGGCAGGGTATCCCAAGGGTTCTGAGCGGGAACAGGGCGGGGATGGCGAGACTAACGACCACGGGGTTCACCAAGGTGGGTGGCGGAAACCCTTGAAGGGCTAGGCCGGCTGGGAGATGCCAACGAGGTCGGATCCAAGGTCTGGTGCGATGGATGATCAAAGGTGAGCGGAAACGCAATCCGGCGGACGTCTCGGTCAGGGAGTCCAGGATTCATGGCCAAGGGGTCATCGCCAGGAAGGGGTTCCTCAAAGGCGAGCCAATCTTAGCGATTGACGACTCCGACCCCGTCGTCGATCGAAGCAAATTGACCCCCGAGCAGGAGATATTCATCGATGTGTTCGTCGCGAGCGACGGAACTCAGAAGACCACGTGGATGAAGTCGCCCGAGCGGTTCATCAACCATTCGTGCGAGCCCAATGCCTACGTGGTGACCGACATGAGAAGTGGCGTCCGCCGGACACGGGCGCTGAGGGACATCCGGGTGGGGGAGGAGCTCACCTGGGATTACGCACTCAACATCTGGGCGGAGTGGATTGGTCCCGTGCCATGTCACTGCGGTGCGGAGAAATGCCGGAGAGTGATTCAGGGAAACTACTTTACACTCCCCCGAGAGATTCAACGGAGGTATCTGCCCTTGTTGGACGGCCCGTTCAAGAAACGATTCCGAAACGAGATCCAATCGCTCAATCTCACGGCAAAACCCGATGCTGACTGAATGACTCCGCGTTCCTGACTCGCGCCACTGGATGGAGAGCCAGCGAGCCGTTTGCAACCTGGAGGGGGGGTGAGCGCACGGGTCGCGCGAGCCTGCGGGTACTGATCGCGGGGACAGGGTAGAGCGACACGAGGAACTTGGGCGCGCCCCAGGGTCGAGTCTAGAATCTTCAGTGGGGGCCCCCCACTGGCTGGCCGACTGCCCCGAGGGGTTCAGGAGGGTGATTCGCCCAGGTGACCGATTCCCGGGGGCGGCGGGGGAAGCACCCCCGGCGGGCGGTCGGGGCTTGAGGTCCGTCGAGTTCAAAGCGGTCGGTTGCCTCGGTCACCTCGGATGACCGAGCTTTCCGTCCACTCAGCCGCCGTCGAACTGGGTTTGGACCCTGCCGAGATCCTGGCCTCCGTTCCCGGAGTCTTGAAGGTCCCGGTCTCCGTCGTACGGTCTCGGACCGACAATTCGGCCCAGCGGGGCCGGCTCGTTCTCGTCACGGCGATGAACCCGACCCCCTTCGGGGAGGGAAAGACCGTCGTGGCCATCGGTCTCGCGATGGGCCTGCGCCGCATTGGGCGCCGCTCGGTGGTGATCCTTCGACAACCATCGCTTGGACCCGTGTTCGGGGTCAAAGGTGGAGCGGCCGGAGGTGGGCGAGCCACGGTCGAGCCGTACGCCACCATCAACCTCGGTCTCAATGGTGACATTGAGGCCGTCGGGGCCGCCCACAATCTGCTGTCGGCGATGATCGACAATCACCTGTTCCATGGAAACGCGCGGGAGATCGACCCCGAGCGGATCCTCTGGCCGCGCGCGGTCGATGTGGAGGACCGGTCGCTGCGGTCGATCCGAGTGAGTTCCGGCAAGCCCGGCGAGCCGCCGAGCCGGCCCTCGCGCTATGTCATCACCGCGGCTTCCGAGGTCATGGCCGTCCTGGGTCTCTCGCGGGACTACGTCGACCTCAAGGCCCGTCTGGGCCGGATCGTCGTGGCGCTCGACGTCCGTGGCGAACCGGTCACGGCCCGGCAGGTGGGTGCCGCCGGGTCGATGGCGGTGCTGCTCCGACAAGCCCTCGCCCCCAACCTCGTGACCACGGCCGAGGGCGGCCCGGCCCTGATCCACGGGGGACCGTTCGCCAACATCGCCCACGGCACCGCGAGCCGGCTCGCCATCGAACTAGGGCTGGCGACCGCAGAGTACAGTGTCGTGGAGGCCGGCTTCTCGAGCGAGCTCGGGGCAGAAAAATTCGTCGACCTCGTCGGACCAATGTGCGGGTTCCAGCCCAATGTGGCCGTGCTGGTCGCGAGCGTGCGTGCGCTCCGGCACCACGGAGGCGCTGCGCGCGAGGTGCTCGACCGGCCGGATCCGGGCGCCGTGGGGTTGGGCCTGCCGAACCTGGAGCAGCACCTCGCGAATCTCTCCGCCCTCCACCTGGCAGTCGTCGTAGCCATCAACCGGTTCCCTGATGACAGCGACGAGGAGATCGCCATTGTCACCGCCTACCTGGATGCCCGCTCCATCCCCTGGGCGGAGACGACCGGCTTCCGGGACGGTGGGAGCGGGGCGGAGGCGCTCGCCCGAAGGGTCGAATTGACGTCGAACGACCCCCCCACGGCCCGCCCGATCTATTCACCGACGGACCCGCTCGAACGGAAGGTCGAACGGATCGCGACGACGCTCTACGGGGCGCTCGGTGCGGAGTTCACCCCGGCTGCGCGAACAAATCTCGAGGAGCTCGCGGCCCGTGGCGACCCCTCCGCCTCGGTCTGCATGGCAAAGACCCCGCTGTCCCTGAGCGATGACCCGACCCGCCGGGGACGTCCCAAAGAATTCCGGATCCGGGTCGATCGCGTGGAGTGGAGCGCAGGGGCCGGATTCTGGGTCGTCCGGCTGGGCACGATCAACACCATGCCGGGCCTCCCGGCCCATCCGCTCGCGGAATCCATCGACCTCACCGAGGACGGACGCGTCGTGGGGCTCCGTTGAATCGGGGCCCCCGGGCCTGACGACCGACCCCGCGGGGGGGGGGCCTCTACGAAACGGCGGCTTCCGTGAGCCGGAATCGTCGATCTCCGAAGTCGATCAGGCACCGGACCCCGAGAGGCAAAGGGAACTGCGGGTCGGTGTGCCCGAAGTCCATGTTGGTTACGATGGGTAGGTCCGGCTTGCCGAACTCCTCGGCGACGACGGAGCGCACCGCGTCGTCGAGTTGCCGCTTCTCGTCCTCCCCGTATCCCCGTGCGCGCCCGATCAGGAGCCCACGGATGCCCTCGAACACCCCCTGCATCCCGTAGTTTCGAAGCATCCACTTCACCTGTACCGGAGTAGGGGCGGCTTCGGAGCCCTCCAGGAAGAGTACCTTCCCCCGAAAGAAGGACGGCCGGGGCCAGTACTCGGTCCCTTTGAGGAACTCGAGGACCTCGAGGCATCCGCCCCATAGTTCCCCCCGAGCGCGCCCGGCACCCTGGACCCAATGCCATCCCGAGTCTTCGTGCGGTCTCGAGACCTGACCGACCGTCTCGGGGTCCTCCCACCGCGGGTACCCGTCGGAGTACTGGCCGAACGGGACGTACTCGTGGGAGCGTTCCGCGTCGAACAGGATCTCCCGGAGGTGGCGCTCGAATTCGGGCGGGACCGCCGAGGCCTGGGAGAATCCGGCCATGATGCTCGGCCCGTGGAAGGTTACCATCCCCAGCGAGCGGACGAACGTCAGCAGGGTCGTGGTATCGGAGAAGCCGAGCAGGACTTTGGGATTCGCCCGGATCGTGTCGGCGTCCAAGTGCGGGAGGATCCGGCACGAGTCGTCCCCGCCGATCGAGGAGACGATCGCGCGGACCTCGGGGTCCGCGAACGCCGCGTTCACGTCCGCCGCACGGAGCTCGGGGTTCCGCCAGAGGGTTTCCGGGTCCGCCCGGGTCGAGGGGAACTCTCGTACCTTGATCTGGAATCGCCGTTCGAGCTCGGAGACTCCGCGGTCGAAGACGTGGGGGAACAGGCTCGGTCCGCCCCACGAGGGGGAGAGCACGGCGACGGTCTCCCCGGCCCGAAGCCTCGGCGGCCGGACAGCCCTCACAGATCTCCCAGCTTCGGTGTCGCAAATACGCTTTCGTCTCGGGACCGGTCGGAACGTTCGCGGCCGACGGTTGGTTTAAGGAGGGGACCGACGCAGATACGTCGTGTGCTCGCCGGCCGTCGCCCTCCATTGAGTCGCGTAGCCCGCGCGTTCCGGGTCACGGCCATCGTGGCCCTCGTGGTGATCTTCGTCTACGTCGGGGTCGCGGTCTACTCGGCGAGCAAACTTCGCGGCTCCGGAAACTCGATGGGCTCGGGCAACCACGGCAACAACAACGGCAACAACAACGGGAATAACAACAACAACAACGGGAACGGGAACGGCGGGACGACCACTGTCGGCCCGAACGACTCGTTGATCTACTCGACCTCGGTCAACCTGACCAACCCCGGTTTCCTCCCCATCAATTCGATCCAGGTGACCGCGGTGGTCACGATGCCCGGGGGCCCGGTCCTCGCGAGGGGCGGTTCCCCCGCGATGTCGATCGCCCCCGGAGCGACGCAGGCCATCCCGATATCCTTCACGCTTCCTCCGCTGTCGGCGAGCGGCCCGGCGGCGCTCCTCGTCACCCATGATGCCGTGCTCCCGATGGCGTTCTGGATCAACGTGACGTACGCCTCGGTGTTCGGCGTCGCCGTCAACATGACCTCGAACTTTTCCTGGGGCGCCCCGTTCGCCGGGCTCAACGCCACCGTCGGCACGCCGACCCCCGAGGGTAACGGGACGGTCGCGCTTCCTCTGACGGTCTCCTTCCAGAACCACGCCAAGTTCTCCGATGTGGGGACGATCACCGCCTCGATCCGGTCCTCCTCGGGGCAGGTCTGCGCCACCCCCTCGCTCTCGCTGAACGTCCCGAACGGGCAGTCGTTCAACCAGAGCCAGACCCTGTACATCTCTCCCAGTTGCAACCCCTCCGGGGGTTCGGTGCTCCTGTCGTTCCAGGGACCGCAGCTGCAGATCGCCCTGCCCGCGGAGCCGATCCCGTGACGACCGAGGGACCGGACCCGAGCACCTACCGGATCCCGAGCCTCGCCCGCAGGCTCGTGGTCGCCGCGCTCATCGCGGTGGCGCTCCTCGTGTTCATCGTCATCGTCCCGTTCGAGCTCCTCACCCGCCTCTCCGGCTTCGGGATCATCACCCCGCTCGCCGCCACGACCGTGGTCGGGGCGGGCGTCGTGATCACCGGGTTCGCGGTCGCCCGGCACATCCTCAAACCGACCCGCGCCTACGGACCCGTCAGCATCGCGGGCTCGGCGTTCGGGCTCGCCTATCTGTACTTCATCAGCCGCAACGCCTCGGCGATGATCCAGTCGCACGACGCGACCGTCACCCTGACCTACGGGACGGTGTTCCTACTGCTGGTCGTCGTTCCCATGCTCAACCTGGCCGCCGCGGTGACCACGACCGTCGAGGACGTCCAGCACCCCGGAGAGCGCCTCCCGTTCGACTACCCCGCCTGAGGGGCGGTCGGTCGGCCTACCCGACCGTCGCCTTGACGATCTTGACTGGAGTGCGGGGGCGGTCCGAACCGTCGCGCGCCACGCCGGCGATCTTGTCGACCACGTCCTGGCCCTTCGTCACCTTGCCGAAGACGGCGTGCTTGCCGTCGAGCCAAGAGGTCGGGGCGAGGGTGATGAAGAACTGACTGCCCCCGGTGTTCGGTCCCGCGTTGGCCATCGAAAAGATCCCGGTTCCGGTGTGCTTGAGGCTCGGGTGGAACTCGTCCGGGATGTCGTAGCCGGGCCCTCCCGTCCCGTCGCCCCGCGGGCACCCGCCCTGGATCATGAACCCCGGGATGATCCGGTGGAACGTGAGGCCATTGTAGAAACCCTTCTTGACGAGGGTGAGGAAGTTCCCGGCGGTCTTAGGGACCTTGTCCTCGAAGATCTCGGCACGGATCTCTCCCATCGACGTCTCGAGCGTCACCGTCGGGTTCGCCATGTTCGCAGGCTAACCGGGCCCGCGTAAAACGCCTTGCCGACGCGCGAACGCCTAGCGGAAATGATGCCGGACGAGGACGAGGTAGACGAGCAACAGGAGCAGGATGATGGCTCCGAAAGAGAAAACCCCGCCCTGCAGCACGTCGGAGAGCCACAGGACCCCGACCACGATCACGCATAGGGCGAGCGCCCAGAGCTCCCGGCCCCACAGCCCCACCGCGACCACGAACAGGACGACGGCGAAGACGATGAGCAGGAGCCCGCCGAGGAACCCCTCGCCGAAGTAGTGGAACCCGTCGAGGCCCACTCCGACGGCGGAGAAGGCGAGGACGACCACCCCCGCGATCAGGATCAGGAACGCAAACAATCCGATGACGATGGAGATGATGGCCACCCCCAGCGGCAGGGTCGGTCGGTAGGCACCGGTAGCCCCGGACATTCCAGTTCCGGCCACCGGGGCCCGGGACGAAAAATCTTGCGGTCTGCGCGAAGGGCTACCGAGAGACCGTACTGTGGCGGCCGCGCGTACATCCGGGGGCCCCGGGCCGGGTGGGTCCCCGAGGAGCCGCGATCGGCCCACGGGCTCCAGGACGTGACTCCCCGGTAGGTTTCCGGTCGCGGGAGACTGGTGCCGGTAGGGCCTTCCCGTGTCCGAACCCGCGCGTGCCGGGCTTTATAGACGAGCATCGATGTTTTGGCAGGGACTGCCGCGGTCGGGACTCGAAATGAACCGTCACATCACGGTCCTCGGCCTCGTCGTGCTCCTCATTGCGATCGGGTTCATCCTCTACCCCCTCGTGCTGAACGGCGCCGAGGAGCTCGATTCCGAGGTCGAGGCGGGGATCTTCATCCTGCCGGTCGGCCTCACCGTCATCCTGTGGGGCGCCGCGAGCCCCGATCCGTCCGTCACGACGGTGGGGGGTGTGTTCGGGAATCCCGACGAGGATCTCGTCCGTCAGTGGGAGGAGCGCAAGCAGGCCCCCCGTGAGGCGCGGTTCATCCCGAGCCCTCGGGAAACGATCAACTGCGTGCAGTGCTACACGGCCATCCCGCCGGAGTCGCTCGCTTGCTTAAGGTGCGGGAAGGAGAGACCGTGCCGGAGCTGCGGGACCGGGCTCACCGTGGTCAACGGGGTGGTGCGGTGCGTGCGATGCGGGAGGGAGGAGATCTATTGCAGCTGTCCACGCGTCAAGCGGGTCGCCCGAGCGAGTCCGGTCCACCGCACCGGACGCCGATAGGGGGAAGGCGCGACATGGATGCGAAGCTTCCGAGGGCGACGATCGTCTTCCCCCACCTGGTGACCGTGCATTTCGACGGCGCGTGCCAGCCCCCGAAGGGCGGAGGGATCGCCACCTACGGGTTCACGGTCGACGGGGAAGGGTTCGAGGACGAGGAGAAGGGGCTCGCCGTGCCGCCGTGGAGCGTCCACTCCACGAACAACGTCGCCGAGTACGTGGCGGCCATCCGGGCCCTCGAGTGGCTCGTGGAGCACCGACACCGCGGTCCGGTGCTCCTGCTCGGCGACAGCCAGCTCGTGGTGCGACAGATGAACGGCGAGTACGAGGTCCGCGCCCCGCATCTCAAGGCGTATCACGAGCGTCTGGCGCAGCTCGCTTCCCAGTTCCCCGAGACCCAGTTCCGTTGGATTCCCCGGGGCCAGAACCTCCGAGCGGACGAACTGTCAAAGGAGGCGTTCGAGGACCATGCCTCCGGGACGGGCCGGCACCGACCCCCTGGACCCGTCGAAGTGCCTCCCGAGGACGACGTGGAGGATTCGGGGGAGTCGTCCCCTCGCGGGACCTAGTTCCAGCGGACGGTGTAGACGAGCGTACGCCCTTCGACCGCCGCACGGGCGCGCGCCGTGTCGACGTAGGTCGCGAAGGCCGCCGCGGCCTCCGGGCTGAGACGCGGACGGAATCCGTAGCCGCGCGGGCTCCCCTTGCCCAGGAACAGCTTGCGGGGTGCCGAAGGTGAATCGACGAGCGGGTCCGGGGGTACGCTCATCGTCGGCCCCAACCTGCGGCGCGTTCGATCAGCTCGCGGGCGTTGACCCCCTGGGGAATCCGGGGGACGTACGCGAGTGGAATTTCAGGGACCTCGTCCTCCGGGGTAGCAGGTGCGCCGAGGGCCGCCAGCGGCACCCATTCGTCCTTCTCGTCGGTCACGACCCACCCGCCCAATTGTCTGACGCTTGTCATACATAAACCCAGAGCCTCTTGTGGAAGAGAGTGCGACCGCTCGCGGCTCCCCGGCTAGTGCACGCGGACCCCGAAGCCGCGGACGACGCTGGGGGGTTGGAGGGTCGATAGGGCGATCTCCGACTCCCGGGCGGGGCAGGGTCTCAGCGAAACCTCCTCGAATTAGTGCCGCGAAGGTTTAACCTCCCCTCGCGGCTTGCGCCGTGGGAGGCGGATGACCGACCTCCCGCGCCGTCACCTAGGTCGCGCACGGCGGGCGAGCGTCCCGATGGTGCTCCTGTGGTTGGGCACGGCGGTCGTCGTGGCCTGGTCGCTCGCCTCGGCCGCCCCCAACTCGACTCCGGCTCTTACCCATTCGATCCCCCATCCCGAAGCCTCGCCGGGGTTTGCCGTCCCATTGCCGGCATACTCGGTGACCCCCCAGTCCACGGGTCTCAGCCTCGCGATCCGGTCGAGTCCCTCGGCGATCTGCTCGGAAGCCGACCCGGGGTGCCCCGCCGGGACCGGCACCGCAAGGGTCACGCTGTCCGCCGATGCGATCGGTGGGGGCGACCTGACGTGGCCCGCGGTGCAGATCGCCTTCGTCCTGGAGACCACCCCGTACGACGGGGTCTACGACAGCTCTCCGAACGGAGGGGAGGCCGGCTCCGACCGGTGCGCTTCCCCGAGCTATTCGGGCAAGATCCTGTGCGAAGAATCGAACGGAGTGCCGTACTTCGCCTCGCATGCTCAAGCGATCGCCGACGCCATCCAGCAGACCAATCCCCACTCTCAGGTCTCCTTCGCCCTGGTCGATTTCTTCTCCACCGCGGGCTACCCGTGGGACGACGGCGACGGCCTCCCCTACCACGTGGACGTGCGTCAGTTCGTCCCCGCCTCCGAGTTCGGGGGGGCGGTCACCGACTCGTTCCAGCGTCAGGTGCTCGACGGGGCCGGCGCGTATCCGGATTCGGACCTTTCCGACAACTTCCTCCATTCCTCCTCGATCACCGCCCTCTACGGGACCATCACCGGGAGCGGGCTCGCATGGGCCAACGACACCCACCACGTGATCGTCTGGATCGGGTCCACGGCGCCCCGCGACACTTCCTACCCCGAGAATTACTGTGTCAGCCCCCACGAACTCGCCACGAAGTTCGCCGGGACCGCCTGCTACGGGGAGATGTGCGAACCGGCGTATGGGTTCCCCACCGGATTGAGCCCACGCTGCGAAGGCTGGGTCCACAGCTCGGACGGGAACAGCGCCGACTCGATCGCGGCGCTCGCCCACCACGCCCCGGCGTGCATCGATTCGATCGGGCATGTCTGCACGGTCGACACCATCGACCTCTGGAACACCCCGACCGACCCGGGTTCGGTGGGGTGGCCCGTCAACCGCACGGACGGGGGGCCGAACGGGCCGATCGTCTACGAGAACGCCGTCAACATCCTCAAGGCCGGTTGCGACCTCGCGAGCGCTACGGGCGGCACCTGGGACGGTCCGACCTGGTACACGTGTCCGGACGGCACCCCCGGTAGTCTGGGGCCGGTATTCCACGGGTCCTCGACGAACCCGACGCTCTCGAACCCGACGCTCTTTTCGGCCTTGAGCCACGTGGGATTCGGTCCGGTCGTCGACCAGGAGGCCGCCGGTCCGACCGCCCGTCCGATGTTCCTATTCGTGCCGTTCGGCAACATCCGTGTCGCCGCGAACCCGCAGGCGACCGCCGCCTGCACCCGGGGAGGGGCGCCCCTTCCCTCGTGCCAACAGAACGCATCGATCCTCCACCTGGGGGACCTCGTCACCCTCGGCTGGAACTTCTCGACGAACGCCACCCTCGACCGGATGTACGTGGGCGACCTGTGGACCGCCTCGTTCAACGTGGTGGCGGCCGGGCCGCCGTATGCGACCGTCCCGATCGATGCGTGCATCACTTCTACGTGCGCGGTCGCGGGAAGCGGCTCCGCGTTCGGGACGTACACTTCGGCCTCGTTCGTCCCCGACGTGAACGATTCGGCCACCACGATCTCCTTCCCGGTGGCGACGGTGCTCGTGGAGCTCGCCGTCTCCCCGACCGGGACGACGACCCTCCCTCCCCCGCCTCCACCGTTCCCGACGAGTACGCTCGCGGCCCCGCCGGCGATTCCAGTGCTGCAGTCCGTCGCTTCGGCGGCGGCGAACACGATCGGCGTGGCGAATATCTCCCTGCAGGCTGCCGCGGGCGGCTTCCTGTCCGCGGGCTTCACCCGGGTCGTGGTGCGCAACAGGGAGGTCGCCATGCGGATCGCCGCCCGGGTGGGACCGATGAGTCGCTATGACCGGCCGACCTCGGAGCAGACCACCGGGGTCGGACGGTTCGAGTGATCCCACGGGAACCGTGAGCCGAGTGGCACGGGGGTCCCGTGCCGTCATCGGGCGTTCTTCTCCCATGTCGTTCGACCGGGGTCGTAGGGGCAGCCGGCCTCCTGTGGTGGGCGGCTGCGACCACAGGGGTTGATGGCGGCACGCTGGATGGTGGACCGCGATGAGCCTCCGGAGCGTGCCGGCTGGCGGCGTCCATCTCCCCGCCCCCTCTAGGGTCGAATCGGACCGGGGAAACCGGTCCACCTTCACGGTCCTCCGGCTTTCCCTCGGCGTGGCCTGGGCGCTGAACCTGGTCTTCATCCTCGATCCCGCGAACGCGTTCTTCGCCACGTTTGCCGACACGGCCTCTGGCTTCGGTCCGACGAGTGTGGGAGGCGGCGGCCTCGCCCGGTTCGTCGCCGGCCACTCCGCGCTGTTCGCTCTGCTCATCGCCGGCACCACGGCGTTCCTCGCCGTGGCCTTTCTCACCGGGCGAGCCACGCGTCTCGGCTGCGTCGTCGGTTTATCGTTCAATTCGGTCTTGTTGCTGACGCAACTCGGCTCGGTCGCGGTCATGCAGGGAGGCACCGATATCGGCCCCCAACCGCTGTACCTCGCCATGTACCTGGCACTCCTCGTCAACGCTCGCCCCGAGTGCGGCGCGATCGGCAACCCTGCACGGTTCACCGCCCGGTTCCGGGCCCGAACCCCGTGCATGGAGACCCCGGGACCACCCGTGGCTGCCTCGAGGTGGGCCGAGGCAAGATCCTCCTGACCTCGGACGGCGTCGGCTTGCCCACGCCCCCCACGGACCTCGGGCTCGCCCGCCCTCACGGCATCCCCCAGGTTTCGGTGTGGGAGAACCGGCCCGCCGACGATCCGGGCCCCTCTCGGACTGCTGAGCTCACGATCGGGACACCGATCTTCCCTGGGGGCGCGGCCAATCCTCCGCGCGGACACCCGGGGGAGGTCGGCCGAACGGTTATCTCGAGGAGGAGCTGGTGCTCACTGGATAAGGAAATGAGCTCGATCCCGGAGCGGTCCGTCACGCGGTACGCGAAACTTGCAGCCCAGCTGACGGGGGGGAAATCGGGCGAATCCCCCCTCCGGGCCGGCTTCGGCCCCGGGGCGATGTTCGTGGGCCGGAAAATGTTCGGCGTCCTCGACGAGTCCGGAGCCCTCGTGATTAAGCTGCCCCCCGCCCGGGTCCAGGAGTTGATCGCAAAAGGAGTCGGGGCACCGTGGCATCCGGGCGCGGGAGCGCCGTTGAAAGAATACATCGCAATAGGTTTTGATAAGCAGGCCCGGTGGCTCGGACTCGCCAAGGAGTCTCGAGAATACATGCGGTCCTAGGCGCGATCGACCTGCCGCCGGCGCTCCCGGGAGCCATCGCTTTGTCCGGGGCAGTCGGGTCCTGCCGCACCCGAACCGCCCGCCTCGGGCCTGCTTCGGCCGAATCCTCACCGGAGGACGGGCCAGCTGGCGACGCTCGAGGGATCGGACCTGCCGGAGGGTCACGGGCATCGGTAAGTATCCCGCCGTCGGTGACCTCGCGATTCATGCTGGCCCGGCCCCGCCCGATAGCGACTCTGACCGCGACGCTGTCGTTGGCTGCCCTCCTGCTCCTCCCGGCGGGGCCGTGGACCCCGGTGGCCTCCGCCCAGATTGGCTCCACCGCTCCGGAGGTGCGTGCTCTCGCGGGTCTCGACCGGTATGTGAATCTGAGCGACACCGCCTCGAATTGGACATCGGATTTCTATTCGGTCGTCTGGCCGACCGGACCGTTTTCGGCGATCCGCCTCGAGATCATCCTCACCAACTTCGGAGATCCTTGGGACCGGGTCGACTGGGTCGCCCTCAACAATGTGACGTTGATGGACGTCACGACGCTCGAAAACACCTCGGGGAACAATCCTGTCCAACGCTTCTCGGTCAACGTCACAGAGTACGAGAGCCTGTTCGCCGGAGCGGGTCACGTGTGGTGGCAGGCGATGCCGAATTGGATCGCGGCGTGCAGCGCGCTCGCCCCAGGCTGCTGGTCCGGGGTCCTCTCCTTCCGGTTCACCGCGGGTCCACCGCCGCCCGGGTTGCCGGCCGTCGTCCCCGTCGTTCCATTCGCCACCCTCACCAGCAGCTCCCCCTCCGTGAACGGTACGCTACACGTCCGGGGCACCTACTCGCGGGCGGAGGCCGTCCTGTTCCAGGAGGGCCAGGGGACCGACGAGTTCTGGTACGTTCAGCCGTTCGCGAGCCGTGAGCTCCTCTGGCAATGGGACAACCAGACCGTCGTCGCGATGCTTCCGATCCCGTTCATCAATTCCGGTGGGGCCCTGGGAGGCATCGACAATCTCGCGGAGTGGAACGGCACTCCCGCACCGGGCACCGGGGCCCGCCCGGCCGTCACGGCCGACCTGTCCCCGTGGGTCGCGCTCCTCAACCGGACCCCCTGGTACAATCTCACGGTGGTGGACAATGCCAACTCCTGGCAGATCGGACTCGCGTTGCTCCTATGGAACGCGAGCGATGCCCGGGACTCGACCGGTGGAGCGTCCTGGGTGAACCGCACCCTCGGTTCACGGACGGCCGTCATCGATGGTCACTCGTTCGCGAGCTTCTCGGAACCCTTCGCTTCGGAACGGTACGACCTCAACTGGTCGCAGTACCTGAATACGTCCGGGAGCACGATCGACCTCGCCACGGAGGCGACCGCCGTGGACTGGTTGGTCTCCAAGAGCGTCACCATGCAGCAGGTCTCCGTCTGCCGGACCGTGTTCGACGTCCGGGTCGACAATACGGGGGCGGTCCACATTCTGGACCTGTCGAACTGGACGAATTCCACCCTGGTCGTCGGTAACGGACAGAACGCGATGTGGACCGAACACGGGGGGGTCTCCTGGACCATCGACGGAGCCAGCGCGGGGTTGTCCTCGACCGAGAGGCGCAATGCCACCGGATTTGATCGAGGAAACTACTCGGCCCCATCGGCCTCTTTCGCAGAAACCACCGGGTGGTTTGAGAACCGGACCTCGAAGAACGGGGTCGGCTCATCGGCCGAGCCGGCGTCCCTGCGGTCGGGTGGGCCGGCGGTGCCGATGTCCGGACGATTCATCGTGGCGCCGTCCTCCGGTGCGCTGATCCGTGGTGCCGTTCGGGTCGAGCTTCTGACCGCTCCGGGGAGCAGCGGCGCCGCATCGGTCACCCTTGGAACCGAGACGTTGCCCGTGCCGATGAACGATACGGTGACGGCCAACCTCCCTTCGCTCCCGAACGGGACGTACGCGCTCAACGTCAGTTCCCCCACGACTCGCGGACCGTCCACGGGGGAGATTCCGATTCTCGTCACCGGATGGGCACCGCCGTATGTCGCCCCACTGATCTCGGCGGCGTCCGTCAGGCTCCCGGCAGGGGAGGCCCCTTGGTCGGCTTCCTTCAACGGGACCGCGCAGGGCGGGGCTCCTCCGTACTCGTGGTACTGGACGTTCGGGGACGGGGGGACGGGAATGACCCCGAACGCGACCCATGAATACTCGGCGACCGGGTTCTTCACCGCCAGCCTGAACGTTACAGACCGATCGGGGAGGAGCACGCAGTCCCAAATCGGCGTTCAGGTCCTGGGCCCGCTCTCCGTGACCCTGCAGAGCTCTCCCAGCGAGTGGTCGGTCGGGGCGCCGGTCAGTCTGCGGGTGCTCGTCGTCGGGGGACTCGGCCCGATGAACTACTCCTGGGGTGCATTACCGGCCGGCTGTCATGTCGCATCCTTGGCCTCGCTTGCGTGCACTCCCGCCGGGACCGGGAAGGTTTCGGTCCGGGTCCTGGTCAACGACTCACTCGGGTACTCTGCCCCGGGATGGTTCAACACGAGCGTGGGATCGGCCTCTTCCGGTACTGGAGCCGCGGGTGCGGGAGTCCTCCTCACCGGGGGAATCGTCATCGCCGCCGCCCTCCTTGCGGCAGGAGTGGTCTGGGTGCGCTACCGACCACGTCGGTCGACCTGAGTTCGGCCAGTGCACCCGGGGCGTTGCCCTGCGCGTCGATCGGAGAGTCGCTCCCTCCAATACGTGGACCCTGGTTCCGGAGAAAATCCCGCTGCCTAGTCGGCGACCCGAATCGGCCGGTCGGTCGACACGCGGCGCCAGCGACCCCGCTACGGGTGATCGGGGTACCTGCCCGCTCCCGCGGTCCCGTTCGTCCCCGACGCACCGGTTCGACCGAGTGCACCGGTCGTACCGTTCGTGCCGTTGGTGCCGTTCGCCGCCTGAGTTGAGCCAGACCCATCGTATCCGCCGGACCCGAACGTACCTCCGGTGCCACCGCCTCCGCCGGCCCCGCCCGAACCGGGACACGAGATGAGACTCGTGCAATTCCCGATCTCCCCGAGCCCGCCGGCCGCGGAATCGTTGCCAAACGAGTTGCCCCTGTAGGTGCTCGCGACGGTCGCATTGTACAGTCCGCCCCCGAAGGCATTCCCCCCGTTCCCCCCGGTGCCGGCCGCACCGCCCGCTCCACCGTGTCCGCCCGGCCCGGCGATTCCCCCATTGTTCCCCACGGCACCGGAGCCCCCGCTCGCTCCGCCGCCACCGCCGTTCCCGCCCGCGCCACCGATTCCTCCCGCTCCCCCGACTCCCCCGGGGCCTCCGCTGCCGCCCGCGGCTCCAGCTCCTCCGTGCACCTGGTCCCAGGAGAAAGTGGAGTTGACCATCGACCATGCCCAGGAAACGTAGGCCCCGCCCCCGAGGGCGAGTGCGCCCGCTCCCCCGTCGCCACCGGCTCCACCGACGGCCCCGGAGGCTCCTCGCCCGCCCGCGCCGCCTGGGCCTCCTAAGGCGCCCGGGGAGCCGCTGCCCGTAGCACTGCCGCCTCCGCCGTCCCCGCCGATGCCCCCGTCACCGCCGGTCCCGCCGGTCGCCCCTCGAGCCCCGCTTCCGCCCGCGCCCCCCCCACCACCGGAACCGGCGGTGGCCGAGTCGTTCTGGAACTGCAACGAGGCGAAGGTCGAACTCCCGGCACTGAAGAGTCCCCCTCCCAGCGAAAGTCCGCCCGCGCCGCCGGGGCCCCCGGGACCTGCCGACCCGGACGGGGCGCCACCGAAGCCGTTCGCCCCCGTCCGACCCGGGGAGGACCGGCCGCCGGTCTCCGGAAGGCTCCGACTGTTGCTCGCTCCAGAGCCCCCGTTCCCGCCGTGGCCTCCCGAGCCCCCGGCGCCGCCCGATCCACCGGACTGACTGGTCCCACCGGCGCCCCCGAGGCCGCCGGCTCCTCCAGTCGCGGAGCTCCTCGAGACGCTCCCGGACGCGAAATAGAGTGCGGCGAGCGGATCGTTGACGAGGGCCCCGCCGTACGATTCCCCCCCCGCACCTCCCGATCCCCCGAGGCCCCCGGCTCCCGAGCGGCCGGGGGCTCCTGCGGCGGACCCCGGCGCGCTCGACCCGGCCTTTCCTCCGTGGCCGCCGGACGGGTTCTTCGTGGAGTACGCCCCGCTCCCCCCGAGCCCCCCGCTGCCGCCCCGGTCGCCGGCTCCTCCGGCGCCACCGAATCCGCCGAAGGCTCCGGAACCCCCGCTTCCCCCCGTTCCTCCCGCTGCCAGGTCGGAATCGAAACTCGAATTCTGGATCCAGAGCGACCCCGAATTGTAGATCGCGCCGCCCGCACCCGGTCCTCCGGTCCCCCCGGTACCGCCCGCACCGCCGGCCGTGCCGGAAGCCCCGGCCGCTCCGCCTTGACCTACGACCCCGTCCCCTGCGGGGTAACCGGGTCCTCCTTTCAGCGGAGAGCCTCCGCTGCCTCCGGAACCGCCGACCGGACTTCCCGTGTTGCCGTCCCCTCCGCCACCGCCGAAGCCGCCAGCGGCCCCCGGGCCACCGGTTCCCCCGATCGCCAGAGACGAGGCGAAGGAACAGTTGAGAATCGTGATTGCGCCCGCGTTGTAGAGCTGGCCGCCCCGCGCCGCGCCCCCGGTGCCACCGCCGCCACCGGTCCCGGGGGCCCCCGCGCGGCCGCCTCCGCCGTTCGTTCCGGCGCTGGCCCCATCATCGCCCGCGGACGCATACGGGGACCCGCCCCCACCGCCGGTGCCTCCGTCGCCCCCCGGAGCGCCGGAACCGCCGGCCCCGCCGACGCTCCCGCTCCCGCCCGCACCGCCGAAGACGCCGCCCCCGGTGAACGTGTCGTTGACGAGGAGGAGATTTCCGGCGTTGTAGATGGCTCCGCCCTCGGCGTCTCCGCCGTTGCCGCCGGCTCCGCCGTTGCCCGCTGCGCCACCCCCTCCGCCCAATCCCCCAGAGCCGCCCGCGCCCCCGGGTCCCAGCGACGTCCCGCTAGGCCCGGTACCTCCGTCCCCCCCGAGCCCGCCGTTGCCACCGTACCCTCCGGCACCGCCGATTCCCCCCGATCCGCCCGGACCTCCCGAGGCCGTATTGGAAGAGAGCAGGTCTGAAGTCAACGCCACGGCCCCGCTCTGGATCCAGATGGCCCCGCCTACGCCAATGCCCCCGTTGGTCCCCGCAGCGCCGGAACTCCCGACCTGGCCGTTCGTTCCGCTCTGTCCGGGGCCTCCCGCCAGACCGACGCCCCCCGCGTAGCCGTTGCCGCCGGTGGTACCGTTCGCCCCGGAGGAGCCGTTGGCTCCGTCATGACCACGCGCGCCCACGGCGGCCCCGTTGATCAGGGTGATCCCGGTGATGGTCAGGTGACCGCCCTGCACGACGAACAGACGGCTCGTCGAGCTCCCCGATAGAACGACCGCGTGCCCCCCCGAGGAGATGTTCACTGTCAGGTTGGACGGGATTGTAAGGGGAATAGCGAACGGGATGCTCGAACAACTGACCGCGAACGTGACCGTTCCTCCCCCCATGATCGCCACCCGGAGGGCGTGTTCGGTGCACGTACTGACGACGGAGCTGGCCCCGGAATGGCTGGAACTCCCCGCGAGCCCCGGGTCTGCAGCCGCTCCACCTACACCAAGAGCGGAGGCCGATCCGAACAGGAGGAGCGCGACGGCAAGGGGTCCCCCCGTCCGAAGCGTCCAACTGGTAGGTCGACCCATCACGGTGGCCCGTCGCCCCCATCGAACTGCCGCTATTTGAAGGACCGAGAAATGTGGATTTCTGAAGCGAAATTGGTCCTGTCCGGGCCTGCGAAGTATCACTCGGGAACGCCCGGCAGGACACGCCCGCCCGCTCGACCCGTGGGGCCTATCGAGGGGAACGACCCGGATCGTGACGGCCCGGTCCGTCGGTCCCCGCATCGGGAAGGGTGGGAGGCTCCCCGACCACAAAGGGAAAGGCGGCTCCCGACTACGTCGACCGAATGATCCACGAAACCCGGTATGCGAAGAGCGGTGGGGTCTACATCGCCTACCAGAGGTTCGGGAGCGGGCCGCTCGACCTGGTCCTGGTTCCGGGATGGGTCTCGCACCTCGAGTACGCGTGGGAAGACCCGGTCCATGCGCGCTTCCTGGAGCGTCTCGCTTCCTTTGCCCGCGTGGTCTGCTTTGACAAGCGGGGAACGGGCCTCTCCGACCGTGTCGCTGGGCTTCCGATACTCGAGGAGAGAACCGAGGATGTCCGCGCGGTCATGGACCACATCGGGCTGGAACGCGCGGCGATTTTCGGGGTCAGCGAGGGGGGGTCGATGAGCGCGCTGTTCGCGGCCACCCACCCGGACCGGACCACGGCGTTGATCCTCTACGGCGCGTTCGCCAAGCGAATCTGGAGCAAGGACTACCCGTGGGCGCCGACGCCAGAGGAACGCGAGCAGTGGATCACCTCGTTGGAAGCGGGGTGGGGGGGCGGGGGGGACCTGTCGACGATCGCGCCATCCATCGCTCACGACCCCGCCGCGCGGGAGTGGTACGGCACCTATTGCCGAGTGAGCGCGACCCCTTCGGCGGCGGTGACCCTCGCGCGCATGAACACGGACATCGACATCCGCTCGCTCCTCCCTTCGATCCACGTCCCCACGTTGGTGCTTCAGCGCATGGGGGACCGCGACGTGTCCTTCGAGAACGGTCGGTTCCTTGCCCGGTCGATCGCCGGGGCGAAGCTCGTCGAGCTGGCGGGCGACGACCACGCGTGGTGGGCCGGAGATATGGATTCGATTCTCGATGAAGTCGAGGAGTTCCTCACCGGATCACGGCCCATTGCCACGACCGACCGACGGTTGACGACCGTTCTCTTCACCGATATCGTCGGCTCGACCGAGCGGGCCGGAACGGGTGGAGACAAGCCCTGGCGAGATCTCTTGGTGCGCCACAATGAGCTGGTCCGAAAGGAGCTCGCCCGCTTCCATGGGCGCGAGGTGAAGACCACCGGGGACGGCTTCCTCGCCACGTTCGACGGGCCGGCCCGAGGCATCCAATGCGCCCGGGCGATCCGGGAAAGTGTCGCGAGCCTCGGAATCTCTCTACGGTTCGGCCTCCACACCGGCGAGTGCGAGATTCTCGGCGAGGACGTCGCGGGGGTCGGAGTTCACCTCGCCCAGCGGGTGATGGCGAAGGCCGCGCCGGGAGAGATCCTCGTGTCGAGTACCGTCAAGGACTTGGTCTCAGGGTCCCCCTTACGGTTCGACGCACGTGGGGCACACTCGCTGAAGGGCGTGCCGGGAAAGTGGCGTCTGTTCGCAGTGCTGTGAAGGGCTACGGAAGGTCGGCCGATGGGGTCCATGGAATCGAATGGTTCGCTGTTCCGGTGACCTAGGGGAATCAGCCCGCCGGGGGGCGCGAGCACGAACCCACCAGCAACTTGGCGCTAATGGACACGGGAGGATTTGAGCCGATTACGGTTTAGAACCATCTGGTTTTTGACCGATTTGGGCACCGGGTGACTCCTGGCGGCCCCGCGCGGATTCGTTCCTTGTTGGGGGTGAATACTCGCTCCCCAGGTGATGAGGGATGCTAGAGCTGATGTCGTTCAGATCGGGAATCCGAATCGAGAACCTCGGGGTTCGGAGTGTAACCTCAGTAGTGGGAGGGTCCGCCGATGTGCGGACTCAGTACCCAGTACCCCCCGAACAGGGAGAGAACCAGCATAGCCCCCACTATCACCACGGCCCCAATGATCGCTGCCCTCACGAGTTGCTCACGTCGGGTGAGTCGGGGGGTTGGCAGGCGACCCCAAGTGTAGAGAAACTCCGGATGGATGGTCGGTCCCGACGCCATAGAACCCCCCACGGAGTGCTCTGGCGGGCGAAGCGCCCAGAAGTCTATCAAGGATTGCCCTGAGCCCGGCGGGCCGGGAATGCTACTCGGCCCCCCGTAACATCCCCCGTGTGAACGGGGGGCAAAGGGA
>JAKIWG010000047.1 GCA_022750155.1 Thermoplasmata archaeon | reverse complement strand
GGTCGAGGTAGGCGAGGACCTTGCCATCCCGGAAGAAGACCGCGCTCTCGTCCTCCCGGACGACGATGTTGTCGCCGTACCGGACGTTCCGCGGGACGCGCCACATCACGTTGGGGCCCTTGTACACGTCCTCCCAGACGACCGTCGTGGCTCCGAGGAGACTCCCGCCCTTCGCGGGGACCGGATTGTTCGTGACCATGGTTCGCTACCTCCTAGACTTGGACGCCTTGAACCGCTTTCGTCCGGGCCTGGAAGGCGGCCGTGAGCTGCCGGATGAGACTCCGGGTGTTCTGGATCGCCGTGGCCGCGTCGGCCGGAGAGGGCGACGGCACGTTGAGCGGAGTGAGCGCCTGCGTGAGGGCGTCCGCGGCGGAGACGAACCCGTAGTCGTACTCGTAGAGTTGGTCGAGCGAAGCCGGGCTGATTCGCGTCGCCGGGGAAATGCCGGTGTATCCCTGCTCGGCGTGGCGGATCTGTCCTTCGAGCACGCTGAGCTCGCTCGCGACTTGGGCCAGGTCGGTCAAGTGGGAGAAATCCCCGGAGTTCGAGAGCGAAGCGCGAGCCGTGGTGACAATGGCCCCCGCGCGGTGGACCCGGTCGGCCACCTGCAATCGGAGGAGGCTGTCGGCGGCCCGGTCGTCCTCGCCTTGCCGGTATCCTCGGAACCCGGGCAGGAGGAGTTGGACCTTCTTCAGGAAGCCGCGGTCCTGGTCGACCCGCTGCCGGATGTCGACGGGGGAGGCCGGTGGCGCGCCCGGTCGGGGCCCCGTCGGGGGGCTCGGGGTCGTCATTGGACCGCCGCAGGAGGAGCAGTACTTGTTCGCCGGAAGGTTGGGAGCGTGACAGCTCGGGCAGGGGATGGAGCCCCCGCCACCCGGTGACGGTCCCGACGGGCCCGAGGGACCGCTCACGGCTGCCCCTTTGCCGGGACGGGCGGGCTCTGCGCAACGTCGCGCTCGTGCTGCGCCGCGCTGTAGTCGAGCGCGGACCGCGGAGGCGAGGCTTGCCAGCCTTCGCGCCGCTCCAACCGGATCTTGTCGAGCGCCACGGACCGGTACCGCCAGTACCCTCCGACCAACGTGAGGACCACGAACAGGAGGATGACGATAAGGAGGAGGAGTTGGGTCAGGAACCCGAGGATGCTGGTCGGGTTCGCGACCACCGTTCCGAGCAGGAGGAAGAACCCCAGCCCCGCGAAGCCCCAGGCGAGAGCCCGCGGCATCATCGGGTCGGGAGCGACGGCCTGGGCGAGGTACGCGGCCAGAGCGAAGACGAGCGAGAGGACCCCGATCGCGATCAGCGCGTAGAAGTGCCCGTTCTGGGGGATCGCGAGATAGATCCCGGAAAAGAGGAGGGCGCCGACGACGGCGAGGACCGCCACGATGGCGAGGCCGATGGCCGCGGAACGGGGCGGTGTGGGGGCCGGGTTGGTCGTCATGCTACCGTCGTTGAACGAGGCGGGGTCGTGTATATCACGTTGCTCGAACAGCGTTTTTGGCGTGCGTCGAGCGGTGACGGGGCGCGCGGATTCTCGTCGGGGGGAAGGGGGGACCGCGGCGGGGAACCGCTCCGACCCGTCCGGACGTACCCGGCAACGGCCGGACGCGTCATGAATTTCCGCGGCGGGTGCCGGAGCGCGGCGTCCCGTCGCGACGAATTTAGAGGCGCGGCTCGTCGTCGGCCCGGTCCCGGGGCGGTCGGGGGGGCTTGGGGGCGGCCGTCTCGGCCGCCGGCGGTGGGGTGGGGGTCGGCTTCGCCGGTTCGGACTTCGGCGCGGCGGGGTGCGAGGGCGCCGCCGGCTTCGGTTTCGAGATCCCGTCCTTGGTCGGGTGCGCCGGTTTCGTGCTCGATTCGGTGTGCGAGGTCCGCGGCACGGAGGCGGGGTGCGGGGCGCTCGCGACCGGCTTCGTGGCCGGCAGAGCGACCGGCTGTCCACACTTCGGGCAGGTCCGGAATTCCGCGATGCAATGCATGCACACCGGCGCACCGCATCCGTGGATCACCGTGGCCACGCCCCCGCATCCCGCGCACCGGGTCCCGGTGGGGGCGGCGCGCGGCGTCGGACCAACCGGAGTTCGGGTGATCGAGCCGCCCAGTTGGCCGCGCGGCGCCGACAGGGCCGGCGCGGCGTTCGGAGGGCGGGGACCGTCCGCGGAGGGAAAGAAATCGGCGTCGTCCGGTTCCGCGCCGTCCGGGGCCCGGAACTCCGGCGAATATTGCCCGAGGTCGAGGGAGGGGAGGGGGGCGTGGACCGTCGAGCCCGCCGATTCGACCGCCTTGATGAGCCGGGCCTTGTAGAGCCCGACCTTCAGGGTACGGACCAATTGGAACAACGTCCGTTGGTTCTCGGGGAGGAGGAGCGCCCGGCGGGCCAATTCTTCCACGTCCGGCGCCAGTTTCAGGTTCTCGAGGCGGACGTCCATTTCGAGCACGGACCGGATGTACCCGAACAGCCGTTGGATCTGGGGGAGGGTGGAGGAGGTCGGGCAGAGCACGGCGACATCGGCGAGGGTGAATCCCCGTCGGTCGAACCCTTCCGGGCGATGTTCGAGGGCGGCGGACACAAGTCGATACGACGCCCCTTCGAGCTCCTTCATCTCCTCGAGGTCGAGCCGTTCGAGGTCGACCTTCACATTGCGGGAGAGGGCCTGGAGGACCGGTTCCAGCAGGTCGAACGGTACGTGGAGCGAGACGAAGAGGTCGTTTCGATTGACCGCCCGTCGGCTCGTCGCCTCGAGGAGCAGCGCCTCGCGGCCGAACTTCTCGACCTGGCTCTCCCGGGTCTTCTGCGTCGCGGCGAGCCGCCCCTCCTTCGCGGCGACGAAGTCGGAATCGATGCCGAGCGCCCGGTCGAAGCTCTCCTGGGCCTCCTCGGGCCGGCCCGTCTGGAGCAACGCGACGCCGCGGCTCGACCAGCCGTACTTGTTCGCGGGGGCCACCTGGGTGGCCCGCTCCGCGAGCGCGAGCGATTCGTTGGGATGCCCCAGCTTGTCGGCGACGAATCCGGCCCGGAGCAGGTACTCGGGATTGGTGGCGTCGAGAGCGATGGCATGGGCGTACGCGTTGGCCGCGTCCGACCAGCCCTCTCGCGCGATCGAGAGTTCGCCCAACCGGACCCAGAGCTCCCCGGATTTCGGCAGGGCTTCGGCCCCCTTCTGGACGGCCACAACCGCGGCCGCCAGGTCGCCGAGACCGCTCTCGGCTTCCGCGAGGAGCAGGAACAGGTTCGCGTTCGGTGGCACCTGGGGGATTGCCTGGGCGAGGAACGACTTCGCGTCGGCGTGCTTGCCCTGGTCAAGGAGGCAACGCCCGATACCGGCGAGCGCACTCGGCGAGCGGGGCTCTTTCTGGCGGACCAGCTCGTAGACCGCCTGGGCCTCTGCTTGGCGCTCGAGCGCCATCAGAATCTCCGCGCGGAGGAGGAGCGTGCCGACGGGACGGTCCCCCGGCGGGCTGGCGGCGAGCGTCTGGTCGAGAACCTCGAGCGCGAGGTCCGGGCGACCTGCGGCGAGCCGGAGACGAGCGCGTCGGGTGGCAATCTCTCCGAGGAGGGTCGGGTCGAGCTGAGCCGCCCGCTCGTACGCGCGGTTCGCCTCCTCGCCCCGGCCGAGCTCGGCCGCTAGGTCGCCCGCTTGGAGGAAGAGCGCCGGGTCGCTCGCGTCCGCGCCCTCGGCCGCCAAGAGTTGGTGGAGCGCGTCGTACGCCTCCCCCTTCTCGCCCGCCTGGTGGTGGAGGCGAAACTGTTCGAGGAGCGCGGGCGCGTGGTTCGGGTCGAGGAGGAGGATCGCCTTCAGCGAGTATTGCAGGTCGGCGGTCCGGCCGAGCGCCCGGTAGGCGTCGGCGCGCGTCTTCCAAGCCCCGACATCGTTCGCGTCGTCGGTAAGGAGCTCGTCCACGATCGGGATGGCCTCGTTGTACCGACCCGCGACGACGAGGGTCTCGGCGAGCGCGAGACGGCCCGGCCGGCTCTTGGGGTCGAGCTGGAGCGCCTGCCGGTAATTCTGCACGGCGTCCGCGTACGCCCCCTGCGCCCGCAACGCTTCCGCGACCTCGAATCGGACGTGCGGGTCGTTCCCGGCCGCTTCGACGGCGGCCTTCAGGGATTGGAGACCTTCGGTGCGGCGGCCGGCCTTGA
>JAKIWG010000007.1 GCA_022750155.1 Thermoplasmata archaeon | reverse complement strand
AGCTCCTCGGGCTCGTCCCCTCGGGGTTCTTCGAGAAGTACGAGGAGGTCGAGCTCCTCGAGACCCTTCGCCTCGAGCGGGGCTGGCGGCTCCAGCTCCTGCGGATCCGTCGGCGCGGCCCGCTTCGACCCACCGAGGAGCTCGAGCGAGAGTCTCGGCGCATCCGCCGGCTCTACGGCCTGCAGAGCTTCGAGCTGGTCGAACGGCGTCCCAGGACGCGGGATTACATCGTCCTGGTGCGACAGCGCAACCCGGAGGGGCTTCGTAGGCTTCTCGCGCTCTCCGCGGGTCAGATCACTCCGACCGCCCCGTTCCGACTCACGCCGACCCAGGTCGTGGCGAGCTTCCACGGGGCGGAACGCTCCCTCAAACGGGTCCTCGGCCGCCTGAAGCGCGAGGGGATGCCCTTCCGGGTCGTGAGGGCCTCGGCCCACCCCTATCTGGGAGATGCCGGCTCGGCTCCGCTCACCGAGCGCCAGCGCACGGTCCTCGCGAAGGCCTGGGCATTGGGCTACTACCTGGTCCCCCGACGGATCACGCTCACACGGCTCGCCCACCTGACGGGCCAGAGCCCCCCCGCGCTCGGAAAGATGCTCCGGCGGGCCGAAGGCCATCTGGTGGCCCGGTTCCTCGCCGCCGCCGTCCCCGAGGAGGACCCGGACGCGATCTCGGCGGGTGTGCGTACGGTCTGACCCGCGTGGTTGGAAAGGTACAAGGCGCCCGCCGCCTCCCTCACGCCGTCGATGGCCGGTCACAGGCGACGGATATTGGTGGAGAGGGTCGATGGAGTCCCCCGGGTGCCCCTCCCCGCCCGCGCGACGGCCGGATCGGCTTGCCTCGACCTGCATTCGGCCGAGCGCGTGAGGCTCCGCTATGGGTCGGTCACGCTCGTCCGAACCGGGTTGAAACTGCGGGCCCCGCCAGGGACGTTCCTGGAGGTCCGGCCGCGCAGCGGTCTCGCAAGCCGCGGGGTGTTGATGGTCAATGCGCCCGGGACGATCGATCGCGACTACTCGGGGGAGGTGAAGGTGCCCCTGACGTACCTGTTCCGGGGCGGCCACCAGGTCGAGGTGGGAGACCGGATCGGCCAGGTGCGGGTCGTCGACGACCTCCCGACCACGGTTTCGTTAGGCGCAGTGCGCCCCCGCAAGAGCCGGGCGGGTGGGTTCGGCAGCACGGGCCGGTGAACGGTCAGTTCGGTCCGAACTCCTCGAGGCTGGTCTGGAGGGGCGGTTTGGCCGGCGGGGGCCGAAGGGGACCCCGCTGCGCCTCCTCGGCCACGCGCTCGAGCATGTCGTGCATCCGCTTCTCCTTCGAGCGCGACGCCCGGTCCATGCCGACGTCGCGCGTCCCCTCCGCGACGAGCACGACCGCCCGCCCGGCACGGGAACGGCCGGTCCGTCCGCGCCGCTGGATCGTCCGGATCACGTCCGGCACCGGTTCGTAGAAGATCACGAGGTCGGTGGCGGGGATGTCGAGCCCCTCCTCGGCGACCGAGGTCGCCACGAGGACGTTCACCGCGCGGTTCCGGAACGAGTCGAGGAGCCCGATCTGTTCCTTCTGGGTGAGGCCGGTGTCGTCCCCGTGGGTGGCCTGCCCGACGAACCGTGCCGGCCGGATGCCCGGGTCGCCGAGCTTTTCGAGCTCGGTCACGAGGAGCTCCGCCGTCTGCCGGTACTGGGCGAACAGGATGATGCGCGCCTCGGGGCTGCGGCCCAGCTCCTGCCGTACGACCTCGACCGCCTTCTCGATCTTCGGGTGCTCGAGGGTCAACGACCGCAGGATCTCCCGGACCCGGACGATCGACGGGTCCGAGAGGAAGCCACGGCTGGAGGGGGTGGGGCGGCCTTTCGGCCCGACCTCCTGCTTCTCGAGGAACGCGCGGAGGGCTTCCACTCCCTGGGACTCGATGAGCTCGAGGGCATGGGTGGCCTTCATCGCGATCGCGTGCGAGGTGATCGCCCCCCAGAGGGCCGCGGGGGCGTGGCCTCCCGAGCGTCGGAATCGGTCGCTCTCCTGGCGGAGGCGCTCGCCTAGCGCGAGCAGGTCGCGGCGCGAACCCTCGGCACTGGCGAGGAAGCCGTGCTGGTGCAGGTACCTCGTTTGGTTCCCCACCGCCTGCTTCACCTCGATCGCCAGGTGGCGCACCTCGGGAGGCATCCGGACCTCGACCGTTTCCACCCCGATCCCGTGCACGTATGGCTGGACGTCCGGATCGTGGGCGGTTCGGTACTCGAACTGCTCGATGCCCAGGTTGTTCCAGACCTCTCGGATCCGCTCGATCCTCGCCCCCGGGGAGGCGGTCATCGCGAGGACCCGCGCATCCGGGCCGTCCCGGTTGGCGCGGCCGATGGTCACGTACGGGTAGTCCCCGACGGCGCGGTGGGCCTCGTCGAAGATGATCAGGCTGAACTTCGACAGGTCGAACTCGGCCGAGGCGAGGTCGTTGCCCACCACTTGCGGCGTGGCCACGACGACCTGGGGCGGGTGGAGGAGCTCCTGGCGACGGGCCGGGGAGATCGAGCCGGTCAAGACGAGGGGCTCCGGGGCAAAAAGCGTGGTCTCCACGCTGCGGGCATGCTGGACCACCAACGGCCGCGTCGGAGCGAGGAACAGGATCGAGCGGGTGGGGTCCCTCAACAGGAACTCCGCGATCGTTCGCAGCGCGATCGCGGTCTTGCCGAGCCCGGTGGGCAGGACGACGAGCGTGTTCCGTCCGACCGCCGCCTTGGAGATCCGGTCCTGGTACAGGCGCTCCTCCAGCACCAGGGGCCGGACGCGCGGGTGCTCGACACTTCCCACCGGGGCTCCTCGGAGCTCGCCACATGTCTCAGCTTAATTACGCTCGTTCTTCGAAGAGGATGTGCTCGCCGGATGGCTCGTCGCGGCCATCCTCGTCGCGAGCGTCGTCGTCGTGCTGTACCAGGGCCTCGCCATCGCGTATGCGATCCAGATGCCCCGGCTCGACCGCCCCGGGCCTCGTGTGGCTCGCATTTTCCCGAAGATCTCGGTCGTCGTGGCGGCCCGCAACGAGGAGCTCGACCTGCCCGAATGCCTCGATGGCCTCCTTCGCCAGGACTATCCCGAGCTCGAGATCGTCGTGGTCGATGGCGGCTCCGAGGACCGCACTCGAGAGGTCGCCCGGGCGCGGGCTCCTCGCATCGGGTTGATGGAAGAACCCCCGCTACCGGCGGGCTGGGTCGGGAAGAACTGGGCATGCCATACCGGGGCCCAGGCGATGGACGGAGACTGGTTGCTGTTCACCGACGCCGACATGCGCTACGACCCGGGTGCGATCCGAGCGGCGTTCGAGTGGGCCGAGCGGGAGAAGGCGGACCTCGTGACGTTGCAGGGCCGCGTCGAGATGGTCGGGTTCTGGGAGCGGATGATCTTGCCATTCCACACCCAGATGGTGCTCGCGTACTTCCGGGTCCCCCGGGTGAACCACGACAGCTCCCGGGCCGCGGTGGCGAACGGGCAATTCACGCTGGTCCGGCGATCGGCCTACCTGAGCGTCGGAGGTCACGAGGCCGTGCGGGGGGCAGTGCTCGAGGACGTCCGTCTCGCCCAACAGTTCCGGCGCGCGGGGTTGCGCTTGCGGGTCGCGTGGGCGCCGGATCTGCTCTCGACGCGGATGTACCGGGACCGGCGCGAGCTGTTCGAGGGGCTGTTGCGGAACGTCCACGGAACGCGCTTTGCCGCGACGCGCCAGGTCGGGTTCCTGGTCGGCCTGATCGGGTTGTTCTGGCTCCCTCTGGTCGTCCTTCCTCTGGGCCTCTGGTACGGCTCGCTCCCGCTCATCGGCATGGGTGCCTTCCTGTGGGTCGCGCTGTTCGGCAAGCACGTCGCGTTCTCGGCTGCGACCAAGGGGTCCGCATCGTACGGTCTGCTGTTCCCGGCGTCGGTCGGATTCTATGTCGTCCTCGTGGGGGTCTCGCTGGTCCGGGGCCTCCGGGGCCGTCCGATCGCATGGAAGGGACGAAACTACGCGCTCGAGTCGTGAACGGAGCGAGACCGGCGTTCCGCGCGGGAACCGTTATGGGAGCGGCGAGACTCGCGCATCCGGCAGGGGAAATGTCGGCCAACGTCGCTCCGCACTACGAGCTCTTCATCGGGGGAAAGGAGACGCCGGGAAGCTCCGGCGAGCGTCGGGCGGTGCTGAATCCGGCGACCAACCAGCCGCTCGCGTCGACGGCCCTCGCCCATGCGGAGGACTCGCGCCACGCGATGGAGGCGGCCGAATCGGCGTTCCGGTCCTCGTGGTGGGCGACCGACGACGGCGGGCGCCGTGGCAAGGCCCTCCTGCGGCTCGCGACGCTCATCGAACAGCAGGCCGAGGAGTTCGCGTTGCTCGAGACCCAGAACATGGGCAAGACGCTCCGCGAGTCGCGGGGCGACGTCGGGTTCATCGTTCGCACCCTCGAGTACATCGCCGGCCTCGCCGACAAGATCGAGGGGGAGACGATCCCCGTCCCCGGGCCGCGGTTCGATTACACCGTGCGCGAGCCGATGGGCGTCACGGTCCATATCGCACCCTGGAACTACCCGCTCCTTCTTGCGATGCGTTCGGTCGCCCCGGCACTCGCCGCGGGAAACGCGGTGGTGCTGAAGCCCGCGAGCCTCACGCCGCTGACCGCGCTGCGCTGTGCCCGCGTGGCGTTGGAGGCCGGGATACCGGCCGGCATCTTCAACGTGGTCGTCGGAAACGGTTCGGAGGTCGGCGAGGCCCTGGTCGGCGACTCCCGCTGCCGGTCGGTCTCCTTCACCGGGAGCGGTGAGGTGGGAGTTCGGATCGCCGAGCTCGCGGCTCACCGCGTCATCCCCGCCACGCTCGAGCTGGGCGGAAAGAGCCCGGTGGTCGTCTTCCCGGACGCCGACTTGGAGCGCGCCGCCAAGGGGATCGGCTTCGGGATCTTCGGCAATGCCGGGCAGATGTGCTGGGCCGGATCCCGACTGATCGTGGCCCGGGCGGTCCACGACGAGCTGGTCGCGAAGGTTCGGGGCATCGCGGAGGGTCTCAAGCTCGGCGCCGGCACCGAGGAGAAATCCGAGATGGGGCCTGTCGTCTCCCACGACCAGATGGAGCGGGTCCTCGGGTTCGTCCACGAGGCGCGTGACTCCGGGGCGAACGTGGTCGCCGGAGGGTCCAGGGTCACCGAAGGGGCGCTCGGCGAGGGCAACTTCGTGCGCCCCACGATCCTGGACGGAGTCGCCCCCACCTCGCGCGTGGTGCAGGACGAGGTCTTCGGCCCGGTGCTCTCCGTGCTCTCCTTCGACACTCCGGAGGAGGCGGTCAAGCTCGCGAACGACACCCGCTTCGGCCTGTTCGCCTCGGTGTGGACCAAGGACCTCGGCACGGCGCATACCGTGGCCCGGCAGCTCGAGGCAGGAATGGTCACTGTCAACGAAGCCCCGGCGACGTTCCCCCAGACGCCGTTCGGTGGCTACAAGGAGAGCGGCCTCGGGTTCGAACAGGGTCGTCACGTTGTCGAGGCGTACACCCGTCGAAAGAACGTCCTGATCAACCTCGGGTCCGCGAAGCCGAAGCGGTAACGGGCCGACCCCGCGGTCACTCCGGTTCCGGCTCCTCTGGAACGGTGACCTGCCGGAACCGTCGCCACACCGAAAGGTCGTAGAGTACCTTGAGGCTCCCAGCGAGGAGGAACGGCGCCCCGACGAACCCCGCGCTCTGGAGCGCCGTGGAAGGGAGCGGACCGAACGCCTGGGCCGCTCCCCGGCTCCCGGTCAAGGTGGCCGAGACGGTCCCCCGTTCCCGACGCGATGCGAGGCTCATGGTGTACGCCTGGCGGGTGGGGACGTCCATCTGGGAGAGGCCGGAGCGCGCGACCAACATCCCCAGCGCGAGCGGGAACGTAGGCATGAACGGGACCAGTGCCAGCATCACGTTCGAGGGCAGGTGCGTGAACACCATGGTCCGAAGCAGGCCGAACCGTTCCGAAAGCCAGCTCGCCGCGAGAAAGCTCACGCCAGAGACGGTCCCGACGGCGAACAGGATCTCACCGGTGGCTGCGGCCGACTGGTGCCATACGAGGACGAAATAGGCGACGAGGACGGGGTTGATCACCATCCCGCCGGCGAAGGCGTCGACCCCGAACAGGACGGCGAGGTCCCGGGTGTGTCGTCGGGTGGTGGGGGAGAGGGTGGCAGGTCCCGGGGGGGAAGCCCCCGACCGCTCCACGGGTTCTACGTGGGCCGACATCCCCTGGTACGCCCACCAGGTCATTCCCGCGAGCGTGAGGTAGAGTAGGCCGATCCAGGGGTGCGGGGCCGGGGGAAGGTACGGGACCGACCTTGGGGCGAGTGCGCCGGGGACGGCCACCAGGAGGGCGCCCCCGGCACTCCCGAAGCTCCCCAGCACGTTGTACCAGGCGAAGCCGCGGCCGCGCTCGGAGTTCGGGAGCGTCGAGGGGAGGATCGCCTGGTCGATGGCCGCGAGCGGGCCGTTGTCGGTGGAGCTCGCGGCGACGCCTCCGAGGAGGATGGCACCCAGGATGAGCCATGGGCTCGTGGTGAGGAAGAGGAGTGCCGCGGAGATCGTGAAGAGGCCGCCAAAGATCGACAGCGTCCGACGTCGGCCGAAGCGCGACTCCAGCCTGGGTACGGAGAGGAGGTTCCAGGCAGCCGCCCCGATCAGCGTGAGCGAGGTCAGGACCAGGCTCCAGAACAGCGGGAGGCCGAGGTCCTCCACGAGGTAGAGGAGAAGGAACGCGCTCAGCGAGCCGTAGGCGACCGCCCGGACCGTCTTGGCGAGCAGGACGTGGCCGCGGTCGTCCCTCGCCCTCGCCTTCCGGCCGGCCACCGACGGGGTGGGGGTCTCCATCGATCAGGGGGACGCGTTGCCCGCTTCAATACTCGCGCACCCGAACCCACGCACCAGCGTGGGTCCCGCTCCGGGTTGGTACGAAACGGGAAAAGGCGGTCGTCGAACTGCCGTGCCCGTCCGTGTCCGATCCCCCGTCGTCCGCATCCGACTGGCAGACGTGCGGCCTGTGCGGGGAGGCGATGCCTGCGGGAGGCCCTTGCCCCACCTGTGGCAAGCACCCGGTCGCGCCCGGGGGCCCCGCCCAGGTTCGTCGCCAACGCCGATGGAGCCGCACCGTCGGGACCCTGCGGATCGCGCTCGTCATCGTGGTGGTCCTCGGATTGAGCTGGGCGCTCATCTCCGCGGTCTACACGGGACCCCCGGTCTACTCCGACCCCCTCACGACGCAGGGTTCCTACCACCTCACCCCGGGGCATTTCACCGTCCTGTCCGGTGCGATCACGGGGGAGGACTACATCGTCGGCAACTACACCGTCACCGATCCGGTGGGGGCCGCGATCGCGCTGAACGTCTACAACTCCACGTCGTTCGGGGAGTTCGAACGCGGCCAGGCGGCGACGCCCCAGTGGTCGGTCACGGGAGAACCGGCGGGGCGGATCGTATTCGCGGCCCCCTATACGGACACGTTCTACTTCGTCTTCGAGAACCCGTACCTGTCGACGAGCGGGATCAACGAGACGCTCTTCGCGGCGACGCAGTACCAGTCGAACGTCGTGATCGGTTAGTCCGAGGGATCGGGGGTTCGGGCCGCGGGGGTCTCCCCTGCGTGACGCTTCAGGTACTCCGGGGGCACCTGATCCACCAGGAACACGGTCTTTCCGGCCTGCATGATCACTAGGCCACCGGCCCGGGCTCGGACGGTGTCGACGGCCAGGATGACCGGCTCCGGAGTCCGTACGGCCCCGGCGGCGTGGGCGTCCGCGGCGGTCCGGGAGAGGTGCACCTTACGGCGATCGGTGGGCTTCAATCCGACCTCCAGCACGATGGATGCCTCGTCGGTGGTGACCGGGAAGAACAGTTCGTCGGGGATGTTCTCGGTCGGGAGGTCGAGCTCGACCTCCACGGTGTGGCCGTACGTCGCCCGGATCCGGTCGTCCTTGACCTCGTATCGGCCCTTCGAGTCGCTCTCGGCGATGGCGATCAGGTGGTGGGCGCGAAGCCAGTGGTAGCCGCGGTGCTGACGGGAGATCGCCTGGACGAGTTGGGGGAGGGAGATCCACCCCCGCTCGTCGACGGCGAGCGTGTACTTTTCCGGAAAATGGCGGAGGATGCCGGTCATGACGCGACCGAGGTGGTCGAGCTCCCGGTCGTTCATCAGGAAGCGACCGGGCTGTTGGCACACGGGGCAGGTCTCCCCGCGGAAGTAGCCGTGTTGCTGGCACTCCTTCAGCATCGGAGAGCGCTCCGGTCTACGCCTTGATCTTCTCGGCCTTCTTGTCGAAGTCCGCGAGGACGTCCCCGTAGAGGTCGGCGAGGTCCTTGAGGACGCGCTTGAGGACCTGCTGTGGCTTCTCTCCCTTGGTCTTGAGGTAGAGAGTGGGTCGGTCGAGGTAGGGGTGGCCGAGATAGTACCGGGCCTCGACGACCTTCTCCTCGGCCTGAAGGGCCTCTACGAGGGGAATGAGGAGGCTCTCCTCCCCCTTGGGGATCTGGACCCGGAGCACGTCATGCTCCTTCTCGACGACCTGAATCTCCATCGATGCTCGCGTCGCGTCCACCCGGGTTCCCCACTTAACGGTGGCGGTTTCCGCGCGGATGGTTCGACGGGAAGGAGGCCGAACGGTAGCCCGGAACCACCGGATCCGCGACCCGGCGGCGCCCGAATCGTGACGGCGCCTCTCGGGCCCTTGACGCCGCGGCGGGCCGCATCACGGCTATATCCGCCGGCTCGCGTGCGGGGCGGGTCCAGGCATGCGCGTCCTAGTGGTCGGCGGTGGAGCCCGCGAACACGCGATCGCATGGGGGCTCGCCCGCTCCCAGGCGGACGTCGTGGCCGTATGTGCCCAACCCCACCCGGGCCTCGACCGGATCGCCAAGGCTTCGCTCAGGGCCGACCCCGCCGATCCGGCGGCCGTCGTGAAGTTTGCGAAAGCCCAAGGGGTCCGTTTCGCGGTCATCGGGCCGGAGGGTCCGCTCGCCGCCGGAGTCGCGGACGCGCTGCGGACCGCGGAGGTTCCGGTCGTCGGACCGTCCAAGGCGGGGGCGCAGATCGAGACCTCTAAGCGCTTCTGCCGTGAACTGATGGAAAAACACGGGGTCCACGCCTCTCCCCGATACGTGTCGATCTCCTCCCCGGCGGAAGTGGACCCGGCGGTCCGGGAGTTCGTCGGGCCGTTCGTTGTCAAGCCGGTCGGGCTGACCTCGGGGAAAGGAGTGTGGGTCCAAGGTCGAGATTTCCAGGCTCCCGAAGAGGGTGGGGCCTACGCCCGGCAGCTCCTCTCCGGGGGCGGCTCGGTCCTGCTGGAGGAGCGGATGGAGGGCGAGGAGTTCAGCCTCATGGCGTTCGTCACCGATTCCGGCGTCTATCCGATGCCCGTCGTCCAGGATTACAAGCGGGCGGGCGTCGGGGACGAGGGCCCGAACACGGGCGGGATGGGATCGTACTCGCAGAGGGACCACCTCCTTCCCTTCCTCTCCCAGTCCCACCGCGACGCCGCGCTCGACGTCGTCCAGCGGACCGTGCAGGCGCTGCGCGCCGAAGGGATCCCGTATCGGGGGATCCTCTACGGCGGATTCATGCTGACCGCCCGCGGCCCGCTCCTGATCGAGTTCAACGCCCGGTTCGGCGACCCGGAGGGGATCAACGCGCTCACGCTCTACGAGGAAGGGAATCTCGCGGGCCTCCTCGAAGGGGTCGCCAACGGCCGGGTGGACCGGTCGTTCCTCCAGTTCCGTCAGCGGGCGACCGTCGTCAAGTATCTCGCTCCCCCCGGCTATCCGCTGACCCCCTCGGCGGGCGGGGTGTTGGAACTCGACGAACCGGCGATCGAGGCGCTGGGGGTCCGGGTGCTCTATGCGAACGTCGAGCCCGCGGGGGCGGGCCGCGTCAAAATGTCGACCTCTCGCGCGGTCGCTCTGGTCGGGGAAGCGAGCGCCATCACCGAGGCCAGCCACCGAGTCGATGCGGCGGTGGCCCGGGTCAAGGGAACGTTCACCTGGCGCCCCGACGTGGGCAGCCGCGAGGACGTGCAGCGACGGACCGAGCACATGCGCCGCCTGCTCTCCCCCGGTGCGAAACCCTCCCCCCTTCCGCTCTCGGTCGCCCGGCCCGACGCGCCCGCCTCCAGCGCCGGGAGTTTGGACCAAGTGATGGGCCCGGCCTAGCTCGGAATTTCCACCACCGAACCGTCAAATAGCCTGCACCTGGTTCGGAGCGTCCATGTTCTGTCCCAAGTGTAAACGCCTGATGCGCCCGGATAAACCGGCGCACGTCTGGCGGTGCAGCTCGTGCGGAACGACCGTTCCGCTCGGGAGCGGGGCCGAGGTCGGACGCTCCCAGCCGACAGGGCGCGAGGTGAGCGTCGTCGAAGAGGGAAGGGGCTCCACCCTCCCGAAGACCGCCGAGGAATGCCCGAAGTGCGGGAACTCCGAGGCGTACTGGGTCCTGCGACAGACCCGTGGCGCCGACGAGCCGGAGACGCGGATCTTCGAGTGCACGAAGTGCGGGCACAAATGGCGGGAGTACCAATAGCCCCGGCCCGGTTCGACCCGGTGGCGCGGGTCTTCGCCCCCGATGCGATCGGCACGAAGGTCCACCTGAGGGGGTGGTTGCAGCGCTCGCGGTCGAGCGGGGGGATCCTCTTCCTGATGGTTCGGGACCGGACCGGCCTCGTCCAGGCGACGGCGAAGAAGGACGTGATCGGGGAGGAGCGGTTCGCCGGGGCCGAGCACGTCCAGATCGAGGGGTCGCTGCGCCTCGCCGGAACCGTCGCCGAGGATCGACGCGCCCCGGGGGGGCGCGAGGTCCGCATCGAGGAGATCGAAGTGATCGACCCCGGCCTACCGTTCCCGATCTTCCAGGACCAGACCGAGGAGTTCCTGCTGGACAAGCGGCACCTCGCGATCCGCTCCGTCGACCATGTCGCGACGTTCCGGGTGAAGGCCGAGCTGCTCCGGTCGTTGCGCCAGTTTCTCGAGGCCGAGGAGGTCCTCGAGGTCACCCCCCCGATCATCACCGGCAACCCGGCCGAGGGCGGGTCCGAGGCGTTCGTCTTCGACTATTTTGGTCGCCAGGGGTACCTCTCCCAATCCGCCCAGCTCTACCTCGAGGCGCTCCTGTTCCCCCACGAGCGGGTCTACGCGGTGACCCCTTCGTTCCGTGCGGAGAAGTCGCGCACCACCCGGCACATCACGGAGTTCACCCACCTCGAAGTCGAGCTCGCCTGGTGCGACCTCGACGGCCTGATGGAGTTCACCGAGCGGATGCTCGTGTCGAGCCTGCACGAGGTGGCCACGCGACGTCCGCGGGAGCTCGAGGCCCTCGGCCGGCCCCCGGCCGAGCTCCTCGCGCTGAACGCGCCGTTCCCCCGGCTCCGATACTCGGAGGCCATCGAGCGCCTACAGAAAGTGGGCTTCCCGGTCTCGTGGGGGAGCGACCTGGGGACCGCGGAGGAGCGAGCGCTGACGCTGGAGGAACGCTCCCCGATCTTTCTCACGCATTTCCCGCGCGAGCTCAAGGCGTTCTACATGCTCCGATCCTCCCCGGACGAGCGCACCGTGGAGGCCGCGGACCTCCTGGCCCCGGAGGGGTACGGTGAGATCGTCGGCGAGAGCGCGCGCGAGACTAAGGTCGAACTCCTCGTCGAGCGATTGCGGGCGATCGGCGCGGACCCGGCCGAGTACGATTGGTACCTCGACACGCGTCGTCACGGGAGCATCCCCCACGCCGGGCTGGGCCTCGGCGTCGAGCGGATCCTGCGATGGGTGCTCCGACGCGAGCACATCCGCGAGACCACGCCGTTTCCCCGGACGCCCTCGCGCCACACGCCGTAGGCCTCCGTCGGCCGGCCATGGGTGTCGGGGCCGCCCCGTCTCGGCCGGACGGGACTAGCGGATCCGGCCCCCGTCGACGATGGTCCTGCCGTCGACCTGGATCTGCGCACCGGCGACCATCGCGAACCCGCGCATCTTCGCCTTATTGGTCCCACCGGCGAACGTGTTGTTCCCGATGCTGACCAGCACCGCGCCTTCCTCGGTGTCCTCGGCCGGGGCCGCGGCGTTCCCCTCGGGGTTGAGCCCGATGGAGAAGTAGCTCAGGGCGTCGCGGCCCTTGCCGCCCTTCGCGTACGCCGCATCGAACTCCTTCGCGCCGTCGCCGGAGGACCTCTTGACGAGCTTGCCGGCCTCGAACGTCCATCGGGCGTCGGCGTAGCGCCGCGCGGTCGCGCCGTCGTAGACCGCGCGGTTGCTGACGATCGTTCCGGTGGCGTTCGACCGGTCCACCCCGACCATCAGAAGACCGGTGGGATTGTTCGAGAGGACCCCGTACCGCCGCTTCCGGGAGGCCGCGTCGACGATTCCGGTGTCGGCGCGGGCGTGCGCGCCTTTCAGCCGGAACGTGAGATCGGTCCCGTTCGAGTGCCGGAGGCGGAGCTCCGAGCCCTTCTCGACGAGCTTCTGGAGCTTCGAGCCGTTCCGGGCCATCTTCGCGGCGTCGACGGAACCCGCCTTCAGGAGCTTCCCGTGCAGCTCGTCCTCCGTCATGCCGAACTTCTCGGCGAGCCCGTCCGGGATGAGGCCAATCGTCATGCGAACCCCCCGGAGGCCCCCCTTGTGGGCGATGTCGTACCACTCCTCGTTCCACGCGAACGGCTTCTCGCGGTTCGCGCTGGGGAGTTCGGCCAACCGGACCTGGTCCTTGGGGCCGAAGAAGTGGATGTAGACATCCGCCTTCGCGACCGCGGCCTTCTCCGCCTTCGACAATTTGGCGAACGGACTGAAATTCTTCGCCTCGACCGCACTCCACCACGCCGGCTCGTCCTCGTACAGGAGGGTCGGCACCGCCCCGAGACGACGGGTCTCCTCGACGAACGCTCGGGCGTACTCGAGAGTGTGGGGCCAGGTCTCGATGATCACCGACTCGCCTTTACCGGTAGCGAGGTTCTTTCCCAACACTCTCCGCGCCAAGGATTCTGCGCCCGCGTTCACGAGGTGCCGAATCTCGCGGTGGTATTTATCGCCCGGACGGCGGCCGTCGCGGATTCGGGCGTGCCGAGATCCACGTTCCGGTCCAGTGGGCTTCCGCGGTACCGACGAACGTCGGCGACGCCGGCCGGTCCGGGGTTGGTAGCTCCTTTGGCCCCCCGGCAGCCAAAAGGAGGGGCAAGGTTCATCTGTAGAGGAACGAATCGCCGCCTGCCTCCTTCGCGGAGTTCCTGACGTGGCGGCGCAAGGTACGAACGCCCGGGGAGACGAACGCGCCGTCTCTTCGGAGAAAAAGGGCAGCGCGACCGCCAAGCCGCTCGCCGTCGAGCGACTGACCCACGCGGACATCCCGGAGATCGTCCAGCTCTACAAGCGCGTCTGGGACGCGTTCCGCCCGGACCTTCCCGTGGAGCTCGTGAAGGCCTGGGAACCGAACGCCCTCGAATTCTCGAGCTGGATGGAGGGCGTCACCTACTTCGCCGCGCGACGCGACGGCAAGATGATCGGGGCGATCGGCTGCGAGATCTCCGAGGGCACGTGCCGGATCGTCCACCTCGTGACGGACCCGGAGGCGCGGCGCCAGGGCGTGGCGACGGCGCTCACCACCGCGGCCGTCGACTGGGCCAAGCACAACAACGTCGGCTCCCTCTGGGCCGACGCGCTCGCCCGTTTCACCCAGGCCGCCCAGATGTTCAAGAAGCTCGGCTTCGCCGAATGCGGCGTCCTCCACCGCCACTACTTCAACGAGGACGTCAGGTTGTTCGAGAAACTGCTGTAGCGCCGCCGCCCCCGCCCGGGGGCGCGTTGCGGGCCCGCCCGGCCCGGCTGGTGCTCCCGCCATGGACCTGGGCGAGCACCCGAAGCCGGCGCAGTGCCTCTTCCGGGCGACCCCGAACGAACTCCCGTGCGCTGCGCGCGAGCTCCGCCGCCTCGAGTTCGACGGGGACCCCGTCGTTGCGTTCCCGGACCAGGAACTCACCGTACTGGCTGACGTAGGTGGGGAGCCCGACCTTCAGTCGGCCGACGGCCTGGCTGCGTAGTGCCCTCAGCTGCTGCTTGAGCGAAGCGAGCCGGCCGCTTCGGAGCTCGCGCTCGAGGTCCTCGGAGATCTCGGCCGGATCCTGGGGATTGGGAAGTCCCAGCGCCTGCATGTCCCTGAGGAGCGAGACGAGGCGCTCGAGCTCCTCGCGCGCCTGGTCAAGGTGCCGTTCCTTCAGGGTCACCACGCGCTCGACCTGCTGGAAGGTGGAAAGAGAGAGCGAGAGGTCCCCGGAGCGGGCGGAGTGCAGGATGTCCTCGATCTGGTCGCGTTCGAGGCGGCCGTCGACGGAATACGCCTCGAGCCGGGCCAGCCGATTCTTCGTCGCCTCCTCCCACTGCTCGAGGGCCGCCTGGACCTTTTTCTGCGAGAGTCGCTCGACACCGCGGACCACCTCGCCCCAGAGCTCGGGGTCCTCGCCGGACCGTGCCATCTCCTCAGCCCAGTTCGGGAGCGAAGGGAGGTGGATGCCGAGCGGCTGGGCGGTCTCCGTCCACTGCTGCAGCCGTGCGATCCTTCGAACAAGATCGCCCTCAGGCCCGGATGCGACCGTCTCCCCGACCGGTGCGACTGCAGCCGCGCCCTTGGCGGCGTTCGCCGCGGGCGACGGTTCGGCCGTGGAGGGGGAGCGGGCGCGTCGCGGGACCGGCGACCCGCACGCGAGGCAGGTGGTCGCGCCTTCGGCGAGCTCCTCGCCGCAACGGGAACATCGGCTCAGCTCATCGCTCATCGAATCCCCGTGGGGGCAATATGCAGGGGGTGAGATTTGAACTCACGAACTCCTACGAGACTAGGACCTCAACCTAGCGCCTTTGACCAAGCTGGGCCACCCCTGCGTGACCGGCGCCGCGTACGGCTCTTGCGGTTTAACGCTTGCCTTGCGCGTCAGGTTCGTCTCTTTGCCCCCGATAGGGAATGGCGGCCCCGACAGCATAACCTTTTACCGACGGGCGCGTTGGAAGCTCCATGCCCGAACGCGAGCCGGAGGGCACGCCCTCGGCTGGTGCGACCGTGTTCATCGGCACCAAGCCGACGATGACCTACGTCTTCCAGGTCGTCGCCCAGCTGAACAGCGGGGCGGCGCCGGTCGTCGTCAAGGCCCGCGGCAACGCCATCGGGAAGGCGGTCGACGTCGTCGAGGTCGTGCGGCATCGGTTCCTCGAGGGCCAGGTCGCCGTCGGACCGGTGAACCTCGACACGGAGCGCCTCCGCAACCACGACGGTCGGGAGGCGAACGTCTCCTCGATCGCCATCTTCCTCAACCGGACGGTGCCGGCGCCGCGTCCGGCGCCGGCGACGCCTGCGCCGACCCCGAAGTAGGCCGGTCCCGCACAACCCACGTGCCGGCGAAGAAATCCCCGACCCGTTGGCTCTCGGAGCTGGCGTGGATGGTGAGCGCGCTCGCCACCCCCGACACTCCGACCCCGACGGCGAGGAACGCCACGAGGATCACCACGGCGGCGTCCGCCCCGATCGCCGACGTGCTGCCCAGCGCACCCCCCACCCCCCGCAGGAGCGCGAGGACGAGGAGGGAGCCGCCGAGGTCCAACACGGTGAGCGGGATCAGTTTCGGGAGGTTTCGGACCATCACGTTCTCCCACGGTACGGCGGAGAGCGCCCGGTCGGTGACCCTCAAGCCGAACAGACTCTTGCCCACCGTCGCCCCCCACATCCCCTCGGCCACGGTGAAGTAGAGAAAGCCGTAGGCCGGCAGCGCGAGGGCGGCGGCGTTGAACAGCGGCGACCCCAGGACATGGCCGACCGACCCGGGGACCGCTTTCGAGACGTAGATCCAGGCGAGCACCGAGGGCACGAGCAGCAGCGCGAGGTCTCCAAGGAACGCGAACGAGCGCGTGCCGAGCGAGGCGAACCGCTCGCGCCCGAGCTCGCGGCTCACGCCCACCAGCCACCTCGCCGTAAGCCATGCCCGGAACGCCTCACGGGGGTCCTTCGTCCCCGATCGCGCGACGGCGTCCAGATTGCGCTGGTCCGCGACCACCCAGGTGGCCACCGGCAGTCCGTCCCAGGGCGAGGTCGACGCCGGAGTCGGTGGGATCCCGTACAGCAGCCGGGCCTGGTCGGACGCCTCGTGACTCGCGTCGCGCGCGGTCTCGATGCACTCCCGTGGGCGACCGTTCAGGCCGTGCTGGAGCGCTTGGCGAAGCCGTCCGACGGGTGAAGGCCGGGGGACCGCGAGCGGTCCGCTCGAGCCGGTCTCCCAACCCGTGAGCCGGAACGCCACCAGCGCCGCGAGCAGAGCGAGCAGCCCGCTCAGGTAGACGAGGTCGTTCACCCCCGCTCCGCCGATGGCGTAGAGCGCCGGGCCGTTCCCGTAGAGGGGAGGTTCCCGGAGCAGGTCGGCGCCGAAGAGGACGCCGATCGTCGCCGAGGCGTAGGCGAGCGGGATACCCATCGCACGGGGGAGGCCGAACGCCGGTTTCGCCAGGAGGAGCGCGGCCGCTCCGGCGGCGAGCGGGCCGATGAGGTAGTACGGGAACGCGGAAACGATTCCGAGGGCCGGGACCGTGGAAGTCGAGGCATACGTCGCGACCAGCACCGCGGAGACCAGGGCGAGGAACAGGCCGGTGCGGCGGAGCGTCCGTCCGTAGACGCTCACCTTCCCGGATCCGAGCGCCCATAGGACCAGGGGGGCCACTGCGGCGGCCCCGACCACCAGGAGGGGCCCGACCCAACCGGCCGGAAACAGCAGCACGGCCATCAGCATCGAACCGGTCTCTGCGCCCAGCGCGACGAGCAGGAGCGCGGTGGCGCGGTCGGCGTCGCCGACGCTGCGCCGGAACAGGAACATCGAGAGCAGGACGGGGAGGAGACCTCCTCCCAGGTTCACCGCGAGGACCGCGCCCTGCCAACCGAAGAAAGGGAGATCCGACAGCGTTCCGAGGAGGGCGCCGGGCAGGAGCAGCCAGAAGGTGGTCCGACCGAGGCCGAGTCGGGCGGAGAGCGCGGGTTGTTCCCAGGCGAAGAGGAACAGCACGAGCCACAGGAGCGGGGGAAGCAGCAGGAACGCGTCCGCCTGGACGATGTCGCTGACGAGTTGGATCGGGTCGACCACGGTCCGTCCGGGGGGCGACGACAGGGCGCCGACCCGTCGGGCCGCCGGTCGGGCTCCCACGTCGTCGGTCGACCTAAAGGGTTTTCTCACCGGCCCGGGTGGGTCGCCCCCGATGGCGGGTGTGCGCGTGGAGGAGGACTCGCTCGGCAAGCGCGAGGTCCCGTCCGACGCGTACTACGGGATCCAGACCCTTCGGGCGAAGGAGAACTTTCCCATCAGCGGCCTGCGCGAATCGGTCTACCTGATCCGGGCCTACGGCTGGCTGAAGGAAGCCTGCGCGCGCGCGAACGTCGCGCTCGACGGCGTGGACGCGCGTCGGGGCGAGGCGATCTCCCGTGCCGCTTCGGAGATGGCCGACGGGCGGTTCAATGACCAGATGGTCGTCGATGTCTTCCAGGCCGGTGCGGGGACGTCGTTCCACATGAACGTGAACGAAGTGCTCGCGAACCGGGCGCTCGAACTTCTGGGGAGGGAACGCGGGGACTACGCCGAGCTCTCCCCGAACGATCATGTCAACCGCGGGCAGTCCACCAACGACACCTTCCCCTCGGCAGCCCAGGTCGCGGTGCTCCTCGCCCTCCACGACCTCCGCCCCGCCCTCGGGGTGCTCATCGAGAGCCTGCGACGCAAGGGCGAGGAGTTCGCAGGCCTGCCTAAGGCCGGTCGGACCCACCTGAAGGACGCGATGCCCGTCACGCTCGGCTACGAGTTCCGCGCGTACGCGTCGGCCCTCGAGCGGGTCCTGGAGACCCTGCCCCCGATCGAGAAGGGCCTCGCCGAGATCCCCCTCGGGGGGAGTGCGGTGGGCACCGGCATCAACTCCAAACCGGGCTTCCGCACCCGATCCGTCACGGAATACGCGCAGCTGACGCGCCTCCCCCTCCGTCCGGCCAGCGACCCGTTCGAGAGCATGCAGAGCCGATGGGCGCTCGGCGCGTCTTCCGGGTGGTTGAGGAACCTGGCCGCCGAGCTCGTGCGGATCTCCAACGACCTGAGGCTGCTCTCGAGCGGTCCGGCGACGGCCCTCGACGAGATCCGTCTCCCAGAGATCCAGCCGGGCTCGTCGATCATGCCCGCGAAAGTGAACCCGTCGGCGGCCGAATGCCTCAACATGGTCTCCTTCCACGTCATCGGCGCCGACCTCGCCACCTCCCTCGCCGTCCAAGCGGGCCAGCTGGAGATCAACGTGATGATGCCTCTCGCGGCGTTCGAGACCCTGTTCTCCATCGAGCTGTTCACACGGTACCTCCCGGTATTCGCGCATCAATGCGTGGACGGGATCACGGCCAACCCGGCTACGATGGAGCGATTCCTGTTGAGCTCGACCGCGCTCGCCACGATCCTGACCCCGAAGCTCGGATACCAGAAGGTCGCCGAGCTCATCCACACCTCCGCCCGCACCGGCACCCCCGTCAAGGAGCTGCTCGTGGCCGAGCGGCTGTTGACCCGCGAGGAGGCCGAGCGGATGCTCGGCCACGCCGAGCTCCTACGGCTAGCCCGGCCCGTTCCCTAGCGACGGATTTCCTGCGCCCCTCTCGCGACTCCCCCTTCAAACGGGACCGGGCCGGGACCCCCGACTGGCGGCGTTAAGTGTGTTCTGCGGTCGAAGGGTCGATGGCGACGATCGAGGAGGCCGCCTTCTCCCTGGGGAGCGAGATCACCCAGGAGTACCGACGCGTCGTCGAGGTCCTCGGCCGCGTGGGCCTCACCGTCTACGAGGCCCGGGCGTACATCGCCCTGGTCGCACGGGGGGTCGGGGACGCGGCGACCCTCGCCCAATCCGCAGGGATCCCCCGAACGAGCGCCTACAAGGTGCTCGAGTCGCTGGCCGAGAAAGGGTACGCCACGCCGACCGGCGGAAAGCCGATCCTCTTCCGGGCCAAGCCTCCTCTCGAGGTCGCCGAGGCGCTCAAGGGTGCGATCCAGGAGGTGTTCGAGAAGCTCGAGTTGCTCCACCGGATCGTGGGAGAGCACGGGGAGCCGCAACTGGTGTACCTGTTGAACGGGCGCGAAAAAGTGCTCGCGAAGATCGGCGAGCTCCTCGACCAGGCGACGAAGACGTTCATCCTCACCACCCCCCAGGTCGCGGAAATCCGCGACGCGCTCACGAAGAAGGTGAGCCATGCCGTGAAGCGCGGGGTCGCGGTGACGTTCGTGACCGCTCCCCTCCAGCGCGTGCCCGAGGGAGTCCAGTACATCGCCCGCGAGAACCTCCTCGCCACGGAGGCGCTCACGGACGGAGCCCATGCACTGCTCGCCGGCGCGGGCCTCGACGCTTGCGGGTTCACCGACAATCCGATCCTCATCGCCCATCTCCAGCAGTTCCTCGACGTGCTCCTCGAGAAGGGGAGCGAGCCCGATTCGCGGTGAGCGACGCCGAGCTTCGGCGGAGCCTCCCGGAATGAACCGGAAGGCGCCGGCCGAGCGGGTTCGCTCGGCCCTCGAAGAGCAGGCGGGAGCCGATCTCGCCCGCTCGATGCCGACGGGCTACCAGCGTCTCGGCCGGGTCCTGCTTCTCCGTCTCCCCGAAGCGCTTCGACCCCATTTCGGCACCATCGGCCGCGCATGGGTCCGCGAGCTGCGCGTGGGGGCCGTTCTGCGATACCGGGGGGCGATGGCCGGGGAGTTGCGGGTCCCGGACGTCGAGCTCATCGCCGGTTCGGGGACGGAGGCGGAGGTCCGAGAGCACGGGGTCCGATACCGGCTCGACGCGGCCCGCGTGATGTTCGCGGCGGGGAACCGGACCGAACGCCAGCGGATCGGGAAGCTGGTCCGGTCGGGCGAGCAGGTCGTCGACCTGTTCGCGGGCATCGGCTACTTCGCCCTCCCCGCCGCCCTGGAGGGCCGCGCCGCACGCGTGTACGCCTGCGAGAAGAATCCGGTGTCGTTCGAGTACCTCGTCGTCAATGTGCGGGTCAACGGCCTGGGCGAGCGGGTGATGCCGGTGCCGGGAGACAACCTAAGCGTCGACCTCCCGCTCGGGGTCGCCGACCGGGTGCTGATGGGGTACCTTCCGTCGTCGATCCCGTGGCTCCCCCGAGCTCTCTCGCTCCTCCGCCCGGCCGGCGGGACCCTCCACGTGCATCTCGTGGAGGGGACTCGCGGGGGGGTCGACGCCGCGCACTCCCGCGTGCGGCAGCATCTGGGACGGCTCGGGGCACGCGTCGGCGACTCCTCGGCGAGGGAGGTCAAGCCGTACGGGCCCGGTCGATTGCACGCCGTGGTGGACGTCTACGTCCGTCCGCCGGAAGCTACTTCCCGGGCTATGCCGGAGCGGCCCGGACCCTGAGGGCGTCGACCGATAGCGGGAACGACGCGACGAACCGGTCGATGTCCTCCGGGGGGTTGGAGAAGGAGGCGCGCACGAAGCGGCCGCCGAACTTCGGGGACAGATAGTTTCCCGCGCGCACGAACACCCCGTGCCGGAGCAGCATCTCCTTCTGGAGCGCCTCCGGCGAGACCTCGGTCTTGGTCACGTCGATCGCGAACATGTTCGCCTGGGAAGGGAACACGGGCAGGAACGCGCCCGGGACCCGTGCGACCACCTCACGGATCCGAGTCTGGTTCTCCCGGGTCTGGCGCTTGATGGCCGGGAACCAGCGGGGTTTGGAGGCCAGCGCGGCCGTCGCGGCCACCTGGGCGAGGATGTTCACCCCGAGGTCGTTGGTGTTGAACCGGCCGACCTTCTGGGCGAGGGCGGGGGGGGCGGCCACGCCACCCAACCTCAGGCCGGCGAGTCCGCAGTTCTTGGAGACCGACCAAACGGTCAGGGTCTCCTCCGGCGCGAACTCGGCCGCCAGCGTGGGGGCGTCGGCGAAGTCGCGATACGTCACATCGTTGAGGAGGAGCAGGTGGTGGTCGTGGGCGAGCTCCGCGATCGCCCTCACTTCCTCTTTCGGGTAGCCCGACCCGAGCGGGTTCAACGGGTCGATGAGGAGGATCATTCGGGTCTTCGGGTTGATCTCGGCCTGGACCCGGTCGGCCGTCAGCCGGTACGGGGGCTGGTAGATGTCGAGGTTCCGGGTACGGGCCCCGCACAGCTCGATGAACCGGTGGATGATGAGGTAGCTCGGGTCGGAGGCGATGACCTCGTCGCCCGGCTGAAGGAGCGCGCGCGTCAGCATGTAGAGCGCCTCGGTCCCGCCCGCCGAGACGATCAGGCCGTACTCCGGCGGGAACCCCAGGTCCTCCAGGATGAGCGCACGCAGTTCGGGGGTGCCCGGTGCGTACGGATAGCCCTCGTAGCGCCGCTCGGCGACGGCCCCGGCGAGCGCGTCGCGGACGATCTCCGGGGGGAGGAGGTGATTGGTGTTCTGGCTCAGCCACGCGACCTCCCGGCGGTGCTCGTGGGCGTACCGGAAGGCGTCGAACGGAGGCCCGGACATGTCGCGTCGTCCCCGACGGGCCCCATCCCCCCTTAACGGTGGCGGGGAGCGGGTCCCGGAGCCGCGGCCCCGGCGAGGTAGGCGGTGACGATGCCCATCGACTGCCGACGGGAGATGACCCGGTCGAACCCGACCCGATGGAGCAGCGCCAGCATCTCGTCGTGCTTGGGGAGGAACTTCAGCGACTCGGGAAGGTATCGGTACGGCCCGGCGCTGTGGACGGCCGCTCCAAGCCATGGGACGACCCGGTCGAAGTGGGCGTGGAAGAGCCCCCCGACGAGCGGGGAGGGGGGCTCGGTGATCTCCAACGTGAGAAGGGTCCCGGTCGGTGCGAGGACGCGGCGCAGCTCGTGGAACGCGTCCGGCAGGCTCGGCAGGTTCCGCGCGACGAATGCGCTCATGGCGATGTCGAACGAACCGGAACGGAACGGAAGGTGCATCGCGCTGGCGCGCGCATACCGCACCCGCGGGCGGTTCGCGTCGCGAACGGTCCGGGCCTCGGCGCGCTCCACCATCGCCGCGGTGAAGTCCGCACCCACCACTTCGGCCTGGGGGAACCGCCGGGAGGCCAGGACCGTCAGGTCTCCCGTGCCGCAGCCGATGTCGAGGATCCGCCTCCGCGGGGCGCCGGCATGGAACCGGTCGAGGTCCCAAAGCGCGCGGGGGCGCCAGAGGAAGTCGTTGCCGACGGAGGCGAGGTGGTCGAACCAGTCGTAACGGACGGCGATATGGGTGAACATCGCCCGGACGTCGTGCTCGAAGCTCGGGCGGCTGCGGTCGGGGTAGGGCGAACCGTCCGATGCGACGCGTTCCGCGGAAGGCGTCGACGCCATCACGCGAACGACCGGACCCGGACCCTTAACGCTGGGGGGCCGCCTCGCCGATCTGGCCGTCCAACTCGCGGATCTGCGCGGTCAAGTCTCCGCGGAGCGTGGCGATCCCCGCCTCACGCGCCTCCTGGAGGCGCCGACGCGCCTCGATCCGGTCCCCCCGGTGGTGGGCGAGCTTGCTCATCCGGTACAGCATCTCGGCCGTCTCCGCCGTGAGCGCGAGCTCCCGAGCGAGACCGAGTGCGCGCCCGAACTTCTCCTCGGCCCCGGAGAACTCCCCACGCTCCTCGTCGATCATCCCGTCGATCATGACCGACTGCTGGTGCGCGAGCTGGTCGCCGAGGGGCTCCAACAGCCCGGCCGCCTTCGTGAGCATCCGGCGGGCCTCGTCCGGGTCGTGGAGCTCGACGCGGAACTGCGCCATGTTGAGCGAGCAGTACCCGATCCAGATCCGCGAGCGGGAGCGTTCGGCCGCACGGAGGGCGCCCTCCATGTCGGCGACCGCCTCCTCCATCCGACCGGCGTTGTGGTGGAGGACGGCCCGATTCATCAGGACGCGCGAATGGGCACTATGGTCCTGGCCGGCGGCGAAGATCGCCGCCGCCTTCTCGTACAGGCCGAGCGCCTCGGGGACTCCCTTCTCCCCCTGGAGGATGAACGTGTTGGCGAGGTCGATCATCGCGTGGCCGCGTTGGGTGGGGGTCCCCTCGACCTCGGCGATCGCGAGCTCCTCCCGCTGGTGATGGACGGCGGTCGGCAGGTCGCCCATGCGCCAGGCGGCGACCCCGAGGACGCGGTGGGCCGCGAGGAGCCCGCGCGTGTGCTGGAGCTTCTCCAGGATCGAGAACGCCTCGGTCGCGAGGCTGCGGGCGCTCGTGAACATCGCGAGGTCCGAACGCGTCTGGGCGAGACCGAGGAGCGCGAGCGATAGCTCCGTCTCGCGCTTGGCATCGACCCGGGCCCGCGCGACGGCGTCCAGCAGGACCTCCTCCGAACGCCGCAGGTCCCCCAGCTCCCCGAGCACCCGGCCGAGCTCGACGAGCAGACGGAGCTCGACGGTGAAGTCCCTCGGGACGAGGCGCCGGACGGCCTCGAGCGCCCGCTCGAGGGAGGTGACGGCCGTCTCGAAGGCGAACGCCTCGATGGCGAGGTCGGCCGCGCGGCGGTTGAACTCGACGGCCTTGGCGTCGTCGCGGCCGAGGTAGTACTGGCGTGCCAGTTCGTACACCCGGTTGGTGGTGGAATCCGGGGTGGACTCGATCGCGCGTGCGGCCTTCCCATGAAGGATCCGTCGCCGGGTCTCGGTGAGCTCGGAGTAGACGTCCGTGCGGGTCCGTTCGCTGACGAACTCGTAGACCTCTCCGCCCTTCTCCCGCAGGACGCCGCCGTGGACCAGGTGGTCCAGGGATTCGCTGAGCCGCTCCTCCTCCCCCCCGCACGCGCGGGCAAGGGTCGGGAAGTCGAACTCCTTCCCGAGGACCGCCCCGTAGACGAGCACCCGGCGCTCCGGCTCCGGTAGTTCCCGCACGCGCTGGCGCAGGACCTCGTGGAGCGCGCCCGGGGTCTCGGTGCGGGCGGCGACCCCGCTGTCGAACCCCCTCGACCCGCGGACCAGGTGCTCGACGAAGAGCGGGTTCCCCTCCGTCTGGGTGAACCATCGCATGACCGCGTCCGGGCCCGGGTCTCGGTCGTGGAGGATCCAGCGCACGTACTGGGCGAGCTCGAGCTCGGTCATCCGACGTATCGTGAGGGTCTCGGCGAGCGGGGAGCGGAGGATCTCGGCGAAGGCGTCGGTCACCGGCGCGGCGGCGTCCTCCTCCGGCGTGAGGGTCGCGACGAGGGCGATGCGATGGCCGCCGATCTGCGACAGGAAGCGGGCGAGGAACTCGAGCGAGGAGTCGTCCGCGAACTGGAGGTCGTCGATGGCGACCATCAGGGGAGCCTTCTCGGCCCACTGGAGGAAGAAGTCCGATAAGCGGTTGAACAGGGAGTTGCGGTCGGCGTCGATGCGCTCCGACGGATTGGAGAGGTGGATCAGCAGACGGTCCGCCTCCCCCACCTCCGGTGCTCCGGTGCCGTAGCCGCTCACCGCGGCCTCGGCCGCCCCATCGGAGTCGTACGGGGCGATGAACAGCGGGAGCATCGACGCGGGTCCCTGCTGGGCGCTCTGGCGGAGCGAGCGCTCCTGCTGGGCGGAGCGCACCAGGTCCTGGATCAACCGGAACGGCTGCGGGAGGTCGGAGGGCAGGGCGCGCCCGGCGAGGACCTGGAAGCCGACCGACCGCGCCGAGGCGACGGCCGCGCGGAGCATGGTGCTCTTCCCGACCCCCCCCTCTCCCGAGATCAGGACGAACCGGGCGCGGTCGCCGCGCGCCGATTCGAGGACACGGACGAGCGATTCGAGCACTTCGGTCCGGCCGAACAGGGGGGCTGGATGCTCCGGGGTCTCGCCGGACCGGGAGGAGGGGCTGCCGATCCCGTCGAGCATTTCCACCCCCTACCGGGGCTCCCCCGGGACGCCCGAACCCACGGCGCGGAATCCCGGGCCGGCGACCTCCGAGGCGGAGCTGATCTGTCGCCCGAGCTCGGCGAAGGCCCCGGCGAGGGATGGGATGAGCGTCGGAAGCCGGGCGTGGACCGCGGACTGGTAGGCCTCGCGGGCCCTGGGAAGGTCGCGGGTCTTGAGCCAGAGTCGGGCGAGGTGGAACTGCACGGCGGCGCCCTCGGCCGCGAGCTCGAGGTTCTTCGCCTGGTCCCTGGCCTTCTGGTAGGAGGCCTCCGCCTCCTCCCACTGGCCCCGGCGCTCGGCGATCTGCCCGTTGTTGACCTCCGCACGAAGCCGTGCGAGCGGGTCGTCTCCCCGTCCCAGGAGCCGTCGGGCCTGCTCGTTGTCCCGCTCGGCCTCCTCGACCTCGCCGAGGGCCAGCCTCAGGTCGACCCCGGTCAGGAGCGCCCAGGCCGCCCACCGGGCCTCGTGACCGCGCTCGGCGTGCTCTCGGGCCCGCGCGAGGTGTTCCAGGCCATCCCCGGGCTGGCTCTCGCCGATGAACTCGCCGAGGTGCAGATAGGCCCTAGCGACCTCGACCCAGTCGCTCACCGCCGTCAGGCGTTCGATCGCGCGCTGAAACCACAGCACCGCCTCATCCCGCACCTCCGGGTCGAGGTGGCTGAACGCGTCCCCGATGTCGATGCACAGCCGGCCAAGGACGCGGGGGTCGTCGGACTGCTGGAGGAGGTCGAGGGCGGTCATCCCCTCGTCGAGCGCCTCTCGGTAGGCGCCCCGCTGGAGCGCCACCCGACCGAGGATCCGGTGGACCGACGCGATCCCGGAGAGGTCGCCCGTTAGGGAGAAGAGCTCACGGGCCTCGCGCGCGCCGACCACCGCGCGGGCCGCGTTCAGGTCCCCGCGGGCGATCTCCGCTCGGGCGAGCAGGAGTCGGGCCCGGAGCCGCGCGTCCTCGGGGACGGCGAGCTGGAGCCCCTCGCCGTAGATCCGGTCGGCCGACCGAGCGTCGCCCATGCTGTAGTACAGGTCCCCCAGTTCGGCGTCGAGGGTCGCTTCGGTCGCGGTCTGGTTGCCCGGCAACGACCGCAGGTCGATGCGGGCCCGCTCCAGGTGGTGCGCCGCGGCCTCCGGTTGGTCGTCCTGTCGGGCGAGCTGGGCCGCCTGACGATTGTACTCGTACGACTTCTCCGGCACCTTTCCGAGGAAGAAATGGCGCCCGAGCTCCGGGAGGATCTCTGGGGGAGGGCTCGGATAGAGGCGTTCCATTGCCTCGGCGATCTTTCGGTGAAGCACCCGCAGGCGGCTGGCGGTCAACGACTGGTAGATCCGTGCCCGGGTCTCGTCCTGCGTGAAACCGAAGCGGTCACCGCCCACGCGCTCCCTCAGGATCCCGAGGTGGGTGAGGCGTTCGAGCTGCTCCGCCAACAGCTCCTCGTCCTGGTCCATGGCCGTGACGAGCAGGCGGAAGTCGAACTCGCGGCCGATCGCGCTCGCGTAGGCGAGGGTCCGAAGCTGGTCGGAGGAGAGCTGGTCGATCCCGGGGGGGCGGCCATCCCCCGCCACGGGCTCTTCGCTCACCGAGGCGACCATCGGAAGGAAAAGACGGGGGGGCGGGACGATAAACCCTCGCGTCGCCGGGTCACGAGAGGGGTCATTCCTCCCCTCGCTCGCCGGAGCGGTTCGAAGTGGGCTCCGCGCTCCGACCTCTTCGGGCGGGTTCCGAAGTGGTTGTTAGACCCCGCATCCACCTCCCGCTCAGCGCAAGCGTTATGTCTCGTACGCCGCGTGGAAGGGTCGATGGACGAGCCCGCGGACTCCGGCCATGGCTCTGAGGACGAGCCATCCTCCCAGGGGATGCCGCTCCATCGTCTCATCCAGTTCTGGCTGTTCGCGGGACTGGTCGTCCTCGCCGCGGTCTTCTACCTCTGGTGGGGTCTCTCGTACGGCGTGTGGCTCGACAACGGGGTGTACGCCGTGGCCATCGTGCTCCTTCTGTTCGGCTTCTCGGGTATGTGGCTCTCCCTACCGAACCCACCGGTCGCGCCGAGCCGATCATAGGCCGATTCCGCGACCCCTGCGGGGCGCGACCGATCCTACTCAGAGGGGCCGACCGGCGAGTGCCCAGCGCGTCCCGCTCGAGCTTCCACAGGCGATGCACGGGCCCGGGTCGCCCGAGGCGAAGGGGAACTCCTCTTCCGGGGTCCCGAGGAGGGCGCCGTCGATCGCCTGCTCGATCTGGTGGCCGCAGCTCTCCTGACCGCACCAGGACAGGGCGCGAACCTTTGTCGTGGCCTTGAGATCGTCCAGGTGACGGGCGGTCTCGAACGCGGACCGGAACTCGGCGAGCGCCTTCTCGTACAGGGCACCTCGGAATTCGTCGAGCGTTCGCTCGACTGCGGCCCCGAGCTCCGCCGGTCCGATCACCGACTTCCGACCGAGCCGGTCGACCGCGGTCGCGGTACCGGCCTCTGCCTCCCGCGGTCCGAGCTCGAGTCGGACAGGCACGCCGGCGAGCTCCCAGTGATAGTACTTGGCCCCCGGACGGTCCTCCGATACGTCGACGTGGGTCCGGATCCCCCGCTCTCGCAGTAGGGTGGCGAGCGACTGGGCCGACTCCACCGGGGCGTTGGCTCCCTTCCCCCCGATCGGCACGATGACGACCTGGTACGGTGCGACGGCCGGGGGAAACACCACGCCCCGGTCGTCCCCGTGGACGGCGACGACCGCCCCGAGGAGGCGCTCGGAAAGGCCGAAGGTGGTCTGGTGGACGAGCGATTTTCCCCCGTCGGCCGTTTCGAACTCGATACCGTACGGCCGCGAGAAGTTCTCGCGGTAGTGGTGGATCGACCCGATCTGAAGGGTCCGGGCCTCGCCGACCGGGATGTCGAGCGCGACGGAATAGAACGCGCCGGGGAATTTGTCCCAGTCCGGTCGACGGATCGCGACGTACGGCAGGGCGAGCGCGTCGGCCATGCGCCGGAACGCACCCAGGTTGGAGGCGACGCGGGCCGTCGCCGCGGCCTCGTTCACCTGGCAGGTATGCTCCTCGAAGAAGTGGATCTCGCGGACCCTCAGGAACGGGCGCGTGGTCTTCGTCTCGTACCGGAACGTGTTGACGATCTGGTAGACGTTGAGCGGGAGGTCCCGGTGGGAGCGGATCCACAGCTGGAAGATCGGATACATTGCCGTCTCGCTCGTCGGCCGGAGGACGAGGGGGACGTCGAGCTCGGTGGCGCCGCCGCGGGTCACCCAGTAGACCTGGGCGTCGAACCCCTTGATGTGCTCCTTCTCCTTCTGGAACTCCGTCTGGGGGATGAGGGTCGGAAACTCGACCGGTTGGCTCCCCGTCGCTTCGATCTCGCGGACCATCACGGCATCGAGGGCCCGACGCGCGAGGAAGCCGTACGGCGTCCAGACGTTCATCCCCTTGACGCCGTATCGCTTGTCGGTGAGGTTTGCCGCCTCGACGACCGCGAGGTACCAGTCGATGAACCCTTTCGACTTGGAGGGGAGCTCGGCCATTGCGCGAACGGTCGAGGGGTGCCGCCCGTCTATAAGCGTGGCGAGAGCGCGGGACCATCGGCGGGCGAAGTCGGATAACTCGGTCGCGCCCGCCAATCCGGTTTGACACTAGTCGTTAAGGGGCCCAGCTCCCATGGATACCGGCCATGCGGCTCGTCGTCTGCGTCGACCGAGACGACGACCTCGGCCGCAAGGCGGGGATCCAGGGACCCGTCGTCGGACGGGCCGCGGTCCTCGACGCGGCGATGCGTCTCGGCACCGCCGACCCGGAGGACGCCGACACCAATGCGATGTTCGCCGCGGTCCGGTTGCGTGACGAGATCTCCCGCCTCGGCGACGAGTGCGACGTGGTCGTGCTCACCGGTTCCCCGAAGGTAGGCGTGCTGTCCGACCGGAAGGTCGGGGAGCAGTTCGACCGGGTCCTCCAGAGCCACCCGGCGACCTCCGCCCACCTGATCTCGGACGGGGCCGAGGACGAGTTCGTGTTCCCGATCCTCTACTCGAGGATCCAGATCGACGGGGTGCACCGCGTGCACATCCGGCAGAGCGCCAGCCTCGAGTCGACGTATTACACCGTCATCCAGGCCCTGAAGGACCCGAAGCTGCGGGCCAAGACGGTGCTCCCGCTCGCGTTCGTCCTCCTCACGCTCGGGATCGCGGCGGCGGCGGGGATCATCTGGTGGGGGGTCATCGGACTCGCCATCCTCCTGGGGGTCTACCTGATCTTCTGGACGTTCGATATCGACGAGGCGCTCATCGAGTCGCTCCGCTCGGCGTCGACGGACATCCGCCAGGGCTCCGTCGCCTTCGGATTCGGCCTATTCGCCATCGCCCTCATCGGGGTCGGCTTCCTCGAGGGGTACAACGTGACCGTCGGCCACCCGAACGACACCCCGATCAACCGCGGGCTCCAATTCCTCGTAGCGAGCACCGTCTGGTGGCTGGTCGGTTCCGAGGTCTGGGAGAGCGGGCGGGCCATCCGACGCTACCTATTGCGCGGACGCCTGCCGCGCACGTTCCCGATCGCGACGACCTCGATCACCGGGATCGGGTTCACCAGCTACGGGATCCTGTACCTCGTCCGGTACCTCGAAGGGCTCGAGGGCCCGGCCGGTCCGAGCCAGCTCCCGTTGATCGTCGCGGCGATCGTCCTCGGGCTCGCCCTCGTGATCAGCGCCGGGGTCCTCTCGCAGTACTTCAAGGCCCGTTCCCAGGCCGGCACCGCCGCGCCGGTGTAGCCGGGGAGCGCTACGGGTCTCGGGCCCCGGTCCGGAGGGCCCGTTCGACGTCGGCCGGGGTCGTGGGAAATCCGCAGCGTTCCTGAAGCAGCTTCGCGGCGGCCCCGAAGTCGTGCGTCTCCTCGAACGCCCGTCGTCCGAGGGTTTGCAGGTCCTCCCAATAGTTCCACGGGAACACGACCCAGACCCAGTGGTCCCGGTCGATCGTTTCGGCGTGGTAGGTCGGGACGAACCGCGAGTGGCTGATGTGGAGACACGTGGCGCTTTCGACCCGGCGGGCCCCGTGCGAGGCCACATGGGCCGTCGCGAGCTCGAGACTCTCTCCCGTGTCGGTGATGTCGTCGACCACCAGGACCGTCTGCCCCTCCACCGGCCCGGAGAGGCCCTCGGTCAGCTCCGCCTTGCCGCTCGGCGTGGCCGTGACGCCCCAGTGCTGGGCCCGCAGCGAAACGATCCGCTTGAGGCCGAGGCGGTCGGCGAGAAGGCGGGCCGGTACCCACCCCCCCCGGGTCAGGGCCACCAGCGTTTCCGGGACCCGGCCCGCGCGCGTGACCTGCTCGGCGAGGAAGTCGGCCCACCGGTCGGCATCGTCCCAGCCGGTCCGGCGGCATCGGGGGAAATCGGGCATGGAGAGGGGGGAAGGGAAGGGGTTGATCGAGGGCGCCGACCGCGGGGCCTACGGGTAGATCCCGCGGATCTTGATCGCGTCGACGACCCGCTGGATCGCGAGGACGTAGGCGGCCGTGCGGTTGTGCACCTTGTACTCGAGCGCGGTCTTGTGGACCTGCGCGTAGGATTGGGTCATGACCTTCTCCAGGCGCCGGTTGACGTCCTCGAGGTCCCAGAAGTACCCCTGGATGTCCTGGGCCCACTCGAAGTAGCTCACCGTCACGCCCCCGGCGTTCGCCAGGATGTCGGGAAGCACGGTGATCCCCTTCTCGTAGAGGGTCTTGTCCGCGTCGGGGAGGGTCGGGCCGTTCGCGGCCTCGGCGACGATCCTCGCCTGGATATTGTCGGCGTTGCGCTTGGTGATCTGGTTCTCGAGGGCGGCCGGGACCAGGATGTCGCACTTCGTCTCGAGGATCTCCTCGTTCGTCACCGGCTTCGAGCCGGGGAACCCGACGACGGATCCGGTCTTCTTCTTGTGCTCCTCGACGGCGTGCGGATTGAACCCCTCGGGGTTCAGGATCCCGCCCTTGGAGTCGGAGACGGCGATGATCTTCGCGTGCTGCTCGTCATGGAGGATGTTGGCGGCCACGCTGCCGGCGTTGCCGAACCCCTGCACCGCGACGGACCCGCCGTGGACCTTGACGCCGGCGTGGGCGGCCGCCTCCCGGATGACGTAGGCGCACCCACGCCCCGTCGCCTCGCCGCGCCCCTCGCTCCCGCCGAGGGAGATCGGTTTGCCCGTCACGACGCCCGGGACGGAGTAGCCGCGCTGCATCGAGTAGGTATCCATGATCCACGCCATCGTCTGCGAGTCGGTGTAGACGTCCGGGGCGGGGATGTCCATCTCCGGGCCGATGATCGGGGCGATCTCGCTCGCATAGCGTCGGGTCAGCCGCTCGAGCTCCCCCTTGCTCATGTGCTTCGGATCGCAGATGATGCCGCCCTTCGCCCCGCCGTAGGGGAGGTTGACGACCGCGCATTTCCAGGTCATCCACGCCGAGAGGGCGCGGACCTCATCGAGCGTGACCCCCGGGTGGTAGCGGATCCCGCCCTTGGTCGGGCCGCGCGCCATGTTGTACTGGACCCGGTAGCCGGTGTAGACCCGGTACTGCCCGTCGTCCATCCGGACCGGGAAATTGACGGTCAGCTCGCGCTTCGGGTGCTTGAGGATCTCCCGGTTCCCGTTGTCGAGCTTGAGCAGGTCGGCCACGATATCGACTTGGCGTTTCGCCGTCTCGAACGGATTGATTGCCTGTGCGTCGTCGGCCATCGGGAACACCTTCGGGGGCGGCCACGCCGGGTGGGCTACTTGAGGCTAACGTCGAGTGTGCGATGACGCCGCACGCCCGACGCTCCCGGGACGGGTCCCGCTACGGCTCGCGCCAGCGGGCGAGGTAGACGGCCGTCGCCCCGAACAGGACCGTCGCCCCCACGAGACCGGCGAGGTCGAACCACGGGTCGTTGAGCCAGGCCGGGGAGAGGGCGCTGCCCTGGTTCAGGCCGAGGACCGCCTCGGCGAGCTGGGCCGAGAACGTGCTCGGCGCGAGGAAGGCGACCCACTGGAAGCCCGACGGGATCCGGCTCGCCGGGTAGAAGAGCGGGGGGAGGACGGCGAGCAGGGAGAAGACGAGGGTGCCGATCGGCCAGATCTCCCGAAGCTGACGGAAGAACGTGGAGATGAGGAACCCCAACGACGTCGCCATCAGCCAGGTCAGCAGCACGATGCCGACGAGCGCGACGAACACCGCCGCCCCGAACGGTACGACGACGAACAGGATCCCCAGGAACAGCGCGAGCGCCGGGAGGGTGAACGCGAGCTCGGAGAGCGCCATGCCGAGGATGTAGGAGAGCGGTCGGACCGGGCTCGCCACGAAGATCTGCTGGAGCTGACGCTCGAGGCGGAGGTAGGCGCAATCGTTCAGCATGCCGTTGCCGGTGAACAGGACCGTGAACAGGATCCCCCCGACGACCCCGAACTTGAACAGCTCCGGCGTGGAGATGACCCGCAGGAAGAACAGGAAGCTGAACGGGGTGAGGAACACCGCGGCGATGAGCAGCGGTGAGCGCCACAACGGGATGATCCCGTTGAAGTAGCAGATGTGGCCGGCGGCGCGCAGCTGGGAGGCGATGCTCATGCTTCGTCCTCCTCGATCCCCTTCCCGACGAGCTCGAGGAACGCCTCCTCGAGCGTCACCGGGCCGACGACGACCTCGCTCCCCCGCTCGAGCGCCATCTCCGTCAGACTCCGGACCTGGGCCCGGGTGGTCAGCAGGGTCAGGCGGTTCCGGTCGGAGAATACCCGCCCGAACTCGCGGAGCTCCTCCGAGGTGAAGCCCCCGGAGAACTGGAGGCGGACCTCGCGTCCGAGGGTGAGCTTGAGCTTCTCCGCCGTCCCCCGATAGAGGACCTTGCCCCCATCGATCACCGCGAGCTCGTCGGAGAGCTGCTCCGCCTCGTCGAGGTAGTGGGTCGTGAGCAGGACCGTGGAACCCTTGCGAGCGGCCCGCCGGATGACCTCCCAGACCTGTCGGCGTGCGAACGGGTCCATGCCCAGCGTCGGTTCGTCGAGGAAGAGGAACGGCGCCTCCGTGGCGAGGATCGTGGCGACGAGGGCCCGCTGCTGCATGCCGCCGCTCAGGCGAAGGTTGGGTTCATTCGCCACGCCCATGAGGCCCATGGCATGGAGGATCTCCTCCGTCCGCGTGAGCGCCGACTCCCGGGTCGCCCCGCGGACGCGGAGGTACTCGTAGACGTGCTCGCGCGGCGTCAGGTGGTAGAACGGCTTGCCCTCCTGGGGGACGAGGGCGATGAGCGGTCGGACGCGCTCGGGCTCCCGGACGACATCGTGTCCGAACAGCCGGACCTCCCCGTGGGTAGGCACGAGGAGCGTGGCGGCGATCTTGATGAACGTCGTCTTGCCCGCGCCGTTCCGCCCGAGAAAAGCGAACAGGCACCCTTTGGGGATCGAAAGGTCCACGTCCTGGAGTGCGAGCTTGCCCCGGTCCCCGCCGGAGTAGCGCTTGCTGACGTGGTCGGCGATGAGGGCGTCCATCCCGTCCGCCAAGGTGCGGGTCGGAAAAGGATGCCGAGGAGCGCGTCAGTGGCGGCCGGGCGCCGGTCGGGGGCGGGCGAACGGATCCCACCCGGCGGACCGCATCCGCCGAGACGTCCCGTCCTGGAGGAGCCGCACGCCCCGGCCCGCTTCGACCTGGCCGACGACGGTGAGCTCCGTTCCGATTCGTCGGAGCGCTCGGAGCGCCGAGGGCAAGGAACGGGCGGGAAGGGCGGCCAGGAGTTCATAATCCCCGCCGAAGAACGCGAGTTCGAGGCGGGTGGAGGGGGAGAGGTGGGCCGCGTGGAGCCTCCGGTCGAGAGGAAGCCGGTCCCAGTCGATGGCCACGCCCACGCCGCTCGCCTCCGCGAGGAGAGTGGACGCCTCGAGGATCCCGTCGGAGGTGTCGAGCATCGCATGCACGGAGCGGACGAGAGCACTACCCTCCTCGAGCCGCGGGCGGATCCGGAGAAGCTCTCGGAGTTCCCGGGTCGCGGGTCTCCGGGTTCGGGTCAGGGGCAGCGCGGCCGCCCCGCCCTGGCCGACCACTCCGGTGGTGACGAGGAGGTCCCCGGGTCTTGCCGCCGAGCGCGGCGCGAGCTGTCGGGAACCGATGCCTACCAGCGTGCCGACGACCGAGCGGCCGGCCGAGGGCTTCGTGTCCCCTCCCACGAGCTGGATTCCGAACTCGGCGGCGGCCTTCTGCGCTCCCCGCGCGACGCCCTGAGCCCACGCCATGGGGGTTCGGGGGGGAAGGAGAAGGTCCAGCAGGGCGGCGATCGGTCGCCCTCCCTTCGCCGCGAGGTCGCTCAGGCTGGCGTGGATCGCCGCGGCGCCCACGGCGTCGGCCGGCGATCGTCCGAGGAAATGCGTCCCTTCCGAGAGGGCATCGGTCGTCAGGAGGAGGGTTCGTCCGCGGTCGAGGGGCAGCGCGGCGACGTCGTCGCCCATCGCGAGGAGCCCGGTGCCCCCCGAGGGGACCAGCGTGCGCAACCAACGGTGGAATTCTCGCTCGGGGAATAGGCGGGGCCGGCCGCTGGCCCGACGGACCATCCTGGACCTCCCTTCACTTGTACGGCAGGAACTCTTTCCCGAGCAGTTCCCGACCCAGGATCATTCGCATCACGTTGAGCCCTCCCTCGGCGCCGACGAGGTAGCTCATGACCCCCCGGAGACCGAGCTCGAGGCCCACATCCTTCGTGTAGCCGGCCGCCCCGAACCACATCATGACCCGTTTGACCGCCTCGAACGCGATGGGGGGCGCGGTCAGCTTGACCGCGGCGACGGCCCGTTCGACCTCTCCCCGGTGGCTGTCGTCGCCGCGCAGCGTGTAGCGGTCGAGCAGCCACGCCGCCCGTCGGCACTGCCACTTGACGGCCTCGACCTGCACCCACAGGTCGACGAGCTCGAACTGGATCGCCTCGAACTTGCCGAGCGCTTGGCCAAAGACCTGTCGCTCCTTGATGTAGGCGATCCCGGTCTCGAGGGCCCGCTCGGCGGCACCGACACACGCCGCCGAAACGAAGGTGCGCGCGACGGTGAACCCCTCGATCGCGCATCCGAAGCCCTTGCCCTCCTCGCCGATCAGGTAGGAACGAGGGACCCGGACCCCGTCGTAGGTGATCGCCCCGGTGGAGATCCCCATTCGCCCCATGTTCTGGAACTTCTGGGTGGTCGCCCCCTCCGAGACGGTCGGAACGTAGAGGAAGTTGAACCCCCCCTCTTCGGCCCGGGTCAGGGTGAGGTGGCCCCCGCCCAGTCGCTTGGCCTCGTCGACCCCGGAGAGGAACGCCTTCTCCCCACGGATCGAGAAGCCATCGGCCTCCCTTCGTGAGCGCGTCCGCATGTTGGCGAGGTCGCTCCCCCCGGACGGCTCGGTGGTCGCGATCCCCAGGAACGCCTTGCCCGAGCATACGGCGGGGAGCACCGCTCGTTTGGCACTCTCGGTCCCGTGGCGGTCGAGAATGTACCCCCACCCCGCTTCGAGCAGGAAGAAGACGGCCGTGGCCATCGAGAAGTCTCCCCGGCCGATCTCCTCGGCGGCGAGTTCGGTGAGCACCGCCGAAGCGCCCATCCCACCAAACTCGGTCGAGACCGGCATGGCGAGCAGTCCCAGGCGGGCCATCTCCGACAGTACTTCGTCCGGGATCCGCCCTTCGGCGTCGATCTGGCGCTCGTGGGGACGCAGTACGCGGTCCCCAAACTTTCGGACGGCTCCGTGGAACGCCTTCTCCTCGTCGGTGAGTTCGAAATCCATAGCCGTCCGAGCGCCAGACCGGCTCTCGCCTATATCGGCCACGGCGCCCCCATCGACCGGGTCACAGGAGGCCGCCTACCGAGCCCGGCACCCCTTTAACCGTCGGTCGGTTTCGTCGGCCCGAATGACGGTCCGTGTCGCGGTCAATGGATACGGTACCATCGGAAAGCGTGTCGCCGATGCCGTGGCGGCCCAGCAGGACATGGTCCTGGTCGGGGTCTCGAAGACCCGCCCCAACTACGAGGCGGACCGGGCGGTCGCCAAGGGATACAAGCTGTTCATCGCCGGCGAGGGAAAGAAGTCCGAGTTCGACGCCGCGGGGATCGCCACGGCCGGAACGGTCCCCGAGATGCTCCAGCAGGCCGACGTCGTCGTCGACGCGGCCCCGGAGAAGATCGGCCGGGAGAATCTCAAGCTCTACGACGCCGCGAACATCCGGGCGATCTTCCAGGGAGGAGAGAAGGCCGCGATCGCGGAGGCGTCGTTCAACGCGCTCGGCAACTACCCCCGCTCGAAAGGGAAGCGTCGGGTCCGCGTGGTCTCGTGCAACACGACGGGACTTTCACGGGCCGCCTCCGTGCTGACCTCCCGTTGGGGCGTGGAATCGTGGGAAGCGACGATCGTCCGTCGCGCCGCCGACCCTGCAGAATCGGGTCGGGGACCCATCAACGGGATCATGCCGACCTTCACGCTTCCCTCCCACCACGGGCCCGATGTGCAGACGATCTTCCCGGACCTCTCGATCGCCACGACCGCGGTGGTCGTCCCGACCACCCTGATGCACGTGCACGTGAACCACGTTCGGCTGAAGACCGCCCCCCCGGGGGCGCAGGCGGTCGTCGAGGCGTTCCGGGAGACCCCGAGGTTCCATGTCTTCAGTGCCTGGGAGCACGTGGACGGTACCCCCCAGGTGATGGAGTTCGCGAAGGACCGCGCGAGGGGCGGCTCCGACATGATGGAAGGGGTCCTCTGGGAGAACGGGATCCGGGTCGATGGACGGGAACTGTACTTCTTCCAGGCGATCCACCAGGAGTCGATCGTGGTGCCGGAGAACGTCGACGCGATCCGTGCGATGTTCGACCTCGCCCCGGACGCCCGGACGTCCATCGCCATCACCGACCGGGCGCTCGGAATCGGGCACTGAACCGGCCGGCGCCTGCCGCATTAGCAATCATCTTATAGCGGGCCCCGCTCGGCGCGAGCGCATGTACTATCTCGACCATCGGAGGGACGTCGTACGGATCCCTCCGGAGCGGCTCGGGCCGAAGCTCGAGACGGTCCTGACCGAACTCGCCCAGCAGCAGTTCGAGGGGAAGCTCGTCGACGGACAGAACCTGACCGTCATGATCCAGGAGGTCCGGCCGTTGGGTGAGGGTCACATCATCCACGGCGATGGCGGGGTCTACCAGGAGGTCGAGTACCAGGCCCTCCTCTTCCGCCCAGAGATCCAGGAGGTCGTCGAAGGCGCCGTGGTCGAGATCCGCAAGTTCGGCGCGTTCGTGAGGTTCGGCCCGTTGGACGGCCTGTTGCACGTCAGCCAGATCATGGACGACCGGGTCAACATCGACGAACACAACCAGCGGTTGGTCGGGGTCGAGACCAAGAAGGATCTCAAGGTCGGCTACAAGGTGCGAGCGCGCGTCGTCTCGCTCTCCCTCTCCGAGATCTCCCCCCGCGACAGCCGCATTGGGCTCACCATGCGACAGCCGGGCCTGGGCCGCCTCGAGTGGATCCAGGAAGCCCACAAGAAGGCCGAGGACAAGGGCGGAAAGAAGCCCGTGAAGAAGGAAGCGGCCGGTAAGGCGGTTCCCGCCGCGAAACCCGCCGCGGCCGCGAAGGCAGCCCCCACGGGAGGCACCGCATGATCAGCTGGAAGGCGTGCAAGACCTGCAATTCGATCACCGACCAGAACAAGTGCCCCCGCTGCGGCGGGGAGGTCTCCCGCGAGTGGCAGGGCTACCTGTTGGTCCTCGACCCGGAGAAGTCCGAGATCGCCCGCAAGATGGGCATCCACGCCAGCGGGCGGTACGCGCTCCGTGTCAAGTGAAGAACGGGTCTGGGTCGTCCCTGAAGCCCTGCGTTCGACCTTCGCGGAACGCTATGGACCCGTGTACAGCGGGGCCGACGCCGACCGGCGGATCCGCGCCCTGCCGAACTTCGCGGCGTGCGGCGACCGGGTCACGGCCGACGCGATCCGGTTGGACCACCCCCCGTTCATCGGGGTCGTCGACCTGAAGACGAGACGCCACGAGCCGGTCGACTGCGCCGTCTTTGCCCCGCTCGCCCAGCGACGGCTCGTGAAGGTCCGCAACCCCGCGGGGATGCTCACCGAACGACTGCGTCGGGCGATCCGCGAGACGATCCACGATGGCGGCGGGCTCGTCGAAGTCGACGGAGAAGAGGACCTCGGGTCGCTCGCGCTCGTCGAATCGATGCCGCTCGGGGCCACCGTTATATACGGTATCCCGGGTGCGGGGGTCTCCTTCGTAGCGGTCGACGCCGTGACGAAGGAACACGTACGCGGGCTCATCGCACAGATGGAACTTCGGAGGGTCGACCTTGGAGCTTAAGATCCTGGAGGAGCGCCCGAACCCCCTCCTCAAACGCGTCGAATACCGCTTCGAGATCGGCCACGGGCTCGCCGCCACGCCCACCCGGGACACCGTTCGGGTCGAGTTCGCCAAGCTCGTCAAGGTCCCCAAGGACCGGGTCATCATCGAGAGGATGAATGCCCGCTATGGGATGGCGAAGAGCGAGGGGGTCGCCGTGACCTACCAGAGCGTCGAGATCGCCAAATCGATCGTCCGGGAGCACATCCTCGTGCGCAACGGACTGAAGGAGAAGGCCGTCAAGGCCGCGCCCGGAGCCGCCGCCGAAGCCGCTCCCCCGCCGGAGCCCGCCGCCAAGAAGGAATCCGCCCCGAAGAAGGACGCTTAGTCCATGGCCAAGGCGCGCGTCGGTTTGTACAGCACGAAGGGCGACGCCCTCACGCGCACCCACAAATTCTGCCCGAAGTGCGGGCCCGGAACGTTCCTCGCCGAGCACGGCAACCGCCGCTCGTGCGGACGGTGCGGGTACTCGGAGTCGAAGGCCGCATCCCCGGCCCCGGCACCCGTGGCCGCCAAGGCCAAGGGCAAGTCGTAGGCCGGCCGCGCTCGCCTAGAGCGTGAAGCCGTCCAGGAAGCCCCACCAGGAATCGGTGGTCTGTTGCGCGGCGCGACGAGCCGCCACGGCCGCGCGAGGTGAGCGGCGCATCTCGTCCATCAGGATCCTGCGTTCCGCGAGCGAATGCTCCCGGTCGGCGAGCGTGTGTACCCGGAAGAACTCGTGGGCGAGCTTCGAGCGGATCCCATACTCCTCCTTCAGCCCCCTCGATTTCTCGGCGGCGACATCGGGAAAGATCGATTCGTAGGCGTAGAGCGCGCCGAGGCCCGACGGCGCATCGCCTCGAACCGCGAGCTCCTCGTAGGTGTCGAGGAGCTGTTGGGTCCCTACGGTGGGCTTCGCATGGGCCGCACGTCGCGCCGGCACCCCGATCTCCCGGGCAAAGTCCAGCCAGAGTTCCGGATGGGTCGGGGAGCGCCCCTCCTCGTCCACCAGATTGTCGAGCAGCACTCGGCGGTGCTTCGGGTCGGAGATATGCGCGTAGGTCCCCGCGACGAACCGCGGGAAGTTCGCCTCGAACTGGTAGTACTGCCCCGCGTAGTCACGCAGGGTCTCCATCGGGACCTCGCCCTTCGACCACGCGGTGTAGAATGGGTGGGTAAGGAGGTGCCGGCGTTTGATGTCCGCGTCGATCGCTGCGATGGGCTGCATCGGGGAGCCGGAGCGGAGCCCCCTTCCTAAGCCTTTCCACCGCGTCCCCCCTTTCGCCGGAAGAAAACAGCTTTCACGGCGACCCGTGGCCCGCCGAAGATCGGAGGCCAAGTATGCGTCCCCCGCGTGCTGAGACACCTTGGGGGAGCCAGGGGTGGGTCGGGGACAGGGGAAGGGCCCCATCCCGAATGTTTCGAGGCCCGGGACGAGCCGGTGGGGCCAGACCTGGGCCCGCCCCTCCTACCAGAGGGGTGGAGCGGCGCTCCGACCGACGGTCCACCCGGGTGCCGACGGCTAGCTACCGACCGTTCCCGATCCGGCGAATCGGCACCGCCGCCGCGGTCACGAGGGCGGGGTACGGCGAAGCGAGGGTGAGTAGTGGTGATGCCGTTCCGGGCATCGGCCACACGGCGTGAGTTGCGACCGATGACGTCGACGTGGCACCGGATCCCTGCGTCATGGCCTGATACGCCCCGACCGGGCTGGAAGAGGCGTCCCCCACCTCCGGCTCCGGTGTGAGCGAGGCGACGACCCCGATAGTCGAATTCGTGGAACCGGCGGGGGTCGGTCCCGGGACGAACCGCTCCTCGAGCATCGCGACGCTGTACCCCCGCAACGTGAGGTGCACGGGGTTGGCGGGCGGAGTGGGGGCATTGTACAGGGTGGAGCGGAGCAGGCTCTCCGTCTGGGTGGCGGGGTTGAATGCCTGTACGTAGGACCCCGGTCCGAGGATCCGGAGGGACGTGGGGACCTCGTTGGCGCCCGAGACATTGAGCGTCACGTGCACCGTGGCGTTCACCCGGTTCACGACGAGGATCGAGAGGCCGGAGGTGCCCCGACGAAATGCCTGCGCCTCGACCACGAGAGGGTCCGAGCCGGTCGTGGAGAGCGCGGAGGCGCCCGGTTGGATGGCCGAGCCCCAGAGCTTGAGCGCCCAATATGGGGCATACTTCGTATCGTTGTCGTGGGTTCCTTCGCTCGTCAGCTGAAAACCCCAACCACCGTACTGCGACGTGTTGGTCGGCGACTGAACCGCCGGCCCGCTAAACCCGAAATAGAGGAATGCCGAGAGGTTCTGCCAGACCGATTGGATCAGGGTCGTCGCAAGCCACGAGGCCCCGAACAACGTTGGGATACGCGGGTCGGTGCCGCCGATCGTCGTGTATTGGCCGCCCATGTGGTTGAGATTCGATTCCGAGTCGACGACCGGGAGGGTCTGGCCGGTAATGTTCCGCCAGAGCATTTGGGCGAGGGCCGGCGCATCCCAGAGGCCGAGGTGACCGATGTAATTCGGTCCACCCACGATCGTGGGGTCCGTGGTCCCCGCCGCGCCGCCCGTGGGCGGGCAGTACACCGTGCCGTGCAGGCAGATCCCGGTGGCCGCGTAGTAGTGGAAGGAGAGGAAGCCCACCCCGTGGGCGTGGGTCGCGAACTGTCGGATGTAGTTCGGGTCCATCATCACATCGGAACCGACGAGCGCGCTCGGGAACGTCTTATGGATCGTCGCGGCCGCCGTATTGAACACCTGGATGTATTCGTTAACCTCCGCCGGCGAGTATCGCGGGACCTCGTTGCCCACGGACCAGTAGGTGATGTTGGCTCCGGTGAGCAGCACGTGCTGGACGATTGTGCCGATGTACGCTGCGTATGCTTTCAGGGCGGGGAAGTACCCCGAGGCACCGTAGAAATTCACCAGATACGAGGTATTGAGCGGCATCCCGGTCGGAAGTGCGTTGCCATCCCCCCAGGTACCGGCGGGCAGGCTCATCAGAACCTGGCTCGGCAGCGCCTTCGAGAAGTTGACGATCTGGTCAAACGATTGCCAATGGAACTGGGGGAGGGCGGTCGCATTGTTCCACTTGGTCCCGAGTCCGATTGTCGTCACCCCGAACCGGATCAAGCCCGGATGGACCGATTGGGCGAACCGGAGGAAATCTGCGTCCGAGGCGATGTTGGAGGACGGTCCCAGGACGTCTGTCGCCACGTATCCGACGGCAGGGGCGACATATCCCGTGGGGGTCAGGGCTCCGACGTGGATCGCGAATCGGGGGAACACGCTCCCGGAGACGGTGAAACTGGCGCCGACCCAGGGAATCGTTCGGAGGAGGAGGCCGAGGCTCTGGTATGCGGTCCAGTTCGACGTATCGTTGACCGGGCCGCGGAAGATCGACCAGCTCCAGTACGAGAACGGGGGGAGGGCGTCGACCCCGCCAGGGAACTGAGCTGGGTTGCCCCATTGGGAGAGCGGATACGTCTCGATGTGCGCCAATGCGAGCGATATGGGAACCGTGACCGAAACCGAGATCGTGTACGAGCGAGAGTGGGCCGATCCCGAGACGAATCGTGTGTGGTCGGTCAACACGCTCAGGGTCAAGCCCGACTTCAGGAGCTTGATCACCCCGCCGTCCCCGACGGTGGGAGCCCACCCCTGCGGAGAAACCCCGGTGGAAGGCCCGTCGTGGGGCGAGGCGGCCGCCCCGACGCCGGACATGAGGGTCACGGACGCTGCGATGAACAGCGCCGCAAGGATCGACGAGGGTCTCCATCCCCGCGCCCTCGACCCCTTTCGGGGGGGCCCGGCCCGTCGGGTGTCGGAGCGGTCCGCCGTGCACTTTGACCCGTGCCACCCTCCACCCAAGTTTCCCACGGCGCACAGGACCACGGTGGCCCACGCCAAGCCCCGTCGAAGGTCGAGCGCCGAATGCGTGACGGGGCCCGGCACGAGCCGCGCCCACCCGCGCAGCGTACCTCGGCCGTGACCTCTACGTCGCGGAGTTATACACCTTTGGTAGGCGGCCTGTTTTCAGCGTCGGCCCGCGTCGCTGGGCGAGGCCTCGCGGCCTGCAACTAACCAACCCGCGGTCGTGCGAATGTGCCTCCGAGAACCCCCACGAATCGCAACCGTACCGACTCGCGGGAGACGACCGGGATTACCGGTGCAGTCGACAGGTCAGGCGATCCCCGTTCCGTGGCGCACGGTAGACGAGCCCGACTCGGAGTGGTCCTTATACCACGAAGCTACGTCGGGGATTCCGGGAGGAGGGTCTGCCTGAGTCCTGAGGTCGCCGCTTCAGAACCGACGACACGAGGCAGGACGGAGACTCTCTTCACCGGACTTCGTGTCGACAACGGGCCCGTAGTATAGCTTGGATATCACAGAGGCCTCCGGAGCCTCGGACCCGGGTTCGAATCCCGGCGGGCCCGTAACTTCCGCAACCGGCGCCACGGCCGAAGCTCGTGCGAAGCGCCGCCCACCGGGTGATCCGGCAGCGCGAGGCGTTCGAAACTCCACTCCGAACGCACGGCCCGCCTCGTAACCTGAACGTGCTGCTACCCCCGGATGAGATTCCCGAGTTCCAATAGGACCAAAATGCGGCGGGGCGACCCCCAAGGCAGGAGACCAGGGAACGGGGTGACCGGGGCTGGGGGATCGGTTCAACAATGGCCTGCCGCGGGAGGGTCGCTATCGGATGGCCGGAAGGGCCCCCTGGCTAGGCCCCCGGTCGGGCAGGGAATGCGAGGTTAGTCCCTACGGAGAGGGCCTCGCCGCCGGGGTCGAAGCGATGGTTCCCGCCGAGATGACCGCGCCGGAGAACGGGAGGTGAGAAACGTGGTTCCCTGCCAAGGTCACCGCTCCGATGTGCGCCAAGGCCCGGCCGTGCAGGGTGGCTCCCGTCGCCATGGAGATGGACTTGTGAGCGAGGATGTTCCCGTAGACGACCGACGTGGTGCCGAGGGTCGCCGAGCTTCCCACGGCCCAGTAGATGTTCTTCGCCTGGGCTCCGCCCGCGAGAATCACGTGCCGGCCCGCGGTGGTCGTGAACTTCGTGGTGATCTGGAAAATGAAGACCGCGCCCGAATGTCCGTGGGCCGTGAGCGTGAGGTCGCCCGAGGAGATCATCAGGGAAGACGTGGACTTGTACAGGCCCGGGCCTAGGGTCTTGCCGCCCAGGTTGCCGGCAACGGAGACCGGGCACTTCGTGCGGCCCATCGCGTCATTGTACGCGGTGACCAGATCCCTCTGAGCATTGGCGGCTGCCGTGTCGGCTTTATGGATCTTCCCCGAGACCTTTCCCGGCGGGAAGCCCGTGACGGCAGCACCCGGACTGACGCCGATGTTTCCTTTCACGGTCGTGGCACCCGTGTTGGTGATGGTAGTGCCCGCAAGGATGCGGAAGTTGCTTGCGGAGCCCAACGGGACCGGGGCCTGTTTGCAGACGACGCTCGGACCGATCGACGCGAGGGTGTGGACGCCGCTCGGACCGCGGCCATCGGTGTTCGAAGGCGATACGGCTTGGACCAGGCCGACTGATAGCGTGAGGATCAGAAGGGCGACGGTGGCGATGACGACCAGTGGCGCGAGGAGCGCTCGACGACTCGGTTGCATGCTCGAGTCTCGGACTCGGGATATTTGTTAAGCTGCTTAAGCCGAGTCAAGCGGGGACGTCAGCCTCCAGGTCCGACCGGTATCGGGGCGTTGTCTCCCTCTCGCTTGTGTCCTCGGCCGCACGACGTGAGGGAGTGAGTTAGAATCAAGCGAGCGGCTATCCCCTCCCGAACCGGCGACCCACTGGAATGACGGTCCCTCCGGTAGATTCCCAGGAGGCCCCCGCCTGGCTCGTCGAGGGTCCACACTCGGAGGGCCCCCGACGCCACCACTGGCCTCGCACAGCGCAGTTTCGTGGCCCGCCTCCCAGCAGGCATCTCAAAGGCCCTACTGAGGAGGATGGAGCCAAAGCGGAGGCAGGGGCGCCATTGCCGGCACGGAATCGCGCCCTCTCGGGTGCTAGGAGTACTTTCCCGTGAGGGCCCATCTTCTCGCCCTCGGGCTCACCGCGCTCCTCGTGGGATTGCCTCTGATGTTTGCCGGGTATGTTCGGGTGGGATGTACCGTCTCCGGGCCGAGCGCAAACCCCGTCTACTCGAATTGCGCCGGGGCGGACAATCTCGAACTCTTGGGGGGAATCATCCTGGCAATCGCTGCAATCTTCCTGGTAGCGTCCTTGATCCCCGACGAACGATCGCGCTACCGTTGATCCGATCCGGCCGGGACCGGTCCGTCCCGAATGCCATAGGCGCCCGCCCGTCTGGGGAGGTACTCATCTCGACTCCACTCAACTTCCGTTCAGGGAACCCCTATAGGGGAACCGGTCGAATCCTCAGCAATGTCCGGGGTCGGATCGTTGCCCTTGGGAGTGGCAATCCTCGCGGTCCTCATCGGGATCTTCGGCCTGTTCGTCCTCCTCCTCGGGTTGCTGCTCCTCTTCGCGTCGGCTGGGTTTGCACTCGGAGGCGTGGGGCTCAGCAGCGTCTTCGGTGCGACAGGCACCGTCGCCGGGATCATCGTCGCGATCATCGGTCTCGTGATCCTCGCGGTCGCGGTCGGGCTCTGGAACCAAGAAATGTGGGCTCTGGTCCTCGCAATCTTGGTGCTCCTCTTCTACGGAGCGGTGGATTTCGCATCCGCCTCGTGGTTCGGCCTTTTGATCGTGATCCTCCTTCTCGTCTACCTCGCCGCGGTCTCGAGACACTTCGACTAGTCCACGGGACCCCCGTGATCCAGTTCACCGATCCCGTGCCCGGGGCAGCTCGCCGTCCAGAACATTTCAAGTCGGTCCTGCCGCACTTCGGTCACGCCCTGCGTGGCTGGACCGGTTCGGGGCTCCTCCCCGCTCGGGACGATCACGGCCCACTTATTGCGAAGGCACTCGTGTCGGGGCCGGAGCGGGTCATGGGGGCACCGCCGCCGGCCGGATCGACCGCGAGGGGAGCAGCGGTCCAGGCACCTAAGCCCGGCTCGACGCGCGTGACGAACCTTGGCCACGCCAGCTTACTTTTCGAGGCGGCGGGAGCCACGATTCTGACCGACCCCGTGTTCTCCGACCGCATCGCTCGGTTCTTCACCAAGCGGAGTCGACCCTCCCGATTCCGGCCGGAGGAGATACAGGGCCCGCTTGCGATCCTCATATCCCACGGCCACCACGACCACCTCGACTATCCGTCGCTGGGCCGCGTCGGCCGTTCCCACCCCCTGGTCGTGCCGTGGGGGATCGCTCCGATCGCTCGGATGCGCGGGTTCACGAACGTCTCCACCCTCCGCCCCTGGCAGGAGCTCGCCTTCGGGAGCTGGCGGATCACTGCCGTGCCGTCCCGCCATTTCGGCGGGCGACTCCCGTTCCTGTTCACCTCGGGGTACCAAGGCTACGTTCTATCCGGACCGAGCTGCATCTACTTTGCCGGTGACACGGGCTTCGATGCATCGATCTTCCGGGCGATCCGGGAGCGGTTTTCGCTCGACCTGGCGGTCCTACCGATCGCCGGAGCCCTATTCCCCCGGTACCGGCGCAATCACATGAACGTCGAGGACGCCGTCGCCGCATTCCAGGAGCTCGGGGCAAAGCGGATGCTCCCGATGCATTACGACACGTTCCCGGCCTCGTTCGGGGCGACGGTCGATGCCGGGCGTCTCCTCACCGAGGTCTCCGCGCGTTCCGGAGCCGGAAGGCTGGTCACGATCCTGCCCGAGTCGGCAAGCTTCTACCTCACGCCCGGGGCCGGGGACGACCGGATCCACCCGACGGGTGTCGGGGCCAATTGAGTCAGCTGCTCATCACCAGGGATCGAACGGAGGGGAATTCTGAATGGTCAGCGACCTGATCTTCGTCGTCATCGTCACCATCCTGGTCGCCGATGTCTCGACGGTTCTGGCCCTCATCTTTGCCGGGCGGAGGGACCCTCAGAGCGTCCTGGCGTGGGCGCTCCTAATCCTTGCATTCCCGGTGGGTGGATTCGTGCTGTATCTGCTCTTCGGATTCAAGTATTTCAAGTCCCGAGAGTTTCGACAGAAGTCGAGTTGGGACCGGACCCTTCTGGGGCGGGTTCTAAAGGGGGAAGAGCTCGGCGTCCGTGACGAGACAGGCCAGAATCTCGCGAGCCTCGAGTCTCAGCCGGACCTAGCCCGGATGCTGTGGAGCGAGAGTTCGGCATTCCTTACCGCAGGAAATCAAGTGAAACTCTACATCGATGGGCGCGAGAAGTTCGACGCGTTGTTCGAGGCGATCGACAACGCAAAGCAACACATCCACCTCGAGTACTACCTCATCCGGAACGATTCCCTCGGTGAGCGCCTCGTCCAGGCGCTCGAGCGCAAGGCGGCAGAGGGGGTCGAGATCCGCCTCCTCTACGACGATCTGGGGAACGGGATTCCCCGCGCTCGCTACCGGAAGCTCACCGAGAGCGGCGGGCACGTTTCCGGATTCTACCGGGCGTGGTTTCCGACGGTCGGTCTGAGGGTGAACTACCGGAACCACCGGAAGATCGCGGTCATCGACGGGACGGTGGGGTTCGTGGGAGGGTTCAACATCGGGAACGAATATCTCGGGGAAGGGCCGCTCGGGGCATGGCGCGATTCGGCGGTTCGAATCCAGGGCGGGGCAGTGCGGGCCCTTCAACTCCGATTCGCCCTCGATTGGAACTTCGCGTTCGGAGAGGAGCTCCCGCGTGGTCCTCGGTACTTTCCGAGCTCCCCCCGAGGCGGCTCGGCCTCCATCCAGGTGGTGAGCGGTGGACCCGATACGCCGTTCAATCCCCCTCGGGAACTTTACGTGAAGATGGTCAGCTCTGCGAAGCGGACTTGCTACCTGCAGACCCCCTACTTCGTGCCAGACGGAAGCGTGCTCACTGCGCTCCGTTTGGCCGCGCTCTCTGGGGTCGACGTTCGGATCATGGTTCCGACCAAGCCCGACCAGCCCTTCGTGCACTGGGCATCGCTCTCGTACATCGGGGAGTTGTTGGACGCCGGAGTACGTGCGTTCAGCTACGACGCCGGTTTCCTCCACGCCAAGACCGCCACCGTCGACGACCAGATCACCTCGGTGGGCTCGGCCAACTGGGATATACGGAGCTTCAACTGGAATTTTGAGACGAATGCAGTCATCTACGACAGCAAGCTCAGCAAGCGCTATCGCGAGATTTTTGAGGACGACATGACCCGCTGCACCGAGATCACCCAGGCAGGATACGAAGCCCGGTCCCGCGCCATTCGGTTCAAGGAGTCGATTTCTCGCTTGTTCTCCGCGGCGATGTAGTGATCGGGCGAGCGGCGTACCTCCCGTGCTCGCCTCAAATCGAGCCAAGCGGGACATTGACACCCGCCCCGGTGATGGCCAGATGTTCAGGCGTGAAAATGTCGATCAAAGCACAGGGACGGAAACTCGAGAAGAAGGTCGTACGAGGGTCAAAGACCGCCGGTCGGGACGTCAAGCTCGGGATGGGCGTGGCGGGCCGGAAGATCGCGAGCGGCGCTCGGACCGTCGGCAAGGACGTTTCGCGCGCGGGCAAGCGCGTGAGCACGATGACCCGGCACGGCGCCCACCGCTTCGAGAATCGTGTCCGGTCGAGCCGGCGTGCCCGAGCGACCCGGTCGTAGGGTCTTGCACCAATTCGCCGACTTCCGTACCGGAGCGGGTCCGTCGGGCGCGGCCCGAACGCTCGCCTCCAGGGGCCCGCGGGCGCTCCTCCTGGCCCGGGGGGGGCGATGGCCCGCGGCTTTCGAATCGGACGCGGGGTACTGCCTCGGGAAGGACGCTCGATCAGGGAGAGTGGTGGCGGTCTGGGCCGAGGGGCCCCCGCCGCTCTCGCCGCGTCGGAAGATGGGTAGGCGGCGGGTAGGATGCTTCGTGGCGCGAGGGTTCCCCCGGAATAACCGACCCCTCCACCTCGACGGAGTCCCTCCGTTAGCGCTCCCAGGAGGCGTGGTTTCTGCCGCAGCCCGCGTCTCGCTCTCCAAGGCACGCTTAATGGGCATCGAGGGCCTCTTAGAGGGAACTCCGGCTTGCCGCCTCAGGGCAGTTCGGGGTCTTCTCTCATCGAGATCGAAATGGTTACTCAACGTCGGATCCTTCGTCTGGTGCCCTGCGGGGGATGCGACCACATCCGCGGGACCCATTACCTGGTGGCCGCAGCCGTGGGGCGTCGTCGAGGCCGCTTCGTCCGCCCCCGCGGACATTCCACTCCGATGCCCTGCCATGTCTACGGGTGTCCCTGCGTACGATTCTCGGGGAGTTCCCCGAGAATCTTGTGCCCGATGTGCAGCGGGCCGTACGCCGGCAGGACGAGCCTCGAGGTGCATCTGTGCTCGAGACACTCCGGGCTCTCCACGAGAGAGCGGTCCATGTTGCTCGGCGATACCCTTCGGGCGCCCGGTGAGGCCTGTCCCCCCTAGCGAAAAGAATCGCGGGTCGCCTCCTCCGGCAACCGCGAGGAGGTCGGGCCTCGAGCCGAACAGTTCGATCGCGGGCCTCGGTCATCCGGCTGGGCGGCGTAGCGGTTCCGCCCGTGTGGGTGGAGAAGGTTGGGGACCGGTTCGTGAACGCGGCCTCCCACTGGGGCGCTCGTTCCGCTCGAGGCGCCGCGCCGCGGCCCCTGAGGTGGACCCACTCGCCGCGGAGATCCACTCTCCCGCGCTTGTGGATTCGGAATCCGAAGTTCCGGTAGAAGCGGAGCGACCGGGCGAGATTGCGGATGTGGAGGCTGACGCACACGAGTTCGATCGTGACTTTCGCCATGGTGATCTCGAAGGGGAACTCGCCGTACGTCTGCCGGGAAGGCGGGACGTGCCGAAAGGAGGAGGGGGTACCCCCGACCACCGGGCGGATACAGGACGCACGGTCGCGGATCTTCCCAGCCGGAGGGGCCGGTACCTCACGGAGCCGCATCTTGCGTCTCCGCCGCCATCGGGACATTGCGGAGGCGGATGTTGCCTCCTTCGATGACTCGACGCCCCCGTCGTGTCCGGTTCCCCCGGTCGGCCCGCGCTCGCGGCCCGGCAACTCGGGGGGCAACCGATGCCAGCCGCGGCTCGCGGAGGAGGCGAGGCCGGGGACCGACGGTCTATCGACATTCGGTCGCCGCGGTTCTCCACCGGCCCGGGCAATCGGTCCCGCGGGGGGCTTCTCTGGGCTACGGTCCGGGAGCGACTCCGGGGGGGATCGCGCGGCTCGCGTGCCGGAACCGCTCGCTCTGCTCCACCAGGTGCACGATTGCCGCGATCGCGAACGCCATCACGGCGAACGCCACCGCGAGGCCCCGCTGGTCCCCGACGGTGGTGAACGAAGGGAGGGTGAGCACGTACCCCAGCGGCACCAGGAGCCCCGCCACGAGGATGACGGCCAGTGCCGACCGCGGCGTCCAGAAGCCGGGGCTGCCCGAGAGAAGGTCCGCTCGCGTCGGGAATTCGGCAGGGGAACGACTGCTCCCCGTCGGAGTCCCCGTCCCCGACAACGCCCGGGCGACGCGCCTCGCGTACCGTTCGCGATAGCGCGCCCAGAAGAACAGGATGACGGTCGCGTCGACGACCGCAAGGCCCCCGAGGTAGGCAAGGTACATCGAGACCGGGATCACGACCCCGGGCATGACGCCGCCCCAGACGGTCATGAGCACAAAAAAGGAGAGGAGGAACGTGGCGAGGAACATCATTACCGGGCGGTCCCTGGGGTGGGTCCGCGGATTGCGAAGCCGCGGGAAGAGCAGGCCGGGAACCTGCTCGATCCAGGGGAGGAACAGCAGGCCCAAGACGATGAACCCCAGGACCCCCATCGCGACAAGGGGACTCACATACTGGAAATCCGCGAGCTTGTAGAGCCACAGGAAATACCAGTCGGGCTCGGGCGAGACCCCGGACTGGTTCGCCGAACCGAACGCCGGCGCGAGCTCCGTGGGCCATGCCGCGACGATGAGGAGCAGGGCGCCGATGTAGCCGAACGTCCACTTGGTCCCGTAGAGGAAGATCCGGGGAAACCAGTTCCCGAGCTTCTTGTCGTCCTCGTGGGTGAGCGTCCGTCGCGCCCCGGGGTCGCTCGAAGCCGGGGGCGCCACTCCGTGCGTCTCGAACAGCGTCACGTGAAGCCAGAGGAGAAAGGCGAGAACCGCGGGGATGAGGACGACGTGGAACGCGAACATCCGCGAGAGCAGTCCCTGGTAGGTTCCGTCGCCCTGCAATAGCGGAGCGACGATCGGCCCGATGGGGGCCGCTGCGGTGGCTAGGGCGATCCCGACGTTCGTCGCTCCGACGGAGAGCGAGGTGTAGGGAAGCAGGTAACCGGTGAACCCCATCCCCAGCATGCAGAGCAGTAGCACGGTGCCGAACAACCACGAGGCTTCGCGGGGGGCCTTGTAGGCCGCTGCGTAGAACCCGCGGAAGAAGTGGATGAACGCGAGGAAGATCACGGCGTACGCCCCGTAGAGGTGGGCCGTGAGGACTAGGAGGCCGAACGGGACCTGCTGGATTAGGTACTGCGTCGAGCTCCACGCCGCCGGCGCCCCGCCGGTCGTGCTGGGGCTGACCGATGGGTTGTAGTAGATCAGCAGCAACATCCCGGAGACCGCTTGGACGACGAACGCGACGGCGACGAGGGCGCCCGTCCAGTAGGCCGGGCGGAAACTGAAGGCAGGCTGGGGACGCAGGGGCCAGCGCGAGACCCCGACCCGCTCCTCGATGTAGTTCCAGACCCAGTCGAGGAGACGGTTGAACCCCCCGTAACCGACGCGGGACGGCGGATCCGCCACGTTCCCCTTTCCTTCCATCGCCCCTTCCTACGTCGGGCACTGTTGGGTGGGCGATTGCGGCGCCTCGAGCTGGAGCGGCGAGGAGACCGGACTTCCCCCCAGGAGAGTGTTCGAATGTCCCCGGACGGGAGGACCGATCACCCCGACGGCGAACAGGTAGTCGGTCGCTGAGTCCCACTCGAGAAGGACCTGGGGGAGGGGGAGCTGCGTCGGCCCGGTCAGGATCGCCGCGCCGCCCCCGGTGGCGGCCTGCGCTGGGTCGTACGTCGAGCCGTGGCAGACGCAGTGGATGATCGCCTTCCCGCCGTTGAACGACGGACACGCACCCGGCGGATAGTACGATACGTACGGGGGGACACACCCGAGGTGCTGGCAAATCGCCGAGTACGCGACCAGGGTGCTCTTCGGCCCGACGCCGTTGGGGGCCGCGGCTGGAAGGTTGAACAGTATGTTCGGCTCGTTCGTGAGCGGGTAGTTGAACACGATCAGATCGGTCGCGCCCGGAGGGTACCGATACTGGGAGCCGAGGATCGGCGAGCCGTCGTCGTAGAGCAACTGGACCTTCGGGTACGACGAAGCGCCGGCGACCGGCGGCTCCAGGTAGCGCAGGGCGGTCGCCCCGCCGGCGGCCCCCACCGCGATGGCCCCGCCGATGAGAGCGAGCTTGATGAGATTACGACGCGCCTCGTCGACCGCCTCCGCCCCAGGGGGCCCAGACGACCCCAGCGGCGCCACGCGTCGGACCACCCCGACGGCGTCTTGGTTCAGGTAGGGCGCCAGCGTGTACCACTGACCCCCGGCACTCGGGCAATTCCCGCAGTCTTCCGCCCCGGTTGCCAGTCCGGTCGGCCCCTCGGTCACGGCGATTCCCCTGGCGCCTCCGGGTCGGGAGTCACGGCCCGCAACCGTTCGGCTCGGAGCGCCCGGTTCGCCGCCCATTCCTCTTCGGTGAGTGGGACGGACGCGGACTCCCCCGGGAGCTCGGCAGCGTCCGAGTCCCAGTAGATGTACGCTACGAGGAGGATCGCGGCGAGCATGAGCCCGACCTCGACCAGGTTCAGGATCGCGACACAGTTCCAATCGACTCCGAGGTAGACGGAGCCGGAAGTAGAGCATACCCCACCGCTGTTGCCCGCGAACGCGACCCTCGCCAGCCCGGGTACCGGGGCGGCTCCCCCGGGGGGGTTCCCCCCCGCCCACCCCGTCGGAGATGGGGGCACCACCCACACCACGTCCAGCAGGCAGACCGTGAGGAGGAAGAGCGCCACGTGTAAGACGCGGGCCCGGGAGCAGGCGGCCGCGACGCGACGGGGCCGAAGTGGGTACGCACGATGCATGGGTCGGGCTCTAGGTGACCGTCATCGTGCCGGTCATGAACCCATTTGTCTGCATGGACCAGGGGTCGCAGGGGGCAATGCAGTTCCAGGTGAACGTTCCGGTTTGATTGAAGTACGCAAAGAACGTCACGCTGGCCCCGATGCCGCCGGGCGCGGAGTTCACTGCCGACGGGATCGGGATGTTGAACCCGGCGTACGCCCCGCTCACGAACGAGAACGTGTGGGTCACGAACCCAGTCGGGAGCGCGTGTACGCACTGACCGAGGGCGGTCGGAGTCGCGTTGAGGTAGACGCAGTTTCCGACCGACCCGCTCACCGTGGCCTCGAGGGTGGTGACAGGGTTCTGCCCCTTGTCGTAATTGATGAAGGTCATCTCGAGGAGGGTGTGCGACGGGACGGTGAAGTTCGCCGGAGAGAACTGGTCGGCCGAACTGTTGTTCTCTGTGTCGAACGGGTTGTTGATCGTGAGGACCACGGGGGTGGTCGAGGTCACGGTCTGGATGGGCAGCTTCGGAACCGTCAGGCCGACGGGGGTACCGGTGATCAACGCAAAGGCGAACCACGCGACCAGGAGGGTCACGACGATCGACACCAGGTACGGAAGGGCGGAGGCGGCCCCGTGTCCCCCGCGCCACCGGGGAGTGCGGGCGGTCGGGTGCCCGGCGCTGGAAGCCGTCCGTAGTTCGTTCTCGTCGTCCGGTGGCATCGCCCGATTTACGCGGAGTTCCTGTTTATGGCTATGGTACGGACTCCCCCGAAATGGGGCCTCCGGTCAGGTCCTCCGAGCCGCCGGGCGCCGGGTATCGACCGATCCGCGCGGAGGATCGAGGGTCGGCGCGCCAAGGTCAAGCGGTTCCGGCGCCGTCCCGCAATCGTGACGCGACCCGGGGGAGCGGAGTCCGATCGCCCCCTCCCGACCCGGAGGCCGGTGTATCATCTCGGACCGCGCCCCGGCGACATTCCCACCGCCGTTCTCGTCGACGGCGACCCCGTCCGTGCGTCGGAGATTCCTGCTGCCGGGACGACGCCCCCGTTCGGTACCCGCTGCGGCCTCCGGGAAACCGGACGATCCGGGCGGGTTCGAACGTGTAAGCGGCGCCCGCAAGTCCGGCGGGCCCGAGGAGCAGGAGGTCCGCCGGGCCGTGGCATCTACACCCAACCAGCTGCCGCGCTCCACCAAGAAGAAAGGGCCGAGGTAGAAGGCCGACCCGAACCGGGCGGCGATCGGTCGTCCCTCGCCGGGTTCGAGGGTGGGGCTGCCCGCTAGGACCACGGGGTCGTTTCCGACGCTGTGAGGGAGATCACCCACCGAACCCATCGCCGCTCCGTGATCTGGCAGTCGCTGAATCCGGTCCCGGTCAATCGAAGTGGTTCGAGACCGCCACGAGGTAGATCAGCAGCACCCCGATGAGGAGGAATCCGAGCCAGGCTTGGGAGAGGAACTCCACGACCCCGTAGAACAGCAGGACCAAGACCGCTAGCGCGAGCGCCCACAGCTCTTGGCTCCACAGCCCGGAGGCGACGGCCACGGTCAGGACCCCGAAGATCGTCAGGACAAGTCCCGCGACCGTGCTGCCGGAGCCGAAGACCGTCACCGTGCCGGCCCCGAACGCCAGGCCGGTGCCGAACACCAAGAGCACCAACCCCACGAGGAGCACGAAGAAGCCGAACACCCCTACCAGGAGGGCGAGGATAGCGACCCCCAACGGAAGGTGACCGATGCTCGGGTAACCGAACCGGCTCGCGCTCGACATGCCTCGGGACCTGAGTACGAAGTTCGGCGGTCGGGGTATCATCGTTGAGGGAAGGTCGTAACCGATCACAGTGGGCTGCCTTCAGGGGAGCCACATTGAACCCAGCGCATCCGAGAGCCAGAGCGGTCCGGCTGCCTTCGTCCGAGGGATCTCAAGGAGAACGGATCTGCCGAGGGGGGGACTCCGCGCGGAGGCGCTGGGGTTCCGAGGAAGTGCTGGGCTCGGAGCCCGGGCGACGCGCCTCGCTTCGAGAAAGGAGGAAGGCCCGTGCGGCCCCCCCGAATCGCTCCGACAAGGGCGATCTATAGGGGACCCAAGGAACCGCCGAATGCGAGGTAGACCCCGAGGGCGATCAGCACGACCCCCGCTACGAGCAAGATCCAATGGAGCAGCCAAGCGGCGACCAGCGCCAGCGCGCCGATCACTAAGGCTACCAGCGCCAAGCTCATTGTGTCGAACACGGCCAAAGGACCCCCCTCCGCTCTGTCTCTCGGTCGCTTACGGGTGCGATGCGGTCTCCCTTGCCGGACGGACGAACGGAACGGTCGGTTTCGTTACGGGCTCACTTGTGGTGCGCCGACGCGTGGTGGTCCTTCACCTGCTCTGGGGTTTCGAATAGGGCGGGGCAGAACGCACAGCGAAGGCTGGGTCCTTCGGGGACGGCCGGGAGACCCTCGGCCACCCGCTCGGCGTGACCGTCCACGTGCCCTTGGAGCTCGGCGGCGTCGGTCATGCTGGCGCCGCATAGTTCACATCGGAACGCCCGTTCCTCCCTCGCTGCCGGGGATGATTCACTTTCGGTAGTCATGGCTCACCCTCTGAGATGAAATCGGGTCTTTCCCTTGATAGACGCCCCGTTACGGAGTGGATACGACTTCCCGACCAACGCGGTGGGAGTGTTCGCCGGTCCGGGGGCAGGGGGTTCCCGTTAACCCCCCAGTATCCGCTCCCGCATTCGAGCGGGAACTTCGGCGAGTTCCGGTCGGTCGGCCAGGACGAACCTGACCCCGCGCACCTCCTGCTGGGTCCCCAAATTCGAGGAGGCCACGTGGGAGTAGCTCAGCGTGAGCTCGTAGGTCGCAGGAGAGCTCGCGGTGGGAATCGGATTCTTCCCGATCGACCGGTAGGCCACCCCCACGACCTCGCTCTTGTGGGCCCGCGCAGCGCTGAGGGTTAGAGACGCCGCGATCCCGCACGCCGCTCCGACCATGTAGAGGATCGCGGCAAGACTCCGGAACGCACTCAGGTGGCTCAGGAGGAATCCCAGCGGGATGGAAGCGAAGAAAAGGACCGCCAATGTGGTTTCCGCACGGATCACGGGTACGCCGGCGCGGCGTATCCACATGGATCGCGCATTCGCCCACCACGAGCCCGGTCGACCACCCGGTCGGCGACCGGGATCGGGGGTTCGTCATCATCTGGCGAACGGCCTCGTGCGAGTCCTGAGGAGCCCCCCCATCGGTCCGAAGATCGCCGGGAAGGTCGCATAGCTGAACGCCGAACTTCTCCTCCGCTAGGGCGTGACCCACCGGGTGGGAGGGTTCGGAGGGAGCGACGGGCCCGACGCGCCCGGTGGTTCGGAACGGATACGACTCGGGGGCAGGTTCCGGCTCGTCCATCTGCCGGCGAACCGGACCAACCGAGTGTCCGGTTCCGGGTCACAGCTCGTCGACGATCGCTCCGACTCCCCGTCGGGAAGGGTCATCCCACCGGCGGATGCGGCCGCACCACTCAAGGGCGACGCGTGCGCGCCAGCCAAAGGACCCAAAAGGTACTAACGACGACCGCGGCGCTCAGGCCCGCGATCACCCACGTGGTCAACGGAACTCCCGCGTACCCCGAACCGGGGGTGGGTTGGATCCCTTGCACAGGTGGCAGGCATGGAGGGAGCTGCACCGGGAGCTGGTAGCTCTGGCGCACGGAAAGCCCCGAGGCGTCCGTGGAGTTCAGGTGTACCCAATGGTCCATTCCCCCGGTGGGATCGGTCTCCACCACGAACCCCGACGCCTTCCCGTTCGGAAGTTCCCAGTAGGACGAGTACGGGGCGTCCCGCCGGAAGCGTTGGCCCCGAGGAGCACGTGGTCCGTGACCATCAAGCACACGGCGATCGCCCAACCTGCGACGGCCGCCGGGCGAGAATCCATTCCCGGGAACCTCGACCCCGATACGGCGGTCTCGGCCTATAGGCGGGGTCCGGGGTTAGTCCCCCGATATTCCTGGGCCGAGCGAATGCGAAGGTCCACCGGTCGGGTCGGGACGTGCTCCTCGGACCTCGGGCCCGCTGGATCCTTCGGGTGTGGCGGACGGGCCGCGGAAACGGACCGCGCATGGAGCGGAGACCCTTCCGGACAATGGCCGGTCCCACCCCTCCGCCACCCTGGGCCAACGTGGGGTCGTTAGGTGCTACCCGCTGTTCACGAAGTTGACCGACGGGCGACCCAGGGCGAGGGTCTCTCGGGGGGAATCGGCGAACGGTCTCGTCCGCAGATGCTGGGAGCACGATTCGAAATAACCGCGCTCCTGCTCGGGGGTGATCCAACCGGACTGGCGGAGTTCCTGGAGGCCGAGCGCCAAGTGCTGGAGAAACTCGGGGTCGGCCGTCGCGTCCGCGGCCCGGACGATCTGCCCCATCGCCGTCTTCAGCCACGGGTCTTCTTCGAGCGCCTTTTCAAGCGTGCTCCGCAGCGCCTGCTCGAAACGGGCCGTCCGGGATTCGAGGGGGAGCACGACCCCTCCGAAGAGGGTCTTGATCGACTCCCCGATCTTCATGCCCGTCCGAAGCTGCATCGGGGGGAATACTCGGAACCTGGACCCCTTCGGCCCGATCAGCTCCGCTACCCAGAGGGGGAACCAGAGTGTCTGGACTCCGTTCAATGAGGGGAGCTCGACCAGGTGGGCCGCAACCTCCGCTCGCTCCGCGCTCCGACGTGCGGTCTGCGCGTCCAGGGCTTGAAGGAGCTCGACCGATGCGGCCTCGACCTCCGCCTGCTGAAGATCGAACACGGCCAGGTCGTTGGCCGACCGCTGCTCGACGAGGGCCACCCGGTCGGTGAGCACTCCGAAGGCCTGACGCTCCCGCTCGTGGAGGAGCTCGATGCGGCCCCGCGCCTCCCGGATCGCCTGGAGGGCGTCCCGCTCGATGTCGCGCGCCTTCCGGGCGCGGTCGCGCCAGACCGTGAGGTCTCCGCCGGCCGCCGCGGCACGTTTCGAGAGCTCCTCGGCGGTCGCGGCCGAAGCCCGAGCGCTCGCGATCGCGGCGTTCGCCTGGCGGATGCGGTCGAGGTCGACCATCGTCTGTTCCCAGAGGCTCCGATGGAGCGTCTCCGCCTCCCGTTCCATCTCGGCGTGCGCGTAGAATCGGACCCGGTTGCGCAGCTCCGACTCGAGAGCCTTCCGTTCGGAAGCGATTCTCTCCAGGGTCGACGTACGGGTGGCCTCCACCTGCGCCCGAAGATCCCGGATCTCGCCTAGCTCGCGGTCGAATTGCGAGATCGACCGGCTGATCTGCGAGACCGTGGCCTCGTACCAGGCCACGGGATGCCGGGTGGGGAGGAACCCCGGGTGGGCTGGCAGGGGTTCGGTTCGGAACGCCGACTGCGAGATGATGTCCGAGAAGAGGGGGGCCTCGGTAGGGAGGAATCCCTCCACCGTCAACGTCTCGGATCCGGCATCACCGAGCACGATCGAGCGGATCCCGCGAAGGTAGACCGACACGTCCGCCGCGGCGGGGGGGTGCGAGAGTTCTGCGCTGCAGGCTTCGAGCGGCGGGAGCAGCGAGTGATGGAACGACCGTTTCCAGAGCCCGGTCCCATCGAACACCACCACCCGGCCTTGTTCCGGAGTACGGAACACGAGGAGTGGCCAGTAGACGGGTGCCACGGCACGGACCGTCTCACCCTCGCGTTGGAAGACGAATCGTTGCCGGGTCCTTTCGCCGTCGGCGGCGCAGAAGATCGTGGCCTGGACGACCGACTCGGAGAGGGTCCGAGGGACTCCCGCCGTGTCAAGCCACGTCGCGAATGCGAGCGTCACCTCGTCCATGGGGGCGGTGGCGGGAGCTGGCGGCGAGGGCTCGGCCGCGTCGGCGGCGTTCGGGGAGGGCGAGGGCGGAGCGGTGGGCACCGCCCCCGGGTCCGCGGGCACCGTCGCAGGGGCGATGAACGTATCGTCTACGAGGGTGCCCGTGGCGCCTGCGTCAAGCGATCGAGTGCCCGCTGCGGCGCGTGGGGAGTTCTGTCGCACGCAGGTACCAATGTTGCTATGCGTATAAATGCGGATGGTATCCCGGATTCGACCGCATAGGGGGGGCTCCCGGCCCCGTCGGCGGGAATCCTCCTCTCGGTTCAGTCGATCCGGTCCGCGTACAGGTTCCCTTGCCAGAGCACCGAGCGATGTATAACCGGGTTGACGGTCCGGTGCGCTCGGCTATGCCGGACGCGGAATCCGGCCTGACCCAGGCAGGATTCCAGGTTCCGGTAGCCGTAGTGGTATTCGATCTGGATCTGACGGAAGCGCCGCAGGGTCTCGCGCGGCGTGCCGATGATCGCATCGTATTCCGCTCCCTCGCAGTCCAGCTTGAGGACCGCGTCGTGAACGTCGTATCGCTCGACCAGCTCCGACAGGGGCACGATCGGGACCTTCGTTCCGGTATCGAAGGACTTGACTTGGGCGTGCTGCTGGCTCTCGAACCGGTCATCCAGGCGCAGCTCGCCCGGCTGGGGTCCGAGGGCCACATTGAGGGGGACGATCTGCTCCTCTAGGTGGTTGGCCGCGATGTTCGCGTTCAGGCGCTGGAAGGTGATCGGCCATGGCTCCAGTGCGATGACCTTCGCGGCGCCGTTCGCAACGAAGAAGATCGGCGAGTCGCCGATCGACGCCCCGACGTCGATCACGACCCGGTCCCGGACTTGGAGCGGGCCATAGACGTTCTCGACGTACACCCCGTTGATGTCGCCCTGGCTCCAGCCGGTGAGCAGCGTGAACGTCCGGTCTCCGACCCGCACCCGGACGGAATCCTCGGCGGGATGACACTCCAGACGGTCCGACGAGTAGAGCTGCGCGATCCGGTGCTTGGTCAGCCTGACGGTGGTCCCGTTCCGCAGGTGCCCGTCGATGGGGTACTTGCGGAGTCCCATCCGCGCCATCGTCACGGTCCAGTGGTTCGAGTACGCCCGTCGATACCTCGACAGGTTCTGGAACCCGGTGCGCCCGAGGACGACCGCGAGGGGATAGACCGGGCGAAGGATCTTGTCGGCAAGCCCGACGTTGTCTTCGGTCCGGAACGAGTCGAGCACGCTCGGGCTCATCCCGGCCCACCGTCCAGGGGACTGCAGGGTAGCGGCATGACGAACCGGTCAGACCACGACCGGTCTGGGGCTAAAACATATGGCCGTTGCGACCGTCCTCGGCCCTTTCGCGAGGAGGTGCGCGTGATGCGGTGGCGAACGTTCAAGTAACGGGCGCCGTTCTCGGGGCCGTGGAACGCAATCCCATGGGCAAACCGCCCGCGCGTCCCGAGGAGGCCGAGGGGGCTCCGGGCGCCGACGGGAGCCACCTGGTCGACCGGATCGCGAGCGAACTTGACCTGCTCGCGCGCAACGTGGATATCCTCGAACACCTCGCCGGGAAACCCCCGATGGGGATCATCCGATTGAGCGAGGCCCTCCACCTCCCCATCCACAAGGTGCGATACTCATTGCACCTCCTGGAGCGGGAGGGGGTGATACAGCCCTCCGCCGACGGAGCCGTCGTCACGGACAAGACCAAGGAGTTCTGGGCGTCGCTCGACACATCGCTCGACAAGATGAGCGAGCTCATCGAGCACCTCAAGGACCGCGCGAACGAGCACAAGGGGCTCGCCGCGGGTCGGAAAGGCTATTAGCCGGAGCCCTGCTCGGCGCCCTCGGTGCCGCCGTAGCTCAGCGGTAGAGCGATCGGCTGTTAACCGAAAGGTCAGCGGTTCGAAGGTACCGGACGGCCCTCCGTTCCGGTCCCGAAAGTCCGCTCGGCGGCGCCTCCGGTCCCCTTCGATCGCTCCCTCGCCGACGGGCCCGTAGCTTAGTCTGGCTCAGAGCGACCGGCTCATAACCGGTCGGTCGACGGTTCAAATCCGTCCGGGCCCATGTTTCAGCCCCCAGGACCGCTTTGGAGGGGGGGCCAATGGTTCGGCCCGTCCCGCGTCGTTAGTTCGTGCGCGGGGTCTACCGGGAGCACAGGCTCAGGTTCACCGACCTAGAGCACGTTCGGACTGTTCCACCCCATCTCCGGAAGCATTGCGGGGGGTGCGGGCAGACCCCCCCACCGATCTCGATCCTCGGGATGCTCGGACTGCTACCTCGACTTCCGGGCCCAGGAGAAGACCATCGCGGAGCGCCGAAGAAGGCAGCGGGTTAGGGCGGCAGGGGGGAGGTGACCTCACCCGGGCGCCAGTCGGCCGCCGACTTCCTCGCCCCGGAGGAGGACCCGGACCCCTCAGGAACGAGTCAAGCGGTTCGTGAGTCTTACCCCACCAATGCAGGCGGCAAGGGACAGCGCGAGGACGGTGACGAATCCAAGAACTCCGTAGGTTTCGCTCGCGGGACGGACCAGAAAGGCGGCGATTCCGGCGCCTGCGAGCCCCGATCCGATAACGCCCACCATGTGGACGGCCGACCTAGTCTTCCCTTGCCGGGGAGGGGCATCGGAGGCAACCAAGCTTCCCAACTCGGCCCCTGCAGCTCGAAGGTGGTCCTATACCTCCGTTTCTCCACTGATGATCAGGACCTCGCTGGTCAGGAACGGGAGCTCCGGACGGAATGCGCCCGCGGGGCTGGGAGATCGTGAAGGTCTACTCCGAGAGGGTCTCCGGAACCGGCAAGGTCGAGCGCATTGTGCACGACCGCCCACTGAAGGACGCCCGGGCCCCCGACCGCCCCTCGACCCACCTCCTGGTCTGGTCCTTGGATCGGTTCTCTCGGGAGGCGACCGTCACCAAGGCGACACAGTCGGTCCTCGACTTCGAGGCAATGGGGGTCCGGTTCCACTCCCTCAAGGAGCCGACGCTCGACACGCCAGAAGTCGGGAAGCCGAATCTCGGCAGGGACCTGCTCTTGGCTCTCCTCCCGGGGATCGCCGCCTTCGAGTCCGAGAGGCGGTCGGAGCGGGTCCGGGTCGCCATGGCAGAGATCAAGTCGGGCCACCGACGTACCCGCTCGGGGCGGCCCCCGGGGCGCCCTGTGAGGGCTACGCCCGAGAGCTCGCCGCGAGCCTCCGTTGGAAGGCCGAGGGGCTCGCCCGGAGAATGATCGCACACAAGGCGGGCCTCCGGCGGCGCGGACTTTCGCGAATGCGGCCTCGCGAGCAAGATGGGGGACCGTGGGGTGGGCAAGGCTTTCCCCGCCGCGAAAGCACCCTGAGGGATTGTCTTTGGCGATAGAGTCCTTCGGCTTGTCCGGCAAGTAGGCCCACTGGGTACACTGGTAAATCGTCCATATTTGGCTCGGGCGTTAGCCTAACGGCCAGCTCTCCGTGACCACCTTATAGCGGGGGCTACCCAAGCGGGGCGAGGCGAATCTCCAGCAGTTTTGTGACGACGGCCGAGGACGAGAAGCTGAAAGAGGCGAACGCCATGTTTGCTCCGGCGAACGCCACCGCCCCTACGCTGAGCTGGACGAAGGTCTGCAGGTAGTATCGGTCTCCGAGGGTGAGAAAGACCGTGGTTGGGACAGAGAGGGAGTGATTGAGGTCCCAACTAATGGTCTGATTCAATCCATTGTAACCAACAGATGTATCGTTGCTGAAGTAGCTTGACCAACCCGCGCCCGTATTGACATCGAACAGGTTCACCGCCAAGGCTATCGAAACGTCCGCCGTAGCGCCAATGTAGGCGCTACCGTAACTGTTGACATCTCGGACGGTCAGATTCCAACCCGCGTTCCAGATTGATTGGAATTCGTACGGCCCGCTCGTCGCAATGGAGAATTGTGGCCCGGTGGCGTATGAATTCGCGTCGACCCTCCCGTCGGCGACGCCTGCGGAACCGTTCTCGGATGCATTCCCGCTGCCGGAAACGACTCCCGTCGACGTGTTGAAATCTTCGGGGACGGAGAATCTCGCGGTGCCATGCCCATTGTTGTCTGTCGAGTTCAACGAGCGGACGGTGAACCCAGCGAGTGGAGGGATCCAAGTCAGCTCGTGTGAAACCGACGCAACGGTACCCACCGGGGTCGTGGCCGGCGAGAACAATTGACGAAACGACGGACTCAGTGCCAGCACTTCAGACCCGAGGATGAGCCCCGCAGTGACCAAAACAGTGGTCAAAATATCCAGCGTTCGCGGTGACGCCTTCATCATGCACCCCAAACTGCGATGCTGCTCTCTCTCATTGGGATCCTCCGTGGCTCTGGATTGGGGAGGATGACCCGCAAGCCTGTTCGCTCTAGATAAGCTCGGCCACAGGCAGAGCTCGGGACCGGGAGTTCGACCTCACTCGGCTCACATCCCACGAGTTCCGGGGAAAAACCTGGGCGGTGAAATGGTTCAGTAGGTCGACAGCAGAGGGGAGAAGCGGAAAAAGCCTGCCTTCACACCTGCGATAGCGCATCCTCAGAACGGAACCACCAGCGCCGGTGGTGCTGAGATAACCCCGGCCTGCGACTTAGGACCTGAGCTCGCGAACGCCCAAATTGGCGTCAACGGACTCAACCCGAGCACGTCGACCACCAAGGGAACGGGTCAGGAAATCACCAGGTTGTTGAGAATCCACTGGTTACCTCCGAAGAAGCTGAAGGCAGACGAGGTAAGTTCACCGGGTAACCCGCTGACACGGTCGTAGACATTCGCCCTCAGGATGAATGCGGCTGCGTGGCTGTGGGTCGATAACAAACCCGGGGGGTGCACGACCCGATGCCCACTCGTTGTCCCCGAGAACGCAGTCAGAAGCGCACCGCCGTGAACCTCCGCACCTTATGGTCCAACCGGATGCCGACGAAATATCCGAACCATGGCCAGACGTTCGACTGCAGCTTTTCTGCGGCGTGGGATGTGGTGGCTGGCGGGAGGGTGTTCGACGCGAGGACGACCAGGACCGTCGTTGGGCGGTAGGGCTCTCTGCCCCGATACTCATGGCCCGCGAACATTTCCAACAGCTCGAGCTGGTATTCGGGGTGCTCACGGTCCCTGAGCTGCTACAACGGGTCGTCGCCGTCGATGGCGTCCTGCGCGATCTACCCGCTCCATCTGGTGTGGACCGGGGCCGGAACCTTCCCGGCGGGACATAGGTACCAGATCGCCGTCGAGTTCTACGCTTGGATGGGTACGGCGACCGACCACGTGAACACAGCGATTGTGGGAGCGAGCGCGCGGGTCGCCTCCCAGCTCAGTTCCGAGCTGAACTACTTCGTCGTGACGTGAGTCGAACCCAGGCACTCCCGACGAGTGTCACGCGCTCAAGGCGGTCCGTTCGCTAGTTTGCTTACCGTGACCACAGGTCCTTACCGATTTTCAGGGGGTCCTTTTTCGTTCGCCCCGCGCCTTGCGGCATCGAATGATGGTCGTCAACTCTTTCGACCTCGCCCTCGTGGCGGTCTTCGGGACGATCGTCGTCACGGCCCTGGTTTCCCGGCGGACCCAGTTGCCGATCACGGCCATCGAAATCGCCGCCGGGATTAGCCTCGTCGCCCTGCTGGGGTTCGGCCTGCCGGACGGGACCAGTTCGATCCTCGTCCTGGGGAGCCTGTTCATCGTGTTCCTCGCCGGGCTCGAGACGAACTTCGATTTCCTCCGACGGAATCTCCGCCGGGCGCTGACGGTGGGAGTTCCCGGGTTCTTCCTCCCGTTCCTCGGCCTGTTCTCGGTCCTCTACTGGGGGCTCAGGGCGCCGCTCCTGATCTCCGTCATCGGTGCCACTGCCCTCGCCGATACCTCGATCTCCATCGTCTACACCACCCTCCAGCAGTACGACCTGACGGAGCTGCCGTTCGGACGTCTCGTCCTTGCGGCCACCCTCTCGGTGAACCTTGTCGAGGACGTCACGATCACGTCCACGACGTTCTTCACCTCGACCGGGATCGCCTTCACCCTCGTGGTCCTCGGGATGCTCGGCGCGGCGGCGGTACTCCTCCCTCGTTTCCAACGAGCTCTGACCGACCCGGGCGGCCCCGCCGGGTTCGCCAACCTTCCTGCCCGAGGCTTGCTGTTCTCCCTGGCGGTTCTCGCGTTCCTGTCGACGCTCGTCGGGGTCCCGGGGATCCTGTTCGTCTTCCTGATGGGCCTCCTCTTCTCCCGGTGGGCGGGCGAATGGTTCCTCAAGGACGTCCGGCAGCTCGCGTTCGCGGTCTTCGTCCCGCTCTACTTCCTCGCGGTCGGTCTTCGGGTCGATCCGGCGTATCTGATCCAGCACTGGTCCCTCATCGCGACGCTCGTCGTCGTCGCCACCGCGCTCAAGGTCGGAACGATCTACCCGATCGGCCGCTGGGTGTTCGGAACTCGCCGGGCCGCACCGATCGCGGTGTTGATGAACACGCGACTGACCAGCGCGACTGTCATCCTGACGCTCACCCTCGGCCTCGGGTTGATCACGGTCGGCTGGTACACCGTGTTGATCACGACGGTCGTTGTCCTCGCGCTCGGCTCGTCCGCCGCCCTCCGGGGATTCCCCGAGTTCCGAAGCCGGGAGGCCGCGCAGGACGCGTTCCGCGGGGGCAACGAGCTCCTCCCGGAACCCCGCCGTGGGACCCGGCTCCCGACTCCCATCCTCACCACGGACCGTCACCAGCTCCTCCGTTGAGGTCGCCGGGGGGAGCGGGAACGGGGGCCCGGGGCGCGAGACGGCCCGAGCCTCGGTACCGTCTATCGGCCGGCGGCGCCGGTCTGGGTCGTTCGACCCATCGGTTGCTCTGTCCTCGGGAGGGCCGAAGGTCGGGATTCGTTCGACGGGCGCATCGACCCTCGATTCGCCGGGGCCGTGCGATGAGGGTGCCGGGGGGGCCTGCCCCCCACGCCTCACCCTTTGGATAGGGAGGCACCGACCGGGGCGCCCTCCGCCTTTAGCCCGTCGTTCCCTGGATTCGAACGAGGCGACAATGGACGCGAAGACAGCCACGGTATTTCGGTGCGAAGTCTGTGACAAGGAGCTCTCGGACGGACCCGAGCTTCAGACCCACCTCGAAGGGCACGCGGAAAAGATCGCCGAGGGCGAGTCCCCACTGCCCCCTCGACCCAAGTGTGCCTTTTGCGAGGCGACCTTCGACACCCCCGAGGAGCTCCGAGACCACCACGCGACCGCGCATCGTAAGTGACGCAATCCACCGGCGTTCCCGGGGCGAGACGGGGAATCCGAGCTGCCCCGCCCCGGTGGGAGGGCGAACCGCCAAGGCCCCATGGGAAAGCTCCGGGAGGTCGCAGGCGCGACGTGGCCTCCCACGGCCCCGGTGGAGGAGGCACGTGACGTCACGGACTTCTTCGTACCCAGTTCCCCTGCCCGGGGGGCGCCTTTGGAGCCCCGTTCGATGCATCCGGCCGATACGGTCGCCTTTCACCCGGGTGCTGCGAGCCTCAACAACTCCACGACGACCACGGCCGCCCCGATGAGGATGAACACGAGGAAGACCATCCGGGCCACGATGTACTCGACCGAGTCGAACCGAGCTCTCTCGCCGAGGACAAAGTCATCGATCGTCAGGATAGGGGTCTGGCCCGGCCCATCCCCCCGGAGGGGGTTAGCCGGGTTCGGGTTAACTCTCCGCACTCTCAAGCGAAAGGCTCCCGGTTTCTGGGGCCCGGTACACTGGCCCGTCAATGAGGTTGCCCCCTCCGAGTCGAGACCGCGGCTGCGCGAACAGCCATCTCGGCATCGGATTCACCCAGTCGCTTGAGCGGACATGGCCGGGCTCAGATCCCGCTCGCGCGTGACCTCCAGCGGACCCGCAGCAAACAGCGAAACGGCTCGTCCTCAGGCAGAAAATCTACTGGGATCGAACCCATTCGTATTGCAATCTGTCGGGCCCCGAGTCCGGGCAATCCTAACGAACCCTAGGTAACGGGTGCCCAGTCGGATCTCGCCCGCCGAGATCCGGCCATATAGTTTTCCTCTCTGCTCCGACTCCCGATTGGCGCGTTCGGTCGAGGGCCACGACGAACCGACCACGGCGAACCCGGGCCTGGCACCGCTCTTATAGCGAAGGGCACGTCCTCCGCTCGATTCTCGGCGAAGGCGTGCTCGATGAACCGAAAGCTCACCCCACCCTCGCTCGTCGCGGGTGCGGAGGGGCGGAACGTCCTGACCACCCCGCCATCTCCCTCGCGCCGGCCGATCGGGTCGACTGAGCGGTACAATTCTCCCAGAATGGGGACGTAGCCATGACCTCCCCCGCGAGTCCAACGGGGCCGACCACCGACGCACCCCGTCGCGCCGAAGCCCTCGCCGTTGGACTCGGACTGCCCATTGGGCTGGGGGAGTGGCTAAGCGATCGCTGGCGCTCGCTCCTTCGGGATCCGCGTTATCGAGGGCTGCGGTACACTCTACTTATCGGATTGGCGGTCCGGCTGCTCCTCGCTCCGATCACCTCGCTCAGCGGCGACACCACGAGCTTCGCACTCGCCGACCTTTCGTTCCTCCACAACGGTTCGCCGTATGCCAATGGGATCCTCTACGAGCCGCCCCTCGCCTCTTTCCTGCAGGCGCCGCTCGTGGCCCTTCTGGAGCTCCTCGACCCCTCCCAAGCCACCGTCGTGTTCTATCCGGCGCTCCTTCCCGCGTCGTCCATCCTGGGCCCGGCGTTCGTCACTCCGTGGCTCCCGTCGCCGGGACTACTCTTGGCCCTCAAACTGCCCCTCATCTTGGCCGACGTCGGTTCCGCCCTCGCCATCGTGGTGCTCCTCAACCGGGCCGGATACCGGAGGAACTCCTCCCTGGCGGCTGCGGCGTTCTTCCTGAACCCCGTCGCGATATGGGTCTCTTCGGTGCAGGCTCAGCCCGACGGTCTCGCCGCCTGCGGGGTTCTCCTCTTTCTCGTCGCGCTCGCATGGGGTCAACCCCTCGGGGCGGGAATGTTCCTTTCCGCTGCGATCTTCTCGAAAGCGTACCCCCTTGCCCTGCTTCCGGTCGCTGTCGCGTTCTGGCTCGCATACCGGGAGCCCGGGGATCTCGGGATCGCCCAGCCCCTGAAGCGGCTGACGCGATTCCTGGGGGGTCTGGTCGTGACCGGGGCACTCTTCCTACCGTACCTGAGCTTCTTCGGTGGCGTGGTGGGCGGCCCGGTTTCTCCCCTGAACTACGGCGGGATCACCATCCTGTCGATCTACAACGTCCAAATGGCCCCGCTCTACGGCTTCACCGCCTGGTGGCGAGCCCACGTCCCCGGGCTATTCGCGCTCCATACCCTTGAGGCCGTGGCCGTGATCTCGATCCTGTTCGTGGCGCTCGCCACCTTTCTGGCGCTACGGGGAAGAGCCCCGCTCTCTCGGAGTGAACTCACGACCCTCCTGGCGACCGCAGCCCTGCTGAGCACCGCCGCAATCCTACTCGCGTACCCCACCCCGCAAGCCGAGAACGCCTCCGCCCTGCTGCCCCTGGCGGCCCTGTTCCTGCCCATCTGGCGCCGGAGCATGCCCGTGCTGTATGGGGTTCTTTCAGCGACGATTTTCGGTCTGTACATGACCCTGTTCACTCCGGAGGGCGCGTTCCTGCCCGTATTGCTCTGGCTCGGGCCGGGTGCGGTCGGGGGTTTCGTCGGGACCGCGCGGGCCTTCGTGGCCGGGAAGTACCTCTGGGTGCCACCCTATTTCTGGTTCGGCTTCGGACTCATCGGGGGCCTCGCGGTCATCGGGATCCTGGCCCGCGCGTGGTGGTCGATCCTGCCGGCCCGGGTTCGCGAGGGGGTGAGGCGCCATGTCCGCAGGGCGGTCGGGGCCCGATAGAGGGCGGGGCCGTCGCCTCCGCTGGGCGGCGATCCCGATCGTGGCCCTCGCGCTGCTCGCGGTCGAATCCGGATGGGGGGTACATGCGCGGGGCGACGGGACCCTGGAGGTGACTGCGTCGACCGCCCCTTCCGGTGGCCTCGGGGCGACCATCACACTTCAGCTGCATTCGACGGCGGCCCCCCTCGACCTGCGTGTCGGGCTCGTGTCCGCGGACCGACCGACGACGCGTCCGGATCGCCTCTTCGTGCTGGCCGATCCGCTCTACCCCGGACCATACACCAACGGAGGGGTGGCGACCCTCGAGGGGGACGCCATCCGGATCGCGAGTTACCTTGCGACGTTGGGGAACCCGATCCCTGTCGAGACCATTTCGGGGTCGGCCGTCCGGGGGGACCTCACCGCGGACCCGAACGCGGCGTTTGCGGTGATCGGTCTCCCCGCCCCCGACACTGTGCTCTCGAACTCTACCTGGTTCCTCGCCGACTGGGTTCGGAGCGGAGGACTCCTCATCTGGGCCGGGGGTCCGCTGGGGTACGCCGCCGGCCACCCCGGATCCGGTGGGTCGTTCGATTACGCCAACCCGGGCTGGTACGGGCAGGAGTTGCTCGCCGGATACCCCGTGACGGACCCGGCCCCGGTGGTTCCGCTGGGAACTCCGACCAAGCTCCCCCCACCGCCATTGGACGGAACGAGCCCGAGCCCGCTCGCCTCGGCGCTCAGCACCCAGTACTACGCGACCCCCGCCGGGGCGAACGTGACCGGGCTCGCCCGGCACGGAGGCCTCGATCTAGGGCTTATCAGCGCACCGGGGGCGGAGGGTCCTGCCGCTCCCCGGACGTCGATCGCCTACCTGCCTCTCGGTCACGGCGGGATCCTATTCTTCGGGGGAGCGGACGCTAGTGGCTACGTCGGGTACGAGCCGTACGCACAGGGCTGGATCACCGACGGAACCGCCGTCATTAGCCTCGATATCGCGCTATGGCTCGGCCTGGGCGCGGTGCCCACGAGCTCGTATGCCGCTTCGTTGTGGGTGAGCGTCGGCCCGCTGGGGACCACTTCCTGCTCGTTCGCAGTTCCCGACGCGTCCGGTACCTACGAGTGGATCGTGGTAGACCTCTCGGACTCGGTACTCCTCGTAGGCTCGTCGGGGGTCGCCCCTCCAGGCTGACCCGGGGCTCGTCGCGGACCTACCGCGAACCCCCCGGCGATCGCCGGCCTCCCGGAGGCCTAGAACCGTTGTCGGGGCCCGCGGCTTGACCGGGGAGGAGGGAGGAGCCTCGGCCGGCGGGGCCCGATTGAGGTGGTCAGGGGAGTCCACCGGTGTTCCGACCATAGGCAGAGGTCGAACGTCGGAGCCTATCGGCTCGTACTCGATTCCCAGCAAAGGATAGATGGGGACACGATTCTCCGATCCTCATGGCAGATCCTTCCCCTTGGAGGAAGCTCACCCGGGCGGAAGAACGGGTCATCGTCCACAAGGGAACGGAGGCACCGTTCTCCGGTGAGTATGAGAAGTTCAGTGGGCGGGGCACCTTCACGTGCAAGCGCTGCGGTGCAGCGTTGTACCGCTCCGGTGACAAGTTCGACGCGCACTGCGGTTGGCCGAGCTTCGACCAGGAGATTCCGGGTGCGGTGGTCCGGATCTCGGACTCGGACGGTGAGCGAACCGAAATCGTGTGTGCGAAGTGCCGCGCCCACCTCGGCCACGTCTTTCTCGGCGAACGGATGACCCCGAAGAACACCCGACATTGCGTCAACTCGATCTCGCTCTCGTTCGTCCCGGAAGGGGAGAAAGCGTAGGGGCGAGTCGAACGGCCGCGAAGGCGGACCGGTCGGTTTCCGTTGCGAGGGGCCGTCGCCCCCACGCGCCTTTCCAACATACCGTCGGGGACGGGCCCGGTATTCTGCACCAGCGGGGGTGATGCGTAGTAGCCCGAGCGCGGGCACACGGGCCCGCGGAGAAGTGCGTGAACCGTCGGACCTGACGAGAGTGGACCGACCCACGCGACCCCTCCCCGCTAAATTCGAGGGTCGGTTCTACGGTTCATGTCTGCTCCACCGGGAAGACCGCCGGGTTCGTCGCGGGGTGCCCTTGCGACGTTGGGGGGCGGCTGCTTCTGGTGCACCGAGGCGGTGTTCCTAGAGCTGCGAGGGGTGATCGGGGTCGTTTCGGGGTACGCGGGAGGGGCCAAGCCCAACCCCACCTATGAGCAGGTGTGCAGCGGTCGAACCGGGCACGCCGAGGTCGTGCAGGTCGAGTTCGACCCCACGATCCTATCCTACCATGACCTGCTCACCGTGTTCCTCACGGTGCATGACCCGACGACCCTCAACCGCCAGGGGGCGGACGTCGGGACGCAGTACCGATCCGTGATCCTGTTCCATGACCCGGCCCAGAAGGCCACGGCACACGCCGTGATCGCCGAGGTGCAGGCGACGGGGATCTGGCGCGGAAAGCTGGTCACCGAGGTCGCCCCGCTCACCCAGTTCTTCCCTGCCGAGGAGTATCATCGCGACTACTTCCGGCGCCATCCCGAGCAGGCGTACTGCCGGATGGTGATCGAACCGAAGGTCGCCAAGTTCCGCGCCCACTTCGTCGAGCGGTTGCGCGACCCACCGGGCTCCGGGCCGGATCGCCGCCCGGGTTAGCGCAGGGGCTCGCCCTCGACGACCACCGGCAGTTGGTGGACCGAGTTGATCCCCACGCCCCGGAAGTTCCACGGGGAGAGTACGGGTTGGGTGTTTCCGTGCGCGTCGGTCGCGCGCACCCGGAAGACGTAGTAGCCCGGACGCGCGAGCTCGATCTCGTACTCCCATGGTGTCCAGCTATGGAGCGCCGGATCTCCGGTCAACCGAGTGGGACGCCATTGGTCCGGCTCGGTCGCCGGGTCCAGTCGTCCCACGCTGAGCTCCACGCGAGAGATCGGGCCACCTCCCGACCAAGCCACGCCCCGGATCGTGTGGCGGCCGGGTCGGATCGGTTGGCCCTCCCCGGGCCAGGTGATCAGGGACTTGACGCGCTGGACCGTCACCGGGGTCTTCGTGCCCCCGACGGAGTCGCCTTCGTGGATGTAGACGTACGGTCGGGTCCGAAAGTAGCCCTGGAAGGCGTGGTCGATGACCGTCAGCTTCGTGACCCACTTGACCGAGGCCATCCCGTACCAATCCGGGACGATGGCACGGACGGGGAACCCGTGGTTCACGGAAAGCGGGGCGCCGTTCATCCGGTCGGCGAGAAGGGTGTCCCCGTCCCTCGCCTTCTCGATCGAGATGCTCATCGCGTACTGGAGTTCCTCCGGGACGTCCGGCTCCCGTCCCCGGTCGGCGCCTTCGAACACCACCTCCTTGGCGCCCGGTTTCACCCCCGCGCGCTCCAGGACGGAGGCGAGGGGGACGCCAGCCCAACGCGCCGCCCCCACAGCGCCGTTCGACCAGCGCACGCCCTCGGTGGGGGGGTTGACGCCCGAGCGGCTGTTCCCCGCGCACTCCAGGAGTGCGATGCCCTCACGGCGGGGGAGCCGGACCAGATCCTCGTACGACAGCGAAACCGGCCGCTCGACCTCCCCATCGATCACTAGCCGCCAGCTTGCGAGCTCGAGCCGGGGGGCGGGGAAGTGGTTGCGGATGAAGAACCGTGGAGTCGGGGTGATCGGGTCCCCCAGAAGGGTTAACGCCGCTTCGGCGCACAGCGGGAGGCGGGTCAGCACATCGAGTTCGTTCGGGGGTTCCTCGACCGCCCCCCCCGGCGTAGGAGGTGGCCTTGGGATTCCCGCCCGACCCGGTGGAGAGATCATGCGAGCTCCTCTATGGATGGGTCCGACGTGGCTCGGCGGATGCCGAACGTACCGCCCACCGGGGGCACCACATAAGTCATCGCCGTAGACCCCAAGGCGGGGTGGCGCCTGCCTACGGCGCAGTAGGCTCCGGTGGGTTCCGGGGGCCGGTCCGACTCAGTGGCCGACCGATTCGATCGCGCGCTTCGTCGAGTCGAGAGGGGCCCAGGCCCGGAGCGGCTTGTGAAGGAAGGAGACGGTCACGAGAGCCGCGATTCGAACGAGCGATTCGGTGGTGACCAAGACCATCACTTCGGGGAACCTGCGGGGGGAGTCCCGGAGGTACATGCTGATGGCGCGGACCATGTACAGCGGGTTCCAGGTGCTGGTGGTGAACCCGGTCCGGCGCCAGAGTCCCAGGATCTGGCGATTGATCCGGTAGCGCTGACGCGAGAGTTCGCCAAAGTTGCTCGGGGGCCGGTTGTAGACGATCGCGTCCCGGGCGTAGACGCTCTCGCAGCCCTGGGAGCCGACGTAGATCCCCACGAACGTGTCGTCGTCCTCGACGTCGTCGTCGAGGGGGGGGTCGGTGCGACGGAATGCGAACGCCTCGCCGGCCTTGGGGGAGATCGTGGAGATGCGGTCGTGGACCTCCCAGAGGACCTCGCCCAGCCGCTCGACGAACCCGCGGGCGGGGTCGGCGGGTCGGGGGTGGGCGGTGACGAGTCCGACTCCCGGTCGCTGGAAGGGGGAAAGTAGGGCTTCGTAGGCACCGGGTGCGGGCACGGTGTCGGCGTTCTCCAACAGGACGATCTCCTGGGTGGCCCGCGATAGGCCCATGCGCAGCGCGGAGGCCTTGCCGTCGCGGCGGGCGACCACGACAAGCCGGATGCGGTCATCGGCGAGGGCCGCTTCCTGCAGGATATCTACGCTCTGGTCCGTGCAGCCGGAGGCGACGAAGATCATCTCGCGGATCCGGAAGCTGGGGCCGGTCGCGGCCTGGACCGCCTTGAGGAAATGGGGGAGGTTCTTCTCCTCGTTGTATACGCAGACGACGAGCGAGACCCGGGCGGGTCCCCAGCTGACGCCCGGGGAATCGTAGAACAGGTTCGCATGAACCGACGTTGGTGGTGAAGAAGCCAGGGCCATGCGTTACCTCGAGAGGGACCGGATGAGCCTATACTAATGCTTGGGGGCCCACTCGACGGGTGCGTTCGAGAGGTTCGTTGCCGTTCGACGGTGCATGACTATCGGACCCGGACGGGGATAGCAGAAAAGGTTGGTCCAGCCGTTCAGCAGCAGCCGCCGCTCCCGCATCCGCACCCGCTCCCGATGGGAGCGTCCGGCACGGTCTGATGGGGAGGGACGATGGTGAATCCGGTCGCATCCAGGCTCTGGACGAAGTCGATCTTCGCCCCGTTGACGAACTCCGCGCTCATCGGGTCTACGATGATCTGGAGCCCGTCGACCGAGACGACCTCGTCTCCGCTGCGCGGGTTGTCGAAGGCCAACCCGAAGGACGGGCCGGCCTTCGCCTCGCCTGCGCCGCAGCCGCATCCGTCGCCGCACCCGCCGCCGCCCCCGCCCGCCTGGACGAAGACACGCACGGCCGTGCCCGGCTTCTGCGCTTTGATGAGCGTCTGGACCTGGGATACCGCCTCTTTGCTGACTTCAATGTTTACCGACATCTCTGGGGCCCTCCTCAACGTCCCCGAGGGTTCCACGCCCCGGGGGCTATATAATCCTGCGGCGCCCGGTGGCCGAACCTATGCCGAGAACGACTTGCCGCAAGAGCAGGTCTCCTTGGCGTTCGGGTTGTAGATCTTGAACCCGGAAGCTTCGAGCCCGAGGAGGTAGTCGACTTTGATCCCCTCGAGAAGCGGCGCGCTCGCCTTGTCGACGACGACGGTCAACCCGCCGTCCTGGAACGCGATATCGTCGCCCGTCTCCGGCTTGTCGAACGTCATCCCGTAGGTGAGGCCCGAGCATCCGCCTCCCTGAACGAACAGGCGCAGGGCCGCCTCGGGCTTCCCCTGCTTCTGCATGATCTTGAGCACCTGCTCCTGGGCAGAGTGCGTTACGTCCACGTGCACCATTCTCCGTCTCCGAATATAGCAACCGACGGGTGTGTAAAAGCGTTGTGTCTTCCGGGCCGCGACGAAATGGACTCGGGGGGAGGTTTATCTCGGCCCCCACCGTCGTAGGGCCGATGTGCCGCCTTTTTGGACTCCTTTCGAGCCCGGCAACCCCCGCGGAACCTTGGCTGGTATCGACCGACCGTTCGCTGCTTAGGCAGTCCCAGGCGTCGGAGAAGACCGCCCAGCGGGACGGTTGGGGGATCGGATGGTACCGGGCGACCCGGACCCCCCGTCTCGAGAAGGGGATCGGGGGAGCGTTCGAGCCGGGCGAGCGGGAACGATTCATGGCGGCCGCGGCCCGTGCGACGAGCCCGATGGTGATCGCCCACCTGCGGGCGGCCAGCAATCCCATGCGGCTGCGACGGGAGCGCCTCATCGCCCTCGAGAACGTCCAGCCGTTCACCCACGAGGGCGACCTGTTCGCCCACAACGGGTCGATCCCGTTCCCGAGGGAGACCCGCCCCCTGCTCGGAAAGTACGAGCGGAAAGTGATGGGGGTGAACGACAGCGAGGTGCTGTTCTGGCTGTTCGTCCGTCATCTCGAGGAGCAGGTCGACCCGCTGGGGGCGTACGCCCAGACCGTGGACGACCTGGTCCACGTATGGCGAAACCAGGGATCGCCGAAGGGCGGGCCGTTCGACGGGCTCAATGTCCTGTTCTCCCGGGGCCCGAACGAGCTGTGGGCGTTCTGCCACTGGCGCGGGGAGCACGGGCCACGGTTCTTTGACGACCGGCCCTACTATCAGATGACGTACGTCGCCGACCCCAAGCAGGTGATGATCGGGAGCGAGCCGTTCGACTCCCACCGCGCCGACTGGATGACCCTCGCCAACGGGACGTACCTGTGCGCCCAGTCGTCGCACGGACTGGTGGCATCGCGCATGGGGCCCATCCCGCTCGCTGCGCCGATTGCCACCGCCTGAGCGCGCGGGAGGGGCCGGGTATAAGGGCCCGCACCGACTTCCCGTCGGGGAGCGGCGGAGCCGAAGCCGTCCGTTCCGAGGGGCCTCCGCGTGCCGTATCCAGAGATGGTCTCGGGACCGGACCTCGGCGGAGGGTTCCTGCACCAGCTGACGCGGGAGCGGTCCGGAGACCTCGTGCAGTTCGTGTTTCACGCCCAAGAGGGTGGACAGGATGCGGGGGGGCCACCCAAGGGCTCGCCAGAGCCGCTCGGTTGGTCCCGTCCGGGCTCGTCGTGCCAGTTCGGAGGTCCCCGCTGTTGGCACCGTGAGTTCGAGCTCCCGATCGACCAGGAATCCCAGGTCCGCGCGGCGTACAACCGGACCCGATTCGTGTTCGAGGCCCAGATGGCTCAACTCTACGGCGGGATGGAGCCGCCGGTTCATGAAACGCTGAAGGAGGTCGTCGCCCGGATCGGGCCCGCACTCGAGCAGCTCTCGACGCCCTGGCATGTGGGCGGGTCGGCCGCGGCCCTCCTGCAGGGCGTACCCATCCGGTGCCAGGACCTCGACCTGGGCACGACCATGGCCGGAGTGCGCGCCATCGGAGACGCGCTCTCGGAGTATCTGATCGAGCCGGTGTCGCCCACCACGTGGGTCCCGGGACACCGTGTGCTCGGGGGACGGGCGTTCGTCGGGACGCTCGCGCGCGGCATGCGGGTGGAATGGGCCACCCAACTCGAAGCCGCGCCTGCGGGACCCTACGACCTGGAGTGGCGAATGCCGGAGGAGAAGCTTCCGGTCCGGTCCGTGACCGTGGAGGGACAAGCGCTCCGGGTCAGCCGCCTCGAGTTCGCCTTCGCCCGGGCGTTCATCCAGCACCGCCCGGAACGGGTCTCGGCGATCGCGAACCGGTTGCGTGAGGAGGGGCCAGACCTGCGGCTACTCCACGAGATCTTCGAGGGCGCGGGCGTCGACCGAACGGCGTGGAGGGAGGCCGAGGGGATGCTCGCCGGCCCGTCCGTGCCCCACGTCGGGGCGGGCGAATCCAGTCCAAGCGCGGCTTCATAGCCTGCACGCGGAGAAAGGCTGCGGATGAGCTCCGCGTCCCTCGACCTCCGGCCCGAGCACCTGACCCCGCACGACCTCGTGACCTACTCCCGATGCCCGCACGAGATGGAGTTGACGCACGCTCGGCGACGGTCCGAGCGCCTCGGGACACCGCAGATGGCGTGCACTCCGCTCGACGTGGTCCCCGAGCGCCATTCCCCCCTGTTCACCCCGTCGACGGTGCACTTGCGCGTCAACGAGGGACGCCTCGACCTCGACCCGCACGATGTACTCGTCTACCGCGACGAGGGAGAGGACGATCTGCCCTTCCTGTTCCCCCCCGAGCGGACCCGGATCGACGACTCCCTCCTTCGGCACGGGATGAACCTGATCGACGACGAGCTCGGACTCAGCGGGCGTCCGGACTTCATCGTCCGGCACTCGGACGGCTCCCTGATGCCCATCGAGTACAAGGCGACGCATCTGTTCGTGGGCTTTCATGAGGCACACGGCCGGGTCTTCGATACCGTCCAGGCGATCGCCGAGTGCCGGTTGATCGAGGCGATGACTGGCCATCGACCGGCCATGGGCGTGGTCCTGTATGGGGACGCGGCGGGCCGGGGCGAACGCGAAGGTTGGGTGGAGGTCCCGTACACCGACCTCGAGGCTCATTGGATCCGTGCCGCGGTCACCCAGATCCGTGCCGACCGTACCCGTCCCCCGGTCCCCGCGGAGAGGAACTGTGCGGGTTGCGAACCGAACCGAGACGGACTTTGCCGCTACGCGGCGGCCCGGTTCGAATCCTCCCACCGATAGGCCCGGGCGCCGGCCGTACGTCGCCGGGACGTCCGGCCGTTCCTCTCACCCTCGGACCGGCACGGCCGAATCGTTATCTCGGCGGCCCTCTCTTGCACCTCAATGCCTGGCCGCCCGCAGGGGGATCGAGCGGGCCGTTCCGTGCGCCGGCCACGGGTGGCGGTGGTCACGCATGTGTACCCCCCCTGGACGGGCGGGGCCGAGTTCTACCATCAGCTGGTATCGCGCGAGCTCGCCAAGCAGGCCGACGTATGTGTGTTCACCGCGGATTACCTGTTGCGCCCCGGGAGTCAAGTCGGTCGGACCATTCCCCCGGCCGATCCCGAGGCTGAAGGCGACCCGTTCCCGGTCCGGTACCTCCCGTCTTGGAGGTTCTTTGGGGAGAACCTCCTCCGGCCCCGGCCGCTGTTTCGGGCCCTGCGCGAATTCGACCCGGACGTCATCTGGGGGAACTTCCCGTCTCTCTCCGCCGACTTCGGGGTAGGGTGGGGGATGCTTCGAGGAATCCCGTGGGTGGCCACCTACCACGCCGACCTCGACATCGAGCACATCTATGCGCGCCCGTTCGGAACCTGGGAAGGGTGGCTGCTCCGAAGGGCCTCGGCGATCCTCGTAACGACCCCGCGACATGCTCGGCTCCTGGTGGGTCGGGGGGTGGCTCGCGACCGGATCCTGGTCATTCCCCTAGGTCCCGGGATCGGATTGGGGGTGCTCCCTCCGGTGGACATCGCCGGCGCCGCTCCCGGCTCGCTTCCCGGAAAGGACCACGCGGTCCTCTTTGTGGGCGGGCTGGACTGGGGCCATTCCTACAAGAGGCCGGAACGGTTGCTCGAGGCGCTGGCGAGCCTGCGTTCCGATGGCGTGGAGATCTTCGCGTGGTTCGTCGGCGACGGGGACCGTCGGGCGGAGGTGGAAGCGGATTGCGCGAAGGTAGGCCTCACTCCGTACGTCCAGTTCCTGGGACGACTGACCGATGCGGAGCTCGCCCGTCGATTCCGCAGCGCATGGATCCTCGTGCTGACGGGGACCGAATCGGAAGGGTTCGGCGTCGTCGCCACCGAGGCGGTTCATTATGGGTGCCCCGTCCTCAGCTCCGAGGGTCCGGGCATCGGTCCCCTCCTGGTCGAAACGGGGGCGGGGATCGTCTATCCGAGCCGCGACCCGCGGGCCCTGGAGCGCGCATTGCGCGAGCTCTGGCTCGAACCCGGTCGAAGGCACCGGTTGGCCGAGCGGACGACAGCCGCCGCGGCCCTGTTCAGCTGGGATCAAGCGCTCCCGCAGCTCACGGCGCCGATCCTCCACGCCGGGGCGGCCCATGCCGAAGCCGTTCGGTGACCCCGGGGTCCGTCCACGCAGCCTGACCCACTTCCCCCGGAACCTCGAACCGTGCGCAGGGCGTTCGGCGAGCTGGTCGCTCCGACCGAGGCCGACCTCCGCTTCGCATTGGGTGCGCTACGGGTGCGGTTCCGGGAACTGTGGAAGTCGCCCCGCACGAGGCGGCTTCGTTGGATCGTCCTCATTGGGTTGGCCGCGCGCCTGATCCTCGCGCCGATCACGTCCTGGGGGATCGACACGCCGGATTTCATCCTCTCCGGGCTGGACCTGATCTACACCGGGTCGCCGTACTCCTCCACGCTCTACTTCAATCCCCCGTTGGGCCCCTTGCTGAGCGCCCCGCTCTACGCCCTGGCCTCGGCGTTCTTCCCTACGTCGTCGCTCGTGCCGACCTTCGATTCCATCACTCCCGCCGTGGTCGCGACGGGCCTGACTTCGAACTTGGTTCCCAGCCCGACGGCGCTGCTGGCCCTGAAGCTCCCGCTCATCCTCGCCGACGTGGCCTCGACCCTGGTGATCTTTCAGCTCGTGAGCCGATTCCGAAGCGCTCGGGAAGCGGACCTGGCGTCGGCGATCTGGTTCCTGAACCCCCTGCTGATCTGGGCGACGGCGGTCCACGGGGAGGTCGACGGGCTCGCCACACTGTTCATGCTGCTGTTCCTCGCCGCCCTCGTGTACGATTGGCCCCTCGCCTCCGGGGTGGTGCTGGCCCTCGCGATCTCGGCGAAGGCGTACCCCGCGGTGCTGATCCCCCTCGGCCTGCTCGTCTTCCTGATGCGGCCGAGGGGCACGATCGGGGCCTGGCGGTCGAGGCTGGTGACCATCGGGCAATACGCCCTCGGGCTGGGACTGGGGGTGGTGCCGTTCCTGCTCTACCTGGGACCAATCAGCCAGAGCCTCGCGGGAGGTTCGGCGAGCGGGGTCTACGGCGGCCTGAGTGTGCTCGTCGTTTACAACGGCGCCGTGCCCAGGTTCTTCCCCCCGTTCGACGTGCTCCAGCTCCGACAGTACGCCCCCGGCGTTCTGATGGCGCTCCGCCTCCTGGTCGTCGTCGGCATCGTGGGGGTCCTCGCCTTGTTCGTGCGCGCCCGCTGGTCGAACTGGCGAAGTTGGACGCCCCTGTCGCTCCCTCTGGTCGCCACGGTGGCCCTCTCCCTGGTGGTGGGGGTCGTCCTGTTCGACTCCACGCCCCAGTCCGAGAACATGGTCGGACCGCTGGCGCTCGTCCTATTGGCGACGCCCTGGCTCGGTAGGGCCGGGCTCGTCCTATACGGGCTGCTCTCGGCGGCCGCGTTCGGGCTGTACATGGCGCTATTGACCCCGCTGGCCTACTTCTACCCGCTCGCCGTCATGATGGGGCCGGGGGCCGTGAATTACGTCAACGCCGTCGCCATCGGGTTCGACACCTACCAGGGCCCGTTCAACCGGGGGACCCTCTGGCTCCTCGTCGGTTGCCTGGGCGGGTCCTGCCTGATCGCGATGTCGGCGATCTCCGCATGGCGGCTGGTACGGCCTCCTTCGGTCGAGGCGGCGACGACGTGAGGCGGGCAGCGGTCGCCGGACCGGTCGGGCCCCGGGCGGCCGGTGCGCTCGCCATTTTCGTGGTGGTCGTGCTCCTGGTCGAAAGCCTCCTCGTCGTCGGCTTGGGTTCGATCCCGATCCTTCAGGTCCAGCTCACCAGCGAGCGGATCCCTCCCCAGGGGCTCCAGACCTCCATCACGCTCACCGCGGGCCTTCACCCACTTTCGGTCCACGTCGGACTTGTCCCCGGCTCGCCCCTCAACAACCCCGACACGACGGTCATGGTCTTCGCGGACCCGCAGTATCATCCGCTCTATGGGGCGTTCAACGACGTCTACGGGGTCGCGGTCCGTCTCGGCTCGTATCTCACCCTCGAGCACTCCCGCCTCCAGATCGTGGTCGTCGACGCTCCGAGCCTCCCGGGGATGCTGCAGGCCCACCCCCACGCCTTCCTGGTGATGGCCGGGACCGGTGTGATCCCGGATTCCCTGTTCTCGCTCTACTCCAACCAGCTTCCGCAGTGGATCCGTTCGGGGGGGGTGCTGATCTGGGCGGGAGGCCCCCTCGGATACGTAGAGGGCCACCCGACCCCCGGGGTCGGTACCGGATTCGCCTACGACAGCCTGGGGTGGACCGGCCAGCAGAAGCTCGTCGGCTATGCCCTGACCGACCCCTGGTCGGTCGGTCTACCGGCCGCCGCGAGACCGATGCCGTTCTCCAACCTGACCTACTCAAGCTCCTACGCCCAGGCGCTCGGCGTCCAGTATTCGGCCTCGCCCGCGGGGGCGAATCTCACCGCCCTCACGGCCCACGAGGGGGTGTCGATCGGCTACGTCGGCCTCTCCCCGAACGGCTCCGCACCCCGGACCTCGCTCGCATGGGTTCCCGTCGGTTCCGGCGGGGTGTTCTTCTTCGGGGGCGCGGTGTTCGCCCCGACGATCGGTGCGGTCCCCCAAGCCGCGGTGTCGTTGGCGGAGGACATCGCGCTGTTGCTATCGCTTGCGTTCCGGCCGGCCGCGGGGGCGGTCGCGTTCCAGGACCTCTCGATGGCCGCGAGCGAGCGGACCACAGTGACCCTCCAGATCCCGGACGCTCCGGTCGGGGCGATCGTGGTGGTGCACAGCGAGTTCCAGGGGAGCGTGCTGTTCTTCTGGGGGGAAAACCTCCCCCTCCCCGGAGCGATTTCCCCCTCGTACGTCGTCCCGGCGGCGACGCCGGGGTGGAGGAGTGCGATCGCCCGACGTAGCCGTTAAATATAGTTCCCGGGTCCCTTCAGGTCGCGCTCGGGCCCAACGCCCGCGCGTTCCATGCACTCGCAGAGGCCATGGCCTCTCCGGGGAAGGGCGATGGGACCCCCAGTCCCCTGGACAGGGGGTCCGATGACGCCGATCACACGCGTTCTGGACGCTTGTCAAGTGCAATCAGTGTAGCTGACTCCTGTCAGTTGAGGAATGGCTAGGCTCAGGCGCCGATGAAGGTCGTGCCAAGCTGCGATAAGCGGTG
>JAKIWG010000033.1 GCA_022750155.1 Thermoplasmata archaeon | reverse complement strand
GGCCGCCCCCACCCCCGCTTCGGCCGAAATCAATGCGAGGGTGACTCCGGCCGCACCGGCTCCGACCAAGAGCAGCCGGCTCGAGAGTCCGACGCGCTCCGCGCCGAGACCCAGTCTTGCGAGCATGAGCGATCCCCCTTGGGTTCCCGCGGTGGACGGACCCGCCCGACGATTCCCAGGGTTCGCCAGATGAATCTATCTCCGGAGTCGAACCCACGCTTCGTTTCGTCCGTTGCCTCCGAGCCCTACCGGTTGAGGCCGGGCTCACGGGACCCCACTGCTCGGGGGCGGCGGGTGGCCAACCCCACAACTAGATACGATTAGGCTGGGTTACCCACCCCTCTTCCCATGTCCGAAGGGGATCCGGTCGGGTCGAGGTCCCCGCTCCTCTGGAGCGACGCCCTGCCCCTCGCCGCCCTCGTGGCCGCCATCGCCGTGTTCACCTACGGCTGGACCGATTACGGATGGCAGCTCTACCTGTCCCTGCACCTGCCGGTCTTCGACTTCGGGATCAATTATCAGCTCATCTGGGCCGCGGCTCACGGTACCGAGCTCGATTTCTTCGGCATCGGGATCGGCTCGCTCCTGATCTACGCATTCGTTCCGGTGTTCTGGCTGATCCCCTCGGAGTCGGGGTTCTTTCTGTTCCTGATCGCCTTCCAGGCGGCGTGGCTCGCGGCCGGGTCGATCCCGTTGTTCCTGGTCGCGCGCGACCGTCTGCGCAACCGATGGGCCGCGCTCGCACTCGCCCTCTCCTACCTCGCATTTCCGGCCCTCGCAGGCCCGGTATGGTTCCCGTTCCATTTCGAAGCGCTGTTCCCGACCCTCTTCCTGTTCGGCTACTGGCTGTACCGGCGAGGCTCCACCCTCGGGTCGGCTTCGTTCTGGACCGCGAGCCTGTTCGCCCAGGTCGGGGGCGTGATCGTGATGGGTTTCTTCGCCGTCGGGATCCTTCTCGAGCCCCGCCTCCCCGGTTGGTTCGCCACGATCCGTCGGCACGTCTCCCGAAACTCCCCCGAGACGGCGCCCGCGGGGATTCCGGGTCCCGAGGGAGAGAGTCTGGGCTCACGGAGGTTCGCGGTCGGGGTCTACCTGCTCATTGCATCGGTTTCTCTGTTCCTGATCCTCGCTACGGTCTACGGCTGGTTCTGGTTCCTCCATTACGTCACGAAGAGCGGGCCGAGCGCGGTGTCGCTGACCCAACCGCTGTACTCGGCCCCATCGCTGACGAACATCCCGGTCCAGGCCTGGACGATGCTGCTGCTGTTCGGGCCGTTGCTCGCCCTGCCGCTTTTCGGCCGAGAGGAGCGGTGGGCGATGATCCCGTACCTGACCCTGTTGCTCTTCACGAGCCAGCACGGGTTTTGGTTTCCGTTCCGGAACCAGTACTCCGCGCTCCTGATCGGCCCCTTGTTCGCGTCGGCCGTGCGGGGCCTCGAACGGATCGAGGGGTGGTGGCCCCCGACGGCTACCGCTTCGGGGCTCCCTCACGCGCTGCGGCGGGCTAGGCGTCGGCTCCGGCCGAGAAACCTCGCGGGGGTGGCGAGCGCGACGATCCTCGTTGCCGTACTCGCCACCGGTGCGTTCATCGCCCCTTGGGGCCCGTTCAACCCCACCCTCCGGGAGAACGGATTCCTCTCCACAGGGTTCTACAACGACAGCCTCGCCTACGGGACGAATCTGACGCTGGACGCGCAACTCCGCGCCCTGGCCAACAGCATCCCGCCCGGCGGGGTCGTGCTCACCCAAACCCAGGTGGTCGAGCCGCTGAATCGGGAATACTACCTCATCCCGAGCCGCTTCGCGCCGAATGTACCGCTACAGTACGTCCTGGCCGACCCGTACAGTCCTTCGTTCTATGGCCACAACCTCGACGGACCGTACAACACGACGATGGAGCAGTGGGCCAACTACTACCTTCAGCAGGGGTGGAGCGTGAGGGGAGAGGTGGACGGGGCCTTGCTCCTCGCAGCGGCCTTCTCAGGCCCACCGACCCTCTACCAGCCCGTCGACCAATGGTTCAGCGCGGCGAGCTTCCCGTGTTGCGCGGGGCCCGGGCTCCCTTGGAACGGCTCCACCCATGGGCCGTGGACCTACGGACCCTCGACCCCGTACGACGGGAGCTACAACGTGTTCAGTCCCGGGGTGTTCAACGTGACCTTGACGTTCCGGGTGGACCATCCCAAGGCGACGGACCACCTCTCCTGCGTCATCACGGGCGACAAGGGCCAGACGGAGCTCTGGTCGAGCACGATCTCGGGCGCCGGATGGACCGCCGTGAACGGCACGGTGCAGGTGACGCTGCCCCTCGACGTGCCGACCTACGCGCTTTCCCCGAGGGTCAGCATGCATGTGGCGCAGTGGACGGGTCCCCTTCAGTTGGTGAGCCTGCATCTGCTCGAGGTCGCTCCCCCCCCGTCGCTTTCCACCGGTTGAGGCTCTCCCCATCGCCGGTGGGGGGGCGCGACGCCGTCGGGCGGTAACCCGGACGCCATCGCACCCCGAACCATTATTAGCGGAGCGGGCCACGCGCCCGCCCGTGCGGACCCATCGACCAGCCCCTGGCGGCCCGATTGTCCGGCGGATTCCCCAGCCCCAGAGTCGTGGCTCCGTGAACCCATCGGCCCGCCGGTGCCGATGCGATGAGATGACCCAATGAGCGCCCCCACCCCGCCCTTGGATTCGTCGGCCTCTGCCGCACCCCTGCCGGAGGAGCCCCCGGTCCTCACACCGGCCCGGAGCGCCGCGGTCCTCGTCGCCCTGTTGCTCGGCCTACTACTGGGCGCGCTGGACAACTTTGTCGTGGCGACGGTCCTCCCGAACATCGCCCTCGACCTGCACGACATCAACGGCCAGGTGTTCGTCGTGAGCAGCTACCTGATCGCCCAAACGGTGGCGATCCCGATCTTCGGCAAGCTCTCCGACCGGTTCGGCCGGCGCTCGTTCTACCTGCTCGGCCTGTGCATCTTCCTGATCGGCTCGGCCCTCTCTGGATTCAGCCAGAACCTCAACGAGCTCATCGCATTCCGCGCGATCCAAGGGTTGGGGAGCGGTGCCTTCTTCACCGTCGTCTTCTCCATCGTCGCCGACCTGTTCCCTCCGAAGGCGGCGGCTCGCCTCGCCGGGGTCCTCTCCGGCGTCTTCGGGATCGCCATCGTGTTCGGACCGCTGCTCGGCAGCTACATCGTGGACACGACCACCTGGCGATGGATCTTCTTCGTCAACCTGCCGATCGGATTCGTGGCGATCGCGCTCGTCCTCCTCACGCTCGGCCCGATGCGACCGACGGGGAGGAGTCCGAGATTCGACACCGCCGGGGCGGTCCTCCTCTCGGCGTGGGTCGGCGCACTCATCTTCGCCCTGATCGAGACCTCGAACGGGTGGGCCTGGACGGACCCCCGAACCATCGGGCTGTTGGCCACTGCGTTCGTGCTCTGCCCGCTGTTCCTGTGGGAGCAGGCGAGGGCCGAGGACCCGCTCGTACCGCTCAAGTATTTCCGGATCCCGCTCGTCTCGGCGGCCAGCGGGGTGAACTTCCTGCGCGGCGCCATCCTCGTCGTCGTGATCACGTTCGTGCCGATCTTCGTGAAGTTCGGGCTCGGAGGCTCCGTCGATACCAGCCGAGACGTGCTGTACGCGTTCATGGTCCCGATGATCCTCGGTGCGGCGCTTGGGGGCCAGTTCGTCAGCCGGTGGGGGTACCGACTGCCGACGACGGTGGGGCTCGCCCTGACGACGGTAGGCTGCCTGCTCCTGACGACGGTCCCTCTCACCCCACCCGTGTTCCGCTTCGACGCCGGGATCATCCCGCTGGGATTGGCAGGGGCGTTGATCCCGCTAGGACTCGGCATCGGCCTCACCTTCGCACCCACCCAACTCGCCATCCAGTACAGCGTGCCCAAGTCGGACGTCGGCACGGGGAACTCCCTGGTCTGGTTCCTCGGGAACCTCGGGGGCTCCATCGTGCTCTCCCTGCTAGCCAGCTACCAGGGAACGATCTATCGGTCACTCGGGCCGGCCGGCCCCGCCCCGGCGCCGACGAACCCCCCGACTCCCGAATTCCTCGCCTACCTGGCCCAAGCCATGAGTGCGACCGCCACTTCGGTTCACGATGTGTGGATCCTCGTGGTGGGAATCGCAGTCGTCGGGTTGGCGATCTCGTTCCTCGTTCGAGGGGTCCTCCCGCAGACCATCGAGGAACCCGTAGAATCCCACCCCCCGGAAGTCGCCGCGGTGAGCTAGGCCCCGGCCCGAGGGAGAGGCGCCGCCCGGTCCACGAAGCGGGGCAGGGGACTCCCCAGTCTCCGGACCTCGTCGGTGGCCGGCGGCGAGGGACCCCGATCGGTTGGACCGTCCCCTCGCGCGCTACTCCAGATCCTTGAGCGCCTTGTCGATCTCCGCTTTTGCGTTCTTCAGCTCAGCCACCGCCCGATCGACCGCCCTTTTCGCGGTGCCGGGGGGGTCCCGCGCCGCCTGCTCGGCCTTGTCGATTGCAAGGCGGGAGAACTTGGCAGCGGCCCGGACCATGTCGCGGGCGGCTCGCGACGCTTCATCGGCCAAGGCTTCGACCCGGTCCGGATGCGGGGAGGGGGCGCCCACCCGGCGGCCGCAGGCCGAACAATAGACGGCACCGACGGTCACTTCTGCCCCGCACGAGCTGCAGTTCATGGAGGCCCTCGGATGTGGAGGGCAAGGCCGTTCCCCCTTGTCTACTTAGCGGACCCCGCCCCCGGGGGTGCCCCGGGAGCGTTCGATCCGACTCGAACCGGTCCACCTCCGTGCTGCCCCCGGGATGGGTTTCGGCGAGCCGGACGAAACTATATGGAGCCGGGGAGGGTGCGGCCGCGTAGTAGTTCATGGGGCGAACGAATACCCGCGCAAGCTCCCCCCGGTTCGCCTCTGGCTTCGGAAGATTCGGTTTGGCCCTCGTCGTGGCCCTCCTCATGTGCTGGCCCGTAGCAGGCCGCCCGGGTTCCTCCTCTTCCCTGCCGGTTTCTGCCTCCGCGAGCCCCGTGCAGGTGGTCGGCGCGATGCAACTGGCCGCAGCGGCCCATACCTTGGAGAGGGGAGAAGGTCCCGGCGCGGGTGCCGCTCAAGGTTGCGCGCTCCGCATGGCGGATTCTGCCTGTCATTCCAATACCGCTCCTCGACCTCAACTGACCACGACCCCGGTCTGGACGAACATCTCCCAGATCCAACCACAGGCTCCGACAAACCGCACCCTGGGGGCCATGGTGTGGGACGGTGCCGACGGGTACGTCCTGTACTTTGGCGGGTGCGCCTCGGCGTCAACGTGCAATGGGGTTCAGCTGGGCGACACGTGGATCTTCGCCCAGAACCATTGGGCGAACCTCACCCCCTCGTTGAGCAACGCCCCGAACGGGCGGGCCATCCCCCAGATCGCCTACGATGCCGCCGACCAAAAGGTGGTGATGTTCGGCGGACTGATCGGCTACTCCAACGGCTCGTCGACCGCTCTCAATGACACGTGGACCTTCAGCCACGGGGTTTGGATGAACATCACCCTCAACATGACCCGCGCCCCCCAACCGCGCTATCGGGCCGCGATGACCTACGACGTCGCCGACGGATACGTTCTCCTCTTCGGCGGGACGTTCTCGGCCGCTACGATCAACCCGTATCGGGACACCTGGACCTACGTCCACGAGAAGTGGACCAACATCACTTCGAACGTAACGGGGAGCCCGCCGGGGCGCTTCCGGACCTCCGTGGCGTACGACGCGGCCGACAAGGAGGTCGTGCTGTTCGGGGGGTGCGTCGTGCAGGCCACCCCGCCGGCGGTCTGTGCCACCTCCTTGACTTGGGTGTACTCCGCAGGCGCTTGGAAGAACCTGACCTCCACGCTCACCAAGGCCCCGTCGGCCCGGGTCTACGCCACCATGGCCTACGACGAGCGGGACGGGTACGTTCTCCTGTTCGGGGGGTCGCGCACCACGACGACGGCCCCGGTGTTCGGCGACACGTGGAAGTTCGTGGCCAACAACTGGACGAACCTGACGACCGGTCTCTCTCCGGCCCCTAGCAAACGGGCCCAGGGAATGATGGCGTTCGACGGCGCGACCAACCTATCGGTCTACTTCGGCGGGTACAACAATGCCGGCACGTTCGCGTTCGGCGACACGTGGGCGTATGGTCCGCCGATCGTCGGCTACGCGTACATTACCCCCGGGCGACTCGACCTCGGCCAGAGCACGACGATCAACGTCACCGCCACGAGCAACGACAGACCCCTCGCCTACTCGTACGCGAACCCGCCTTCGGGCTGCGCCTCAGCGAACGTGACGATCCTGGTCTGCACACCGACGTCGAGCGGGTCGTGGGCGGTGAACGCGACGGTGAATGACACCAAGGGTGACCAGGTCCGATTCCCCCTCTCCCTGGTCGTCGCTTCCGACCCGTCGATCCTCCAGTTCAAGGTCTCGCCGCTGAACGTGACCGTGGGAACACCCGTCCACTTTCTGATCAACGCGACCGGGGGGAGCGCCCCCTATCGCTATTCCTATCATTTCCTCCCGAGCGGATGCACCACGCTGAACGTCGCCAACCTCACCTGCACCCCACGAGCCGCCGGATACCAGACCGTCGAGGGGCAGGTCGTGGACGTCCCGGGATTCTCGGTCACCGCCAACGTATCGTTCCAGGTCAATCCGCTCCCGAAGATCGGGGCGTTCAACGTCTCCTCCCCGGCGACGGACGTCGGCGTGACCGTGTTTTTCCGGACGAACGCATCGGGGGGAACCGCCCCGCTCCATTTCCTCTACACCGGACTTCCCGCGGGCTGCACGAGCGTCGATCTGGCGAACGTGACCTGCGATCCGGCGAGCCCGTCCCTCTCGACGGTCCAGGTCAACGTTTCGGACTCCTTCGGTTGGTACACGACCGCGACGACGACGGTGACGGTATCCCCCGCGATCCGGATCGACTCCTCGGCCCTCTCCCTGGCTTCCGTGGACGCGGGGACCCCGTTCACTATCTGGGTCAACGCGTCGGGCGGAACCCCATCGCTGGGCTATTCCTACTCCGGGCTCCCGGCGGGATGTTCGTTCAACGGGACCGCGACCTCGACCTGCCGCCCTCCCACGCCCGGGAACTATTCGATCGTCGCAACGGTCTTCGACCCGGTCGGGGGCTTAGCGAGGGTCACCCTCAACCTGACGGTTGTGCCCGACCCGGCGATCCTCAGTTTCGTCGCCGGTCCGGCGACGACCGACGTGGGGATCGCCAGCACGCTGGCGCTCACCGTCGCGAATGGCACGCCATCGTACAGCTTCGCCTACCTCGGACTTCCCGCAGGGTGCGTCACCGCCGACTCCTCGGTATTGACGTGCACGCCCACCGGTCCCGGCCATTTCGCGGTGAGCGTCGTGGCGACCGACGTCTTCGGGAAGTCCGCCTCGGCGATCGTGCACCTGGCGGTGGATCCGGACGTCAAGGTCGTATCCTTCAACTCATCGTCGCTCTCGGTGACCGTCGGCCAGGCCGCGACCTTCACGGCCGTCGCCACGGGGGGCACGGGGGCGCTGACCTACGCCTACGCCGGGCTCCCCAAGGGGTGCTCGAGCGCGAACACCTCGGTGCTCGACTGCACGGCCCAATCGGCCGGGAACTTCAACGTCGTCATGACCGTCCGTGACGGGCTCGGGTCGTCGGCCGTGCTGAACACCAGCTTCGCGGTGGTTTCCCCGCCGAGCGCGTCGCCGGGCCTGCTCGGAGGTTCCAGCGGATCCGGAGTGCTCCTGGTCGGGCTTCTGGCCGCCGTCGTGGTGGCAGGGATCCTCGCCTTTGTGATGGTCCGACGCCGCCGTACCGCGAAGCCACCGACCCCTCCAGAGATCGCACCGGAACCCGTCGCCCCGGAACCTTGGGAAGAGAGCTGAGCCTCCCGTCACCCAGGAGGCCCGAGCGCCGGGGGCTTCGAGCGACTGGGCGACTTCCTCGGATCCCGGGGAAGAGTTACAAGCCCCCGCGTTTCCCCCGCAGTGGAGACGGCCCAATGAAAGGACAAGTGGTCCACTTTGAGATCCCGGCAGACAATGTCCAGCGCGCGACGGAATTCTACAAGAAGACGTTCGAATGGCACATCGACGCGGTCCCCGCGATGGACTATTCGATGATCCGGACGACCGAGTCGGACGGCGAGGGGATGCCGAAGTCCCCGGGCGCGATCAACGGCGGGATGGGCAAGCGCAGCGACTCGCTCGCGCACCCGGTCGTGACGATCCTCGTCGAGGACATCGATGCGGCCGGCAAGCTGATCACCCAGCACGGCGGCAAGGTCACCGTGCCCAAGCAGTCGATCGGCGAGATGGGATTCATCGGCTACTTCAAGGACACGGAAGGGAACACCATCGGCCTGTTCCAGATGGCCTCCAAGTAGCCCGACCTAGCCTCGCTACGCGAACCCCACCCGCTCCCGCATGGGGAGGGGACGCGGAAAACCCCCCGCTCGCTCCCTCGCCTCGGGCCCGGGGGGTCGCCAACTCCCCGCGTCGGGGGCCTTGCGACTCACGGGAGCGACCACCGGTCGAGGGTCGGGAGGGCGAGAAATGGCTATCGAATGCCCTTCGGTGAGAAACCCGACGGGGGCGGTTCAAAGCGGCCGTATGTCGGCGGGCGGGAGGTAGGAGACGAACTTCGATGCTCCTGAGGACGGGGAGACGCATCCGGGTTCCGGCGTTCGCGATTCGGTGTGGGAGACCTTCGGACCGTCCCGGACGAGGTCGCCCGGAGCCGGTCGGCGGGGGTCGATCGTCGAGCGGGCGCCGGCAAGGGTTCTTGTAGCCACCGAGTGTCGAGGGGAAGGAGCCGGACCCGCGCGCGCGCTGGCACGATCGGTCTCGACCCGCCGAGCCTCTCCGCCTCCACGGGCAGGCGAGCGGTGGTCAGGAAGCGCAGGGCGAGTCGAGGTCCCGGGGCTCCCCGAGGGCGGGCACAGGCGGCCCTGCCCGCGGCGCCCTCCGAGGGGTTCGCCCTCTATCGGGTCTCCGCCCAGCTCCCAAAGGACTCGTGGGGCTACCAATTCTCGACCCAGCACCCGAAGCTCCGGCTCGAGCTGGTGAACCGGATCGAGGTCTCCCCCACCGAGCTGCTCGTCGAGGTGCGGATGCTCGGAGAGGAGGCGCTGGAGTGGCTGGTGGCGGCCGCCGATTTCCCCCACGTCGTGCACGTCGAATCCCACCCCAGGAACGACCGGGACGTGCTGTACCGCGTGACGTTTGGGGTACCGTCGATCCACACGGTGACGGTCCGTCACCGGGTGCTCACCCGCTATCCGATCGTCATCCAGAACGGGTGGAGCCGGTTCGAGACGTTTGCATCGGCCCCCCAGATGCGCGGGTACCTCAACGACCTCCGGCGGGTGGTGGGACCCGGCGAGATCGAATCCGTTCGACGTGGAGTGTCGTCCGCCCAAAACCTCGGCCTCACCCCCTCCCAGGATGCGGTCTTCCGCGAGGCCCTTTCCTCCGGCTACTACGCCGTACCCCGGGAGATCTCGGTCACCGGGCTCGCCGACCGAATCGGACGGAGCAAGTCGACCGTCTCCGTGGCCCTCATGAAGATCGAAAAGCGACTCGCCGACTCGGCCCTGCAGGTCGATCTGGCGAGCTTCCGGCTGGCCCCGTAAGTCCCTGCGGGGTACGAACCGGTTCGCTCTCGCGAACCGGTTCGATGAATCGTGAAGCGCACGGGCGCCCTGTGCGGACATGGAACCCTCCGCTCGCTGGCCTGTCCGCTCCTTCCGGCATGCCGGATCCATGCCCCCCGCCCCGCGGGGGCCGGTCACGAGGTCGGCCGCCGCGCCGGGCCTGCGCGAGACGCCCTCACCGATACGGGACCCCGACCGGGCCGGGCCGTTCGCCGCCCCTTCGGATTGGCCCGGTCGCCCCGCGGCGTTCTATCTCTGGGGCTCCTCCCGGGAGATCGTCAATCGGGTGCTGCTCGCCGTGTCGAACGAGCTCGACCCGCGATCGCTCTGGCTCGAGGTCGCGTGTGGGACCGGCGGGCCGTTCCCGCCGAGCCTTCCGATGGAGCGGGAGCTGGACGCCGACCGGCTCTACGTGTGCGACCGGTCCGAGGAGATCACTCCGGGGCGTGGGGCCCGCACCCTGGTTCTCCCCGGACTGATCCGCCCGGACGAGCGGCCCGAGCTGCTCGCGCGCCTGAGGGCCTTCCTGAGGTTGCCTTCCGCGTTCCAGGAGCTCATCAGCCGCATCCCCGAAGGGGAGCCCGGCCGGGTGCTCGCCGTCGCCAACGTCGAGCGCGTCGCCGCCCTGTTCCCCCAGCAACCGGAGGACCTCCGGGTCCTGCTCGACGGCGTGGGGCGAACGGGGGTCTCCCTCGGGGCCACCCACATCGGCGCCCCCCTCCCCCATCGGTTCGCGTTCGACCTGGTGTGGGAAGCCCGGACCCCCGCGGGAGGGACCTGGCGGGAAAGCTCCCTTCACTGCGAGAAGGCCCCCGCTGGCGCGTCCATGGTGCCGGGGGAGGCCCGGCCTCTGTCGGAGATCCCTGCGGTCGCCGCACGATTTGAGTCCATCTGAAGCGGGCCCCGGTCGCCTGCTGACAGGCCACTCCGGAGCCGCGACCCGGGAATCGCGACGCCTATCGGGGGAGCGCCGCGATGTCGTCCTGGTGGACGGTCTCGAGGGCCTTTCGGATGACTCCCTTCTGGGGAATGAAGAACGGGAGGACGCTGACCTTGAGCTCTCCGCGAGTGCGGACGAGGGTACCTCCGGGGGCGTCCGAGTAGCTCATCTCGAGGAAACTACCCGGGGCCCAGGGTCCTTCGCTCGACTGGATCTCCCATCGGGCGGAATCCGGGGCGTGGTACGTGATCTTCCACCGGGAGGCGAGCTTCTTTCCGCGAACATCGATGGTCCGGTCGACGATCGTCACGTCGCCTTCCTGACTGACCGTCTTCTGACCGAGGATCAGGGGGTGAATCGCTCCGATCGCCTGGTCGTCGAGATGCGACCGCAGCAGTTTCCAGACGGCGTCCTTGGGCGCGGGGAAGACGGATTCGTCGTCGTATGAAATCATTGTACACTCCGATCCCGTCCGGACCTGGGGGGGTTAAAAGGTGGACGGCGAGCGAGCGGGGGTGGCGCACGGGGCCCTCGGGGTCCCTGGAGCCCTCACCGGAAGGGTGGGAGACCGTACTGAGCCAGGGGTTTGCCCGTACTGCGAGCATCCAGATCCTTCGGAATACAGGTTCTGCGTCCCATGCCGAGGTCAACTGCCCGTCGAAACCACCTGCTGGGCGACCCCGGCCGATGGCGGGGCATGGCCTCGGGCCTCCGATCGAGGCTTCGGCGGCGACAGGGCACGAGCGGCTCCTCCCCCCGACGTGCCGTTCCAGCCCGACCTGAGCCGGACACGCACGGGAGGAGCTCGAGAACTCGGAACCATCCCGGAGGTGCCCGTCGAGCATCCACAAAGCTAGCGGCCGAACGCGTAGCTGTAGCTGGGGCTGGTGACCTTTCCGCCCTCGACAATGAGGTAGTCGCGCTCCAAGGGTCGACCGGCGAGGAACCGGTCGAGGCAATCCCGGATTCCGTCCGCATAACGCCGTTGGGCCTCGAGCGAGGTGCCGGACACGTGCACGGTCATCGCGTGGTTCGGCATCTTCCGCCAAGGGTGGTCGGGCGGGGCAGGCTGGGGGTACCAGACGTCCCCCGCGTATCCCGCGAGGTGCCCGCTCGTCATCGCCTCGACGAGCGGCTCGGTTTGCACGATCCGTCCGCGCGCGGTGTTGACCAGGCAGGCCCCCTTCTTCATCCGAAACAGGCGCCCCCGGTCGAACAGTCCGTCGGTCTCCGGGGTGAGGGGGGAATGGATCGTGATGACGTCGCACCGCGGGATGAGGTCATCGAGCAACGCGTACCGGATCCCGAGAACCTCCTCCTCCACGGTCGTGAGTCGGCGGTAGTCGTAGTACAGGACGTGCACGTCGAACGGGCGCAGACGCAGCGCGACCCGTTGGCCGATCCGCCCCGCGCCCACGATCCCGACGACCTTCCCTTCGAGGTCGTGGGAGTGCGCGGCCGCCTCGGCGATGTCCCAGCGCCCCTCGATGACCTGTCGGTACGCCGGGAGGTAGTTTCGCACCAGCGTGAGGATCTGCATCACCGTGTGCTCCGCGACGCTCACCACGTTGGAACCGGTGACCTCGGCGACCGTGATCCCACGCGAAGCGGCCGCCGCGAGGTCGATGTGATCGGAGCCCACCCCGGCCGTGAGCACCAACTTGAGCTTCGGCGCCCGCGCGATCCGCTCGGCCGTGACGTACGCCGGCCAGAACGGGGTGGTGACGAGGATGTCCGTCGTCGGAAGGTGCTGGTCGAGCTCGCGTTCCTTGTCGGTGAGCACGACCAGCTCCTGACCCTTCCCCTCGAGGAAACCGCGGAGCCCAAGCGCGTTCTCCGCGGCCCCGAGCAGCTCCGGATTCTCCTTCGCCGCCGCGCCCCCCGGGTACAGGACCATGAGTATCTTCATCGTCGTAGGGGGGCCGCTCCGGGAGCGAACTAATCGGGCCGACCTATAAAAAAGGCGAAGCGCGCGGGTTTCCCCGGAGGGAGCCCCCCGGTCTGCCCCGGCGGAGCCCCGATCCCAATCGTGCTATCCGACGACCCGTCCCACGGCCTTGAAGGCGGGTTCGTACACCGAGTGGTACGCGGCGTAGTTAGGGGAGTTCGGGTCGAATGCGGTGAGCCAGTCGGAGAAGTAGATCTCGTACACCTGGGCGTGCTCCTGGAGGGAGTACGAGAGCAAGGGCACGAGCGAACCGACCGGGCCGCTCCCGTTCGGCGAGCTCGGCCCGATCGTCTGCACCTCGAGCGGGACTCGGCCCTGGAATCGGTTGAACAGCATGCAGAACCCCCCGCCGACGCAGGAGGCGAGGCCGGTGGTGGCGTTCCACGTGGCGCTCGAGTTGACGAGGGCTTCTGTGCCGAACCCGACCCCGTCCCGACTCGCACGGCCGCCGATATCCGCGAAAGTGTCGTCGGTCCGGGGCCCGAGGGCGCCATCGAGGGCGACCAGGAACGGATGGGTCGAGCTCATCGAGTGCTCGTAATCGATCATCGACAGGAGGTACGAATCCCACACCGGGATGGAGTAACCGGCCGCGAACAGCTTCGCCTTGCACACGAGTTCATCGCCGTCCAGAAGCGGGAGCGTCTCCCCGCCGGTCCCGAACCCGAATCGAAGGTACCCCACGGAGGGATCGGTGTTGAACTGGGAAACGGCCGCCCGCATGAACGCACGGTAATCCCGCACGTACGTGTCGTTCCAGAACAACGGGGTCACGGGGGACTTGCCGCACTGGATCGTGGGGATCTGGGCCAGGACGTAGGAGGGGATGTAGGAGGCGGTGCGGCCATAGCCGATCGCCCAGAAGATCAGGTTCACGAGCTTTCCGGCCTGCTCCCACGGTCGGATCGCCTGCAGGACGCCGGTCCAGTTGTATCTCGGATGGGCCGTGGGGCCCTGGTCGACGTCGCTCCAGTGGACCCAGAAGTCCGCCCCGCAGACCAGGGAGTTGTTGATCAGGTACCGGGTCATGTCCGAATAGCCGAGCCCCTGGGGTTTGAGCGGCGGCTCCAGCACGAACATGCCGTGTACGCCGCTGGGGTCCGATGCGTTCGGGGCGCTCCGATTACAGGCCTGGGCGTTGGGGGCGAGCCCGGCAGCGAGCGACGGTGGCGGCGCGACCAGCTGGGACGGCGGCGCAATGCCATGAATGAAACCCACACTGGGAAAGGCGACGAGCAGCGCGAGGATGACCATCGAGCCCCCGGGAAGCATCGCACGGGAGCCCACCCTTCCCCGTCGACCGCTCGCTCCACCCATCGCTACGATGCCCACCGGGAACGCCGAGCGTGTGCCGCCCTCGGAGGCTTCCGCGATCCCGTCGGGTGAAGACTCCCGCCGTCGATCGTAGCTCGAGAATGGTTCCTACGATCGAACTTCCACCATAACCTCGCCCCGACAGGTTATCAACCTTAGGTCGAGGTCGCTCGAGAGAGACTCTCGCGCCACCGGCCACACCCCGTGGGTCTCCCCCCAACTCGGTCCGTTGATCGTTCGATCACCCGTGATGGCCCGATCGAACTCCGGCACCTGAACTGGGCCGCCGTCGGGCCTGCCCGTGGGGTGCGGTCAGGTCCTCAGTGCCGCTTGGCGATCGGCCGAACGACGAGCACGGGACACGGTGCGCGGTCGACGAGCTCGGACGACACGCTCCCCATGATGAGTCGGGACCCTCTGGAGAGTCCCCGCGATCCCACGACGATGAGGTCCTGCGGGTGTTCTGCGACGTAGGCGATGAGCATCTCGACGACTTTTCCCCGGAGCACCACGCTCTGCACGGTGAGGATGCCGCGGGAGCGGGCCTCCTTCTCGATTTCTTCGACCTGCACCCGCAACGGCTTCGCCTCATCGCCGAGGGGGATCAGACTTTCCAGGTAGGGGTCGGAGGAGCTCGAACCCGCCGGCAGGACCGAGGCGAGCGTCAGTGTAGATCCAAATCGCTGGGCCACTTCGATCGCGACCTTGGAGGCCCGGTGCCCAGGGGGGGTGCCGTCGATTGCCACCAGGACTCGAAGGAACATGGGTCACCCGCCACGCCGGCCGATGGCGTCCTCACCCGCCCCACCTTTCTAACCCTACCGAAGGTGGAGGTGAGGGCGAGACGCCATCCAACGCCCGGCCGCGGGTGCGGTCGCGCCGTGCGACCGTGCTCCTCTCGGGCGTTCCACGAAATGCGGTCGGAGTCGGCCGGTGGGAAGTACCCCCGTGGGTTGCCAAGGTCCGCCGGAACTTTCCCCCGAACGAAATTGGCGGGGTCCCTCTCATCAGGACGTCAAATCGGGCGCGCGACGCCCCGCACCGCCCTTCGAGCCCGAGAGCCGATGGCCCTCGGTTGCCGGCTCGCACGCAATCGGACCATGCGACGAATCTTCGGGTTCTCGAGTTCCCTCAGGACATCGGAGGCCACCCATCGCGCCCCCCGAGTCCCCCGGCGGGCGATCTGTCGGGCCACCTCGACCGCCTCCAGGCGCATCGGGGGGCTCCGCTTGCCGATCTGACGGAGCGCCCAACTCACCCCCTTGCGGACCGAGGGCCGGTCGTCATCGGCGCCGCGCTGGAGGATACCGAAGGTCGACCGCATCGTTCGGTCACTGTGACCGCGGCTCGAGAGGGCGAGGCCGGCCACCATCGAGAATCCGGCTCGCTTGACGTACTCGGACGGGGAGCGCGACCACTGGCGGGCCTTGGCCATCGCGAACGGGGTGTGGCAGAACAGATCCTGACAGACCCCGTCGCAGATCGCCCAGTTGTCGAACCGCCCCGCCCAATCGTCCATCTGGCGCTCGGTCACGCGGAGCGGTTCGTCCACCATCGCCGCCAGCATTCGACCCTCGAACACGCCGCTGGCCCATAGGCGAGCCGCGACTCCGTGGTTGTGGCCGAATTGCCGGGCGATACGACGTATCGTGGGGACATGGACCCCCAGGACCCCACTCGAGCGGATCCCGAACCGAGCCATTCGTTCGATATCGCCCGCGGACCCCTGGTGGCGCTGGAGCTCCTGCATCAGCAGTGCGGCCCGCTTCGAGGCGGGTTCGGGTCGCCGCCGGGTACCGTCCCGGGTCGCCCTTCGGACGCGGGCCGCTCCCATCCGGCCCCGCAGAGCCGCCGGGGTATTGGGAGCTTCCCGTTCGCAACCCGGATCCCCGTTCGAGACGACGGAACCCCCCGGCCGAGGAGGATCGCCATCGCTGATTCTCAGTTCCCCCTCGGCGGCGCGCCCTCTCACCGCGCCCCCGGCCACCGAGAGAGGGGGACCCAAAGGTTTAGGGGGAGGGGATTCTTGCGAGGCCGCACCAAGGAACCTCCATGGGTCACCGGGAACACACTACGAAGCTGGTCCGGGTCTCCTTCCGATCTGCGATTGTCAGTCTGGCGATCGTCCTAGCCCTGCTGGGGAACTACGCGGCGGACGCGAGCGCCTCGTCCGCCCCCACCCCCCTGCAACCGGCCGATTCCGTCATTGCGGCGTCCCCCGCGGCGACCGCCGTGGCCCTCCAGAACGCCGCGTGGTCATCGTTGGAGCAGGGGAATGGGCCGGGGGCCGTGTCCCACGGCCTCTCCTGCCCTTCCCATGTCGGATCCGTGGTGTGTCGCCCCGCCTTGGGGCCTCTCCCTCCCCTTCCCAGCCCGGGCCCATGGCTCAATATCACCACCCTAAGCAGCGTCAACCCGGGCGCTCGGGCGTGCTACACCATGACGTACGATCCGGCCGACAAGTACGTGGTCCTGTTCGGCGGCTGCGTGGCGGCGGGAGCAAGCGGCGCCACCTGGACCTACTCCCACGGAGTATGGACCCAACTGCGGATTCCCGGGCCCAGCAATCGTACGTATGCGATGATGGACTACGACGCGGCCGACGGGTACGTCGTACTCTACGGGGGGTGTTGCTACGTGGGGAACGCGCTCAATGACACCTGGAAGTTCCACGCCGGGGTCTGGACGTACGTGAAGGAGACCGTCTACCCGAAGCCTCGGGAGGCCGCGGGAATGGCCTACGACGCCGCGGACGGATACCTCGTCCTGTTCGGAGGTTATTCGACGAACAACTTTGCGGACCTGAAGGACACCTGGACCTACAAGGCCGGCAATTGGACCACGTACACCTACGTGAACGCCTCCAGTTACCCGACGGCCCGGCAGAGCCCGGCCATGGCGTATGACCCGAACAACCAGTCGGTCGTCCTGTTCGGGGGGCTTTCCGCCTCGAAGGGTACCTTCCTCACCGATACATGGACCTTCGCGAAGGGGAACTGGTCGAAGATCAATGCCACCATCTTCCCGTCCGGGCGTGAGTCGCCCTCTGCCTACTTCGACCCGCTTCTCGGCCACGTGCTTCTGTTCGGCGGGGACTCGCTCTCCGGCGGCCTGAATGACATGTGGGCGTATGTCGGAGACAACTGGACGCACATCAACGCCACCGTGGCCCCGACCAAGCGTACCCTGATGACGTTCGTCTGGGACACGGCGGACGCCTACGGGCTCCTGTACGGTGGCACCCCATCCTCCGCCAGTCGGGCGTACTTTTCCGACACTTGGACGATCGGACTCAATCTCACCTCGTCGCTCGCCGTCAACCCGGCGAACATCGACGTCGGGGAGGCGACGACGTTCCGCGCGGCGGCCGTCGGCACGTCGAGTTACTTCAAGTATTCCTACGCCGGCCTGCCGCCGGGATGCACGAACGCCAACGTCACCTCGATCACGTGCACACCGGGTGGCAGCCAGATGGCCTACAAGGTCGTCCTGACGGTCACCGACAACAAGAGCTTCCAGGTGGTCGCCAACACGACCCTCTCGGTCTGGACCGGGCCCTCGATCGCCGCATTCGCCGTCACTCCGGCCGCGATCTCCCTCGGGCAGACGATCCTGTTCAACACCACGGCCGTGGGCGGGGTCGGGACGCTGAAGTACCTCTACACGGGCGTCCCGGGCCTCCCCTCGGGGTGTTCGACCCACAACCTGACCTCGTTCACCTGCATCCCGAGGGCAAAGGGAAACTACTCGCTTCTCGTGACCGTCACCGACGGCCTCGGCGGGCACAACAACGCGACGAGCAACCTCGTCGTGAACCCAGACCCGTCGATCAGTTCGTTCGCACCGGCTTCCACCCAGATCGACCTGACGCAGACCGCGACGTTCGTCACGACCGCCTCCGGTGGCACCGGGGGACTGACCTACCTGTACACGGGCCTGCCCCCCGGCTGCGCCCCGAGCAACACGGCCTCATTGAGCTGCACGCCGAGCCAGCAAGGGACGTTCAACGTGACCGTCATGGTCACCGACGCCGCCGGCTACAACATCAGCAAGGCCACGTCGATCACGATCAACCCCGACCCGAAGATCACCACCTACAAGGTCACCCCGGCCTCGCTCGACCTCGGCCAGGCGGTCACCTTCCTCCTCAATGCCACCGGCGGTACCGGAACGTTGGCGTACACCTACACCGGGCTACCCAGGGGCTGCGCGAGCACGAACGTCTCGTTCTTTGCGTGCACCCCCACGGAGATCGGGCCGTTCACCGTCGTGGCCGACGTGAACGACCTCGCGTCGTACCTGGTGACGGGTTCCGTGACGTTCACGGTCCGCGCCGACCCGACCGTCGCGAGTTTCGTGGCGATGCCGGCCCAGATCGACCTGGGCCAGACCCTGACCCTGCATGCCAACGTGACGGGCGGCGCCGGAGGGTTCACCTACAGCTACTCGGGGCTCCCGCTCGGTTGCGTGCTGGCCAACTCCCCCGTCCTGAACTGCACTCCCTCCGCGACCGGCGCCTTCGTCGTCCACCTCACGGTGCACGATTCGTCCGGACGCTCGGCTACCGCGACGACCTCCGTCTCGATCCAGCCCGACCTGACCCTCGTCGCGTTCACCATCTCGCCGCTATTGGCCGACCTGAACACCAATACCACGTTCACGGTGACCGTCCGCGGCGGCACCGGGGCCCACAGCTACTCCTACCTTGGGCTACCCGCCGGATGCGTCTCGGTGAACAGTCCCACGTTCTACTGCCTGCCATCGACCTCGGGGAAGTACAACGTGAGCGTGACCGTCACGGACGCCGCCCAGTTCACCATCTCGGCGAACAGCACGATGACCGTCAATGCGACCTCCACCACAGGCCCGGGCAAGTCTGGCGGAGGCTCGGGGATCTCGACCACGGACATCGGAATCATCATCGCCGTCCTGCTCCTCGCCGCGATCATCGGCGCCGTGCTGTTCATGCGCCGACGGCCGTCGGGCGGGGCCGGCGCGGCGACCACTGAGGACGAGGGAGCGGGCGAGGACGACGCCGGGGAGGGCCTCTACGGCGGAGGAGGAGCCTCCGCGGAGCCCGAGGCCGAGATGGAAGCCCCGCCGGAAGAGGAACCCGCGCCCGAGGCGGCTCCCGAGGAGGAGTACAGTGAAGAACCTCCGCCGGAAGAAGAGCCGTCGCCCGAAGAGTCGCAGTAGGGTCTTCTCCCCCGCTTCTCGAGGCGCCGCATCCGACCGCCGGGCTTCGGGCTGAACCACCGATCAGGTGGCGCGGCAGACTCGCGGGAACCGGCGCGAGTCAGCGGTCCGGAACTTCTCCCGCGGACCCTCCCTCGATTGCGGCGGTTGCGCGTTGCAGCACGACCACGCGCGCAAGCGGCCCGATCCGACCACCTGCCACCGCATGGCATCCTCCCGGTCGAAAAGTATCTCCGTCCGGCCGGATAGCGCGTCGGGATGAACCGTCGTCACCCGCTGTACATCGTCGACGCGTTCACGAGCACCCCGTTCCACGGCAATCCGGCTGCGGTCTGCCTGCTCCGCAAGGAGTACGACGATCCGGTGCTCCAGGCGGTCGCCGCGGAGATGAATCTCTCGGAGACGGCCTTTCTTCGCACCGAGGGCGACGACCTGTTCATGGCGGAGCGCTTCTCGCTTCGTTGGTTCACTCCCATGGCGGAGGTGCCTCTCTGCGGCCACGCGACCCTGGCCTCCGCCAAGGTCCTGTTCGACGAGTTGGGGATCGCCGCCCCGACCGTGACCTTCGACACCCTCAGCGGACCGCTGCAGGCGCGCCAAGGGGGTGGGGCGATCGAGATCGATTTTCCTAGGAACGACCCTACGGGATGCGCGGAGCCGCCCGGGCTGCGCGAGGCCCTCGGGGGGGCGGCTCCCCTCGAAACCCTCGAGGTCCGCTCGCAGAACCTGATGCTGGTCCGATACGACCGCGAGCAGGCGATCCTCGACCTGAAGCCGGAGTTCGAACGGATCCGCCGCGACCTCCCGCCCATCGTGGTGGCGACCGCTCCCTCCACCTCAGGCTACGACTTCGTGTCGAGATGCTTCGCCCCGCGCCTGGGGATCCCCGAGGACCCGGTGACCGGCATGGCCCACACGGTCCTAGGCCCGTACTGGGCCCGGGCGACGGGCAAGCGGTCGTTCCGCGCATTCCAAGCCTCGTCGCGCGGGGGCGAGATGACCGTGGAGCTGACCGACCGCGACCAGGTCCGACTGCGGGGCGACGCCCGCCTGGTCCTCCGAGGATATCTCGATCTCCCGACGTGAACGAGCGCCCTGTCCCCCGGCGTCCGCCCGCGGGCCCGTAGCCGGAATGATCCACGACCCCCGGTGCACGCAGGGGTAGCCTTTCCGCGACCGGGGAGTGGGCGGGGACCATGGGCGCGAGAGTGGACTGGGCAGGATGGCTGGCACGATGGGAGAGGCAGCAGGAGTTCCACCTCGAACACCGAGAAGAGCGATTCACCGCCATGCTCGACCTCCTGGAGGCGGTGGGGCCCCCACAGACCGTCGTCGACCTCGCCTGCGGTCCGGGCTCCCTGAGCCGTCGCCTCCTCGCGCGGTTCCCGTCGGTCCACGTCGTGGCGGTGGATTTCGACCCGGTGCTCCTCCGACTTGGGCGAGAGGCCCTCGCCCCTTTCTCGGACCGGATCCGCTGGGTCGAAGCGGACCTTCGGACGGAGGGTTGGGCTGCGCAGTTCCCCCCGGCGGGCGCCGATGCCGTGGTGTCCACCACCGCACTCCACTGGCTCACTCCGACCGAGCTCTCCCGGGTGTACCGCCAACTCCCGCGAGTTCTCCGGGCCGGTGGCGTGTTCCTGGATGGTGATCACCTGGCATACGAGGCCGATCAGCCGACGCTCACCGCCGCGGCCCGCGGCGTGGGGGGATTACGGAAACCGGGCCATCGGGCCGGCGAACACGGCGAGGACTGGGATAGCTGGTGGCGGGCTCTCGCCCTGGAACCCGAGCTCCACGAGCTATTCCGGGAGCGTGAGCGTCGGTTCCCGGGATCCCATCATCGCGAGGAAGAGCTTTCGCTGAACCTCCATGAGTCGGAGCTGCGTCGCGCGGGGTTTCGGGAGGTCGGGACGATCTGGCAATCGTTCGACGACCGCGTTCTCGCCGGATTCCTGTGAGGAACGTCTTGGTCTCTCGACTCCACCCGTCGGCGGCTCGGCCGGCAACTCGGCCCATGGCGCCGGCTTGAGAGCTCCTTTACCCGGTCGCTACCAAGGGGCGAGCAGGG
>JAKIWG010000032.1 GCA_022750155.1 Thermoplasmata archaeon | reverse complement strand
GCAAGGCGCTGGATTGCTAATCCAGTGGTGGTTTCACCTCGGGGGTTCAAAGGGAGTCCGGGACCAACCGGCCTCCGGAACGTCCCCCTCCCCGCGTGCTCCCTGCACTATGGAACCGCTCGGCACGTGTATCGGTCGGCGTCGCGCGTCACCTTCACGTGATCGCCTAGCTCGGGGAGTGTCCCCTCGACCAGCCCAAGCAACCGGACCCCATGCATCAGCTCGACGAGCGCGAGACGGTGCGGAGATGGCCATCCGGCGGGGGGAACCATCAATTCGGTGGCCGCGAGGACCTCTCCGACGTCGGGGACCGGTTCCGGTCGTATCGAGTTCGAGCCGCATCGGGGGCAGGGTCCGGGTCTCGGGAGGAATCGGCCGTGGCACTCCGTGCACAGGCTGACAATGAGCTGGGCGGGGGTGCTCATGCGGGTGCACTCCCCCCGAGAATGGTGACGAAATTGTGCGTGGCAAGCCCCCCGATCGACTGCGCGAGACCAATCCTCGGTCGTTTGGGCAGGGAACGGGGCCCCGACTCGCCCCGGAGTTGCCGGCTCACCTCGGCGATCTGGGCCAGTCCCGACGCCCCGACCGGGTGCCCCCGCCCGAGGAGTCCGCCGGACGGATTGACCGGGAACCTCCCTTCCGGCGAGGTCCACCCGCGAGTGAACCACTCCCCGGCCTCGCCGGGGCCACAGATCGCGACGTCTTCGAGATCGATCAGTGCGAAGGGGGCGAACGCATCATGGAGCTCGGCGAACTCGACCGATTTTCTAGTCAGCCGGGCCGCTTCGTAGGCCCGTTGCGCCGCCACCCTCGTCGCCCTGAACGACGTGAGGTCGGCGCGGTCGCCGATCGAAAGCGAATCGAATCCCTCCCCGAGACCGAGGACCTGGGCCGGACCTTCGCCCCGTTCCAGCACGACCGCGGCGGCCCCGTCGCTCACCGCCGAGCAATGGAGGAGCCGGAGCGGGAGCGCAATCGGTCGACTCGCATCGACCTGGGGGACGGTCACGGGCTCTCGGAAATGGGCCTGGGGATTGGAGGCCGCGCAGGCCCTCGCCTGGACCGAAACATGGGCCCACGCCAACGGAGCCTCGGGCGATCTCAGTGCGACGCGCTGCGCCACCAGGGCCGCGAGCCCGGGCATCGTGGCGCCGACGGCCTGCTCTGCCGGCGCGAGGGACCGGGAGAGGAGTTTGGCCACCTCGGCGGTGGAACGGCCCGTCATCTTTTCCGCGGCCACGACCAGGGCCCGCTCGAACGCCCCCGATGCGATCGCCTGGGCCGCCGCGTGGAACGCCGCGGCCCCGGTGGCCGATGCCGCTTCGACCCGGAAGCCGGAAGCCTGTTCCAACCCAAGCCGGTCGGCGAGCTGGGAGGTCGTGTTCTCCGCCTCGGCCAGCGTGCCTCCGGCCATGTGGCCGACGACCAGCAGGTCGATCGTCTTCCGACCGGTCTGCTCGGTCGCGAGCTCGGCGGCCTCCGTCATGAGTTCCAAGAGGGACTCCGGCCTCTTGCCGAACCGCCCGACGGCGTCGGCCACGACGCGGACCGTCATCCGGCGCCCGCCACCACGGGCCGCGCGGTGAGGAACGCCACGAGTTCGAAGAAGCGGATCAGGGGCATGCCGTCGTCCCAGCGCAGGACCGCATTCCCGTCGCGGGTCCGGTCGAGCTCCGGAAGCCGACGGCGAAGGAGGTCGGCGCTGCCGCGGCCGGGGGTCGTCCGGGCCGCGAAGATCCGCCAGGGGTCTCCCTTGCGGTGCCCCACCCGTCGATAGGCGTAGAGGACGATCAGCCCCACCCGCTCGACCGCCTTGCGATGGGCCTCGAGCTGCTCGCCGGCCCGGCCGCTCGCCGACGAGAACCGGATCGTGTCCGAGGCGGAGGACTTGACCTCCACCGGAAATGCGAACTCGCTGCGCAGCGCGACCAGGTCGAACCCCAGCGAGCCGGCCGCGCGCACCACGAGGAACGGAGAACGGCCGAACGATTGGAGGATCGGACGGTCCGTCGCCTCGAGCGCGCGGCCGTATCGGAGGAGGGCCTCCGGGTTGCCCTGGAGGAGCTCCTTGAGTTCCCGCTCGTACGCGGAGGCACTGCGCCCCACGGCGAGGGACCCGCCGAGGGGTACTTAATCCCCCGCTCCGCCGAGACGACCGGACCGTAGGCTCGAAGGTTCGCCGGACCCTCGTGCCCCCCACGCGTCGGGCGACCGTTCGAACCGGGGGGCCCCCCGGGAAGCGGCCATTATAGGGGCTACAGGGGTTCGGCGGCCGAATCGTGCCGACGAGCGCGAGCCTCGACATCGCCGACGAGGACCTGGCGATCGCCCGCATCCTCCTCTCCGTGGTCACCGAGTCGGAACGCCGCCGGATGGTCCGGGGCGTGTCGACGCAGGCGGCCCGGTTCCGCCTCTCCGAACTGCGAAGCCGGCTGCTCCGGGATCGGGTCTTCGAAGACCCGTCTCGACTGATCGGGCGCCTCAAGCGCCGGGGCCTCCTCTCCGAGCTCCCCGAGGGAAAGAGCGACCGGAGCTATCAGGTGCCGTTCGCCGCGGAGCTGCAGAATCTCCTCCTCTCCGAGATCGGCCGACTCGAGGCTCCGGAGCCCTCCGCGTTGCAGCCGGTCCCCGACGAACGGGAGGAGATCCGCGCGATGGACCACGAGTTCCTCGACCGGCTCCGCGACGTCCTCGCCCACCGGCTCGAGGAGACCGTCGAGTTCGGCAAGACGTTCACCGTCCGCTCCCTGGCCCAGTACCTGACCGACCTGTTCGGCGAGGAATTGTACGTCGACTCGTTGATCTCCCTCCTCCAGCAGTACGCCCTGGCGGACGTCCCGCTGATCGCGCCCACGGGAAGGACGACGGGCTCGACGGGGTTCCATCTCGCGCTGTTCGGGCCGCCGGGGACCGGCAAGACGTTCTCGATCGACGACATGATACGGGGGAACCCGAGGACGGCGGTGCCCCCTCACGGGCTCCCGGGCCGGAACCGGTACTGCGGGGGGATCACCCCGGTCCAGTTCCTGCGGGTCGGCGCGTCCTACTCGGGACGGACGTTCAACTTCATCGTCCCCGAGTTCAATGACTGGTTCAAGTACCGGGGGATGGTCGAGCCGCTCAAGCTCGTCATGGAACAGCGTGAGGTGAAGTGGGAGACGACCCTCGGCACCGTCGGCCCGTACACGTTCCGCTCCTTCTTCTCCGTCAACTACAACGTCCGCTCGGGCGGGGAGTCCGATTACTGGACGACGATCTCCGACCCGAACTTCGCGGCCCTCGAGGACCGGATGCTGCTGCGCTACCACCCGATGACCCGCGAACGGTTCCGTGCGGTCGAGGGGAGCGCCGAGCGACTTGAGCTCGGCGAGCTCGACTTCCCGCTCGCCTCCCCGATCCGCGACCACCTGACGCTCGTCCACGCGATCGAGACGCGGCACCCCCTCGTGGCCGGCCGTTTCCGCTCCCGGTCCGTCCGTCTCGACCCCACCCTGTACCGGAGTCTGAGGGAGGTGTCGGAGAAGGCGCTCCAGAAGACCGCGCACCCGAAGTTCTCCCCGCGTCTCAAGTCCCGCGCCGTGAAGCTGGCGGCCGCCGGCGCCCTCGTATCCTACTTCACCCACCCCACGGGAGAGACGATCCCGATCGGCAAGCCCGAGGCGGACTTCGCCCGGCAGTTCTACGAGGAGGAGGTCCGTGTCCGAGAAGGACGGCGGGGAAGCGCGGGCTGAACCTCGGGAGACCCCGCCCGCTCCGAGGTACCGACGGCCGGGCGACGAGGTCGTACGAGAGGCGGCGCGCCGGGTGCTCCGAGGGGGTCACCGCGCCTACGCTTCCCAGGAGGAGCTCCGCCGTGCGGTGATCCCGATCCTCCGCAGGGAGGACGCCCTGTACTCGGTGGGAGGCCGGCGACTACGACGCCTGCTGCTCGCCACCCGGGGCGTGAAGATCGTCGTGCGGTACCGCGAGGTCCCGTCGCAGCGGCCCCTGACCGAATGCCCCGTCTGCGACGGGGAGCTTGCCCCGATCCGCAACCAGACGCTCTTCGGGGAGCGGGTGGTCCTGGGGTTCCGGTGCACCCGGTGCTCGTACTGGACCCACCTCAAGCGCCGCGTCCCGGTGCGGTACTCATTCGTCGTCGGCTCTCGCTCTGCGAGGACGATCCGTTCGGCGGACCCGTAGCCGGGCGATCGCCGGCAGACCTGCCGCGCGGCGCCGCGACTAGCCGACGGTCTGGATGACCCGCCCACCGTGGGCATCGACGAGGATCATCGCCTTGGCCCCCTTCCGGTCCAGGAGGAAGTACCAGATCGGTACGTGCAGGAGCTCCGCCTCGGAGACCTCGCACTGGCAGCTGAGCTGGCTGACCATCCGGTGGCGCTTGTGCGCTTCCTCGGCCTGGAGCTGGGTCACGAAAGAGCGGGCGGAGTGTTGGGCGGCCTCTTCCCCCAGGTCCCCGTTGAGGATCGGGGCGCCGGCGGGGACCATCTTCTTGTCGAAGAAGGAACGCTCGGTGAGCCCGAACTCGTAGTTCTTCGGTTGGTAGGCGCTCATCCCCATCACCGCCACGACGGGGTAGTCGTAGGTGCCCACGATCGTGTCCTGCCGAGAGGAGTTCACCGGCGAGCCCATGAAGATCGGGATCGGGGTGAATCCACCGCGCCGGCCCCCCAGCGCGCTCCCCAACAGGACCGCGGCACCGACCGAAGCGGCGGTCCCGCCGGCCGCCACGGCGACGTCCGTGTAGACATAGTTCGTCGTGGCCGAGACGGGGACCACCCAGAACGGAACGAACGAGAGCTTCTGCTCGACGATCTTGGACTCCTCGAAGGCATTGCGGTGCATGAACCCGACGTCGAGGTAAGGGTGGACGATCGCGAGAGCCTGGTCCGCGCTCGTGACCTTCGGCGCCAGCATCGAGTGCTTGCTGATCTGCTTCCAACCGGCCCCCCCGAGCGTGACCGAGGCGCCGCAGTAGTCACAACTGATCACCATCTCGCCGAAGACCGGATGGAGCGGTGCGCCGCACTTCGGGCAATTGAGCGACTCCGGAGCCCCGCTCCCTCCTGATGAGGAGGGCGGGGTCGGTGCGGCCGGGGGCGGAGGGGGAGAGGCCATCGCGACCGTGGCGTTCCCGCAGGCGAAGCAGAAGCGGGCGTTGTCCGGCAGCGACGTTCCGCACTTCGGACAGTTCATGCGATCGTCCGCCCGGCGATCCCGCTCACGCCGGAGAAGCCGTCCCGCAGGCGGGACAGAACTTCGAACCGGCCGGAATGTCCGCCTGGCAGTTGGGGCACTTCTTCGGCGGAATGACCATCGGGGAACCGCAATTGGGACAGAACTTCGTCCCGGCCGGCGCCGGCGTCCCGCACTTCGGACACGGGGGACCGCTCGCTGCGGGCGCCGGCGACATCGAATTCCCGCAGCTCGGGCAGAATCGGACGCCGGCCGGCACCAGCGCCGAACACTTCGGGCACGGGGTGCTCCCGCCTCCGCCGCCGCCGGGGCCGTAGGCCCCCTGCATCTGACCGGCCATGCCGTAGCCCATCCCGAGGCCCGCACCGAGCCCGACGCCGGCCCCGACCATCGTGCCGGCACCGCCCGAAGGGTTCGCCGCCGCCGTCGTGAGCGCCTGGCCGGCCTGGTACTGCATGTAATTGACCCCCAGCACGCCCATCGTGGAGCGGGTGTTGACGGCCTTCTGCACTTCTTCCGGAAGGTTGATCGAGAGCCCCTGGAGTTGGTTGATCTCCACACCGAGCGGCCCGAAGTGCTGGGGAGCGAACCCGAGCACCGCCTGTTCGATGGTGGGGAGGGAGCTGGCGAGGTCGGTGACCTTCATTCCCTGGTCCTTCATCTTGCCGAGGCTGCTGTAGACGAGCAGGACCATCTGGTCGCGGAGACGCGCCTCGACGTCGGGCGTGGCGGCGGCCCCGAAGGTTCCGACGAACTGATTGATGAACAGGTCCGGAGCGGCCACGTGCCAGCGGTAGTCGCCGAAGACCCTCAGGTTGACGAGACCGAAATCCGGGTCCCGGAACGTGTACGGCTCCGCGCTCCCGAACTTGCCATCGAAGATCCGGCGCTGCAGATAGTAGACCTCGGCCTCCTGGCGGACCCCGGAGATCGCCTGGAACAGGTTGCCGATGATCCCGGCATTCATGCTCGTGAGGGCATACCGGTCGGGCCGGTCGAGGTAGGCGAGCGCCTTCCCGTCCCGGTAGAACACGGCCGTCTCATCCTGCCGGACGACGACGTTGTCCCCGTAGCGGATGTTCCGGGGGACGCGCCACATGACGTTGTTGCCCTTGTAGACGTCCTCCCAGGCGACGGTCGTCGCCCCCAGCAGGCTTCCTCCCTTCGGCGGGACCGGATTGTTCGTGACCATGATCGGTGCCTCTCTCCCTTCAGACCTGGATTCCCTGGATCGCGCGGATGCGGGCCCTGAACGCAGCGTCGAGTTGGCGGACCTGGCTACGCAGCGTCTCGATCGCGCTGGCCACCCCCGCCGGGTCGGACGACGGGTTCGAAAGCCCGGATGCGGTGACCCCGAGCGTGGCCGCGGCGCTGACGAACCCATAGTCGTACTCGTACAGCCGGTCGAGTTGGCTGGTCTGGATGCGCACCGCCGGTGAGATTCCCGTGTAGCCCTGCTCGGCGTGCCGGACGGAACCCTCGAGCTGCTGGAGGTCGGCGATGACCGGACCGAGGTCGGTAAGGCCCTGGAACTGGTTGGCCTGGGTCAGTTGGGTCCGGTACATCTGGATGGTCACCAAGGCTTGGTGGACCCGGTCGGCCACCTGCATTCGCAGCAGGCTGTCGGCGGCCCGGTCGTCCTCCCCCTGTCGGTATCCCCGGAACCCCGGGATCAGGAGCTGGACCCGCTTGAGGAACCCACGATCCTGGTCCACGGACTGGCGGATGTCGACCGGAGGGGACCCCGGCTTCGCTGGGGCCGAGGCGGAGGCCGCTCCCGAAACCGCGCTTCCGCACTGAGGGCAGAACTTCGTTCCCGCCGCGACCGGGGCGTGGCAGGCGGGACACGAGATCGACGCGGTCGGCATCGGAGTCGGCGCGGTTCCGGAGGTCGGGGGGGTTGCGCTCATGTCAACGACTCGGAGGAACGGAAGGCGGGGGGCTCGGGACCGCGGCCGGGGGGGGCGGGGCGGCTTGGGCGGCCGGGTAGTCGAATGCAGAAGGGCTCGGGCTCTGGCTCCACTGCGCGCGGTGCTCCTGGCGGGCCGTATCCGCGGCGCGGCCGCGCATCCGCCACATGATCCCGGCGCCGGCGATGACGAGCAGCAGGGCCAGGACGATCAGCCCGCCCAGGCGCTCCAGCATGGAGGGGAACGGGTCACCCGTCGGCCCGAATGCGACGGTCAGGAACAGAACCACGAATCCCATCCCGAGGAAGCCGAGGGTCGCTCCCCGCTGGATTACCGGGTCGCGGGAGAACGCCTGGGACAGATACGCGACGGGCGCGAGAATGAGTGCGATGGAGCCGATCAGCAGGAGCGCGAAGAAGTGGTCGAGTTCCGGGAGGCCGAGGTAGATCCCGTAGAATATCGCCGCGACGATGACGATCAGGAGACCTGCCAACAGCCCGGCCCCTAGGGCCATCCCACTGCTTCGATTCCCAGAAGGGTCGTTCATGGCCGAGGCTACCACGAAATGATGGAAGGCCCGGTATATCAGTTATCGGGAGGAACCCGAGGCTACAGCCGGGGTTCGTCGTCCCTTTTCTCTCGAGGATGCGAGGGTCGTGGCGGCGCGGCCGCCGGATCCGGCTCGGAAGGAACTTCCGGCGCTTTCCCCGGGGGCGTCTTGGAGGCGCTGGGAGAGGCCTCGGGGCGGTGCGGTGCCGTTCCGCCCTTCGAATGGGCCGTCGTGGCCTCCTCTGGGCCGGGCGGAGCGTGAGAGGCGGCCCGTGACGAGGGGCGGAGTCGGGACACCACCGATCGAAGCCCGGAGGTCGGATGCGCGCCGCCCGCCGGATGCGCAGCGGCGGGAACGGCGCCCTCGCCGATCGGGCGGCTGTTGATCGACGTGACCGCCTGCTGGCACTTCGGGCAGGTGTGGAACTCGGCGATGCAGTGGTGGCACATCGTCGCACCGCACTGATGGTACACGGAGGCGATCCCCCCGCAGCCCACGCAACGCGGGGTCGCGGCGGACCGCGAGGGATGGGAATGACTGCCTGAGCCATGACCCGCGCCGTGGGGACCGGTTCCGGGCGGAGCGTTCAGAGGTCCCACCGGAGCCGCGGGGACATTCTCCGGTGCAAAGAACTCCTCCCCGGCCGGGGAGGTGGGGGAAGCGCCGGCCCCCTGGAACTCGGGGGAGTAGGCCCCAAGGTCGAGCGAGGGCAGGGGGGCGTGTACGGCGGTCCCGCCGGATTCGACCGTCTTGATGAGCCTCGCCTTGAACAGGCCGACGCGGAGGGTTCGTACGAGCTGGAACAGGGTGCGCTGCGCCTCGGGCAACTGAAGGGCGTGGCGAGCCAACTCCTCGACGTCCGGTGTCAGGTGCAGGTTTTCCGGCCGGAGGTCCGCCTCGAGCACCGACCGAAGGTACCCGAACAGTCTCTGGACCTGATCGAGGGTCGCGGTCGGGGGGCTGAGCACCGCGACGTCGGCGAGGGTGAACCCGCGCCGCTCGATCCCCTCGGGCCGACGCTCGAGGGCGGTCGTGATCAACTGATAGCTCGCGTTCTCCAGGTCCCGCAGCTCCTCCTCCTTCAGATGATCGAGGTCGACCCGGGGGTTCCGGGAGATCGCGGCCAGGACCGGTTCGAGGAGGTCGTAGGGGACGTGAAGCGTCACGAACAGGTCGTTCTTCGTCACCGAGCGGTGGAGCTTCGCCTCGAGCAGGAGGGCCTCTCGACCCAGTCGGTCGACCTGCCCCTCGCGGGTGCGCTGGAGCGCGGTCTTCTTTCCCTCCTTCGCGGCGTCGAAGTCCGCGTCGAGCGAGAGGGCGCGTTCGAAGCTCAGCCGAGCCTCCTCCGGTTTACCGGTCGACAAGAGGGCGACCCCCCGGCTCGACCAGGCAAACTTGTTGGACGGGGCGACCTGGGTCGCGTGATCGTAGAGGGCGAGCGCCTCATTCGGGTGGCCGAGCTTCTCCGCCACGAACCCCGCCCGGAGGTGGAGCTCGGGGCGGGTGCTGTCGAGCGCGATCGCGTGCGCGAACGCCCCGGCCGCGTCCGGCCAGCGTTCCTTGGCGATGGCGAGCTCTCCCAGCCGGACCCAGAGCTCGACGGATTTCGGGAGCGTCTCGACCCCCTTCTGGATGGCCTGGATCGCTTCTGGCAATGAGCCGAGGCCGCTCTCGGCCTCGGCCATCAACAGGTACATGGCGGGCTGCGGAGGGGCCTGAGGCATCGCCCCGCGCAGGAAATCCCTCGCCTCCGCATGTCGTCCCTGGTCCAGCAGACATCGCGCCACCCCGGCCACCGCCTCGGGGACCTTCGGGTCCCGAGAACGGACCTGTTCGTAGACCGCCTGGGCCTCCGAAGGTCGCTCGAGGGCCATCAGGATCTCGGCGCGAAGGAGGAGGGAAGGGATCGGACGCTCGCTTCCCGACGGTTGGGACGCCGGTTGGTCGAGCAGTTCGAGGGCGAGGTCGGGCCGCCCCGCGGCCAGCCTCAGCCGGGCGCGCCGGGTGGCGATCTCCGCCACCCGCGAGGGGTCGAGCTGCGCGGCCTTCTCGTAGGAGCGGTTCGCGTCCTCGCCGCGTCCCATATCGGTAGCGAGATCCCCCAACTGCAGCCACAGGCCCGCGTCCTGCGCCTCGGCGCCCCCCGTGAGGAGGAGCTGCTGGAGTCCGTCGAGCGCCTCGCCTTTCTCGCCGGCCGCCAGGTTCAGCCGGAACCGCTCGAGGAGGGCGGGCCCGTTCTGCGGATCGAGGAGCAGGATCGCCTTGAGCGAGTAGACCACCTCGGAGGAACGGCCGAGTGCCCGGTACGCGTCGGCGCGGGTCTTCCAGACCGGCAGGTCGTTCGGGTCCTCCTTCAGGAGGGCGTCGACGACCGGGATCACCTCATTGAACCGGCCGGCCTGGTTGAGCGTGTCGGCGAGGGCGAGCCGACCGGCCCGGTTCTTCGGTTCCGACACGAGCCCCTGCCGAAAGTAATCGATGGCATCGGGGTAGGCCCCCTGGGAGCGTAGCGCCTCGGCCACTTCGAACTGTAGGTGGGCGGAGCCCTCGGCGCCCTGAACCGCTGACTTGAGCACGGCCACCCCTTCGGCGTGCCGACCGGATTTCAACAACAGTTGGCCCTTCCGCCGGAGGAACAGCGGGTTCTTCGGGTCCCTCTGCAGGAGGAGGTCCACGAACCGAAGGGCCTTCGCCTCCTGGTTCAGCACCGAGAGGACCTCGACCTCCCCCCAGAGGAGCTCCGGCTCCTCCAGACCGAGCTGGAGTGCGCGGTCGTAGCAGGCCTCGGCTTCCGTCAGGCGGTTCATTCCGCGCAGCGCGTGACCGAGCTCGGCGAACGCGGGTCCGGAGTCCGCGTGGCCCGGGACCTCCAGGAACTGTCGATACGCTCCCACGGCGCGGTCGAGCTCTCCGACGAGGGCCGACGCGCGGGCGAGGCCGAGGAGACTTTCGGTAGCGAATTGAGGGTCGGTCGACGCCCTCTCATAGGAGACCAGGGCGGCGCGCCCCGCGGATTCCCGCTCCGGAGTGCTATCGGCCGCCGTGAACGCCCTCTTCAGGTACAGATGCCCGCGCTCCAGCGCCACGTCGCCTCGGGTGGGGTCCGCCTGGAACAGCGCATCGTAGACGGGGGGAAGTTCGTCGACACGGCCGAGCTCTTCGAGCAGCCGACGCTTCTCGAGAAGGAACGGAACGGATCCGGGTCGCAGCGCCAGAAGCTCCTCGTAGGCGGAGAGCGCGCCCTCGTGGTCCCCCCGGGCCTCCCGAAGGCGGGCGGTTTCCTCACGGGCCGAGACGTCCTCCGGGCTCTCCGAGGCGATCGATGCGGCGAACGACTCGACGAGCTCCCCCCGGCCGGCGGCGCGGGCCGCGGCCAGTGCCTTGCGGATCTCCTCGACCTCCTTCGGGTGCGCGGCCACGAGGCGACGGTACGCCTCGAACCCTTCGTCCGGGCGACCCGCGGCCAGGAGCAGTTCCGCCAGGGCCCGCATGGCGTCCAGGTTGTCGGGGGAAACCTCGAGCGTCGCTTGGCAGGCATCGATGGCCACGTCCGGGCGTTGCAGGTCGACCCCGAGGCTCCGCAGCGTGGAGAGGTTGGCGAGATTTCGCGGGTCGGCCTTGCGAAGCCGCTCCCGGATCGCGAGGGCGAGTTCGCGGTCGTGCGTACGTGCTTCCACCAGCGCGGCCAGTGACTGGAGGGCCGGCCCGTCCAGCCCCTCGGGCTTCGCGAGGAGCTCCTGGACGGCGGCGCGAGCCTTCTCCACGTCGTCCGATGACAGCAATAGGCGGACCCGGAGCTGGCGCATCCCTTCGTGCTGCGGCTGGTGGGCCAATGCCCCGTCCGCCGCAGCGAGCGCACCCGGAGCATCCCCGAGCCGGTCGAGCAGTTCGGCCCGGGCCTGCAGTAGCGCATCGTCTTCGGGCGCCTCGCGGAGCAGGGCCACGCACGCATCCAGCGCGGGGCGGTACGCCCCGTGGGCCCGCGCGAGGTCGAGCTCCACGCGCAGCGCCTTGGGGTGCGCGGGGGCGACCTTGAGGGCACGGTCCACGTACTGCAGCGACGTCGCCTCGAGCTCCTGGGCGCGGAGATAGGCTTCCACGGCATCCTCCGGCCGACCCACGTGCCGCAGGGCGTCCCCCTTCGTGGCCCAGATCGTCTTGTCCTTGGGGTTCGCCTCGAGCGCCCGGTCGATCAGGGAGAGGACCTCGTCGACGTTTCGGTTGAGGGCGAGGAGGATCAGTGCCCGATGGTGCAGCAGGGTCGAGGAGCCCGGTGCGAATTTCAGTCCGGCTTCTACCGCCTTGGCGGCGAGCTCCGGTTGGGAGGATCGGTAGAACGCCATCGACGACTCGTCGAGCCGGGACGCCACCTCGGCGGCGGCCCCCTGGAGCGCCGAGCGGTGCTTCTCGACGTAGGCGAGGTAGCCCTTCAGGGCCTCGAGGTAACGCGCTCGGTCCGGGCGGGGTTCGAGGTCCGACGCCTGGCGGAACAGCCGTCGCGCCTCCTCCGCGGGAGCCACGGGGCGGGTCTCTTTGACGCTGGGGATGCGCGAAGCCGCCATTCGCGAAGATGAAAGCGTCGAACGCCGATATAACCGAACGCTTCGAGCGGCGGAATCCTGGCCCGCTCGTTCCACCCACGCGCCCGCACCGGGGGGGTCATGTAGGCCGTCACGCTCCGGCGGCTCGTGGCCCGACGATCGAGCTCCGACGTCCGCAAATCGATCTTCGACCCGGTGCACGGCACCATCGTGCTCGAAGGGGCCGCCCTCGACCTCGTCGGTCATCCCGCGTTTCAGCGACTGTGGGGGATTCGGCAGACGGGGTTCGCCCATCTCGTGTTCCCCGGCGCCAACCATACCCGGCTCGAACACTCGCTCGGCGTCTATTGGGTCGCTCGACAACTCGCAGCGACCCTCGCGCTGGCCCCGGAAGACGCCGAGGCGGTCGCCGCCGGCGGCCTCCTTCACGATGCGGGACACCCTCCGTTCTCCCATTCGCTCGACGGGCCGATGCGCGAGGTCCTGGGCCATGGGCACGAGTCGGTCTCGCGGGAGTGGATCATCGGGCGCGGCCCATCCCTCGCGGGCGATGACTCCGGATTCGACCGCACGCTGCGGCGTCACGGCATCGACCCGGGGTTCGTGGCGGACCTCGTCGATCCTCCGGGCGGCCGAGAGCGCAATCGGTTCCTCCGCTCGCTCTTGCATGGAGCGATCGACGCCGACCGGATCGACTACCTGCAACGGGACGCGCACTACACCGGCGTCGCCCACGGGGCGATCGACGCGAGCCGCCTGATGGACACCGCCCGGCAGCGTCGCGGTCGACTCGTCTTCGCCGAGAAAGGACGCAGCGCGGTCGAAGGGTTCCTGGTCGGTCGCAGCCTGATGTATGCGAGTGTCTACTACCACAAGACCGTCCGCGCCGCCGAGATGATGGCCCAGGCCTCGGTAGAGCGGGTCCCCGACTTCCCGGACGCGGCCCGTCCGATCTTCGCGGGTACCGACGGGGATTTGGTCGCCACCTTACGACGCGTGGGGGGTACTTCCGCGGACCTCGTCCAGGGGCTGCTCGAGCGACGGTTGTACAAGCGGGCCGCCGGCACCCGAGCGCTTTCCCCCAAGGCACGCCGCGCCTGGCGGGTCCTCGCGACGCGACCCGAGCGACGCCGTCAGCTCGAGGATTCCCTCGCCGAGGTCATCGGCGGGGCGCCGGGCTCGGTGCTCATCGACCTGTCGGGTTTGGACGCCCGCGAAACGGCCGGGGGCGATTGGCAGGACGTGGGGATCCTGGAAGGCTCCGAGGTCACCCACCCGTTCCGTCCCCCGAGCCTCTGGTCCGTGTTTGCCGGACGCCCTCCCTCGCCGTGGCCGGTCTCCCTGTACGTGCACCCTACGTTGCGCGGCGCCGCGGAACGTCGACTGCCGGCGACGCTTCGGGAGGCTCCGGGAATCTAGGGCCCCGCCCACCCCGCCGTCCCTCGCCGGCTCGACCGCACGATTAATAACGGCCCACGGGTGGACGCGAACGACCATGAGTTCCGTTCCACGGCCCCGGCCCGCAATGGACGATCCGTTCGTGAACACCGACCCGAGGGCCCTGCCATGATCCCCCCGCCGCACGGCGGACGGCTCGTCCAACGGATCGCGCGTCCCGCCGAGCGGGACCGTCGCAAGGCCGAGTTCCCCTCGCTCCCGAAGCTCCACCCGTTCATCGACCAGGTGTTCGACGCGGAGAAGATCTCGATCGGGGCGTACTCACCCCTCGAGGGGTTCATGGACCGGGCCACGTTCGAATCCGTGCTGGCCACCCGAAGACTCCCTAACGGGCTCCCCTGGACGATCCCCATCCTCTTCGCCCCCTCCGCTCCCGAGGACCAGGCCGTCGTCCGCGAGCTCCGCGGGGGCGAGGACGTGGCCCTGGTGGACCGAGACAACCGCTTCTTCGCCGTGTTCCATGTCACCGAGAAGTTCGCCTACGACAAGGCGAACTACGCCCAGAAGACGTTCCTCACCACCGACCCCGCACACCCGAACGTCGCGGACCTGTTCGCCGCGGGCGATTCCGCCCTCGGCGGCTCCGTAGAGTTGCTCGACCGCCTCGATCTCCCGGTGGGAAGGTTCGAGATGACGCCGGCCGAGACCCGGAGCCACTTCGAGAAGCAGGGGTGGAAGAGCGTCGCGGCGTACCAGTGCCGGAATCCGCCCCACACCGCGCACGAGTACCTGCAACGCTGCACCCTCGACCGCGAGGACGTCGACGCGCTGTTCATCCATCCGGTCGTCGGCCGTCTGAAGAAGGGCGATTACAAACCCGAGGTCATCCTCGCCGCGTACCAGGCCCTGGTCGACCACTATTACCCCAAGAACCGGATCCTGCTCAGCTCCCTCACGGTGACGATGCGATACGCCGGTCCGAACGCCGCCCTGTTCTACGCGATCGTCCGGAAGAACTACGGGTGCGGGATGTACATCGTCGGCCGCGACCAGGCCGGGGTCGGAAAGTACTACGACCCGTACGCCTGCCACAGGATCTTCGACGAGCTGCCGATCGACATCGTGCCCCTCCGCTACCCGGAAACGTTCTTCTGCCGGGAATGCGGGTGGATGGCCACCCCGAAGACCTGCAACCACCCCGCGACCTCCCGCGTCAGCACCGCGCAAACGCTGATTCGGGAGAAGCTGGCCAAGAAGGAGCCGCTGCCCACCGAGATCCTCCGCCCCGAGGTCGCCCAGATCCTCCAGGAAGGCGGGGAAGTCATCAACGACTGACCGACCGGGACGGCGGGCGCGCGCCCAGGGTGAGGAACCGCGTCCACTCGGTGGCGGAAAGCGGGGCGATGGAGAGCCTCGGCTCCTTCAGAAGCGGGCTCTTCGAGAACGCCCGGTCCGTCCGCAGTGCCGCGAGCGGGACGGGTGAGTCGAGGGCGCGCTCCGCCTGAATCTCGACCGTCCAGGCTCCCCGATCGTCCTGAGAGTCGGGATGCGGAGCCCCGATGACACGGAACGTCCCCACGGCAGCACGCTCCGTTCCCGTGTGGTAGTAGATGCCCCGGTCCTTCGGACGCATCTCCCTCAGATTGCGCTGCGCGGTCGGGTGGTGGACGCCGCTCCAGCTCGTCGTCCCATCTCGGACGAACGAGGAGTACGGGTAGTCCGTCGGTTCCTGCTTCACCAGCCAGTATCGCATGCGGCCTCGAGGGTCGTCCGGCTCTTAGCCGTTCGCCGGACGGAGGGCGAGCGCCAGGTCCGCTTCGCCCCGACCACGAACGGCTTATCCCCGGGGCCCCCGTCCCTCCGGCGTGCGGGTCCTCCTCGTGGGCACCGGGGTCCAGCCGATCCCGCCCCCGGGGTATGGGGGGGTAGAGCGCACGATCGCCGAGCTCGCGCGCGCCCTCCGCGACGCGGGGGAGGATCCGGTCGTCGTGAACCGCGTGCGTGCCGGCCGCTCGGTCGACGAGTACTGGTTCGCGTGGGAGCTCCCCAAGCTGATGCGGGCACAGCAGTACGACGTCGTGCACGCGAGCACTCCGGTGGTGGCCCAGCGGTTGTCGATGGCCCGGATCCCGTTCGTCTACACCACCCATTCCCGGCATTGGTTCGAGTGCTCCGGCGCGCGTCAGCGCTGGGGCCTGTACCTGGAGCGGCGGGCGGTGCGCCGTGCGGCCCGGGCCATCGCGCTCACCGATACCCTCCGTCGTCGGATCGCAACGCTCGTGCCCTCCGCCCGCTCCCCGCAGGTGATCCCGATCGGTGTCGACACGGACGCATTCCGCCCGGACCCTGAGCGCCGCACCGGTCGTCGTGTGCTCGGCGTCGGCATCGTCCGACCGTTCAAACGCTGGGAGCTCGCCGCCCGCGCGTTGCGCGGGACCGGATGGGAGCTGCGGATCGCCGGCCCCGTCCCGGATGCCGCGTACGCCGACCTCGTCCGGCGCGCGGGGGACCGGGTCGAGCTGTTGGGAGAAGTCTCGGAACCGAGGTTGCGAGAGCTGTACGCGGAGAGCGACGTGCTGGTCCATCCAAGCCGGGTCGAACTGCTCGCGGGCGTCGTCCTGCAGGGCCTCTCGGCCGGCCTCCCGGTCCTCGGCGCCGAACCGATCGTCGACCTCGTCGAAACCGGAGTCACGGGGGCGATCGCTCCCGTAGGGTCCCCCGAAGAGGAGCTCGTCCGTTTCCTGCATACCTGGGCGGTCCGTTTGAGGGACGAGCCGGATACCCGGCGGTCGATGGGCGCCCACGCACGGGAGGTCGCGCTGACCCGCTTCGCCTGGACGAACGTCGCCGAGGCCCACCGGTCGCTCTACCGGGCGGTCGTAGCCGGCGGGGTCAACCGACGATGAATCCCTGGTCCGTGATAGTGAACGGTCGGCGCTCGGGGTCGTGCGCCGAGCCGCGGGTCCGGACGATCTTGATCTGACGAACGCTGCGGTCCGCCACCCACTTGCGCGTGAGGAGGATCTCTCCGCGCGTCAACACCTCCTCCGGAGCCAGCACGTTGGGGTTCCCCGGAGTCGCGGTGATGAGGGTCGTCGCCTCCTGTTCGCTCAGGAACCGAAGCAGCGATTGGACCTCGGTTCGGTCGGCCTGGGAGTCGCTGGAACTCTTGAGCGCGAAGCGTCGGATCGAGGTGATCGAGTCGACGACCACGCGCTTGAAGTGCCGGGCGTTCATCTGCTGGCGCAGTTTCAGGTGGATCGACTGGATCGAGATGTCGTCGGACTGGGCGGCCTGCCGGTTCTCGGCCGAGAGGTCGCGCATCGACCGGACGTCGGAGAGCGCGCGGATCTCCTGGACATCCCCCATGCGTCGGATGGCCTTGACCCCCGGGTTGGCGTCCAGCGTTGCCACCGAGTTGAGGTCCCATCCGAAGGAGCGTACGTTCTCGACGATCTCCCCGGGGGGCTCGTCGACGGCGACGAGGAGCACCTCCTCCCCGCGCCGGATCCCCTCGACCAGGAAACTGAGCCCGAGGATCGTCTTTCCACTCCCCGTCCCTCCCGTGATCAGGTAGGGCCGATCCGGATGTAGGCCCCCTCCAAGCATCCGGTCGAGACCGGCGACCCCGATGCTTACCCGGTTGTCGCTGCCCGTCACGGTTCACCCTGTGGCGCGGCGGTCGGGGGGGTTTCGGTACCGGTCGGGGCGATTGGAGGGGCGGCCGGTGGCGGGGGAGTAGGCTCCGCTGCCTTGGCGGGGGGCGGGGGCTCGGCGGGTTCCGCGGAGGTGGGTTCCTCACTCTCGCTGGGCTTCGGGCTCGTCGCCTTACGCTTGCGAGTTACTCGTTTCTTCGTCGTCGGGGGCTCGGCGGTGGGCGGTTCGGGTTTCGATGCCTCCGGGGCAGGTGGCCGTTCGGACGTCAGGGTTACAGAGGAAGGGGAGGACGGCGCTCCCGGCTCCGCGGGAGTCTCCAACGCCTCGACTCCCGACGGGGTCGAGCTCCGGGTCTTGGAGGCCGCCTTCTTGCCGGCCGACGCCGCAGGTTTTCGCCGCTTGCGCGGCGTAGCGGCAGTGGTCTCGGCAGCCGGCTCCTCGCTCGGCTTCGCGCTCGGTGGACTGAGCGGCGTCGCCGGGGCAGCTGCGACACTTGCCGGTCGCTCCGGAAGGGTCGGCCGTGGATTCACGCGCGCGCCCGGATTCGCGGGGGCCGGGGGGGGCGGGCCTACGCTCGTACTGAGCCCCGATTCCCCGCTTAACGCGGGGGACATCTGGGGAGGTTCGAGTCGGACCGGAGTGGGGAGGGGGGGAGGGCCGTCCGAACTGCGGGGCTCCGATGGGAGCAACGCGGGTGGTGGCGGAGGAGGCGGCGGTGGCGGTGGGGGGGGCGGGGGCGGCGAGACGGCAGTGGGGGCCGCTGGTACCGTCGGGGAAAGGAGCTCCAGGGGAGGGGGCGGTGGGACCGCCGCTGCGTGGGGGGCCGAAGAACCGCGAGTTTGGGCCGGGACCTCCGATATTGCCGACCCCGGCACAGGGCGCTGAGCCTCGGGCGGGGTCGCTCGGGCCCTCGTCGCCCGAGGACCTGCCGCGGGAGACGCGTTTGCCGGAGTCGTGGAACGGGCTCCCTTCCGCTCGGGCCGCTTCGCCCGTATCAGCTCTAGACTAGGGACGAGATGTCGAACGACCTGCACCGGGTCCACGAGCCCCTTTGGAGGGACCCCACCGCGAAGGTCGGAAAGGCGGCTGGTCAACCGGTGGGCGGCCGCGGCCGCTTCGGGGGATGAGGCTCCGGGGGCTTCGGGAGGCTCGACCGCCTTCTCGGCCAGACCGGTGGCTGAGCTCCGCGCCTCGAGGAGGGCCCGACTGGCGAGATCCAACTGATCGGCCTTCATCGCGCGTTCGGCGTCCAGCAAAAGCGCGCTCAGGGAGCCGATGTCCGCCCCCACTGAGACGAGATCCGAGAGGTCCTGCTCGAATCCGGACATCGGGTCGAAGGCCGGAGGTTCGGACCCGCTGGGAGCGGCTGCGGGAGTAACGGCCAGAGGGACCTCCTCCAGGATGCGCCGGGTGTCCCGAGAGATCGTCACTTTCAAGTTGATGTCGAGGCCGCGTCCGGAGATCCGGTAAGGGTGGAGCCGGATATCGTGGGAACTCCCCCGGAACTTTTCGACTCCGATGGCACGGACGGTCTTCCCCTCGAGCTCCCAGCGGAACAACCGGATCTCCCCGCGGGCGAGGAGCCGTTCCGGGGTCTCCACGTCCTCGAGCGGCGCCTCCACCGTCAGGACGGTCGTGACCCTCAGATCGGAGAGGAAGCGGAGGAACGTCTGCGCCCCCACGTTCTCGTCCACCCCTTTCATGCAAAAGTACTGCAATGCGGTGAGCGAATCGATCACGAGGCGAGAGTACGCCCTTCGCGCGATCTCCATCTTCAGTGTCTGCTCGAGGGCGGTGAACGTCACCTCGACGCTCGACAGCTCCGGGGTCTTGCGGATCGCCGGCGGCACCTGGGAGAACGGGACGGAGGCCCGTACCGCGGCGATGTCCTTGAACGGAGTATGCTCGTAGCGCATGACGTCCGGGATCGCATCGAACACGTACACCTGGTCCACCTCGGGCTGCAGACCCCGATGATTGAGCCGCATCTCGTTCGGCGGTTCCTCGAGCGTGACCATCAGGACCCGTTCGCCGCGACGGACCCCTTCGCAGAGGAACTGGAGCGCCAACGTCGTCTTTCCGGTGCCGGAGGGGCCGACGATCAGGTACGGTCGATGGGGCACGAGCCCACCGGTGAGGATCTCGTCCAACTCCGGGTTGCCGGTGGGAACGCGGGGTTCGTCCGAACGGACCCCCTGGGTGTCTGCCACGAGCTATTCCCACGGCGGCACGCCTCAAAGAGAATTCGGGCCGCGCGGAATAGAATGGGTCCTCCGAGTGATATTCCTTTGGTCGGGCCGGCCGCACGCCGTCGGCGCAGGATCGGACGCACAGTAGCCGTCCCATGCTCGCGCCCCGGCTGAGCCGAACGGAGCCGAGGCGACGGAACGTTATTGTGGACCTTCCCCCTCGGCCCTTCCCCCAGGTGGCCTCATTGCGGAAGATTCTCACGCGCCCCCGGATCTTCGCCCTTCTGCTCACCGCGGCCTTCCTTACGACGCAGCTGGCCGTGGTGGGAGTTTCCGGGGCGCGCTCGATGCATCCGGCCCCACCTCCGCTTCCCTCGCCCCGGATCGTTGTCCTCCAGAACATCTCGGTCGGAGCCCAGCCGACCCAGCCCACGTACGACCGGGTCAACCACCAAATCTACGTGGCCAACTACGGGTCCGGGACGGTTTCAATCATCCGGAGCTCGACGAACAAGGTCATCCATAACCTCACGGTGGGAACCCATCCGGATCGCATCGACTTCGATGCCGCGACGAACAGCCTCTACGTCCTGAACCTCGGTTCGAACAGCGTCTCGGTGATCTCCGGGGTGACCGACAAGATCGTCCAAACCCTCCACGTTCCCGCCACCCTTACGCCTGCCTCCATCTACGACCCGGCCAATGGGAACGTGTACGTCATCTCCGAGGTTTCTCCCCCCTCCCAGTTCGTCGTGACCGAGATCAACGCTACGACCTACTCGCTGACCACCATCGCGATCGGCCCCGCGTCGTCGATCGCCTACGATCCGGCCTCCCAGGAGGTCCTGACCGCCAACACCCTCACCAACAACCTGTCCGCCCTCTCGCCCAACTCCACCCGCGCCACGACGATCCCCCTTCCAAGCGGGCTCGGCCCGGTGACCATGACGTACGACCCGTTCAACCACGAGATGTACGTCTCGGACTCCGGGTTTTCGACCCACGGGCCGCCCGGACCGACGGGGAACGTGAGCGTCCTGTCGAAGAACAATTCGATCGTTCGCACGATCGTCGTGGGCCAACTGCCGATCCTCTCGACCTACAACCCGAGCAACCACGAGATGTACGTCGTCAACGAGGGGTTCGCCAGCGTTTCGACCACCCCGAACAGCACCGTGAGCGTCCTGAGCGCCGCCAACTCGGTCGTGAAGACGATCAAACTGGGGAAAGGGGGCATCCTCGCGACGTTCGACCCGAAGAACGACGAAATGTACGTCGCGTGCGCCCTGGCGAACAAGACCTACGTGATCAACAGCACCACGAACCGTGTGGTGGCGAAGTTGACGACGCTCGACAACCCCTACGGGACCATGTTCGACCCCGCCAACTCCGACCTGCTCGTGATCCCGTACGGCGGGGTAGGCACCACCCTGATCACGGTGATCTCCCCCGCCGACACGATCGTCACCACCCTCTCGCTCGGCTCCGGGCTTCCCGGGGTGGCATTCGATCCCACGAACCGCGACGTGTACGTGTCCAATCTCGCCTCGGGCACGGTTTCCGTCCTTCGTTGAGCACCCCTGGCCCCGGGGGGCCTGGGGCGCATCGGTCGCGCCGGCGGAGGGAAGGTGGCATTCCCCCGGCGGACCGACTCGCCGAGACTCTCCGATGGAGCTCCTCCCGCGTCGGGGGAGCGGTACGCGGCATCCATGGGGGTACGCGAACCCTCGCCCGGGCTCGGATGATGGGACGGGACCGGTCCGGACGGGTCGACCGGAAAGATGCCTTATACGCCCGCTCCTCGGAGGGTTCGGGTGCTGAGGTAGCCTAGCTCGGCCAAGGCGCCAGATTCGAGATCTGGTGGT
>JAKIWG010000001.1:210014-217521 GCA_022750155.1 Thermoplasmata archaeon | reverse complement strand
TGGCCGAGGAGCTTCTGGATGTACCGGATGTCGCAGCCCCGGCTCAGGAGCGCCGTCGCGAGGCTGTGACGCAGCATGTGCGGGGTGACCCTCCGCCCGATGGCCGCCTGCGCCGCGGCGCGTCGCACGATGCGCTCCACAGTCACCGGCCCGACGGGGAACAGGCGCGTGCTCCCTTCCCCGGCGAGCGTTCGGTCGGCGAGGTACCGGTCGATCGCGGCCCGGGTGCGCTCCTCCAGGAGCACCTCCCGGTCCTTGTCGCCCTTGCCCGAGCGCACGTGGAGGACGTTCGTCGCGAACTCGACGTCCTCGAGCGACAGGTGGCATAGCTCTCCGACGCGCAGGCCGCAGTAGGCAAGCACGTGCAGGATCGCCGAGTCCCGGGGGGAATCGCGGACCGCGTCGAACAGGCGGTGGATCTCCTCCTCGTTGAGGTAGTGCGGGAGCCGCTCCGGACGCCGCGGGACCTCGAGCCCCTCGGCCATGCCGAGGCCGTAGCTCCGGAACAGGCAGGTCAGGCCGCGGACCGTCGTGTAGAGCGAGTTCTTGCTGTAGTGGCGTTGGAGCACGAGGTGCTCCCGGAACCCATCGAGGTCGCGTCGGGTCACCTCCTCGAGCGGTTTTCCGACGAATCCTAGGAACATCCGGGCGATGTGGCCGTACTGCTTGACCGTGCAGGGGCTGCGTTCCTGGACCTGCAACATTCGCTGGAATCGACCGACGACCTCGGTCACGGAGAAGACCGGTTCTCCCTCGACCGGGGCGCCGGAAGCGTCGCCGGGGCGCCGCGGAGCGAGGGGTCGATCTCGCGGGACGACGGTCGAGGCCATCGCCCCTCGTTTGGTCGGGGTTGCCCTAATTAATGGTAGGCCCGCAGTGGAACGTGGTGCGCGCTCCGTCGCTCAAATATTCGTCCCGCGGTGCGACTTCGTGCAGTGCTCGCGGTGTGCGGAGCCCGCCGTCATCGACCAGCCGTACGCCTCCCTGCACCTGTGCGAGGCCCACTTCCGGGACTCGGTCCGCGAGCGGGTGCGGCGCGATTGGCATCGGCAGGCGCCGCGGATGCGTGCGGGGGTCGTGGCGGTCGCGCTCTCCGGGGGGAAGGACTCCGCCGTCGCGCTGTCGCTCACGCAGGCGTACTTCCGCCGGCGGCCGTCGGTCCGGCTGGTGGCCCTCAGCGTGGATGAGGGGATCGCCGGGTACCGCCCGGCGACGCTGGTGCGCGCCCAGGAGCTGGCCCGTTCCCTCGGGGTCGAGCACCGGGTGATCTCGGCGAGCTCGACCCTCGGGACCACCACGGATGAGGCGGCCGCGAACCTGAAGGGGGAGATCCCCTGCTCGTTCTGCGGCGTATGGAGACGCCAGATGCTCAACCGGGGAGCGACCGAGCTCGGAGCGGACCTGCTCGTGCTCGGCTTCAATCTGGACGACCTCGCGCAGACCGTCCTCATGAACCTCGCACGGGCCGACATCGGCCGATTGACCCGGATGGCCCCGCACCCGACCCGACAACCCGGACTCGTGCCGAGGATCGCCCCGCTATCGTCGATCCCGGAGCGCGAAGTGTTCCTGTACGCGCGGCTCGCCGGCCTCCCGTTCGACCACGGCGAGTGCCCGCACGCGGGCGCCGCCGCCCGCAATGTGTACCGGGAGGTCCTGTGGCGCCTCGAGGAGGAGTTTCCCGGCACCCGTCACTCGCTGCTCCGGACGCGGGAGGCGGTCACCCGGGCGATCCTCGCTTCGGCCCCGCCCGGCGCCCCCGGCCGGTGCGTCGATTGCGGGGAACCGGCCGGCGGGGAGCGGTGTCGGGCGTGCGAATACCGCCGTCAAATGGACAAGCCTCTTATGGAGGAGGCCGGCTGAGGAGTCCCATGGCGGACGCGGTGGGCGCCTCCCCCGCGGAGAGCGACCCGCGCTCCTCCGTCCGGACCCGGGTCTTCGTCGTCGGCGCGGGGATCATGGGGAGCGGGATCGCCGCCCAGTGCGCCCTCGGCGGATACGACGTGACGCTGGAGGACGTCTCCGAGGAGTTCGTCGAGAAGGGTCGGACGAATGTCGCCCGCGCGCTCGACTCCGCCGTGAAACGCGGGAAGGTCGGGGCCTTCGACCGGACCCGGGCCCTCGAGGCGATCGACACCGCCATCGGGCTCCGACGCGCCGACTCCGCGCGGTTCATCATCGAAGCGGCTCCCGAGGACCTCGCACTGAAGCAACGGCTGTTCGCCGAGCTCGAGGCCGCCGCCTCCCCGACGGCCATCCTGGCGACGAACACCTCCTCGCTCCCGGTCACGTCGATCGCCTCGAAGCTCACCGACCCCGGCCGGGTCGTCGGGATCCACTTCTTCAATCCGGTCCTCCAGATGGAGCTCGTGGAGCTGATCCCGGGACTGCGGACGCGACCGGAGGTCGTCGAGGAGGCGACCCGGTTCGCCACCTCGCTCGGAAAGTCCGTCGTCACCTCCCGCGACACCCCCGGATTCGTCACGACCCGAGCCGTCGCCGTCCTGATCAACGAAGCGGTCTGGATGCTGTACGAGGGGACGGCCACCAAGGAGGACATCGACACGTCCTACCGGCTCGGATTCCACCACCCGATGGGACCCCTCGAGCTCGCCGACCTGGTCGGGCTCGACACGGCCCTCTCCATCCTCGACGTGCTGTGGGACGGCTTCCACGACCCGAAGTACCGCGCCTGCCCCCTCCTCCGGTCGCTGGTCGCGGCCGGGCGGCTCGGGCGCAAGACCGGTGAAGGGTTCTTCACCTACCCCGCCCCCGATCCCCCGACCTCCGCTCCCCCTCGATCATGAGCGACCTCGGGGCCCTCCAGGACCTCGCGATCCTGATCCTCGCCGCCCTCTTTCCTGCCCTGATCTGGCTGGCCTGGGTCCGGAGCAGCGAGCGCACCGATGCGCCCGGCTGGGGACCCCTCCTCGGAGCGTTCGCTTACGGCGCGCTGTTCGCCACGTTCATCGCGGCGATCGCCGAGGGCCTGATCCTCGCCGGGGGCGCGGCGGTCTCGCAATCGTACCCCGCGCCCGAGTTCACCTTCCTCAACCCCACCTCCCCGTGGTCGCTGTTCTTCGTGGTACTGGTCGTCGCTCCCGTGACCGAGGAGGCGCTCAAGGCCTCCGGAGTCGTCCGCTACTCCGACACGTTCCGGCACGTGGCCGACGGACCGGTGTTCGGCGCCTCCGTCGGCCTCGGGTTCGGATTCTTCGAAACGTTCCTGTACGGGCTCGGGGCGTTCCTCGCCGGCGGGCTGATCGCCGGGATCGCGCTCATCGCCATCCGCAGCGTCTCGAGCGTCCTCCTCCACGGCTCGACCACCTCGATGTTCGGCTACGGGTACGCGGAGGGGAAGATCGGGCGGGGGGGGTGGACCGGGGCGTCGTACTATCTGCTCGCCGTCGGGATGCACGCGTCGTTCAACCTCCTCGCCTCGCTCGGCACGGTGGTGGCGCTGCTCGGGCTCGGGACGAACGACCAGAATCTGGCCTCCCTCGTCGGGTTGGGGCTCGCGGTCCTGTACGCCTTCGCCGCCATCGGGCACGCGCGGAGCGTGATCCAGCGCGCCGAGTTTCCCGGCGCCCAGGCCGTCCATCCGAGGTTCCGCCCGCCGCCGGTCCGGCGCGCGGGGGTCCCGCCGCCTCGGCGCTGAACGACCCGGCCGCTACGGCCGCGGGGGCGGGGCCGATCGCGAGCCGCTGCCGCGATCCCATGCGCTGTCGGCGATCCCCTTGTAGACGGCCTCGGCGTCGTCGGAGACCTGGCGCTCCCCGGTCTGTCCCACGTCGCGGATGCGCGCCTTCTGGAGCAGCCAGTAGTGGATCCTCCACGTCTTGCCCCGGGAGACGGTCGCGTCCTCCTCCTCGCTCGAGAGGAGCCCCTCCTCCTCCAGCCGGTAGAAGTGGTCGCGGTCCTCGCTCGAGAGCTTGTTGTCGAGGACCGAGTCCTCGAGGCCGAAGTACTCGAGCACACGACGCGCCGTCGGCCTCGCCTGTTCGGCGGGCATCTTCCCCTTGGCCACGAGCGTCCGCTCGATGGCGCGGGTCAGCTCGTCCTCGTTGATGGCGGGCACGTTCGGAGCCTGCCAGCGCAGCCCCCTGTAAGAAGCTTCTCGGCGACAGGAAACGGGCGGGACCCGTCCGGGGAGGCCATGTGGAGACTCCCCGGAGGCGCCTGAGGCAAGACTAAGTGGGTCCGGCCGTCCGACTGCCCCATCGATGCCCGAGGAGACGGCCGCCCCGACGTTCCCGATAGACGCCCCCGTGCTCGAGTCGGCCGGCAAGGCCGCGGCGCTCGGCCTTTGCCCCGAGTGCTTCGGTCGCTGCTTCGGTCAGTTCGGCCACGGCCTGACCAATCCGGAGCGGGCCGCCCGATTGTGGGCCGCCCTCGACCGGCCGACCCCCCCCGCCGAGGGTCCCTGCCCCCTGTGCGAGGGGTTGTTCGACCGGTGGGAGACGTGGGTCACCCGTACCGTGGCGGCGGCCGCCGACTGCGAATGGCACCGCTTCTCCTGCGGCTCACGATGGGACCCGGAGCTCCTCGCCCGGGAAGAGATGATCTGGACCCGAGTGGGCTCCTCCTGGGGCGAGAGCGCCCGCGGGGCGTTCAATCGCGAGCTCGGAAAGCGTGTGGAGGCGCGCTCGGGCGCGGCCGGTTCGCCGGACGACCCGGAGATCGTGTTCCTCGTCGACCTCCCCGCGGGCCGCGTGGACGTCACCCGGATGCCGATCTATTTCGGCGGTCGGTACCGGAAGCTCGACCGGACGCTTCCCCAGACCCGGTGGCCATGCCGACGCTGCCAGGGACGGGGCTGCGAGACCTGCGGAGGGACGGGCAAGACGTACCCGACGAGCGTCGAGGAATTGATCGGCGAACCGCTCCTCCGGGCATCCGGGGGGAGCGCGACCCGGTTCCACGGGATGGGTCGGGAGGACATCGACGCGCGGATGCTCGGATCGGGCCGGCCGTTCGTCCTCGAGATCCGGTCGCCGAGGACCCGGTCGATCGACGTCGCCGACATGGCCCTCCAGATCCGCGACGCGGCGGCCGGACGGGTGGAGGTCGACGGGCTCCGCGTATGCGACGCCGCCGAAGTGCTGCGCGTGAAAGAGGCCTCCCCCACCAAGAGCTACCGAGTGGGGGTCGTGGGTGAGGTCCCCCTCCCCAAAGTTAATGAGGCCTTGGCGTTCGTCGCGGGCCGGGCCATCGCCCAGCGCACGCCCACCCGGGTCGCGCACCGACGGTCCGACCGCGTTCGGTCGCGGCGGATCCTCTCGGCGCGTCTCGTGGAGGGGGGCGAGGGACGGTTCACGCTCGACCTACGCGCCGAGGCCGGCACGTACATCAAGGAATGGGTGGAAGGAGATGGAGGACGTACCGAGCCGAACCTCTCCCAGCTGCTCGGGGTGCCCCTGACCGTCGAGTTCCTCGACGTGCTGGAGATCCACGATTCGGAGAAGTAACCATGGTCAAGAGTTCCAAGGGATTCCGCTCGCGCACCCGCGGGGTGCTCACCAAGGCCGCGCGCAAGCGGGGCATGCCCCCGGTCAGCCAGTTCCTCAAGGAGTTCGAGGTGGGCGACGAGGTCATCGTGAACCTGGAGGCCTCCGACCCCCACGGGATGCCCCATCCCCGCTACCAGGGCCGGGTCTGCGTCGTGCTGGGCAAGCGCGGCCGGGCCTACGTCGTGAGCTTCATCGACGGCGGCAAGCCCAAGGAGCTCATCGCCAATCCGATCCACTTGCAGCCGGCCCACCGGCAGCCGGCCCACCGGCAGGCGGCCTAGATGCCCGAGCCGATCCCCCTCGCCCGGGTCCGGCAGTTCCTCACCGAGGAGGCGGCGCGCCGACCGCTGCCCCGCGAGGCGATGCTCGCCCAGCAGCACGCCGAGCTGTTCGCCCGGTTGACCCCGGAGGAGACCGACAAGCTCGTGGCCGAGCTTCGGACCCTCCCGTTCGTCGACGCCACGCTCGCCGTCAAGCTCTCCGACGTCCTCCCCCAGTATCCGGAGGAGGTGCGTCTCCTGTTCTCGAAGGAACGGGTCCTGTTAGACGAGGCCCAGTTGACCCGGCTCCTGGAGCTCATCGCACGGTACCGATGAACGGGGGGAACGCCCACGGAGAGCTACGTCTACATCCTGGACCATCTGCCGAACGGCCGGCAGACGGAGCGCGGGTTCCACCGCGAGCCGATCTCCCTCGGCATCGGTGAGACCGAGCTCAAGCTTTTCGAACTGCTCCCTCGGGCCGGGGCCACGCTCACGGCCGGTGCCCGGGTCCCACTGACGTCGACGCCGGAGCACCCCAGCCCGATCGAGTTCGTCCGCCGGCGCGTCGGCTACTCGGACCTCACCAGCACGGCCCGCACCGAGCTCCCCGTCGTGCTCGAGAAGATCGTCCGATCGGACGAACCCCGCTACCTGAGGTTCTTCAACGAGTCGCCCTCCGTCTCCCGGCGGTTCCACCTGCTCGAGCTCTTGCCGGGGATCGGGAAGAAGACGATGCAGGCGATCGTCGACGAGCGCCGGAGCCGGCCGTTCTCGACCTTCGCGGACCTCGAGCTGCGCATGCACCTGAAGAACCCGGAGCGCCTCATCGTCGGGCGCATCGAGCAGGAACTGAGCGGTGTCGAGGACAAGTACCGCCTCTTCGTCGCGGCGTAGTCGCAGCGGCCCGGACCCGGTGCCCTCCGGGGTCCCGTCCGACCCGCGCTCGGTCATCGCCCGATTGGCGTCCCTGGGGGTCACCCCTTCGCGCTCCCTCGGCCAGTCGTTCCTGACCGACGCGTTCGTCGCCGACGCCGAGGCGGCGCTGACCGAGGCGAGTCCGGGGGTGCCGGTCGTGGAGATCGGGGGCGGGCTAGGGATCCTCACCGAGGCGCTGGTCCGCCGGGGGATCGCCCCCCTCACCGTCATCGAGCGCGATCCCCGGTTCGCCGACCATCTCCGCCGCACGTTCGGCGAGCGGATCCGCGTCGTGCGCGGGGACGCGCTGGAGGTGGAGATCCCGGCGACCTCCGTCGTCGTCGGCAACCTCCCGTTCTCCGTCGCCACACCGATCCTGCTGCGGCTGTTCGCCTCGAACGTCCCACGCGTCGTCGCGCTCGTGCAAAGGGAGGTCGCCGACCGGCTCGGGGCCGGTCCGGGGTCGAAGACGTTCGGCCGGCTTTCGATCGCCGCCGCCCTGTATGGCACGATCGAGCTCCACCAGGTCGTTCCCGGAGGGTCCTTCACGCCCCGACCCGCGGTGGACGGACGCATCCTCACGTTCTCCCGACGCTCCGACCCGATCCCGGTCCCCTCCGTACCATCCTTCGAGCGAATGGTCGCCACGCTGTTCGCCGCGCGCCGAAAGCAGCTCGGGAACCTCCTACCGAGGGTCACTCCCGGGGGAATGACCCCCGAGGAGCTCGCGCATGCGGCCTCCTGGCCGGACGGGTGGGCGAAAATGCGTCCGGAGGAGCTCCCCCCCGCCGCGTTCTTCCGGATGGCGAACGCCATCGA
>JAKIWG010000001.1:0-210004 GCA_022750155.1 Thermoplasmata archaeon | reverse complement strand
CGGACCCCCCGGCCGCGCCCGGCGCGGCAGGTTTAACTCCGCGCCTCCGCCATAGTACTGGCCGACCCCACCGTGATCGTCCGACTGTTCCGAGCCCGAGCACGATCCGGGCAGGAGGAGGCGTACGACGAGTTCCTCCGTCGTCGGACCGCCCCGTTCCTTCGCTCCCAACCCGGATGCCTCGAGGTCCGGGTCGCCCGAGGGAGCCCGGGCGGGGGGGAGGGGCAGTTCCTCGTGTTGACCGTGTGGGACTCGCTCGACCATCTGAAGGCCGCGGCCGGACCGGCTTGGGACGTACCGATCATCGACCCGGAGGAGAGCCCGTTCGTCGAATCGACCGAGGTCGCGCACTTCGAGGAGCCCTAGGGGGAGCATGTCGGGAGACGAACGGAGCAACCCGGTCCTGCCCGCCCTCCTCCTCCGGGACCTGCTGCCGTTCCTCCCGGTCTGGGTGTTCGGGGTCGTGTTGGCCGTCAGCCTCGATGACCTGCATCTCGTGGGCCCCCGGCTCCCCCTGGGGACCATCGACCAGTTCGCAGTCTACTACACGGTCCTCGCGGCGGGGATGGCGGCGATCAACCTGCTGCGGCACTACCGTTCGGCGCCCCGGTCGATCGCGATCGGCAGGGACGGCCTCGAGCTCTCCTTCGGCTCGGCAAACTCCTCGACCCCGAGGAGGTCGGTCCCGTTCGAACGGGTCCGAGCGGTCTACCTCTCCGGATTCTTTGGGCCCCACCTGGACGCCGCCCCGGTCGACGGGGGCTGGATGTCGATGCCCCTCACGCCGGAGAACGCCCACGCCGTGGCGACGGCGTGGACGGCCTGGCGGACCCCGAGTCCTCCCCCTGCCGCGGCGCCCTGATCCAGAGCGGCCCCACCGGGACCACGGGCCGTGCCCCGGGGGAGCCCACATGGGATCCATCTAACTGGACAAAAGACCGTAACGTAAATAGATAATAGGATGAGTGGCCAATATTTCTTTGATTAACACGATATTTGTGCATTATCGAGGCAACCCGGTTGAAATACCGTCGGGGGATATTCGAGCCGCTGACCCATGGGCGCAGGAGCGTATGCAGCAAGGTCGACCCCATCGGACCGTCCCGAAGACGCCGACGCACCCGAGGGGCGCTCGCGGACCGGCCCAGGGGGAGTGGTCTACATCGATGGCCGTTGGTTCTCGCCGGACGAGGCGAAGATATCGGTCTTCGACCACGGGCTCCTCTACGGGGACGGGGTCTTCGAGGGGATACGGTTCTACGCCGGGCGCGTCTTCAAGCTCGACCCGCACCTCGACCGGATGTACCGTTCTGCCCACGGGATTGGACTCGTCCCTCCCATCGGACAGGACGAACTGCGTCGAGTGGTTCTCGAGGCGTGTGCGCGCAGCGGCTTTCGCGACGGGTACCTTAGGCCGCTGTTCACCCGGGGAAAGGGAGATCTGGGCATCGACCCTCGCAAATCGCCGCGACCGAGCGTGGTCGTGATCTGTGCGACCATCGCGATGTTCTCCATTCCGGAAGGGTCCGGGATCCGGGTCATCGTCGCATCCCGTCGGAAAGTCCCGGCGAGCTCGCTCGACCCGAGGGTCAAATCGCTGAACTACCTCAACAGCGTCCTCGCCAAGAGCGAGGCGAACGCCCGGGGCGCCGACGAGGCGATCCTCCTGGATGAGCACTCGAACGTCGCCGAGGGGAGCGCCGAGAACGTCTTCCTGGTCCGCGACGGCACGCTCGTGACTCCCCCCACCTCCGCAAGCCTGGAGGGGATCACTCGGGAGACGGTCGTCGACCTGGCCCGCGGAGTTCGCCGGTTGGAGGTCCGTCCGATCGCGCTCCAAGAGATGTTCGTGGCGGACGAGGTGTTCCTCACCGGCACCGGGGGGGAGATCCTCCCCGTGGTCGAGGTCGAGGGTCGGAGGGTCGGGAACGGCAAGCAGGGACCCGTTACCCAAGAGATCCGGCGCGCCTACTCCGCGCTCGTGCGATCCACCGGGACCCTCATACCGTACGACTCATGACCTCCCCCCTCGGAAGATGCGGCCGCCTCGTCGCTCCACGGGCCCGGTCGCAAGCTCGGGACTCGATGAATTTCCCGGAACATAGCGATCGGCGACCTCCGGGCTCAGCCCCTCCGCCCGGCACCAGCTCCGGCGGTCCCGGCTCGCGTCTACCGAAAGCGATTGGTGACGACCCTCCTTCGAAGGAGAGAGGGGGGCCACGATGGCGGCCACTCTGAGGGAGTCCTACCGATCGGCAGGAGCGCGGGTTCGGGGGAGGTGTGCCATGATCTTTCGGACGACTGAGTCCGGCGAACCCCCCGCGTCGATCCCGATGCCCGACTCGAACACGGTCGACTTCGCATAGACCGCGCGGGCCGCCTGACTGCCATGGGGTTTCTCACGCCCGCGGTCCCGCTCGATGCACACTCGCAACGGCGCTTCGAGGGTGAACACACGATGCGGGTGGTCGAGCCGCCCGACCAGGTCCTCGAGTTGCCACTCCCAGTAGAAGTTTCCATCGAAGATCACCGGCTGCCCTCTCGCCAAGGGCCGAAGCGCCATCTCGGCCGCGATCTCGTTGGCCCGGAGGAACTCCCAGACGTTCCCCTCCTCCCAGAGGTCGTGTGCGTCGAGGATCCGATCGATGGAGATGATCTCGCCGCCCAGCTGGCGGGCGAGCCGCTCGGAGACCGTGGACTTGCCAACTCCGAGCGGTCCGCGGATGATCACGAAATAGGGCTCGCGTTCGGCCACCTTCCCCCATCCCCCCTACCCTCCATAGAGGAACTAATTCCTGTACACCACAACTCTTACCGTCGCTAGCGGTCATTATATAGAAGAGCAAGGTTGCCGCACTCGGTGAGCCAGATGCTACAGGGAACCCCCATCCTCGTCTTGAGAGAAGGAACAGAGCGTGTCCGCGACAAGAGCGCGACGGCCAACAACATCGCCGCGGCCCGCGCCATCGCCGACGCGGTGCGGTCCACCCTCGGCCCCCGGGGCATGGACAAGATGCTCGTGGACGGAATGGGCGACATCACGATCACCAACGACGGCGTCACCATCCTGAAGGAAGTCGACGTCGAGCACCCCGCCGCCAAGATGCTGGTCGAGGTCGCAAAGACCCAGGATCAGCAGTGCGGCGACGGCACCACCACCGCCGTCGTACTCGCCGGGGAGCTCCTCAAGCGCGCCGAGGGTCTTCTCGAGCAGAACATCCACCCGACCGTCATCACCCGCGGCTACCAGATCGCCGTCCAGGAGGCGCAGCGCCTCCTCGAGAAGGAGATCGGTACCCCCGTCAAGGCCGGCGACCGGGCGATCCTCATGGACTGCGCCACCACCGCGATGGGCTCCAAGGGCGTCTTCGGCTCGCGCGACCAGCTCGCCAAGATCGCCGTGGATGCGGTCAACCAGATCGTCGAGACCCGGGGCGACAAGGTCGTCGCCGATGTCGACAAGATCCTGATCCAGAAACGCCACGGCGGAACGATCAACGACACCTCGCTGATCTCCGGGATCATCCTCGACAAGGAGCGCGGCCACCCCCGCATGCCCCGCCTCGTGCACGGCGCCAAGATCGCCCTGCTGAACTCGGCCCTCGAGGTCAAGAAGACCGAGATCGAGGCCAAGATCAACATCAAGAACCCGAGCCAGATCCAGAGCTTCCTCGACGAGGAGGACAAGACCTTCCGGCACATGGCCGAGATGGTCAAGACCGCCGGCGCCAACGTCCTCGTCTGCCAGAAGGGGATCGACGACGTCGTCCTCCACTACCTCGCGAAGGACGGCGTGCTCGCCGTCAAGCAGGTCAAGGAGAGCGACATGCAGAAGCTCGCCCGCGCGACCGGCGCCAAGATCGTCACCGGCCTCAAGGAGCTCTCCGCCTCGGACCTCGGCACGGCCGAGACCGTCGAGGAGAAGAAGGTCGGGGACGACCACATGACGTTCGTCACCGGCTGCCACAACCCGCGCTCCGTCTCGATCCTGATCCGCGGCGGAACCGAGCACGTGACCCAGGAGGTCGAGCGCTCGCTCCAGGATGCCCTCAAGGTCGTCGCGAGCGTGCTCGAGGACGGCGTGGTCTGCCCCGGCGGCGGCGCGACCGAGATCGACCTCGCGGTCAAGCTGCGCAAGTGGGCCCCGACCGTCGGCGGGCGCGAGCAACTCGCCGTCGAGGCGTTCGCCCAGGCGCTCGAGATCATCCCGTGGGCCCTCGCCGAGAACGGCGGGTACGATGCGATCAACGTCCTCATCGAGCTGCGCGGAGCGCACGGCGGAGCCCAGGCGAACAAGAACGCCGGGGTCAACGTTTCGACCGGCAAGGCCGGCGATATGTGGGCGCTCCACGTGGTGGAGCCCGCACGGGTGAAGCGCCAGGCCCTCTCCTCGGCGATCGAGGTGGCCAACATGGTCCTTCGGATCGATGACGTCATCGCGTCCAAGAAGGGCGGCGGTGGCGGCGGCCCCCCCGGCGGCATGGGCGGCGGCCATCCCCACTAGGCCGGACCCGGCCCGATCGTCCAACCCTTTCCATCGACCCGACCTTCCGGTCGGGGACGGTGATCACACTTGGGACCAGGTCACCGAGTTTCGTAGGGACCCGACGCACCGGTGCGTCCCGTCCGTTCTCCCCGGCGGGTGCGGCCCGAGTTCGGAGGTGCGAAGGCTTCATAACGGATACCGAGTAGGCCGCTTTCCATGCGGACGAAGGCGGTCGAGGGGGTTCTCCGTTTGGACGTCGTCACGCTCGACCCGCGCCCCGCAGTCTACCTAGCCTACGATGGCCTCGGCGGCCTCTCCCAGCGTCCCCTGCTCCGGGACCTTGTCGAGGAGCTCCAGCGAAAGGGGATGGAGCCGCTCACGACGTTCCTCGATGCCCTGCGACGCCACCGCTCCGGGCAGGTCCACGTATACTTCTCCGACTACGTCAGCTACGGGATCGGCGGAGGGGACGCGACGGCCGAGTTCTTCTTCGGCACCTTCCTGCTCCTGCACGAGCCCGGGGTCGGCGCCTCCGGCCGCGAACCCGAACACCTGGTCCTGATGAGGCCCGGCGGCACCGAGCGCCTCTCGCTCGAGGGCCTCGTCGGGTGAACTTCCGTCCACCAACTTTTAGCCGTCCGCCCCTCGGGGGGGGACAGCGAACCGAATGGTCGAGGACGGATCCCCCTTGGAACGCGAACGCCGCGCCAAGGTCGAGCGGATCCGCACCGCCGGAGGCGAGCCGTATCCCTGGTCGTTCCCCGGGCGCGTGGCCACCTCGGAGGTCGTCGTGCGGGCGAAGGCCCTGTCGCCGGGCACCCATTCCGAGGGGGGGGAACTCCTCGCCGTCGCCGGGCGTCTTCGGACGACCCGAACCCACGGCAAGACGTCATTCCTGGACGTGGAGGACCTCGCCGGGGGCCTGCAACTATTCCTGCGCGTGGACGAGTTGGGGGAGGAGGGGTATGCGAGGGCGCTATCGGTGGTCGACCCGGGCGACCTCATCGGCGCACGGGGGGTGCCGCTCCAGACCCGGCGCGGCGAGCCCTCGCTCCTCGTGAGCGAGCTCGTCCTACTGGCCAAGGCGATCCACCCCCCTCCGGAGAAGTTCCACGGTCTGCAGGACCCGGAGGAGCGGATCCGACGCCGATACGTCGACCTCCTTTCCTCCCCTGAGACCCGGCAGCGCTTCGTCGCGCGCTCGCTCCTCGTGCGGGAGCTTCGCGCGTTCCTCGACTCCGAGGGATTCCTGGAGTTCGAGACCGCGTCGCTCGTTCCGACCGCGAGCGGGGCGGCGGCCGAGCCGTTCCGCACCCACTCCAACTACCTCAACGGACCCCTCCAACTCCGGATCTCCCTCGAGCTCCCACTCAAGCGCCTGCTCGTCGGCGGCCTCGAGCGGGTCTACGAGATCGGGCATGTGTTCCGGAACGAGGACCTCGACTCGATCCACTCCCCGGAGTTCAGCGAGCTCGAGGTCTACTGGGCGTACGCCGACTATCACGACATGCGCGCCCTCACCGAGCGGATGTACGAGCGGCTGGCGCGCCGGATCGCCGAGCTGCTCCCGGACTCCCCGGCCGCGCGGGAAGCTCCGACCCGGTTCCGTCCCCCGTTCGCCACCGTCGACTTCGTCTCCGAGCTCGAGCAGCGCTCGGGGATCACCGACCTCCTCCACAAGAGCCGCGAAGAACTGCGGGCGTTGGCCCGCGCCGCCGGCGCCCGCGTCCCGGATGAATCGCCCGCGGGGAAGTTCCTCGACAAGCTCTTCGAGCACTACGTCGAGCCGACCCTCGACCGACCCACCTTCGTGCTCGACTACCCGGAGCTGACGACCCCGCTCGCCAAGCGCCACCGCAGCCGGCCCGGCCTCGTCGAACGGTTCGAACTGTTCTCCCAGGGCCTCGAGCTCGGGAACGCCTACACCGAGCTCAACGACCCGGACGAGCAGGAGGCACGGTTCCGGGCGCAGCTCCAGGGGAGCGGAGACGACCACTACGCCTACGACGGCGACTTCGTCGAGGCGCTGCGCTTCGGCATGCCGCCCGCCACCGGGTTCGGGATCGGGATCGACCGGTTGATGATGGCGCTCACCGGCATCGCATCGATCAAGGACGTCATCCTGTTCCTCCCGGTCCGTCCCCGACCGGGCTGAACCGTACCGCGCGCGGCCCTGATTTATACGGACCCGCCGCCTGTTTACGCTCGCTCCATGGTATCGTCGTCCTCGAGCCGCGCCCCGAACGGGCTCCCCCTCCGGGTCGAGGCGCTCACCGTCCGATACGGCGCGCAGGTCGCCGTGGACCAGCTCACCTTCGAGGTCCGGCCGGGAGAGATCTACGGCCTGCTCGGCTCGAACGGGGCGGGAAAGTCGAGCACGATCAAGGCGATCGTGGGGCTGGTTCCGCCCGCCTCCGGCACGATCTCGGTCTTCGGCATGGACCCGATCAAGACGCCGATCGCCGTCAAGGAGCGGATCGGCTACGTTCCGGAGTCCACCCTGCTGTTCGACGCCCTCACGCCCCGCGAGTTCCTCGAGTACATCGCGAGCGTCCGTCACTTGACCGAGGCCGAAGCGAGCGAACGGGCGAGGAGCTACGCGACCGCCTTCCAGATCGAGTCCGACTTCGAGCGCCCGATCGCCACGCTCTCGAACGGGACGCGCCAGAAGGTCCTCATCGCCGCCGCCTTCCTGCACCAGCCGCCGCTGCTCGTGCTCGACGAACCGCTCAACAACCTCGACCCGCGCGCGGTGCGGATCATGAAGGAGCTCCTCACGAGCTACGTGCGGCACGGTCAGCGCGGCGTCCTGTTCTCCACCCACACGCTCGAGGTGGCCCAGCAGCTGTGCCAGCGCGTCGCCATCCTCGACCACGGCCTGCTGCGGGGGGAAGGCACCCTCGAGGAGCTTCGGCAGGGCGTGCAACAGGGGGACGCCTCGCTCGAAGAGATCTTCCTGCGTCTCACCCGGGAGGAGGAAGCGGTCCGGGTGGCGGTCCGCTCCCTCGGGGGCTGACCGATGGGCTGGCGGGAAGCCTGGCGACTCTCGGAGGCGCCGTACACCGAGATCGCCTTCCAGGCGATCTACGCGATCCGGCAGGGGAACCTGCCGAGCTCGACGCCGGACGAGGAACTGACGGAGAAGGCGCTGCGGCGCGTCACCCAGAGCAAGCTGATGGTGGCATTCGTCCTCGGCCTGGTCGGGATCGGCGCCTACCTGTTCCTGACCCAGCGCGTGGAGACCGCGCTCGGCGGGGGGCTCCCGCGGGGCCTCTATGTCGCCGGCGTGCTCGACGGGGTCCTGGTCCTCGAGCTCGCCCTGGTGTGGTGGACGGGGCTGCAGATCCTCCCGACGTTCCTGGGGTCCTCGTCGATGACCCTGTTGGAAACGATGCCGGTGGACGAACGCACCCTCGACCGCGTCGGCGCGATACTGGTGTTCCGGCTGTTCGACGCCCCGGCCCTCAGCTGCGTGGTGATCACCCCGCTCGTCGTGGCCGTGTCGCTCAACAGCCCGCTCGCCGGCGTCGCGATGTTCCTCGGCGTGATCGCCGTCGTCTCCGTCGCCATCGCGCTGGCCCTGCTCACCGGCCGGTTCTTCGTCCGCCGGATCCAGGGGGCGCGGGGGGGCGGTCGGCAATCGCTCGTCCGGTGGTCCTACCTGCTCCTCTGGGCGATCCCGGCGTTCGCGATGTACGGCTTCGTGACGTTCTCCGGGCAGTACTTCGCCCTCGTCCAGCAGCTCTGGTACTATGGCCCGGCCCCCGCGTTCACGGCGTTCGTCCTCTCCTTCCCGTTCCCCTTCGCCCTCCTCACCGCGTCGGCCCCGACCCTGCAGGGGGTCGCCCCGACCTCGACCGTCGACCCGCTGTGGGCGCTGTTCGGGTCTCTGGTCTATCTCGAGGCGGTCGGCGCTCTCGTGGTCTGGCTCGTTCGAGCGCCCCGCCGGCTGGTGCGGTCGACGCCGGACGCCGGGGGGGTCGGGCGGGCCGAGGACCTGCGGCTGGTCCCTTCCCGGGCGAGCCTCGCCGTGCTCGTCAAGGACCTCCGTACCGCCTCGCGGACCCCGGGGTACGCCTTCCTCATCCTGCTCCCCCTGCTCGACGCGATGGCGATCGGGTTCTGGACGGTCGTCAACCCGGCGAACGGCGACACGTTCAATCTCGGGATCGCCGCGGTGGCGACCGCCGCCCTGCTCGCAACCTTCTTCGGACCGGCGTTCTTCGCGATCGAGGTGATGGGCTACTCCTACGCCCGGACCCTTCCGCTCGCCGACCACCATGTGCTGCTCGGCAAGGTCCTCCTCGTCGCGATCATCTACCTGATCGCGAGCGGCCTCGTGCTCGGCCTGACGCTGTTCCGCTTCTTCGACCCGTGGCTCTTCCTCGCGTTCATCGCCGCCGAGTTCCCGGGGGTCCTCGCGGCCTCCTTCCTCGAGCTCGGGTTGTTGTTCCGGGAGGCCCGACGCCGCGGGCTCCCGATCGTGAACCTGTATTCCGGCGCATGGATCGCGACCCTCGTGGCGATCCCGGGCGTCCTCGTCGCGGCCGTCCCGCTCGCCGCGTTCGAGTTCTTGCGCGCGGGCCCGGCGCTCGTGACGTTCCCGAGCATGGGCGCCCTGGCGCTGCTGGAGCTCGGCCTCGCGGCGTTGTTCGCCATCGGCCGACCGGGGAGGGGGGCGCTCTGACCCGCCCGGAGCTGCCGAGCCGGTTCGACCCGGCGGTCGTCGAGGCGACCTGGCAGAAGGTCTGGGAGGAGGGGAGGTACTTCCACGCCCCCGACCGGCCCCAGGGTCCGACGTTCTCCCTGATCCTCCCCCCGCCGAACGTGACGGGGGTGCTGACCCTCGGCCACATGCTGGGGGACACGGTGATGGACCTCCTCGTCCGGTGGCATAGGATGCGGGGGGAGGCGACGCTCTGGCTGCCCAGCATCGACCACGCGGGCCTCTCCACCCAGGTGCAGGTCCGCCGACGGCTCGCCCAGCAGGGGATCCGGCTGGAGTCGCTGCCCCGCGAGGAGATCCTCGCGCACGTGCAGCGGTGGAAGGAGGAACACGAGGCGCGGATCCGCCTCCAGCTGCGCGCTCCGGGCCTCTCCCTCGACTGGTCCCGCTGGCGCTACACGTTCGACCCCGAGGCCGTCCTCGCGACGAAGAAGGTCTTCGTCCGCCTGTTCGAGGAGGGCCTGATCTATCGGGGCGAACGGATCGTGAACTGGGACCCGACGCTCAGGACGGCGGTCTCCGACCTCGAGGTCGTCCATCGCGAGGAGGACGCGGAGCTCCTCTACGTCCGCTACCGATGGGCCGATGGCTCTCCCGGGGGGGTCGTCGTCGCGACGGTCCGGCCGGAGACGATCTTCGGGGACGTGGGCGTCGCGGTACACTCGGACGACGAGCGCCACCGCGCATCGGTCGGTCGGAGCGTGCGCGTCCCGCTGACCGACCGCGTGGTGCCCGTCGTCGCCGACGCCGGCGTGGACCAGGAGTTCGGAAACGGCGCGCTCAAGGTCACCCCACGGCACGACGCGCTCGACTACGAGATCTCCCGGCGCCACCCGGAGCTCGAGATGCCACCCCCCATTCTCGACACGGAGGCACGCCTCACCGGCGAGTGGGTCCCGGAACGGTTCCGGGGGATGTCCCGGGAGAAGGGGCGGGTTGCGACGACCCAGGCCCTCGAGGAGGCCGGACTATTGGAGCGGAAGGAGCGCTTCCGCCACTCCGTCGGGCGTTCGGAACGCTCCGATGCGGTCATCGAGCCGCTGCTCTCGACCCAATGGTTCGTCCGGACCACCGCGCTGGCGCCCCCAGTGATCGCGGCCGTCCGGTCCGGGGAGATACGGATCCATCCGAGCCGGTGGGATCTCACGTTCTTCCGGTGGATGGAGGGACTCGAGGACTGGTGCATCTCTCGCCAGGTCACCTGGGGACACCCGATCCCGGTCTACTACTGCGAGCGCTGCCACGCCCCGACGGCCGCCACCGAACCGCCCGAACGGTGCCCGAAGTGCGGGGAGCACCGCCTGACCGCCGACCCGGATGTGCTCGACACCTGGTTCACCTCCTGGCTCTGGCCGTTCGCCAGCTTGGGCTGGCCCGAGCCGACGGCGGCGCTCTCGTCGTACTACCCGACCAGCGTGCTCGTCACCGGGCGGGACATCATGTTCTTCTGGGTCGCCCGGATGATGATGGCCGGCTACCACTTCACCGGGTCGCGCCCGTTCTCCGACGTCTACTTCACCGGGATGCTGCGCGACGAGCGCGGGCAGAAGATGTCGAAGCACCTCGGAAACTCCCCGGATCCCGCCGAGGTGATCCGGGAGCGGGGTGCGGACGCGGTCCGATTCGCCCTCCTCTTCCCCAATCCGGTCGACCAGGATGGGCCGTTCGGGGCGGGCACCCTCGACGGCGCCCGGAACTTCCTGACCAAGCTCTGGAACGTCGTGCGGTTCGCCCTCGGCCAGATCCCCGAGGGCATGGAGGCCCCCCGGCACGCCCCGGCCCTCCCCGCTTCGGCCCCGCTCGAGCACCGCTGGATCCTGTCGCGCTGGACCCGCACCTCCCGAGAGGTCGACGAGGCGCTGACCGCCTTCGAGTTCACGCGGGCCGCGACGGTCCTCTACCAGTTCGTCTGGCACGACCTCGCCGACCGGTACGTGGAGCTCTCCAAGGAGGCCCTCCAGGGGCGCCGGGGCGAGGGGGAAGCCCGGACCGCGCGCGAGGTGCTCCTGTTCGTCCTCGAGCGAAGCCTTCGGAGCCTCCACCCGATGGTCCCGCACGTCACGGAGGAGCTGTGGCACTCGATCCCCCACGAGGGAGAGGTCCTCGCCGTCGCCCCCTGGCCACCGACCGCCGAGACCCGGGAGGACCCGGAGGCGGAAGCCGCCATGGGCGTCGTGCTCGAGGCGATACGGGCGCTAAGGAACCTGAAGGCCGAGCAGAAGCTCCCCGGTTCGGAGCTCGTCGCGGCGTGGGTTCGCCCCGCGGGGGCTCCCGCGCGGCTCGTGCTGGAGGCGCAGCGTGCGTCGATCCTCCGTCTGGCCCGGGTCGCCGAGCTCTCCTTCCTGACCGGTGAGGAGCGGCCACCCGGCCGCGCCGCCGCGACGGTGACCGAGGTGGGGGAGTTCTTCGTCCCACAGCCCCCCGAGGCAGAGGCGGCCGAGGCCGACGCGCTTCGCCGGGAGCGGGAGAAGCTCTCCCTTCTCCTGGAGAAGACCCGGGCCCGCCTCGCCGATACGGGGTTCGTCTCGCGGGCTCCGCCCGAGGTGGTCCGGGAGACCGAGGGGAAGGCCCGGGAGCTCGCCGAGCGGATCGCCCGGTTGGACGAGCACCTGAAGAGGCCCGGTCCCACAGGGGCGGCCAGCGCATGACGGCCAAAAGATCCAAATCCGCCCCCAGGAGCCGCCCGGTGCCGGTATCCCGCCCCCCCGGGCCGGTCGGCCTCCCCCTGGGCCGGAGTGGGAAGGTGCACCCGCCGTATGGCTTCGGGCTGTGGGCGCTCGGCCGGTGGACCAAGGAGGACGAGGCGAGGACCCGGTCCTCCCTCCTTCGTGCCCTCGAGAAGGGGGTCCCGTGGTTGGACACTGCCGAGGTGTACGGGAGCGGCCGGAGCGAGCGGATGCTCGGCGACGCGCTCTCCGACCGACCCGCGGGCGCCTTCGTCCCCTTCCTGACCACGAAGGTCTCCTGGGAGCATCTGCGCGCCGCCCAGGTCCGCGCCTCGATCCAGCAGAGCCTGCACCGACTGGCCCGTCCCTCCGTCGACGTCTACCTCGTGCACGCCCCCGACCCGCACGTGCCCATCGGGGAGACGATGGGGGCGATGGAGCTCCTGTGGAAATCCGGGAAAGTGGGGGCGATCGGGGTGAGCAACTTCACGGTCCCGCAGCTCGAGGCGGCCCAGGCGGCGCTCCCCGAGGCGGAGATCGTGGTGAACCAGGTCCGGTTCAACCTCCTCGACCGCGAGGAGGGCGAGGCCATCGCCCCGTACTGCCGAAAGCACGGCATCGTGATCGAGGCGTACACGCCCCTCGCCCGCGGCCTGCTGGCCGGTCGCTACCTCGACCGGGAAAAGCCGTCGGCCGAGCTCAAGCGCTACGCCCACTCGATCCTCGACGAGGACCACTTCGCGGAGCTCCGGGATCGGGCCCGCTCGCTCCGCGAGTTGGCCCGAGAGGCCGGGGTCCCGCTCCCCTCGATCGCGCTCCACTGGCTTTCCCGCCAGGGCGTCGCCCCCCTGTTCGGGGCCAGTCAGGGCGCCCAGGTCGACGAACTGCTGGAGGCGTGGGCCGTACGGCCTTCCGACGCGGTGCTCGACCGGGCCGACGCGATCGTCCGGGAGGGCCGTGCTTAGGCTCGTCGCCTTCGACATGGACGGGACGCTCGTCGATGTCGACAGTTCCTGGGGAGCGGTCCATCGCCACTTCGGCGACGAGAACGCCGAGGCCCTCGACCTGTTCGTGAACGATCGCATCGACGATGAGGAGTTCGTCCGCCGCGACATCCGCAAGTGGTGGACGCACCGGCCGGGCCTGACGGTCCAGGACCTCGGGGCGATCCTCGACGCGGTGCCGCTCATGCCCGGAGCCCGGGCGCTGTTTGACGAGCTTCACCGGCGCCGGGTGGGCACCGCGATCATCTCCGGTGGGATCGACGTGCTGGCCAAGCGGATCGGGCGGGAGCTCGGGATCGAGTATGTCCTCGCGAACGGCTTCCGCGTCGATGCCTCGGGGCGCCTCACGGGAGAGGGGATCATCCGGGTCCCCATCAAGGGAAAGGAAAGGGTCCTCGAGCAGGTCCAGCGCCAGCTGGGGGTCTCCGTCGAGGAGACCGCCTCGGTGGGGAACTCCGACATCGACGTCGGGTTGTTCCGACGTTCCCGGATCGGCGTCGCCTTCCAGCCGGCCGACGAGCACGTGCGCTCGCAGGCGACGGCCTCCGTCACCGAGCGGGACATGACCCTGATCCTGCCGCACCTGTTCCCCGAATAGGCGGGGCCCGCCGACCGTCGCGCTCGGCAAGGCTTTTGAAGCCCCACCCCCTCGTTCGGGTCGTTCCGATGCAAGAATACCAGCGCCTGCTCGAGCGGGCCCGCGAGAAGCTCCCGACGGTGCAGATCGGCAGCGACCGGTTCCAGGTCCCCGAGGTCGACGCCATGAGCGACGGCAAGAACACCGTCATCCGCAACTTCGAGGAGATCACCAAGGTCCTGCGACGGGAGCCCGCGCACCTGATCGGATTCCTGGCGCGCGAGATGGGCTGTCCGGGCGTCCTGGACGGACCCCGGGGGGTCCTCAAGTCCCGGCTCTCGAAGGAGTCGATCAACCAGCGGATCCGCGAGTACACCGAGAAGTACGTGATCTGCTCGGAGTGCAAGCGACCGGACACGCACCTCAGCAAGGACGGCCGCCTGACGCTGCTCATCTGCGAGGCGTGCGGGGCCCAGCGGCCCGTGACGATGCGCCGCATCGTCGAGCCGGAGAAGCCGAAGACGCCGGTCGTCGTGGGCGAGGTCTACCGGTTGACGATCGAGGACGTCGGCCGGCGCGGGGACGGGGTCGCCAAGAAGGAAGGGTTCGTCATCTTCGTGACCGGCGCCACCCAGCGCGGCTCGACGGTGAACGCGAAGATCACCAAGGTCCTCGGGAACAACGCCTACGCCGTGGTCGCCCCGTAGGCGGGGCCGTGCGGGGCCTTCGGTCCGTCGGTCTCCTGTCGCTCTACGTCGGCGCCCAGGTGGTGGCGCTGCTCCTCGCCCTCCCGTTCCGGGCCGCCGGCCTCCAGTCGACGTCGAACCCGAACAGCGCGACCGACCCGCTCTTCATCATCCTCTTCATCATCGCCGCAGGGGTCGCGATTCCCTACTTCGCGGCCCGCGCCGGCGGGGTCAAGGCGCTCCGCTGGCTCATCCTCGTGTGGATCGCGGCGGCGCTCGACATCACGTTGAGCGCGGCGTTCGCCCTGGTCACTCCCCGGCCGTTCTTCCTGCCGCCGGCCGGGGCCGGATTCACGCTCGATGTGTCGATCGTCCTCGCGGGGTTCGTCGCCGTCGGCCTGCTCCTCGCGCTCCTGCTCGAACCGCAATGGTACGTCGTCGACCTGGCCGGATTCATCGCCGCCGGGTCGATCATCGCCCTGATCGGCATCTCCTTCGGGATCCTTCCGACGTTCATCCTGCTCATCGCCCTGGCGATCTACGACGCGATCGCGGTCTACGGGACCAAGCACATGATCTCCCTCGCCGACGTCGTGACCGATCTGAAGCTCCCGATCCTGATGGTGATGCCGAGCTCACCGGGGTTCGACTACACCCACTCGCCCCGGCTCTCCGAGACCCGGGCCCAGCCCACGGAGGAGCGGGAGGCGATGTTCATGGGCCTCGGCGACGTCGTCATCCCCGGCATCCTGGTCGTCTCGGCGTTCGTCTGGCTCCCGCTATCGCCCCACATGCTGGGGGTGGGCGCGAACCTCCTCGTCGCCGTCGCGACCCTGCTGGGTTCTCTCGTCGGGTACAGCGTGCTGATGAGCCTCGTGATGCGGGGGAACCCGCAGGCGGGGCTTCCACTGCTCAACGGAGGGGCGCTCGCCGGCTACATCCTCTCCTACGTCCTCCTGTTCCATTCCTTTGGCCTCGGGTTGACCTTCAGCCTGTAGGAGGGGGCGTAGCGTGCCGCGCAAGGTGAAGGACATCCGGATCGACGACCACCCGTCGCTCGACACGCTGATGCGCCGCATGGAGGAGGCCGGGGGGTTCAGCGCGAAGGGAGTCGCGGAGGGGGTGGACCTGCTCGCCCGCATCCTCTCGGACGAGGAGATGACGGTCTTCCTCTCGTTCCCGGCGGACATCGTCGCGACCGGCTCGCGGGGCGTCCTCCACGAGCTCGTCTCGGGGGGATACGTCGACGCCGTCGTCACGACGTGCGGCACCCTCGACCACGACCTCGCACGCTCGTTTAAGCCGTACTACCATGGGGCGTGGGACCTCGACGACCGGGAGTTGCACCGCAAAGGCCTCTACCGGCTCGGGAACCTCGTGATCCCCGAGGCGAACTACGGCACGGTCATCGAGCGGAAGATGCAGGCGCTGCTTCGGCGGCTCTGGGCGCAGGGCGTCCGTTCGCTCTCCACCCGCGAGCTCGTCTGGGCGATCGGGGAGTCGCTCGGGAAGGGCCCCGGGGCCGAAAGCCTGTGCCGGGCCGCCTTCGAGCGGAGGGTTCCGGTGTTCGTCCCCGGGATCACCGACGGGGCGGTGGGCTCGCAACTCTGGCTATTCTGGCAATCCCACCGCGGGCTTTCGCTCGACCTGTTCGACGACGAGCAACGGCTCTCCGACCTCGTGTTCGAGGCGAAGAGGGCGGGAGCCATCATGCTCGGCGGGGGGATCTCCAAGCACCATACCATCTGGTGGAACCAGTTCCGCGGGGGGCTCGACGCGGCGCTCTACATCACGACGGCCGTCGAGTGGGACGGCAGCCTCTCCGGTGCGAGGACCCGCGAGGCGATCTCGTGGGGCAAGGTGAAACCGAACGCGCGGCACACCACCGTCGAAGGCGACGTGACCGTCCTGCTGCCGCTGATGGTCGGCGCCGCGCTCGAGAGGATCCGCCGCTGAGTCGCCTCATCGGCGGCCTTCGGTGCCGGCGATGGGTGGCGCCCGGAATCGGCGGGAAGGCCCACCCCCGGAGCCCTCGCATTCCCCACCAGGCCACATCGTTGCGACCTGCTACCCTGCAAGCAACCCTCTATCCCGAGGAAAGAAGAGCGGAGGAACGGTTCTCCCCTCATGCGACGTCACCCGGCCGGGGTTCTCCGGGGCCGACTGCCAGTCCACGGATTCCGACCCGGTCTCGCCGCGGTGCTGGCGCTACTGGTGTTCCCGACCCTGCCACTGGCCGCGGGGAGTGCGGCGCCGGGGCTGGCCGTGATCGGACCGGACCGGCAGTACCCCTCGACCTGTCCGTTCAACGCCACCGATATCGGGTCGGCGAGGGACGTCCTCCTCCCCAGCCCATCGTTCGCCTTGTCGCGAGGCGACGCGCTCTCGGTGAGCTATGAATTCGCGATCCACAACGTCACCCACAGGACCGCGAACCTGCTGCTGACCGTGCCCAGCTTCACCGCGAAATTCCCTCTCGCGAACGGCTCCTCGTTCGATTCGTTCCTCGCACCCCGGACGGTCCGGCTGAACGGGACCGCTTGGTCGAGCGGCTCAATCGCGACCCACACTTCATCGATCTCTGGTGCGGTCCGGTTCGCGGCCGCTCCAGCGCGGATGACGAGCGAGCTGCTCGCGATCATGGCCAACGCGTCGTACCAGACCGCCACCATCGTCTTCCGGTGGGACTGGAGCGTGACGTTCGGAGGGAACGGCACGACGGTCACCAGCCCATGGAGCCACGTATCGACCACGGGTCCCCACCCGTCCTCCTTCTACCCGGCGCCCTACGTCCGGCTGGTCTCGAACTCGAACAATTCGCCCGCGATCGGGAGCCAGTTCACGGCGTACCTCACCGGCGCGACCTCCGGGACGATCTTCCACAGCGTGCTGGAGTACGCCTCCACCGGGCGGGCCTTCCGCAACGACGAGACGACGACCGGTCCGGGGAACAGCACCCCCGACGCGGTCTCGGTCTGGATCCTCCCGTACCGTGCCCCCCTCGCGCCCGCCACGCTCCTCGACCACGTCCGGGACTACTGCCTGTCGCTCCTCTACAGCATCAGCCTGCACGCCGTCTACGCACCCTGGGCGAACGTCACCCTCACGGCATCGCCTTCGCGATGCGGACCGGTCCGATTCAACGGGACCGCCTACGCGAGCGGCTCGGTGCTCCGCGTCCGGCCCTCGGTCAACGGGATCCCGATCGGGGTCTCGGCATGTTCCGGCAAGGCGTTCCAGGGGTGGACGCGGAGCGCCGGAGTCTGGGTCGGACGTTCCGGGTCCATGACCTCGAACGCGACGATCAGCGCTTGGGGCAACCTGACGGCGAGGTTCGCCTAGCCGTTCGGGGGCGCCCTGCGCGCGCAGCGGCACGTCGCGAGGCGCGCACGCTCCGTGCCGCCCTCACGACGAGGGGGGCTCTGCAGTTCCGGCCTGGGAGCCGCGCCAACGCTCGGCGAGCGCTTCGAACCCGCCGACTTCGTTCAGGGTGAACTCGTCCCCCGCGCGCATGAGGGCCGAACTAGGAGCCCTCGCGCAACGGACCCGGGTCGAGCCCCACCCCGCTCCCGACGGAAGCACATCGAACAGGTAGTCGAACACGCTGTAGTCCCGGCGATGGGTCTCATCGGCGGCGAGGACCACCGAGTGCCCGAACTGCTTCTGGACGCTCATGAGCCGCCCCGTGAGCGTCGGGTCGTCCGGGAACCGGCGGGCGACCAAGCCCCCGTTCACGATCAGGATCGTCGCGGGCTTCGGAATCGCCAGCCGGTGACGGAGCGCCTGGCCGGAGGCCTCGGGCGAGGCAAGGAACTCCGGCAGGTAGGAAATCGGGCGATCGGGCTGGTCGGCGCGGAAGATCGGCCAACTCCCCTCGAGCCCGGGCGTGGCATGCTCGGGATGCCGGGCCGGGGCGAAGCTGATCATGTGGCGGTCGTCGGGCACCAGCCGGCTCCAGGGCGACTCCCAGCCGCCGGGCGCGGCGGGGTGCTCGCGTATCTCCAGGAGGGCGAAACCGGTCGACGCGGCCGAGACCAGGGCAAGTCCCACCAGGTTGGACGCCGCCGGGTCGATGGAGCGGAGTACCAGGTGGGTGGGCTGCGCCATCCGTAGGAATTCGGCCCCGGCCATACGCGTCCTAGCCGTCGAGCCCACGGCCGTGACTAATGGTGGGAGGTGACCTCGTAACCATCTGGGAAGAGGGCGTGGGACGCTCCCAGGAACTCGAGAGGCGGTCACGGCGGCGAGCCGACCCGCCGTGCCCTAGGAGGAACGGGAGCCCGTCCCCTCGAGCTCGTCCAGTAGCTCGTCGAGGTCCCGGGGGGTCCGGGATGGAGCCGTCGTGGGGGCGGCCGCCGTCCCCGGAGGGCGGTGGGCCGGAACGCCCCGGGACGGACGCCGCACCGCGGAATCCCCTGGTACGCCCGAAGGTGGACCGGACGGCGCCGCGACGGTGACCTTGCCGATGGCCCCCGGCGGCGGAGTCGTGGTCCCTGGGGCCGAAGGAGGCAGAGATCCGAAACGGCGAGACGCCCTCGGCCCGAGGGCCGCTCGGACTCCTGCGCCTCGGCGGGCCACGATGATCGAAAGCCCGATGACCGCCGCGACGAACGCCACGAGGAGGAACCCCTCAAGGGCGGGCATGATCGGGGAGGCGGAGGACGTGGGCGACGAACCGGGGAGACCGCCCGATCCACCGGAACCACGACCCCTGCCCCCGGGGAGGGTCCCGTTCGCGCCCGTTCCGTTGCTGCCCGAGGAGCCATTGCCCGAGCCTGAGCCGGTGCCGCTACCGTTCCCAGACGCGTTTCCCCCGGTTCCGGCGGCGCTGACGGAGACGTTCGTGGAAGCGAGCGCCCGGGAGCCGATGGCATCCCTCACCGTGCAGGCGACCGTATAGGTGCCGGCGGCTTGGAACGCGTGAGTGACCGGCGTGCCTGCGGCCCCCGTCCCGTCCCCGAACTTCCAGGTGATCTTGAGAGGGGCCACCCCCCCCGAGCCCGCGCACGCGAAGGTGCCGACTCCCCCGGGGGTCAGGGTGGAGGAGGCGGAGGTGACCTGCGCGGTGAGCGGCCACGGCATGGCGAACGCCACGACGTTGGAGTCGGTCAGCGAAGATTGCGGAAACGAGGGGCAGTTGGCCGCCCCCGAACACCCCTCGGCGGTGACGACGTAGACGTCGTACCAGGCCCCACCCCGAAGTGACGTCGCGACGGCCGATCGCACCGACTCGCTGCGGAGCGGCGCGCTGGCCGAGTAGGTGCCGTTGTCGACCGCCATCTCGATCGTGTACGAGGAGAAGGCGAGCCCGGGACCGTACGAGGCCGAGTTCGTCCACGAGAGGTTGGCGGAGGTCGAGCCGCTTCGGGAACCGGTCAGCGCGGCCACGCCGGGTTGGGTGTGCTCGACGATGTTCGAGCTGGTGTTCCCGCCCAGGCTGTCGAACAGCCCGACCTCCCACCAGTAGGAGGTTCCGGGGGTCAGCCCCTCCCAATAGAACGACATGTCCGTAGCGTTGCGCAGGGTTTGCAGCGGCGCCCACGGACCGGTCGAGCCGACGGTCGACCGGAACACCTCGTAGTGGTCGAAAGCCAGGAGGAGCGTCGCCGAGACCGACCAACTGAGAGCGATCGCTCCCGGGCCGGACGCCGTGACCGAGAGCTGGACGCCGCTCGCCGACGGGCTCGGTCCCCCGGAGGCCCACGGGGCGAGGGGGAGCGTGAGACCGGCGGCGACCAGCAGCGCCAGCCAGACCCTCGACCTCGTCCGCCGGGATCCCCTCGGGGGGCGGAACGCCCCCGAAGAATCCTGGATGTCCTGCGACCTGCACCTCATCCGCGGGTACCTGAATCTTCATCCCGGAACGGCTTACATAGGGGCCCTAACCTCCGAGAAAGGCTCTTCTGATTCGATGACTCCCCCGCTGCCCAGGCCGCAGCGGGCGTGCCGCGGGCCTCGGCCGACGGTCTCAGGAGGTGGCGTCCGACTCGGTGTCCCGGGTCAGGTACTCGACGATCTCTGCTCCGAGCGTGAGGCGGTCGACGGCGCGGGCAGCGCTGTCGACGCCGAGGAGCCTCGATGGGTCCGTCGCCGCCTCCTGGCGGAGCTCCGCGCGCTCCTCGCCGAGGATCACCCTCAGCTCGGCGGCCCGGTCGGGGTCGGTCGAACCGCTGATCGATCCCGGATGGGTCCACAGCCACAGCCGGGTCCGCGCGACCTCGACGTTCGACTCCGACTGGAGCACATGATCCACGACGACCGAGCCGGCTCCCCGGTACCGAGCCTCGAGGAATCGAAGGCTCGCACGAACGGCGGTCCGAGGGGTGAACCCCGGAGCCACGAGGCTCCCGACCCGTTCGTAATCGCCCGCCACCGGGTCGCCGGAGACTCCGGAGCTGATCGCCAACGCCACCGCGCTCGAGCGCGCCTCGAAGAACTTCCGCACCACGGGGACGGCTGCCGGGTTCCCCACCCAGCACCCGTCGAACCCCGTGCGCACGTCCCGCACTTTCTCGGCGAGCTCGGAGGCGATCTCCGGGCGGCTGGGACCGCCGATCTCCAGGTCGAGGAGATGCACGGGGGACGCGTTCAACGCCGGGGCCCCACGGCGATGGCTGGTCCGGACGACCCTGCGCGCGGTGTCGCCGAGGAACTCGGCGCCCCCCGAGAACACCGGGTCCCCCGGCTCCGGAGATCCGAGTGAGCGGGCGGACCGCTTCAGCTGGCTGAACGTGAGCCCGAGCTGGTGGAAGGCGAGTCCGGCGCTGTGGGGCCGCAGGGCGAACAGGATCTCATCCATCTCCGACGCCGCCGTGACCGTCTCGATCACCGCGGTGGCCCGGACCGTGCCCCTCGCCAGCCCGAGGCTTCCCTCGGCGAAGGTGAACACCTCGTCCCAGAGCGCGGCTTCCGGGTAGTGCTCGAGCTTCGAGAGGTAGAAGTACGGCCCGGTGCCGCACCGCACGAGTTCCCGAGCGTTGTGGAAGAGGTACAGGCCCGCGTCAAACAGCCCCGCCGGCACGGGTCGATCGTCGACCGTCAGGCCGGGTTCGGCGACGTGCCACGCTCGCGGGCGCACCATGATCGTCGCGGGGCGGCTGACGACCCGGAACCGCTCCCCGTGGTGCGCGAGGTACTCCAGCGACCGCCGCACCGCGCGGGCCAGGTTCCACTGGCCGTGAAGAGTGACCCCCCACATCGGGGCGTGAAGGTCGTCAAAGTCCGCCACGAAGACGTCCGCCTTCGAGTTCAGACCCCGGACGATCGCCCTCGCGGCAGGCTCGCCGACGATCTCCACCTGGCGGGTTTCGAGCCCCGGGGGCGCCGGCGGGACCGTCCAGTCCGCCTCCCGGATCGCGCGGCCTTCGGCCGTGGGGCCGCTGCCCGAGGGCTCCCGCAGATCGGCGAGGACCTTTCGTTCCCACAGCAGGCGGGCGCACCGCGGGCGGAATCGCCGGGCCATCGTCGCGAGGAATTCGAGGGCCTCCGGAGTGAGTATCGGTTCCGTCGCCAGGCCGACGCCGGCGGGCAGGCGGATCCGGTCGCCCACGGCCCCCACCGGCCCCGGCCCGGGTGCTGGAGCCTCCGAAACCGTGGGAACAGGGGACCGGGGTCTCGTCATCATCACCGACCACATGCCTTCGGGGTCGCCGCCTCCAGTCCCCGGCGGGTAGATAGCCGCGTAACGAGCGACTGGTAAGCACCTTCCGTGCGCGGTTCGACGGGATGTGCGACCGCGAGCCTCCGAACGGCTCGCCCTGCCGGGGCCGATGCCGACGGCCCCAGGGTGCCGTGGTCGGCAGGGGTAGCGACTACCCGCTCCTCCCGCTCCTTCCCCCGCAGGTTATGGCTCCGTCGGGGCTGTCCACGCCCGTGAGCGCCGTAGCACAGGAAACACCGTTCGTCAGCCGAGCGGTCCGAGCCTCGCGGGGATCCGACTCGCTGCGCGTCACCATCCCCCAGGTCATCGCCGCGAGCCTCGGGCTCTGTGCGGGAGACGAGGTCCGCTGGTACCTCGATCCCCACTCCGGTGCGATCCGCGTGGACGCCCGACCGAAGCGGCCTCTCTGACCCGAACGGGCGCCACCCGTTCGGGCACGGGTCTCACGGAGGGGACCCCAGGCTCGGAGTCGAACGGCGGTGGCGCGCCGTGGGCTGCGACTCCGTGGTCCCCGTCCCGTCCGAATCGATCCGATCCGAGGGGTAGCGAGACGTGGGGACCGGCGGGGCGGTGGCCCGCGCGACGACGCGGAACCGCTTGCCGCGGGTCCGTCCGAGCGACTCGAGGATCCCCCGGCCCACGAGTTCGTTGAGGTGTCGGAGGATGGTCTGGTCGCTGCGCGCGCCGACCCATTGCATGGCGTCGCGCGCGGAGAACCACCCGGGCGCCCGGCGCGCGCGCGCTACGAGGCGCAGCTGGACCTCCTCGAGCTGCTCGGAGCGCACCGACTCGCCCAGCCACCGCCGGTTCGCGATCGCGTAGGCTTGCAGGACGGAGTCGAGGTGGTGGTCGAGGAGCTCCGTGTAGGAACCCGTGGCCTCGGTCCAGAGGAGGAGCCGCATCGCGAGTTCGGGGGAGGCGAGGCTGACGGTCGCCACCGGAGCCATCGCCACGTTGGGTAGCCCGTGGTGCCGTAGGTAGAGCAGAGCGACGGAGCGCCCCACGCTCACGCTCCCGCTCGGGAACGGGCGGATGCTGAAGAGCGCCTGGAACAGCACCGTGGCCGGGATCAGCGGGTGGTAGAGGGCGCCGTACCGGTCGACCCAGTCCAGCACGGCCTGCAGGTCCCCCCGGATACGGTCCGGAGGACAGGCGTGGAACACCGGTTCGCCCTCCGGGTCCGTCGCGGAGAACGAACTGCGCCGCAGCTCTCCGGAGGGGATCCCGTTCCCGAGCCCTTGCTGGAGCGTCGCGTGGACGTCCTGGAGGAGGTCGACGGTCCAGGGGGGTCGGAACCCCGCCGACTCGGCCTCCAGTCGAGCGTGGTTGAGGGCGGACTGGCGGCGGAGCTGATTGCGCCGCGTGGAGCGTTCGGTCGACCCCGCGGCATGGGGGGCTCCCGTCGTCTCTACGGCCCCCGCGTCGAGCACCCGCATCGGCCCCGGCTCGGCGTCGAGCTCCTCGCCCACGAGATACGCGTAGTCCCCGTCACGGAGGACCGCCCGGTCGAGCTCGTGGTCGAGCGTGTAGAGCTCCCCGACCCGGACCGCGAAGTCGAGGGGGGCCGAGATCGACGGACGGAACGGCGATTTCGCCCGGTACTCTACGGGCCGGCGCGCGATGCAGTGGGCGAACCTGGCCGTTTCGACGGCCATGGGCCAACCTCGCCCGCGACCGATGATATAGCTTGCCAGAAGACCGTAACCGCAACGGTCGAGCCGTCCGCCCCCCGCTCGAAGCCCCTGAGGGATCGGCCGTGTGCGCCCCATCATCGCTCCCTCCCTGACGAGCCACGCAGCGACCGAGGCGGACTACCTCGAAACCGGTTCCCGGGTCACCGCATCGACCCACCCGGGCCCGAGGAGCGTCCCGCCTGCGAGGATCATCGGGAGCACCACGGTGGGCGAACCTGCCCCGGTCGTGCCGACCCCGACGATCGGTGCGGAGGGTGCCGGCGGGGGGGATAGCGGCCCGATCCGCAGGACCGGAACGTCGATGAGCAGGAGTCCCTGCGTCGGGATCGACCAACTCGTGGCGATCGTTCCGGAGCTGCTCCGGGGATTTGCCGACGACGGCCCCCACCAGTAGGCCGTTCCGGCGGGCGACGGGAGGAACCCTATCGGAAGGGAGAGCGTGAGGGCGTGGGTGAGGTTCGTGTTGACGACGAGGACACTTGCGGTCGTCGAGTTCCGGGTTTCGACCGACCAGACTCCGGGGGAGGCGGTCGACAGGCGAGTGCCGTAGACCGACCCGATCGCCACGTGGGAGAGGACCCGCGAGAACAGGAGACCGGGTGGGCCCACGGTTCCACGCGAGTCCATCAGAGAGAACCCGAGGTGACCGGAGGACCCCCCCTGCAGGTTGAAGATCGTCAGCTGGCTGACGTTTCCCTGCAGCGCCTGGACGACCGAGGCGGCAAGGAAGACGGCGTTGGCGTAGCTCCCGCCGAGATTCGACGGCGCCCACCCCGGGCCGGCGTTGTACTCGTTGACCAGCAGGGGCATCGCCGAGCACCTCGGGCAAAGACCCGAGATCGCGGCGCGCACTCGGGCGACGCTGCTGGTGACGTTGCTGGGACTTGCGAGAGGGGCGAAGAACTGCTGCGCGCTCTCCTGCGTGGACCCGGAGGACGGGTAATTGTGGAACGCGATCGCCGAGATGGACCCGCCGTCGACCCGCGCGACATCCTGGAACCAGCCGGTGTTGCACGAGCACGCGGCTTCGATCCCGACGAACCGTGCCCCGGGGTCGACGAGCGAAACGGCGGCGATCGCCGCCCTCACGTCGAGCGCGTATGCCAGCGAGGAGGGGGCGACGCGGTCGGTCGATCGCCAATGGGCCCACGGGATCCCGTAATGGGTCCATCCCGTGGGTTCGTTGCCGATCGACCAGTACGCGGGTTGGAATCCGACGGTCTGGACGATCCACTTCGCGATCGCGGAGTCCTCTGCCGAATTGTTGTTCTCCCCCGGGAGGCTGAGGATGGCGTGACAGTGCGGGGTGAGCGACGCGCACCACGCCTTGAGCGCGTACACGTCGAAGCCGCACCCGTGGGACGAGACTCCGTCCGCGCTGTACTGCAGACCGACGGAGATGTTGCACGCGTCCGTCATCTGTCCGTACCGGACCCACGTGAACGGGGTGGCCGAGAGGAATCCGGTGACCGAGGCGTTCGAAGAGATGCAGCTCGCGCAACTCGTTTGGGCGTCGAGCGACCAGAAGCTCCCCGGGGTATCGGCGATCCGTGGGCCGACGGCGAGCGACCTCGCCACCCCGGGGCCGACCGCGCCCGGCGCCCCCGGCGACGGGGCGAGCAGCGGAAGGCGGCCGGCCACCGAAGGAACGGAGAGTCCTATCGATGGAAGCAGGTCGAGCGTCAGGAAGACGCCCGTGATCAGGAGAAGCGAGACGACGGCGAGGGTTGGGCCCCTGGGACGTCGGGGGGCGACGGATGCTTCTCGGCGGGGGCGGACCCCCCGAACTGCCCTCCCCCCGGCGGTTCGTCGCGGCGGGGCGGGTTCGGGAACCGACGCCCTCCCCGATGCGGGCGGCAAGATCGACACGAGTTCGCCTCCAGTGAACTTCGTGGCAATGGCGAGTACTTAGTATCATCCTGCGCATGTTCTAACCAGATTGACATTATCTCACCAACCTGGTACCTAATGCGCACTTTACTACGTATTTTTCATCAGTTTAGACCCATAATATCCAATTCTGAGATGAAATAGTCTATCCGGACCCTGACGGACGTTCGGCCCGAACGCCGACCCCAGGCCGTGCCGATCCCGCCCCGGGAAAACCCCCTATCCAGATGCGCGCGGGCTAACTCGCCCGATAGGGGGCCCGTTTCATACCCGGCGCCGTCGAACATCCAGGAGAAGGCCCCCGACCATGCCTCGAGAGATCCGGCGGAACGTTCGACCTCGACCGCTCCCGGCGCCGGCGCTTCGCTCGGCGTCCCGGGCCTTCGAAACGGTGCTCCTGATCCTCGCGATCGGCGCCCTGTCATCGGGCGCCGGGCCCCTGACCCCGATTCCCGGGTCGCCCCCGGCCCCCCTCCCCGCGGGAACGGGCATGTGCGGAGGGTCCGGGCACAACCCGTCGGCGCTGCAGATCCCCGGAAGCGATCCGTCCTCGAACATTCGGTCGGGGGGGTCGGTGGCGGTCACCTACTCCGTGGCGGCGGCCAACGCCTCCAACGGGGTCCTCCCCGTCACCGTCTACGTGCCCAGCGTGACGGCGGTCTTCCCGACGACCCCCACCGGAAGTCTCACCCTCTTCACCCCATCCCAGACCCTCACCCTGAACGGGGTCGGGTGGTCCAGCTCGGTCTCGGTCACCCACGTCAAGACCTTGGCCTCGGCCGTCACGTTCTCGACCTCCAAGCCCAGCTGGATCTCGACGCAGAGGATCGCGGTGATGGCGTCGGCCTCCTACGGCCAGCTCAACGTTGAGTTCCGGTGGCACTGGTCGGAGACGACCTCCGCGGGGGCGAACCGGACGAACGGTTCCTGGTCGGTCCCCCGTGCGAACGCCTCTCCCCCGGAGCTTCCGAGCATCCTCCTGCCCGCCCCGTACGTTCCGCTCCTGAGGACGAGCGGTACGAACGTCGCGGCCGGGGCGAACTTTACCGCGGAACTGGGGGGGGCCGTCGACAACACCTCCTTCCGGGTCGTCGTGGAGTTCCCGACCAACGGAACCGAGATCACCTCCCGCTGGGAATCGACCGCGGCCGGCGCGACCACCTTCAACGCGACCGCGCGGATGGCGTACGCCGGCGGGGGTGCCCTCCCGTCGGGGCACTACCTGGTCCACATCCACGACCACTGCCAGGCGATCGTCCACAGCATCCCCGTATCGGTTCCATGATGGCCCGGAGCCATTCCGCACCGGCTTCTCCTGGCACGAATCCCACGCGGCCCCGCGGTCCGTCGAGGCCCGATCGGCGGCCCCGAACGGATCGACCCCGAGGGACGGGTGGCCCCGACGGCCCGCGACGGGCCGACCGGCCACCGATCTCCGTTCCCTGCTTCGCGGCAGGGGCGTCCGGGCCACCGTGCCCGACCGTACGTGCTTCCCCCGCGGTAACGAACCCGCCTTATCCCCGAGACCCCATTTTTTGCGTGCGAAGCCCCCCCCGCGCCATCGGCGGGGAGACGACGCCCGGACATGGTGCCTCATGCACACCCCCCTGACCTCCGAGCCGCCCCCGAAGCGCTCCGGGAGCCCCCTGCCGGGGACGAGCTCGCGATGGTCGATCCGACGACGATCGACCTCCACGCCCCTCGGACGCCCCTGGTGGCCGTGGGCGATGTACTGGGCCGTGCTCGGGGTGGCGGTCGTCTCCTTCGCCGCGGTGGCCGGGGTCCTACCCACCTCGCTCCCCTCGCTCCCGCCGGTGGTCGTACCCCCCAGCAACGCGTCGACGGGGGCCCATCAACCGGCCTGTTACCCGTACGGCTCGCCCACTCCGTCGGCCGTCCTGGTGCCGATCGCCCCTCCCACGCAGCCGTTGGCCGCCGGCGGCGCCCTGTCGGTGCAATTCGAGATCGGGGCGATGAGCTATCCGGCGGCCGCGCGGGGGGTGGTGATCGACGTCCCGAGCGCCTTCGCGAACTTCCCCCAGGCGGCTGGGGGAACCGCGCAGGTGTACTTCTCCCCATCCAACTTCTCCGTGACAGGCGCCGGCTGGACGAACGCCTACGTGTCGAACCGGTCGGTCGTAGAGTCCTCGGGGGTCCGCTTCGCGACGAATCGCTCGGCAGTCCTCTCGACGGAGAAGATCGCGGTGGAAGGGAACGCACCGTACGGCGCGGTCACCCTGGCGGTCCGTTGGCATTGGGCCCTGAATCAGCCCAACGGCTCCACGGTGACCGGGCCGTGGAGCGTCCCCACCAACACCTCCCAGTGGCCGTCCTCGATCCCGAGCGAATTCTATCCGGCCCCCTCCGTGACGGTCCTCTCGAGCAGCGGCCCGTCCCAGTGGATCGGCGCGAACTACTCGGCACGCCTGGGCGGAATCGTCTCCGCGAGGTACTTCTTCCTCGAACTCGAGTCCCCGGCGACCGGCAAGGTCGTCCAGGACCACGGGCAGACCGCCCCGAACGGGGCGTCGAACGTAACCGTCTCCGTACCGCTGCTCAATTACAACCGCTATCTCTACCCCGGCACCTACCTCGTCCACATTCACGACGTCTGCGGCGCGCTCCTGGCCAGCGTCGCGGTCAACGCGAGCTACACGCCGTGGGCCACCGTCCAGGTCCATCTCCAGCCGTCGAGCTGCGGCAAGGTGACCTTCAACGGCACCGGCTACGGGAACGGGAGCACGATCACGACGCGCCCCTCCTCGACCCCGTACTCCTTCACCCTCCCCGGCTGTCCGGGCCACGCGTTCACCGGTTGGCAGTTCAGCGGCGGCCTCTTCCCCACCTCATCCCATCGGTTGCTGGTCAGCTCGAACGGCTCGTTCGTGATCTCCTACGCCTGAGCGGGTCCGGAGGGGACCCGAACCCCGACGCGCGGACCGTCGGGGTCGGGGAGACCCCTACCGCCCGCGACCCGCGGACGCAGAGGACGGTTGGGTCGCGCGCGACAGGACCTCGGCGAGCTTGGAGGCGACCACGGGCTTGATCATCGACAGGACGCGGCCCTTCTGGATCAAGGCCTTCACCTCCACTCCGTCCGATTCGGACGCCGAGCAGATGATCACCTTGAGGCCGGGGTTCCGCTGGAGCAGCTGGAGGACGAGCTCGTCGCCGTTCGACGGCGCGTCGGTCCCCGCCCCGGGAGCGCCCGGGGCCGGGGAGCCGCGGAGCTGCAGGTCGACGATGGCGATCTGCGGCTCCCAGCTCGTGAACAGCTGCAGCGCCTCCGGGACGGTCGCCGCCAGCCGCAGGTCCGGGAGCGAGACGCCGAGACGAAGGAGCAGCTGCTGCATCAGCTTGCGCGCCGAGGGCGAATCCTCGACCACGAGGATCCGTTTCCCCAGGGCCGTCTGGATGCTCGGCAACGGTTCGGACTTCGGCGCCACGGCCCCGCCACTCACCCTCGAATACTCCGTCATCTATGCACTCCCCGGGGCGACCGTCAGCAGTTTCCCGACCTGGTCGAGAAGCTCCCGGCGGTTGATCGGCTTGGTCAGGTAGGCGCTGCACCCCGCGTCCATCGCCTTGGTCCGGTCGCCCTTCATGGCGAACGACGTCACCGCGAGGATCGGAACCCCCTCGGTCTCCGCCTTCCCCCGGAGCTCCCGGGTGAACTCATAGCCGTCCTTTCCGGGGAGTCCGAGGTCCATCAGGATCAGGTCCGGAACGCGCTCGTGGATCGCCCGCGCCGCCTCCTCCGCGTCGATCGCCCCGCGCGTCTCGTACCCCGCCGCCGCCAGCATGACGGCCGCGAGCTTGAGGTTCGTCGGGTTGTCCTCGACGATGAGTATCTGAGCCATCACGCCGGCACCGTCGGGGCAACGCCGACCTCCTGGGAAGAAGCTCCTGCGAGGTAGGGGAGGAGAACACGGAACGTCGTCCCCTTGCCGACGACGCTATCGACCTCGATCCGACCCCCGTGGAGCTCGACGAGCTTCTTCGTCAGGGAGAGGCCGAGCCCCGAACCCTGGTAGCGGCGCGACGGGCCGGCCTCGAGCTGCTCGAACTCCCGGAACAGCCTCGGGATGTCGGTGGCCGCGATGCCGATACCGGTATCGCGCACCTTGAGCTCGAACGCCTTGTCTCCGTGGGGGGCGACGGAGACCTCGACCCGGCCCCCCTCGTCGGTGAACTTCACGGCGTTGGACAGTAGGTTGTAGAGGATCTGCTTGAACCTCAATGGGTCGAGGGAGACCATCGCCATGTCCCGCGCGACGTGGGTGTGCAGCTCCAGGTTCTTCTCGCTGACCATTCGCTTGACGACGGAGCAGACCTCCTCGACCGCTTGGCGGGGCGAGAACGGCTCCGGGGCGAGCTCCATCTTCCCGGACTCGACCTTGGCGAGGTCGAGGACGTCGTTGATGAGCTGCAGGAGGTGGTTGCCGCTGTTGAGGATATCGCCCAGGTATTCGCGCTGCTCGGCTTTCAGCGCGACCCCGTCGCCGTTCAGGAGGAACTCGGAGAAGCCGATGATACTGTTGAGCGGCGTCCGAAGCTCGTGGGACATGCTGGCGAGGAACTCGCTCTTGAGCCGGTTCGCCTCCTGGACGCGCAGGTTCTGGATCTCGAGCTCGCTGTTGCGCTGCTCGAGCTGGTCGCGGAGCCGCTTCTGCTCGGTCACGTCCCGTGCGGCGGCGAAGACACCGGCGAGGCGCGACTCGGTGTCCTTGAACGTCGTCGCGTTGTAGGAGATGTCGGTGATCGAGCCGGACGGCGTGCGGATCGCGAGCTCGATGTCGGTCACCCGGTTCTCGCTCAGGACGGACTTGATCGCTTGGTCCGCCTTCGCCGGGTCGGTGAAGTAGTGCTTGAACGGCGTCCCCACGAGCTGTTCGCGCGAGATGCCCGTGAGGACCTCCATCTGCTTGTTGACGTCGGTGATGACCCCGAGTAGGTCCGTGGTCATGAGGGCGTCGATGTTCGATTCGACGAGCCCCCGGTTGTAGTTCTGCGACTCCCTCAGCTGGGCCTCGAGCTTCTTCTGCTCGGTGATGTCCCGCGCGGCGGCGAGCACGCCCTGGACATTGCCCGCCATGTCGCGGAACGTGCCGGCGTTGGTCGAGACGGGGATCTTCTGCCCGTTTCGCTTGCGCAGGATCAGCTCGTAGTTGTTGACGAGGTTCTCGCGAAGCGCCCGGCGGACCCCCTCGTCGGCCCGCGACGGGTCGGTGAACAGTTCGGGGAACCGCTGCCCGATCAGCCGCTTGCGGCTGAACCCCGTGAGTCGGACCATCTGCTCGTTGAGGTCGGTGATGACGAGGTCCGGGTCGACGGTGACGAGGGCGTCGGGGGACGCCTCGATGAGCCCGCGGTTGTAGTTCTGCGACTCGACCAGCTTCTCCTCGATCTTCTTCTGGTCGGTGATGTCCCGGGCGGAGGCGAAGATCCCCTCGGTCCGGCCCTCGATATCCTTGAACACCGCCGCGTTGAGCGACACCAGGATGTGCCGCCCGCTGCGGGACTTCAGGACGAGCTCGTAGTTCGAGACCGACCCCTCCTGCAGGGTCTTTCGGACCCCGTCGGCGGCCCGCTCCCCGTCGAGGAAGTACGTCCGGAACGAGCTCCCGATGAGGGCGTCGCGGGGCGACCCCGTCAGCCGGACCATCTGCTCGTTGACGTCCGTGATGACGAGCTCCGGGTCGACCATGACGAGCGCGTCCGGGGACGCCTCGATCAGGCTGCGGTTGTACAGCTGCGACTCCCGGAGCTGCTCCTGGAGCTTCTTCTGCTCGGTGATGTCCCGCGCCGAGGCGAAGATCCCCCCGACCCGACCGGAGGTATCGCGGAACACCGACGCGTTGAACGAGACCTGGGCGATGCGACCGGTGCGGCTGCGAAGCGCGAGCTCGTAGTTGGTGACCACCCCCGCGTCGAGGGTCTTGCGGACCCCCGCGGCCGCCCGGCCCGCGTCGGTGAAGTAGTCGGGGAACTGCGAACCGATCAGCTCGAGACGCCGGTAGCCGGTGACCCGGACCATCTGTTCGTTGACGTCGGTGATGGTGAGGGTCGGGTCGACCGTGACGAGCGCGTCGGCCGACGCCTCGATGAGGCTGCGGTTGTAGTTCTGCGACTCGCGGATCTCCCCTTCGAGCTTCTTCTGCTCGGTGACGTCTCGCGCGGCCGCGAAGATGCCGATGAGCGCACCGTTCGCGTCTCGGAACGTGGTGGCGTTGAACGAGACCGGGGTCTCCACCCCGGTCTGGGAGGTCAGGACGAGCTCGTAGTTCGTCAGCTGGTTCTGCTCGAGCACCCGGCGCACGGCCGCCTCGGCCGCGGCCGTGTCGCGGAAGTACGTCTTGAGCGGCGAGCCGATGAGGCGGTCACGGGGGACCCCCGTGATCACCTCCATCTGGCGGTTCACGTCGGTGATCACCCCGAGGACGTCGGTCGTGAGGAGCGCATCGACGGAGGACTCGATCAGGCCCCGGGTGTAGTTCTGGGACTCCCGCAACTGGCTGTTGAGCTTCTTCTGCTCGGTGACGTCGCGTGCGGAAGCGAAGATACCCCGCACCCGGCCCTCGATGTCCTTGAACACCGAGGCGTTGAGCGAGACGGGCAGCTCCTGGCCGCCCTTGGAGCGGAGCACGAGGTCGTAGTTCGTGACGAAGCCCCGCTCGAAGGTGTTCCGCGCCCCGGCGGCGGCCGTGTCCGGCTCCGTGAAGTACTGGATGAACGCCGACCCGATGAGCTGCTTGCGGGTGTGCCCCGTCAGCTTCGCCATCTGCTCGTTGACGTCCGTGATGAGCAGTTTCGGGTCGACGATGACCATCGCGTCGACCGACGCCTCGATCAGGCCCCGATTGTAGTTCTGCGACTCGCGGAGCTGCTCTTCGAGGGCCCGCTGCTCGGTGATGTCCCGCGCCGAGGCGAAGATCCCCTTCACGTGGCCCTCGGGGTCGCCGAACACCGAGGCGTTCAACGAGATGATCCGCTGCGGGCCGTCGCGAGGTTTGAGGACCAGCTCGTAGTTGGTGACGTACGTCTGCTCGAGGGTCTGGCGGACCCCGGCGACGGCCCGGTCGGGCTCGGTGAAGTAGGTCTTGAAGGTGCTGCTGATCAGCTCCTCCCGGGAGTACCCGGTGATCTTGACCATCTCCTCGTTCACATCGGTGATGACGAGGTCGGTGTTGACGACGACGATCGCGTCCGGGGACGCCTCGATCAGGCTGCGGTTGTAGATCTGGGACTCCTGGAGCTGTTGGTCGAGCAGCTTCTGCCCGGTGATGTCCCGCGCCGAGGCGAAGATCCCTTTCACCCCCCCCTCGATGTCGCGGAAGATGGAGGCGTTGAACGAGACGATCTGCTCGCGCCCCTGCCGCGTCTTCAGCGTGAGATCGTAGTTCTCGGCGAATCCCTTCTCGAGGGTCTCCCGGACGCCGGCGACCGCCCGCTCCGGGTCGGTGAAGTAGTCCGCGAACCGGCTGCCGATCAGCTCCTCGCGGGTGTATCCCGTGGCCGTCTCCATCTGGCGGTTCAGGTCGGTGATCACCCCGTCCTTGTCGACGGTGATGATCGCGTCCAGCGACGCCTCGATCAGGCCACGGGTGTAGTTCTGCGACTCGCGGAGCTGCGTTTCGAGCCGCTTCTGTTCGGTGACGTCGCGCGCGGCGGCGAACACGCCGCGCAGCTTCTGATCGCGGCCCCGGAACGTCGTGGCGTTGAAGGCGACGACCGTCTCGGTGCCACGGACCGACCGAAGGGTGAGCTCGTAGTTCGTGACGCGGTCCTCGGCGAGCACGCGCCGAATCCCCTCCTCGGCCCGTGCGGGGTCGGCGAAGTACTCCTTGAGGGGCGTCCCGATGAGCTGGTCGCGGGGTCGCCCGGTGAGCTCCTCGACCCGTCGGTTGACGTCGGTGATGATCCCCAGGGTGTCGGTGGTCATGATCGCGTCGATGTTCGACTCGATGAGCCCCCGGTTGTACTCCTCCGACTCGATGAGCTTCTGGTGGAGGTGCTGCTCGTCGGTGATGTCCTTCGAGACGATGAGGAAACCGAGCGGTTGCCCGGCCTGCTCGCGCAGCACCGTGAGGACGAGGCGCGCCGGGAAATGCTCCCCGCTCTTCCGGCGGCGGGTCATCACCCCCTCCCACTTGCCCTGGGCGAGCGCGGTCTTCAGCACCGTGTCGTACTTGCCGGCCGCGATGTCCGCGGGGGGGAGCAGGATCCGGCTGTCCTTCCCGACGACCTCCTCGGAAGTGTAGCCGTAGATCCGGTGGGCGCCTTCGTTCCAAAGGAGGATCTTCCCGTTGGAATCCGCGGCGATGATGGAGTATTCGGTCGAGGATTCCAAGACGTTCTGGAGGAACGCGCGGTAGTCAACGAACGGCGCCGAGCGGACGGTCGCCGTCACTTCCTCTCCTCCCTGTGACGTCCCGACCAAGGCGTCACGGTCATTCGGGTCGCGCCATATAAGGGACCACCGTGGTGCCGGGGATAGACCCTTTCCGACAGGATACGGCGCGAGGCCGCGCATGGGTCCTTACGGCGTAGCCTCGACCGTTCCGGATGCACCTCCGTCGTTCGGGTGGGTCGGATCCGCGGCGGCCGACCGTCCGGGAGGGGAGCGGAGGATCGGAATCGGCCACGGGACCGCCCCGGGCAACAGCGAGTCGACCCCCACCGTCTCGAGCTGGGCTCGGTTCAGGAACCCCTCGAGCGGGCGATACGCCCCTACGGCGATCTTCGCCGCGTCGTCGACCGGGTCGACCTCCACCGAACGCTACGGGAGCTCGTCGATCTGACGGCGGAGTCGTTCGACCTCGTGGGGGGCCGAGCCGACGGTCGACGAAGCGAGCTCCGTGCGGTGGGGGAATCATCGACCGCCCCGTCGCCGTGGGTGCCGGATGCGGCGCCGCGCCGGTGAACGGCCCTCACCGGAGACCGGTCGCCCCGGGACCCCCTCGGTGACGGGTCGACGGGCACGCTCGGCCAGGCCCTAGTGGACGACGATTGGGTCGTTTCCAGACGCCCCGCCTCGATACGGGTGGCGGCGCGGCGGGATCTGCGAGGAGCGGCCATCCGGCCGGCTCATCCTCCCCGACATCTCCCGCCGCGCCGTCGGCCCCCGCCGGACCGCCCCTTCCCGTGGACGAAGCCAAGGGGAGGCTCCCGATCGCTTCGGCGTCCCGGGGGGTGGACCGGAACCCCTGAGCGGTCGGGCGTGCGAGGGCACAATCTCCCTCACGGGGGGAGCGCTTAAGGAACGACCGTTCCCACTCGGGAACTCCCTATCGGCGCGCGCGTACCCCGCGCCGCTTCCCGGGGGGCCGCGCGAGCTCGACCCCCGAGCGCTTCGGGCTCGAGGGGCTCGGCGATCGGACGAAAGGGAGCGCCGCTTTGCTCGGTCGGCCGGACGGGCTCCGTACCCGCTGCGAGGGGCGAAGCCCGCCGCTCGTCGGTGAACCGCAGGTAGAGGAGCACCGGCTGGGAGAGCCAGGCGACCGTCCAGCCCCGGTCCGTGAGCGAATAGCGGACGCGGGGAGGCCGCGTGTCGAGGATCTCGCGCTGGACCATCCCGTTCTGCTCGAGCTCCTTGAGCTTGAGGGAGAGCACGCGCGGGCTGATCCCGTTCAGGTTGCGACGCAGCTCCTCGAATCCTGCGGTGGGGAGGGCGTGCAGCGCGATGAGCACGTCCGAGGACCACTTCCCGAATATCGAGCGAACCAAGTGAAGGTCGGCCCGCGCAGCAGCCACCGGATCGGAGTCCTCGATGGAGAGGTCCCGGACGCGCTCGGCCAACCGGACCGAGGCCTCCCGGAACACCTGGAACTCTCGGCGGATCTCCTGCTCCGAAGCCCCCGTGAGGGGAACGGTTCTGAGCTTACTCACGGGCGAGGCACTATCCCGGCTCGCCAGGGGCGTCATCAGACCCGAATCCCGCCTCCCCCAATATAAGGGGCGACTATCGAACTGGGTAGGGAACTATCGAAATGGTCACTGTCCCGGCCGAGAAACCGCGGCGGAACGAACGCCTCCGGACGTGCCGGCCCCGGGGGGAGACCCGTCCGCCGGGACGCGGTAGGGACCACGGATCGGCGACGTTCCGCTCGAGGGGGCCGCCCCCACCCCGCCGGAGTCGATGGAAACGTACGAGGCGGCCGGCCGGGTAACGTCCTACCTGAGCGCTCTGGAACGTACGGATCGCTCTCATGCGGTCCAAATACCGCGCCCCCCATCGACCGACCATGCCGGTTCGAAGGAGCTCCCCCGCGCGACGGTTGCTGGTGATCGGCTTGGACGGGGTCCCCCCCGAGTTCCTGTTCGACCGGATGCTCCCCGTGATGCCCAACGTCCGGTCCCTCGTCGCGCGCGGGATGAGGGCGCCCCTTCGGACGACCGACCCGCCGATATCGGTGCCAGCCTGGCCGGTGATGTTCACGGGCGTCGACCCGGGAACGCTGGGGCTCTACGGGTTTCGCCACCGCCGTCGGAAGTCGTACACCGAGATGACGCTCCCGAAGTCGACCGACGTCCCGGTGCCGACGGTCTGGGAGCTCCTCTCCCAACGCGGGCACCGGGTCGCCGTGGTCGGGATGCCGCTCGGTTTCCCAGCGCCTTCGGTCAACGGCGTCTACATCTCCGACTTCCTCACCCCGCCGAACAGCGAGGGGACGACGTACCCCGACTCCCTGCGTGCGGAGATCGACCGCGAGTTCGGACGCTACCAGTTCGACGTGACGTTCCGCTCCGGCGACCTCGAGAAGGTCGCGCGCGACATCTTCGAGATGACGGTCCGCCGGTTCCGGGTCGCCGAGTCGCTGTTCGCGAGGGAGGAGTGGGACCTCTTCGCTCTCCACGAGGTCGGGACCGATCGCCTCCACCACGCGTTCTGGAAGCATTTCGACCTGGGGCACCCGGAGTTCCGCCCGGGCAACCCGTTCGAGCACATCGCCGAGGAGTACTACGCCCTCGTGGACGAGGGGATCGGCCGGCTCCTGCGGATCGCCGACGACCGTGCCGACGTGATGATCGTGTCGGATCACGGGAGCATGGCGATGCGCGGCTGCTTCTGCATCAACCAGTGGCTCGAGGAGAAGGGCTACATCGTCCTCAAGCGCCCCCCGGAGCGCCCGGGGACCCCGTTCGAGCAGGTCGATGTCGACTGGAACCGGACGACCATCTGGGGCGCGGGAGGCTACTACGCCCGACTGTTCTTCAACCTCCAGGGGCGTGAGCTGTCGGGCACCCTCACGCCCCCGCAGGCCGAGGACCTGCGCGAGCGCGTGGTGGGCGAGCTCGGCGAGATCGAGGACCCCGACGGGGCACCGTTGCCCGTCCAGGTCCTCGACCCGCGCGATCTGTACGCGTCGGTGACGGGCGAGGCGCCGGACCTGATGCTCTACTTTGACGACCTGCGGGTGCGCTCCGCCGGAACGATGGGTCACCCGTCGATGTACCTCCAGGAGAACGACGTGGGGGCGGACGATGCGGTCCACAGCCGTCACGGGGTGTTCCTCTACCGGCCCGCCCAAGGAACCCAGGCGACGATCCTCGCCCCGTTCCCCCTCATCGACATCGCCCCCACGATCCTCCAACTGCTCGGGGAGGAGATGCCGACCCACATGCAGGGTCGGGCCGTCCGGGCCGTCATCGAGAGCTCGGGGCGCCGCAGCCCGATGACAACGGCCGCGTGAACCGGCAGCGCTCCGTGCCGCGGCTTCTGGCCGCCGTTCAGTCGTATCCCCAGGAGCGGAGCCGGCGGTCGACCGCGTTCTCGGGGACGTTGGCCGACGCTCTCGGGCCGGTGGGGATCGTTTCGAGCCCGGGGTAGCCGGCGAAGACGGTCGCCCGCAGTTCCGTGGCGTCGGCGCCGAGGAACTCGTCCGGGGAATGGAGGTCGGGGTCCGAACCATCCATCTCCCAACGGAAGACATGCGAGGTCTCGAGGTCGAGGACGTATTTCATCCGCCCGCGATAGGCCGCGAGGAGCCGGTGGTTCCACGGAGCCTCGGCCCGGATCCCCCGGAGCGACCGGTTCGGGTCTGAGGCGGGCGCCCCTTCGCAGTAGACGGTGTCTGTCGGCGGGGACGACGCGGCGAACGGCATGGGGGCCTCCCCGCCCTCCCCGAACGGCGCGTGCCCGACCGCGGCCGCCTTCAGCCAGGCGGCGACCTCGCACAGGCTCGTCCACCGCTCGACGCGAGACGGCAGCGACTGCCCCGCCGCCGGAGCGACCACGAGCGGGACCCGTGCGATGGAGTCCGTCGCACCGCAGCCGTGGAAGACGTTCCCCCCTTCGCCGAACGACTGGCCGTGGTCGGCGGTGACGACGACCATGGTCCGGTCGCGTTCGCCGAACCGCTCCAGGGCGGCCAGCAACCGGCCGACCTTCCGGTCGGCCTCCCCGATCGACCAGAGATACCCGTTCACCAAACCCTCCCAGGGGACCCGCTCCTGGAGCCCGCGGACCGATAGGAGGTAGTAGCGCGGCGAGCGGGCGTACCAACGCTGGATCGGCCCGATCGGGTGCCCGTTGGGCACGATCGGGTACGGTTCGTGGGCGTCCACCAGGTTGACGAAGGCGTGGAACGGCTTCGACGCATTGCGCTCGCCGAGCCACTGTTCGAACGCCTCGGGCACGTAGGTGCCGCAGACGTCGCGCTTGAACGCCACTTCCTGGCGGTGGTTGAAGACGTTCAGCGGCACGATCAACGGCGGGACGCGCTCGAGCAACGAGCGCATCCCCGCGGAGTAGAGGACCCCACTGTGGGAGGCGATCCAGTTCGACGTGGTCCGCTGTTCGTCGGAGATGCCGATGTACCGGGCGGCACGGTGGGCATAGCCGTCCTCAAGCCCGTACCCCGCGACGAGGTGGACCATCTCGGTGAACATCGCCGTCTCGTACCCCCGGCGCGCGAGCCACGCGGCGACGGTCTCCCGCGAGGCGCTCCCCCGCTCGAACGTCCGGCGCCGGTGGGCGCCTGGGTAGTCTCCGGTGAACATCGACATGTGCGAGGGCACGGTCCAGTTCGCCGGCGCGACCGCGCCGCTGAACACCGTGCCGCTCCGGGCGAGGCCGTCGATGACCGGCGTCCGCGCGACGTGGTCGCCGAGGTTCACGCTGAAGCTCTTCGCCCGCGCGCAGTCGAGCACGACGAACAGGAGGTTCGGCGGTCGGTGGGGGGGGCGCGGCCCCCGGTGATCGGAAGCGGCCTCGGAATCGAACGACGTCGGGGGGACTCGCTGGAACGACGCGGCGGCGCACACGAAGGAACGAAACGGGGTCAGCGGGTTAAACCGGCACGATAATTCGTCCCCGAACGAGTAGACCGTAACCGACCGATGCGAACCTGCGCCGACTCACCGAGCGAGGATCACCCACTCGGAGTTCGCGTAGGCGGGCTGGAACCCGAACGTCGACTCGTAGTACGGGGTCTCCACGGAACCGGCGAGGTGGGTCGGCCAGAGCAGGAAGCGGATCGACTGGGCGTCGAGGAACCCGAGGGTGCTGAACGACGACGGCAGTCCGTCGCTCGGGTAGGATGCCCCGACCGAGCTGAACGCGACGCCCACCCCGAACGCGGAGGAGCCGTTCGGGTCGGAGAACGAGGCGCTCCACGTCGCGCCCGAGGTCGGGACGGTGGGGGGCACCCAGCGGGGAGCCGGGTCGAAACGGAGGGTCGTGTCGACCTCGGCGGGTGTCGGGTACTGCCCGAGCCTTCCGGAGACGACGAAGGTCGCGTTGGAGCCGTTGAACGTCGTCGCCACCATCGAGTCCCGGTTGAGCGTGGGGGAGTTCGACGGGGGTCCCGAGATCGACAGACCGAAACGGTTGACCACGACGCCCGGGTCGGGGACGACCGTGAACCGGACCAGGGCCCCGTCCGTCGACATCGAGCTCGACTCCCGGACGGTCGCCACGGGGCAGGTGTACGTGACCGTCAGGTTCGTCGCTCGGCTCCCGAGCGCCCCCGAGCTCGGCAGGACGCCTCCGCTCAGCCCGTAGGTGTGGGTGCCGTTGACGCCGGTCGCGTTGACCTCGAAGCTCCCTGGGAGGAGGCGCACGACCGGGAACGGCAAGCCGTGGGCGTAGGCCGTATACATCGGGCCCTGGCTCATCACCGGCGTCGCGAACCCGGAGAACGAGAGCCCGGCCTGGGAGTTCAGGAGGACCTCCTGGGAGGTGAGTGCCCAGTACGCCTCCTGAGCGTTGACGATCTGGAACGGGGCGAACAGGAGCCAGACCGGTCCGACGGTGTACGCGTCGCGGTCGGTGAGCGCCTCGGTCCACCGGGCCGTCGACGGCACGGTCAGCACGCTGCCCGCGGTCCGGTTGTCCTTGAGCCACTGCATGGCCTGGAGGAACGGCACGTCGTGGGCCGTCGCCGTGCTCGCGAGCTCATTGCCCTCGATCACCGGCACCGTCACCGTCGCGAACACCATGCCGAGGGCGAGCGCGACGATGAACCCCGCCATCGCCGTGGCGTTCACCCGGTTCCGGTCGAGTTTCGGCCGCACCCATCGGGCCGGGGAGCCGCCCGGGACGGCGGGGTCCGGTGGCGACCGCTCGGGACCCGGCACGAGCTCGCGCACGTAGGCGCGCTCGACCGCAGCGAGCGTGACCAGAAAGAACGGGAGCGGAAGAAAGTAGAGGAATCGCGTGTAGTCGGTGTCGACGTGGGCCAGGTAGCCGATCCCGGGAACGGTGAGCGCCGCCGCGAGCCACGCCGCGGCGATGGTGATCCGGCGGTCGACGCGACCGGGGACGGCGTGCTGGACCCCCAGCAGCGCCACGAGCCCGACGAGCGGGGCCACGGCGAGGAGCACCGCCGTCGCCACGGGGTCGAGGTAGACCGAGGGTCCCGCGGGTGCGAGGAGCGGGGCGTGGGCGAGGGGGGCGAACAGCTCGCCGACCTGGTCGATGTAGTACGCGGACGGGTTCGCCCCGACGTAGTCCGCGTGACCGATCCCCAGGCGGGTGGTCAGCTCGCTGTACCCGCCCACGACCAGGGCCAGCCCCAGGGCCCCGAGGAGGTTGACCGGGCGGAGCAAGAACCTCGGATGGATCCGACGCAGGAGCAGCAGGTACAGCCCCGCCATGCCGACGGTGGCCATCAACACGACGAAGGAGAGGTCGTGGGCCAGGTAGGTGAGCGCGAGGAGCGCGTAGAACAGCGCCCCGTCGACCGTTCGACCCGCTCGGACGAACGCGAGGAGGGCGATGAGCGCCTCGTTGATCAGGACGAATCCGAGCAGGTTCGGGTAGCCGCCCCAGAACAGCATCTGGATCGTCGGCCCCGAGAGGACCGCTAGGCCCACGAGCGCCACCTGGAGCGGGCCCGACACAAGGAACCGGCGCGCGAGGTGGGCGACGGAGAGGCCGTAGAGGACGAACAGGCCGATGGCGAAGACGTCGGCGGCCACGAGGGGGTTGCCCGTGAGGAGGACGAGCCCCCCCAGGAACGGGAACAGCAGCGGGGAGTAGAACAGCATCTGGTCGGTCGGGTCCGGTGCGTTGGGCAGCCCGACGTACCCGTAGGAGATCGACAGCCAGTGGCCCGGATCCACCCCCGGCGGGACCGGGGAGCGGGAGTACGCGACGGCGGCCATCGCGGCGACGACGGCGATCATGCCGAGCATCGGGACGAGGTACCAGCGGCTCGCCAGCGATCGGGAACGGAGGAACCCGGAATCCCACGTCAGCGATGGGCGGCGCAGCTCGGGCGGGGACTCCGGCGCGGGAGGGGTCCAGGGCAACCCCGGGGCGTTCATGGCCCGTGCCCCGGGCGAGCCGGGCCGCCGGCGGGTACCGGTCCCGACCCCTGCCTCACCGACCCACCAGCCCTGACGACGGGGCCGACCCGTACGCCGCGGAGAGGGTGCCGGGGATCTCGAGCGCCACCCACTCGGCGTTCTCGTATAGGATCCGGAGCCCGTACTCGAGGGTCAGGAATCCGGCCTCGGTCGCCGGAAGGACCGACGACGCCGACGAGGCGCTCGCGTTCCACCAGAGGACGAATCGGGCCCCGAGGGTGCTCCAGATGGCGGGGGCGTCGAAGCTTCCGGGGCTCGCCCCGTCCGTGAACGCGGCGACGGGGGTCGTCAGGTTGAGCTGGCCCCCGATCGACGCGCTACCGTTCGGGTTCGGGGCGACGAACGCCAGGAGCGCCGCCGGTCCCCCCGACGCCGGGTCGAAGTCGGTGGCTCCGCGGAACGCGCTGGCCGGAGTCACGTTGCCGTAGGTCACGGGCTGGAACGGGTCTCCGGCGGGGGACCATAGGAAATCCCCCGCGACGACGTTCGGCCAGGCCAGGGCGGTGGAACCCGCGGGTGGGGTCGCGGTGACGTCGAGCTCCGCGATCGAGAACGCGCCCCGCGCCGTCGCGAGGAACGTCGTGACCGCGTAGGGGGCCGAGGTGCCCAGCGTCACCGACACGTTGAACCAGAAGTCGGGCTCCTCGTACGAGATCCCCATCGGCCCCGTGGGCTGCGCGGGCAGAAAGACTCCGGGCGTTGCGGTCAGGCTGCGGGCCACGAGGGTCCCGTTGCCGTGGGCGTGCAGGCGGACCGCCACGCTCGTCGGAGGGAGTCGGAGCAGCTCGTGGAGCGTGCCGGATTCGTAGACCGAGTAGTCCGGGATCCCGCCGGTCATCGACGGGGCCGTGCCCCGGACGGAGGCGGCGACGTGCCCGTTGGTGACGGCGTAGTGGCTGCTGAGCGAGTAGTACGTGAGCTCGGAGTCGAGCTGCTGTGACGGGTAGAACAGGAGTGCGTTCGTGGCGTAGGGCGCGAAGGCGTTCTCGCCGGTGAGCCCGCGGACCCACTTGTCGGCCCCGGGGACGGTGACGATGGCCCCCGAGACGCCCGTCCGCTGGATGGCGTGGAGCGCTTGCAGGAAGGCGGCGTCGTGCCCGATCTGGGTGAACGTCGTCTCTTCCCGGGCCAGACCCGGGAGGGTCGCGGTGTCGAGCACGACGAGGAGGATGACCATCGCGATCGCCGCACAGACGGCAGGGCGTCGGAACGGCGGTGGGACGAGGGGGGGCGGGCCCCCGGGCGCCCGCCGCACCGGAATGAGATGGGTCGGGTCGCCGGGCGCGGCCCCTGACGAGGTGGGGCGCCTCCGCCCTGGGCCGAGGACCCACGTCCGCTCGACGAGGTACCCGGCGGCGAGGCCGGCGGGAATGAGGTAGAAGTACCCGAACCGGCGGTAGTCGGTGACGACCCTCGCGGCGAACCCCCCGAGGATCAGCAGGGTGACCGCCAGCGGCCAGGCGAGCAGGAGGACCGCGGGCGCGGTGAGCCACGCGGGACGACGGTCCCGGACGATCGCGTAGAGCAGAGCAGCCCCGAACGCCGCGAGGACGAGGAACGCCACCACGAACGCCCCCGGAAGCACGGCCCCGGGCAGCAGCGCGTTGAGCGCTCCGGTCAGGGACGTGACCCCGAATCCGTTCGCGTCGGTGGCCAGGTAGCTCGGATGGGGGACTCCGGCGATCGCGGTGAGCGCGTAGTATCCGCCCACGAGGCCGCCGAACAGTACCATGCCCCCCTGGCCCCCTCGGGAGGCGAACAGCGCCCGCGCCGCGAGACCGGGCGCCTCGAGCGCCCCATGCCGGGCCTTGGAGACGAGGGCCCCCAACGAGGGGAGAGGGACGCCCAACCCGAGGCCCAGGTAGAGCGCCGTGGTCAGGGCGAGCACCGCACCGACGAGCGAGTGCGTGAGCGCCGCGAGCGTGAAGAAGACCCAGAACTGGGCCGCCCCGGCCGACGGGCGTCCCTGCCCGGCGCGGAGCAGTCCGACCAGGGCGAGGTTCATCCAGACGAACCCGAGGAGGTTCGGGTAGGCTCCCCAGAAGAACATCCCGAGGAGGGAGGGGTCGGCGAGGAGGAACACGACCACGAGGAACGCGACGAGCCGGCTGCGCAGGAGGGTCGCCGCCAGGGCCGCCGTCGAGAGTCCCAATGCGACCATGAGGGCGACGGCGAACAGCGCGACGCCCGTCACGGGCCCGGCGACGACGACCGCGAGCCCCAACACCGGGAACGTCACGGGCGGATACGCGAACGGGATCACCTGGGTGGGGAACGGACGGCCGATGAATGCGAGGGCCGTCGCGAGCCAGTTCCCGGGGTCGCCCCCCGGCGGGAGCGCATTCTCCCGGAAGACGAGGAAGAGGGCGAGGGCGGCCACCCCCGTGACGAGCAGCACCGCGAGCCAGTATCCGACCTCGATCGCGCGGGCGGAGCTCCACTGGGAGCTGGAGTGGACGTCGCCCGCGGCGTGGGGCGCCGGCCCGGCGCCGAATCCGATGCGCGGAGACGCCGTCGACAGACCCCAGCCTCCCGGGGTTTTCATCCGGGGGTCGATTGAAAGGCGCTCGCTTTGGGTAGGCGTAGGGCGTCACCGTATGGTGAGGTGGTCACGCCTGAGTGTGGACGGCATCCGGGGCTACAAGGTCCCGCGAGGCGGGTTACGGTCCGGAATCGCATGTCCCGCAGGGGTCGTTCGACCGAGGGGCGCCGAGCGGTGGCGTGCCTGGTGGCGCTGTGGATCGGAAGCGGCCTCGGGGCGGGGGCGGCCCTCCTTCCCCCCACCGCGTCCGGTGGAGCGGGCCCAGAGGCGCCTTCGCCCCCGTTGATCTACCACTCCGCGCTCTACGTGAACGACACGGCTCCGACCGGTTCGACCGCCTCAGGAGAGGTCATCGCCGCCATCTACCGGGTGTCGGCGCCATCCTATCCCGCCTCCGCCGGACCCGCCACGGTCCGGATCCCCTCGGCGCTGGTCGAGCTGCCGACCTCGACCGGGGGCATCCACCTCTACCTCGCCTCCCAGAACCTTACCGTCAACGGGAGCACGCCGACGACCGTCACGTCCGGGCCCGCGAGCCGATTCGCCACCCCGCTTCGTTTCAACGCGACCTCCTCGGCTTTGCTCTCCTCACAAGGGGTTGCCATCATGGCGTCGTGGCCGGTAGGCGCGTACGCGGTGCAGTTCCGATGGCAGTGGCTGCTCGAGGCTCCCGACGGGAGCGTCACCTACGGCCCCTGGTCGAACGCCTCCACCGTGACCCCGGCGCAGATTGCCGACCTCGTATTCCCCTCAGGGCCGACGTGGACGATCGGCCAGTCGAACCCCTCGTGCGTGGCCGGTGCGGTCGCCGGAAGGACGTTCTCGACCCATCTGTCCACCGTCAACCCCTCGGCGGTCATCGTGACCGCCACCGTATCGGTCCCGAACGGCCAGAACGGGCAGCTATGCTGGTCCAATACCGTCCCGGCGGGGACGACGCCCCAGGTCGCTTCGCTGCATTTCTGGGAGTACTCGAACTTGACCTACGAGTTGACCGTCGTCCTGGTCCAGATCGTCGCCGCCTCCTCCGGAGGGGGTGCCGCATCCGGTGGCGGGTCGAACTGGATCCCCCTGATCGTGCTCACAGGGGTCCTGCTCACCGTCCTCGTCGTGCTCGAAGTCGTATACGTCCTCGCCCCCCAGACGCTTCAGCGGTGGATCCCGCCACGGCTGCGACGGGCCCCCGCGAGCGTCGGCCCGCCCTCGGGGGCCTTCCCCTCCGGTGCCGGGCCGGACCTCCCACCGGACCCCACGGGGGAGCCACTGCGCTAGCCGGATCGCCCGCCCCGCTCGAGGTAAAGGGCGTAGATCCCGAGCCGACCGCTGCACCCGAGCGCGCGCGGGGTTTTGGCGGGCGTCGCCGGGTGCCCCTCAAAAGCGGGACCCACCCGCTGCCGATCGACGGGCCCCACCACTATCGGCGCCCCGCCTCGGACCCCACCGGTCCGTCGGCCCGACCGGGGGGGATTCCCGGAGCGGTTCGGGTACCTTCGTTACCGACCGCTTCCGTAATTGCGCGCGGATTAGCGGCCGACTTTATAACCGGTTCCCCTGGTTTTCCTCGTGGCGCGATGGGTACGACCGAGCATGCATGGCGTATCGGGCCGGTCGCCGCCCTCGGCGGTCTCCCCGGGGTTCCCCCACCCCCTCGGCCGTGCCCCCGCACCGCTGCCTGCCCAGCCCCCTCGGGTCGCACCGAACCCGAGGGGGCCACCCCTGATCCTCCTGCCGACGCTCAACGAGGAGCTGGGGCTGCGGCTCACCCTAGACGACCTCGCCTCGGTCACCGACTTCTCCAACGGACGGGCCCCGGACGTCCTGGTCGTCGACGGACACTCGACCGACCAAACGTGCCTCGTCGCGCAGGAGCTTCGAGCTCGTGTCCTCATGCAAGAGGGACGGGGGAAGGGGAGCGCGGTGCTGGAGGGCCTCCATTGGGCCGTCGACCACGGCTACGGGTCGGTGGTGGTCCTGGACGCGGACGGAACGTACCCGTGCGACCGCCTGCCGGTGGCGATCGCCCTCCTCGAGTCCGACGCCGAGGTCGTCGCCGGAGTCCGCCATCCCGTCGAGCGACCGACCGTCCGAGGGGCCGCCCTCGTCCATCGGGTGGGCAACGGGCTGCTCAACTTCTGCGCCGGCCAGTTCAGCGGCGGGCCGATCCTCGACGTGTGCACTGGATTCTGGGGGGTGCGGGTCGAAGTGCTCCCCGAGCTCGACCTCAGGTCCACCGGGTTCGAGGTCGAGTCGGAGCTGTTCGTCAAGGCGATGCGCCGACGGCTTCGCGTCATCCAGATCCCGGTCGAGTACCGGCCCCGGGTCGGGGAGGCGAAGCTCCACGCCGTCCGGGACGGGGCCCGTATCCTCCTGTCCATCCTGCGCCACTCCGCCCAGACGCCCGTACCGCCGAAGTCGGTGGTTACGGGTACCGCATCCGCCTCTCGCCGATCGATGACGCCGCTGGCGCAGGACCTGACGACGCTCCTGTGCAGCCTACCCGCGACCTCGTTCCTCGTCCTGAGCGGCTCCGCGCGGTACCCCGAGGCGATCGAGGTGGCCCGAACCGTGGAGCGGCGGCGACCGAGCGTCCAGATCTCCGCCCGCATCGTCTCCCCCGGGGCGGCCGAGGGGCCGTCGGAGAGAGCGCCTCCCGCATCGGAAGAGGTCGTCGCTGCCTCGACGGTCGTCGTGACGCTTCCGGACGCCCCCGCGGACGCCACCGCGCCGGGGTCGGCGCTCGTGAGCGTGCCGCCCGCGCGACGCACCCTGGTCCTCGAGGAGGGCGACCCGGATGCCCCGGCGTCGACGCCCGAGAACTTCTCGATTTCCGGGTACCTGCGAACCCGTGGGATCCTGAGGCCGAGCCCGCTGCTGATCCTGGGCGCGATGCTCGACACCTCCGGACTCCAGAAGGAGCTCGCGCTCGTGGCCGCAAACGCTTCGAGCACGCACGTCCGGGTCTCCCCCGCCCCCCGCGGAATCGAGAGCGGATCGGAGGACGAGGGGCCACCCCCGCGGCGAGAACTCGAGCGTCTGACGTCGACGGCCAACTGAACGCGTCCAGGGGGGGGCGGAACGATGAGCAGGCCCGACCGCATGCCCACCTCGAACCCGCCGTTCCGACTACGCCCCGGGCCCCCCCCGAAGCGGCGGGGCGCCCTTGGGCCGGTTCGCGGCTGCCGCCGCATGGGGAGCTCGTAGTCCGGGCGGGTCGGTGCCGACGATGGGCTCCAAATCGGCCGTACCGCCCTCGGACGGCGACCTCCGCGAGTTCCTGGCCGTCGGGCGCGGGACCTCGGTCCTGATCGTCGGAACGTTGGTGCTGTTCGGGGCCAGTTTCCTCTCCCGCGTTCTCATCGTGCGGGGGTACTCGCTCGCCGTGTGGGGCGATTTCAACCTCGGGATCGCCCTCACCGGTCTCCTCTCGCTGCTCGCGCTGCTCGGTCTCGACCAGGCGGCGGCCCGGAGCCTGTCGTTCGAGCGCGACCCCGCGATCCGACGTTCCATCGTCCGCTCGACGGTCGCCGTCGCGACCGCCTCCGGGGTCATCGCATCGGTCGCGACGTACGTCCTCGCGGGCCCCATCGCCCAGTTGTTCCACGACCCGGGGCTCGCGGGCATCTTCCAGATCTTTTCGGTCACCGTCGGGTTCGGGGTGATGAGCCTCATGCTCGCGGCCCTGTTCCAGGGATTCGAGGACGCCGCGCCGAACGCTGCGTTCAACCAGATCCTGAATCCGGTCCTCTTCGTGGGGGCCGTCGCGCTGGCCGTCGGGTTCCACTGGGGCTTCACCTGGGTCGTGGTCGGCTACGCCGTCGCCGAGGGGGTTGCGCTCGCCGCCCTCAGCGCGTATGCCCTGGTCCGGCTCCCGGAGCGGATCCCGCGGGCCGCCACCGGGAATCCTCATCGACCGCGGATCTGGCCCCTCGCCGTCTCGTTTTGGGGGGTCGGGAGCCTCGCCTTCATCACGGCGTTCGCCGACACCCTCATCCTGGGGGCCTATCGGCCGGCGGCCGACGTCGGATTCTACTCGGCGGCCATGACCTTGGCCCGCGTCCTGCTCGTCGCCAACGGGGCGCTCACGTACATCTATCTCCCCGTGGCCGCACGCCTCGCGCGCTCCGGAAACCTGGAGATGCTTCGGGCGACGTACCTCACGGGGACCCGTTGGTCGCTGTTGCTCGTGACGCCCGGTTTCCTCGTCTTCACGCTCCTTCCCGGCCCCTCCCTGACGGCCGTCTTCGGGCCGGCGTACGGCGGGTCAACGGGGGCCCTCCAGATCCTCGGCGTCGCCGCCTTTGCCTCCGTCGTGGTCGGACCGGCGAACGCCTGCCAGGCCGGACTGGGGGAGGTGCGGACGCTTCTCGGCGCCACGGCCGCCGCCTCCGCCGCGAACGTCGCCCTCAGTTTCACGCTCATCCCACTCCTGGGGGTCCTCGGGGCCGCCATCGCCTGGGGGGTAGCGCGGGGGATGTATCCGGGGCTCGGACTGATCGTCCTCCATCGGCGATACGGTGTGATGCCGTTCCAGCGGACGCTGCTTCGGCCCCTCGCCTTCACGCTCGGGGTCTGCACGCCGGTGTTCTTGGCGATCGGTCGGATGAACCCGCCCCCCTGGGCGGTCTTCCCGGCGGCCGCATTCGGTTGCGCGGTCGCGGTGCTGGCCCTCGTGGTCACCCGAAGTGTCGTCCCAGGGGACCTGGCGTTCGCACGGGGCGTCGAGGCGTTGGCCGGGCGCCCCTTGCCCGCCCTCCATCGGCTCCTGCGCGGGGGCATCCGCGTCACTCCGGCTGGAGGGGCGACCCCGTGAACCGATGGCCCCCCTCGGTGGAGCCGATCCGGACCCACGTCTGGTCCGGCCCGAACCTCCCGGAGCATCGGCCTCGCCTGGAGAGGTCGGGTCGACTTCTCGCATGACCAATCCCCCTGAGGCAGACTGGGGCGCGGGACCTCGAGAGGGCCACCAGCCACGCTCGGGAGACCTGTTTGGGCGACCGGGCGACGCAGAGCCTCGACGGGCTGGCGGTGCCTCGGCCGCGCGAGCGAGCGCCACCGACCTATGGATACGTTCGAGGGTGGGTCCGTTCGCGAGAGGTTAATAGGGGGGGACCGAGTCCGCCGCCCCGTCCCATGGGCCCGTAGCTCAGTCGGTAGAGCAGGCGGCTCTTAACCGCAAGGTCAGGGGTTCGAATCCCCTCGGGCCCGGGGACCGCTCCCGCTGGACTCGAACCCTCTCTGATGAACGTCGCACCGCGTTTATCCCGCGCGGAGGCTCGCCCATGCCTGACCCGGCAGGAACGGCACGAGAAGGGAAACAGAAACTCGATCGTCGCGCGGCAAGAACGTAGGCCCGGAGGAGGTCTTCTTCCACGATTCCAACACCGTCTAGGACGCCCCGATCGAGCTCCTTTGGGAGTTCATGGATAACGGCGAAACCCACAGCGGGGCCCACGGTCCCACGCTCCTCAACTTCGAGGGGAAGGAGATCTCGCCCACTTGCTTCGAGGCCACATGCGAGGTGCTCCGAGCGGGCAAGTGGCGCTGGAGCAAGAGCCGACATTCGGCGTATCCCCCACTCTGCAAGGTCAGCGAACACCTGGAAGGCGATCATGCTCGGACCACCTTTCTGATCCAGTACTGGCCCGTGGGCAAGCGCACTGGCGTGGATGTCTGGGCCCGCCTACGGTCGGACGTTCTCTCTGCCCAGAAGCTGAGAGCACGCTGGCGCGAATCGTTCTTGAACGCGTACGACCAGGACATCGTCGTCCTTCCAAGGTTCTTGAGCCAGCGTAAGAAGGGGTGATCACCCAGCGGCCTCGGCGAGGGAATCGATTCGAGGAGATTCTCAACCAGCGTATCGGCTCGCTTGAACTGCCGACCGATCCCGAGAGGGCGGATCCGCGACGGACTCGAAACGCCGCGGGTTTCGGATTCCCTCGGGCCCGGGTCGCCGGGGCTGCGGGTCAGCGGTCGGACATGGAACGGAGGAACTCGGTCGGCTCCTTGATCGATATACCGATCTTGACCTTTCGAAGTTCGAGGTCCTGGGTCACGAGGCACTGGGCCCTCCGAAGTCGACCCGTTGCCACGATGAGGGCATCCGGAAGGGCGAGCCGACCGGACTGACGGAGTTCGCCGGCCGCCTCCGCGACATCGGCATCCACGGGCTCTACGCGGAAGTCCGGCGAGCTGAGCAGATGCGCCAAGAGTGGATTCCAGACGGTTGGAACTTCCTCCGCAGCGAAACCGGCCCGAAGCTCGGCCAATGTCACCGTGGAGACCATGGCTCGAACCCGATGTCCATCGATGGCGTCGAGCAGCGCCCGGCATGCGTCATATCCTGCTTCCCTGGGGTTGCGAGCGGAAACGAAGACGTTGGTATCAACGATCGCGTCGGGACCACTCACGTCGCAACCTCCTCTGGAACACGACGCCTGTCTCCTTCATCGGACCAAGACGATCCAGGATTTCGACCAGCCTGGCCGGCTCCGCCTTCCGCACCGTCGCTCGGTCTCCTTGGGTCACGTCGAACAGGACCTTGTCGCCAGGTCGAATCCGCAGGGCATCGCGGATGTCTTTCGGAATCGTCACTTGTCCCTTGGTGCTGACAGTACCCACCTCCGTCGACATGGCATTTCTCCCTACCGATAGGTAAGGCACGCAATACTATTATACCCTACGCAGCTTCGAGCACCGATCCCCCCCACCTGGAGGGCCTCCGGTACTGGGAGCCCTTGGGTGCGGGTCCCCTCCGGCCCGTAACCCGTGTAACCACAGGGACGGTCGTGGGGCCTGCGGAGCCGGCGCTCGTGCCCGCCATGGCATTTCGAGGTCGGAAAGTCCAGCCAGGGGCTCCCCTATGCACCGGTCGGAACCGGGCCGCGCAAGGTTTTCGGCCAGGGTGCGCGATGCCTGCCCGACCGGGGGGTCGGGGATGCTCCACGCGCGCCGGGGAGAGCGCGTGGGATCCTGGGGTGGGGGCGAGCCAGACGCCTACCGACATTTCACGGCGGTAGGCTCCCCAGGGAAATGGATCCCACGGGCGAGCCCGTTGGGGCGGCCCCCGGGGCCGGTGCCCGACCGCATCCCCTTGCACTCATATAGACCATGCTCCATGTAACATGCACGATGAAGCTGGTCCAGACGGCCATCGGGGATGAGGAGTATCAACTACTCCGGCAACGGGCAGCCACCGAGGGGAAGAGCATGAAAGAGGTGGCTCGGGAGGCACTCCATGCCCACCTCCTACCGGACCGGGTCAATCCCCAGGATCCCGTGTTCCATGCCTTTCCGCTGATCCGGAAAAAAGGCAAGGTCCGTTGGGGATCGCGGGATCACGATACCGCGTTGTACGGCCGGTCCCGATGATATTCGTGGATTCGGGCGCTTGGATCGCGTTGCTCGATCAGCGGGACGGATTCCACCGGCACGCCCGCAGGGTCCAGGGGGAACTTCTCCAAGGCGGTCACGGCCGGCTCGTGACGACGGACTACGTCTTGGACGAGGCCGTTACCTATCTCCGGCTCCACGGGTCGGCTGGCCTCGTGGGGGACTTCCGAACGATTGTGACCGAGAGCGAGAGTCTTCATGTGGTTTGGACGACACCCGAGCGGTTCTGGGCGGCTTGGGACACGCTCCTAGGGCGTCCCGACAAGCGCTGGAGCTTGACGGACTGCCTCAGTTTCGTAACGATGGAAGCCCTCGGGATTCGAACTGCCTTCGGGTTCGATCCCGATTTCCGCCAGGCCGGGTTTAAATTGCTGCCGGAGGAGACGTAGATAGTTCGGGCCCTCCTGCTAAGACTCCCAACAGAACGAATCCTCTCGGGCCCGAGGCACGGCGGCCGTCGGCCCGGCGGTGGGCACGGCCACCTACGACGCTGCCTAAGAGTGGCCATCCACTGGGTCGCTGCACCCGGCATGGACGCGCACGACGTCCGCATCTTCTGTGCCATGTCCGTCTCCGGCCCCCCGGAGGCCCTCCTCCCGGCCCGACCGCCGGGGATCCGGCGGCTCGCGCACGGGCTCGGATTGGACGAGAAGACCGTTCGGCTACGGCTTCGCCGGCTCGAAGAGGAAGGGTTCCTGAAGTACTATCAGGCGGTCCCCGACCTCGGCCTCCTCGGGATCACCTCCGAGGCGACGTACCGCTTCGATGGCGTCAACGTGGCCACGAAGCTCGAGGCGCTCCGGTTCGCCGAAGCACAGGTCGGCATGGTGGAAGCCCTCGACTTCCTCGGGACCTCCTTCGTGGTGACCGGCGCCGGGCCGACCCCCGAGGCGACGACCGGGCTCGCCGAGCGCATCGCGGACCGGTTCGAGCTCGACCGCTGGGAGCAGGGGCGACGCGTCCTGCATCCGAACGGCGCCCGGCTACTCCCCGTGGACTGGAGGATCATCGAACGGATGCGCTATGACGCGCGCGCGCCCCCCGCCGACGTCGCCGAGGCGCTGGGGATGACGCCTCGGATGGTCCGCTATCGGCTCGGAAGGATCCGGGCCTCGGGAGCAGTGACGATCCGGCCCGTCATCGATGCTCAACGGCAGAGCGGCCTCGTCCTCTACCGACTGACGGTCTCGACCCAGCCGGGGGCCCGCGGGGAGGTCCTCACCCGGTTACGGCGACGGCGAGGCCCGTCCATCTGGGCTGCGCGCTACTCGCTGACCGGACCCCTCCTGGTCGACATGTTCGGGACCAGCCTCGCGGACCCGGAGGAGGCGATCGTGCAGGCCCTACAGGTGACCGGAGTCGAGGCCTGCGCCGCGATGATCCTCAAGGAGATCCGGGAACCCCCCCGGGGGAGCTGGATCGACCGAGGGATCGCCGAGTTGGCGGCCGCGCGCGGCGGGCCCGCGTCGGACCGGGGCTCCGACTAGATCGGGTGGATCTTCTCGCGGAGCTCGGAGTCGGAGACCTTGAGCCCGGCGTGGTGGTCCCGCACGTGAAGCTTCAGGTGCCCGTAGACATCCTCCGCGCCCAACGGTGAGACGAGGGTCCAACCGCACTGGCACGCCACCATATGGCCCATGGCCGGCCATCGCTGCGCGCGCCTATCAAGCCATGGGCGGCGGGACCCTCCAACCGGTGGGGCTCACGCGGTGGCCGGGCGCACGTTCTGGTTGACGTGGAAGACGTTCTTCGGGTCGAACCGCCGCTTGAGCGTGGCCAACCGATCGTAGTTCTCCCCGTAGGTGGCCCGGACGCGCTCGGTCCCCTCGTCCATCATGAAGTTCACGTACGCCCCCCCCATCGAGTAGGGGTGCAGTGCCTCGTGGTATCCGACCACCCAATCCCGCAGGCGGGCCGCGTTGCGGGGGTCGGGGTCCACGCCCACGATGACCTCCGCCCACTGTGCGTGGCGGTACGCCCAGGGCGTGTCGCGGGCACCCACCCGCGAAGCGGCCCCGTCGATCGGATACAGGTGCATGGTCGATTGGCCGGTCGGAAGCTGCTGCGCGTGCAGGACGTGCTGGTGGATCGCTTCGTCCGAGAGCTCCTTCACGAAATCCGCCCGCCAGTACCACTGGTGGCCGGACGGATAGAGCGGGTCGAACATGCTGTTGAGCGCGGGGTACGGCATCGGGGAGACCGCGTGCAGGCTCGGAGTCCCGACCCGGTGGACCGCTTCGAGCAGTCGCTCGGTCTGGGCCGCCGAGGCGAGCGAGCACCACACCACCGCGGCCACCTTCTGGTGGTGCAGGGCTGGCGGGAACGGGGGACCCGGGGGGACGGTCAGGAATCCGAAGAACCCGTTCAGCTCCTCCGGCGCCTTCGGGAGGAACTCGCGGTACCACGCCATGACCTCCTCGGCCTGGTCGATGGGCCAGAACGTGGGGCCCGCGATCACCGAGGGGACGGGGTGGAGCCGGAAGCGGAAATTCGTCACGATCCCGAAGTTGCCTCCGCCGCCGCGCACGGCCCAGAACAGGTCGGGGTGCTCGTCCGCATCCGCGGTGACGAACGTGCCGTCGGGGAGCACGATGTCCACGGACGTCAGATTGTCGATGGTGAGGCCGTACTTCCGCGTGAGGTGACCCAGGCCCCCTCCGAGGGTGAGCCCTCCGACGCCGGTCGTCGAGATGATCCCCCCGGGGGTCGCCAATCCGAACGCTCCGGCCGCATGGTCGAGGTCCCCGAGCTGACAGCCTCCCGACACGTCGGCGGTGCGCGACTTCGGGTCCACGCGGACCCCGCGCATCAGCGAGAGGTCGATCATCAGGCCGTCGTCGACACTGCCCAGTCCGCCCCCGTTGTGACCCCCTCCGCGGACCGCGATGTCGAGGTTCTGCTCACGGCCGAACCGTAGCGCGGTCACCACGTCGGCAGCGTCCCAGCACCGGGCGATCACGGCAGGTCGCTTGTTGATCATCGCGTTGTACAACTTGCGGGTCTCGTCGTACGCCGGATCGTCGCGCGTGAGCACCGGACCGCGGAGGTCGGCGCGGAGCTGGCGGCTTTCCGGGATGGAGCGGACGGTGGGGGCTTCGACTCGTGGTGACATCGGAACCCCTAGCCAGAGGGGGGTAGATGCACCGAGCGGGCGCGGCATTACCGAAATCGACACTCCGCATCCGGTTCGACCCCACCGGGCGGCACGTCGGGAGTCGCTCCCGAGGTGGCGGTCGGCCCCGCCGGCCTCTCGGGAGATCGGAAGAGAATCAGGCGGTCGCGGCACCCGGCGCCGGGGCGGTCGTCCCCGCCGGTTTGAGGCTCATCAGGCCCGCGAACAGGAGGAGGATGCCGAGGAACTCGGCGTAGTAGAGTGCGACCGGAAACGATGCGATGTACAGCGTGCCGCCCGCGCCGAGCACGAGGGCCCCCGCGACCATCAACAGGGTGCGCCAATCTCGGGAGCGTCGGAGGGAGCTCGCCGCCGACGCGAGGAGCACTACCGTCGCGGGCCCGGTGACCAGGGTGGAGAGGATGAGGATCGAGAGCGGGGGGTTCCCGGTGATGATGCCCTGGGTCACCATGTCCGCCGACAGCGGGGTCTCGAAGCTGGCCACCGCGAGCACCCCGCACGCCCCGAGGATGTACCAGGAATAGGCCGACTCGACGCGCGGGCGTCGGAGGACCCGGCAGGCACCGATCGAGAGAATCCCGACGAGGGCCGCGGAGAGGAAGACGTACGACTGGAGGAGCGGTTGATCCACCACTCCGAGGTACACGATCGTCTCCACCCCCATCGCCGCACCCGCCATGGCGAGGCCGCCGGCCCACCACATCTGCACTCGAACCTTGGAGCGGAATCCCCGCACGAAGGCTCGGGCCGAGAGAAACCCGAGGGCCGCGGTCAGGAGCGCGAGAGAGATCGAGATTCCGACGCTCTGGGCATCCATCGGGGTCCCGCTTGGAGTACCTTGCCCGCCTTAAGTGCGGGAGGTCGTTACTCGGACATCGCACGGCCTAGGTCCACCCTCCCGCGCCCGAACGGTCCTCGAATACGGATCGGCGCGCCGTTCCGACGGTCCGCCCGGTAGGTCTCCGCGATGGGAACGCCCCCTGCGACGGAGCGTTTCGCGACCCTCCGCGGCCGTGAATAACCACCCTCCCATTCCGGTTCCGGACTGTGGCAGCCACCCCGCGAACCCCTCGAGCCGCATCGAGAGCGGCCGGCGCCCGTTCCGACCCGTTGGGATGGCTCCTGGAAGGCGACCAACCTTCGATTCGCCTGCTCACCCTCACGGGACTCCAGGGCAAGCCTGAGACGGACCCCGACGTCCGGCAGGCTCGTGCGGACCTGACGCGCGTGGGGTGGGCGAGGGAGATACTGGACGCGATGGACCCACGCGGGTTCTGGGGATCCGAGCGCCGCTTCTACGAACCGAAGTACCTCTCCACGAACTGGCAGCTCCTGGTGCTCTCCGACCTCGGCCTCACCCGGGAGGAACCCCGCGTCGCGCTCGCGTGCGCCCGCTGGATCGAACGGTTCGGGAAATCCGATGGAGGGTTCGGACCCGACGGTTCGAGGACGAGCCACCTCTGCACGTTGGGCAACACGACCCGCGCCCTCCTCCGGTTCGGATACGCGGACCACCCCTCGGTCCGAAGTTCGCTCGATTGGCTCGTCGAGCACCAGGCGAAACTCGGGGGTTGGTCGTGCTGGGGTTCCGGTCGGAACCTGGATTCCTGGGAGGGCCTGAGCGCGTTTGCCGCGTATCCACGGTCGCATTGGACCCCCGAGATGGAGGCGTGCGTCGGCCGCGCCGCGGAGTTCTTCCTCAGCCGAGAGCTTCTCCGCCAGGGCGAGCGCTACCCTCCGTGGTACCGCCTCCACTATCCCGTCCACTACTACTACGACGTCCTCGTGGGACTCGACCTGCTCACGGACCTCGGGTACGCGGGGGACCCCCGGATCGGACCCGCGCTCCGGGCACTGACCGAGCGCCGCCGACCGGACGGTCGTTGGAATCTCGACGCCGCCCACCCGGACGTGGAAGGACCGATCGCCGAGTGGTTCGAACGGCATCCCCGTCGGCGACCGACCCCCTTCGTCCTCGAGCAGGTCGGGGAGCCGAGCAAGATGATCACGCTCCGGGCGCTTCGCGTATTCCGACGCGTCGAAGCGGCGGCCCCCGGCGAACTCTCCGGATCCCCCGGTACTCGATCGCGGGCCGAACGGAACCCTCCGGCCCGAGTGGGTGGACCACCCCGTGAGGGTGCGGCGCGACCACTCACACGCCGCGCTCGCCCTTGAACTCCAGAGGGAGCGGGGGGTACTTCATGCGCAGCGACTTGAGCGCGTCGACGAGCACGGTGCAGACGAGCAGGTCCCGGAACCACTTGCGGTCGGACGGGACGATGTACCAGGGAGCCCACGCGGTGCTCGTCTGCTCCACCGCTTCCTGGTAGGCCCGCATGTACTTCGGCCAGAGCTTGCGTTCCTGCGCGTCCCCCGCGCTGAACTTCCAGTGTTTCGTCCGGTCGTCGAGCCGGGCCTTCAGCCGGAGCTTCTGCTCCTCCTCGCCGAGGTGCAGGAAGAACTTCAGGATGATCGTGCCGCTCGCCACGACCATCTGCTCGAACTCGTTGATCTCGCGGAACCGTCGGTGCCAGACGGCCTCGGGGACGAGCCGGTGGACCCGGGTGACGAGGACGTCCTCGTAGTGGCTGCGGTTGAAGATCACGATCTCCCCCTTGGCGGGGAGCTGCGGGTGGATCCGCCAGAGGAAATCGTGCGACGCCTCGAGGGCGGTGGGAACGCGGAACTGCGCCACCCGGACGCCCTGGGGGTTGACCCCCTCGAAGACCCGGCGGATGGTCCCGTCCTTCCCGGCGCTATCCATCCCCTGGAGCACGACGAGCACGCTGTGCTCCCGACCCGCGTAGAGGAGCTCCTGCAGCGGCTCGAGCTCGTCGCGCAGCTGGGCGAGTCGGTCGTTGCCGTGCTGCTTCTTCCCGTCGGAGCCGGAGGTGTCGTCGGTCTTCCATTCGCGCAGGTCGACCTTGGAGCCCGGGCGCACCTGGTAGTTCTTCACGATAGGACCCGAACTCCCGCCCTCGCCGTGGTGGGGCGCATGCCGTTCGGGCCGCTCCGGGGGGCCAACCCGGCGGCCCCCTTAACGGCAAGGGCCGTTCCGTGTCCCCCCTCCGGTTGCGGCGGCACTCCCGGGCCCTCTGGCGGGTGCGGCACAACCGCTTTCCGCCAACGCCCATCCACCACCTCGTGGATTTCCGCTCGCTCGAGCGAGGTGCGTGGTCCGACCCCGAGGTAGCGGCGGCGTACGCCGAAGCGTGGGTCCCTGCCGTCACGAAGTCGGGCGCCGCGTTGACCCGATCGGTCGCGGTCGGCCCGGACCAGTCCGTGCTCGACGTCGCCTGCGGCCCGGGGACCGTCACCGGGGCCTGCCGGGAGCTCGGAGCCCGCGTGGTGAGCGTGGACCTCTCCGCGCCCATGCTGGCGCTCCTCCGCAGCCGATTTTCCGACGCGCCCGTCGGGCGGGGGTCCGCCGAGCGCCTACCGTTCCGGGACTCGAGCTTCGACCGGGTGCTGTGCAACCTCGGACTCCTCCATTTTCCCTCCCCGGAGGCGGCGCTCGCCGAAGGTCGGCGGGTCCTGCGACCCGGGGGCCGGGGGGCCTGGTCGGTGTGGGGTGCGGACGCGGAATTGATGCAGCTCGTGCCGGACGCGCTCGAGGAGCTCGACCTGCACCCCCAACTCCCCGAGGCACCGGGATTCTTCCGCTTCTCCGACCCGATGGTCTTCTCCGAGGCGCTCCGAACGGCCGGGCTCGACCCGGAGCCGACGGTTCGGGTGGAGTACCGGGTGACGCTGCCCAGCGTCGACACCTTCTGGAGAATGGTCTTCGACGGGTCGGCGCGGACCCGCGCCGCCCTTCGGACGCTGACGATCGAACAGGCCGGTGAGGTCCGACGGGTCGTCGGGGAGTTCCTCGAGGACTATCGCGGGACCAAGGGGTTCGCGGTGCCGACCTCCGTGGTCATCGGCGCCGCCCGTCGGCCCTGACCGGAGGGGCGCCCCGCCCTAGGAAGGTTCGTCGATGGCTCGTGCGAATGCGGTGAGCATCTCGCCGGCCGACGCCAGGTGACGCTGGGAGATCTGCTCGACGTTGACCCCGACGGGGACCGAAAGCCCCGCCTCCCGCACGGCCCGGTGCACCCGTCCCCACAACTGGAGGGCGTGCTCGATCGACCGAGTGGTCGCGCCCTTCTCGTCGCCGTTCAGGATCGCCCGCTCGGCGCTCTCCGGGACATCGGCTCCGAGCCACCGGACGAACTCGGCGTCCCCCTCGTCGGCGATCGGCGCCACGCTCAGCAGCACGCTCGACGGGGTCAAGCCCGCCTGCGCACAGAGCTGGTCGTACTCGCGGAGGAGCCGGAGGACTGCCTCGGAGTCGAACAGGATCTGCGTCGTAAAGAAGCCCGCGCCGGCGCGGGTCTTCGCGAGCATCCGGTGCGCCTCGCCGGTCCGTTGGGGAATGGCGATGTTGCCGAGCAGCCCGCCCGAGGCGTCGAGGATCGGCCTGCAGATGCGGTCGGCCTCGGCCACCGACGGACCGGAGTACGGGATGTACCGGCTCGAGCCCCCGACGAGCACGAGGTGCGACACCCCGCGCCCGACGCTCTCCCGGGCCCACTCGGCGAGCGCCTCCCCGGAGGCGAGGTGCGCCACCACCTTGTTGACGATCGCATCGCACCCGGTCCGCTCGGAGATGCCGTGGGCGAATCCCCGGATGTCCCCGGACCGGTAGTACGGCCGTCCGTCGTGGTTCTCGTCCACGAGCTCCGGGACGTCGATCGCGTCGACCCGCTCGACGCGTTCCACCAGCCGGGCGAGCTCCCCCAGCAGCGCGAGGCTCCGCTCCGGGGTCGCCCGCGCGCTCGGGGGAACGGGTTCGAACAGGAGGGGCCGGTCGGCGAGCGCCACCCGGAATCGTCGATGCATCCTCGCCGGCCCGCCTACGCACCGCTCGACGCGGGGCGCATTATACCGTTTCACCCGGAACGCTGGTTTGCAGTGGACGCAATCGCGCCGCGCGTGGAACAAAAGGGCCCGGGCCTACGGGCGGCGCGCCAGCAGCCGGCGGGCGTTTCCGCCGAGAATCTGCGCCTTCTCGGCGGCCGAGAAGTCCAGCGCCTCGATCATCCCCGTGGCGAGGGATAGGGACTCGAGGGGCCAGTCGGAGCCGTACAGCACCCGGTCGACGGTACCCATCGCGGCGAACGCGTTCTCCATCCGACGCGTGGCGCGTTGGACCTGGCGGTCGAAATGCGGCATCCGCGGCGACCACACGAGGCCGGAGGTGTCGGTGTAGACGTTCTCGTTCTTGTAGACCACCTCGGCGGCCTCCTCGACCCATGGGTTCCCGAGGTGGCAGAGGACGAATCGGACGTTCCGATGCTCGACGGCGACCTCGTCGAGCTCGATGGGCCGCGCATACTTGATCATCCCCAGGGGGTCGAGGGTATCCCCCTGGTGGAACAGGACCGGGATGCGGTGCTCGGCCGCGAACCGGTATACGGGCTCGAGCCGCACGTCGTGGGGGTAGAAGCGCCGGTAGCCCGGGTAGAGCTTGATCGCGCGCAACGAGGGGTTTTGTTCCCAGAGACCGACCGCCCGGGCGACCTCCTCGACTCCCCGCGTCGGGTCGACGGTGGAGGTATGCCAGAGACGCCCGCCGCTCTCCCGGTACATCCGGTCGGCCTCGGCGAGCGTCGCCTCGACGTCGGGAGCGGTCTGCAGCTGGAGCAGGAGCCCGTCGGCGATCCCGTTCGCGTCCATCTCCCGCAGGAGCGAGTGGACCGAGAGCTCCAGGTCGAGGTCGTAGCGGTTGACGAGCGGCTCCGGCCAGTACTGGCTCAGGTGCAGGTGGAAATCGAACCGGCCCTCTCCCGTCGTCGGCCGACGGGGGTGGGTCCTCGGGCCGGGGTCCGTCGACCGCGTCGCGTGACGGGAGCGGGCCGGCGCGCGCCGCTCCCCTTTGGAGGACCCGCTCGCCGGTTCCGGCCCCCGCCGCGGCACGGCGCCGGGAAGCGAGCGGCGGGTTATCATCCCGGCGGGAGCCTCGAAGGCCTCCGCGGATTGATATCGACCGACTCCTTGCCAGAAACGAGGGGACCCACCGCATGACCGCGACCGAGGAGTGGCTGAGCTATCCGGACGCGCCGCGGATCCGGTCGATCCCGCCCGGCCCCAAGTCGAAGGAGCTGCTGGCCCGCCAGGCGGAGTGGGAGAGCGAGGCCGTCGTCTACCCGAAGTATTTCCCCATCGCCGTCCGGGAAGCGCGCGGCGCGACGATCGAGGACGCCGACGGGAACCGGTTCATCGATTGGGTCTCCGGGGTCTCGGTCCTCAACCTCGGCCATCGCCACCCCCGGTTGCGCACCGCCCTCGACCGGCAGCTCGACCGCATCTGGCATTCCCTCGAACTGCCCACGGAGGCGCGCGTCGACTTCCTGCGGGAGTTGAGGAGCGTCCTTCCGGGGACACTGCGCGACCGGGCGCGGGTCCTGTTCACGGTCACGGGCGGCGACTCCGTAGAGACGGCCGTGAACCTCGCCGACTTCGCCAAGAAGCGCCACGGGGTGATCGCCTTCTCGGGCGCGTACCACGGCGTGCACGGCGGCGCGGCGAACCTCACCAGCGGCCGGAAGTACCGAAAGACCACCTCCTTCCACGGCGGGAAGATCGTCCGGGTCCCGTACCCCGACCCGTACCGCCCGATCCTCGACCCGGACGGCGGCGTCCAGGGGACGATCCGGTTCCTCGAGCACCTTGTGAACGACCCGTACTCCGGGCTGGACGAGGTCTCCTCGATCCTCGTCGAACCGATCCTGGGAGAGGGCGGCTACGTGGTCCCCCCGCCCGAGTTCCTCCCGGCGCTACGCGAATTCTGCGACCGCCACGACCTGTTGCTGATCCTCGACGAGATTCAGACCGGCCTCGGCCGCACGGGCAAGATGTGGGCGTCGGAACACTCGAACGTCACCCCCGACATCCTCTGCATCGCCAAGACGATCGGCGGCGGGATCCCGGTCTCGATGGTGGCGTACCGGGACGACCTCGTACCCGACCTGCCGGCCGGCTTCCACCTGGGCACGTACCGGGGCAACCCCCTCGCGCTGGCGGTCGGCACCGAGGTCCTGAAGATCCTCAAGGAGGAGGCGTGGGTGGGACGGGCCGCGACCCTCGGACCGAAGCTGATGCGGCGGTTCGAGGAGCTCTCCCTCCACCATCCCTCGATGGGCCAGGTCCGTGGCCAGGGGTTCATGATCGGGGTCGAGTTCGTCCACGGGGGCCCCGAACGGACGCCCTGGGGAGACCGCGCGAAGGAGCTGCGCCACGAGATGTTCCTGCGCGGGCTCCTCATGCACACGTGCGGCCCGAGCGACCAGGTGCTCCGATTCATCGCCCCGTTGGTCATCGAGGAGGAGCTGCTCGACCGGGGATTCTCGATCTTCGAGGAGGCGATCACGGCGATGGACGCCGGCCCCACCCTCTCGGTCCCGGCGCGCCGCGTCGCCACGGGGATCACGGGTCCGGAGCCGGCGCCCGGACCCTGGATCCCCCCGCCGATGCACCCGGTTCCGGCGCCGCCCCCGCCCGGCCGCAGCCTCCCGTAGGCCGGGCGGGCGCGCAGCATTCATCCCCCGAGCGCGATAGCGAGCCCGATGGTCCGGCGGCGCACGTCGACCGCCCCTCCGCACGACCCCCCGCTCGGGGACCCGCACGCCCGCATCCATATCGCGCCCGTCGGGTTCGAGGTCGAGCGCGTCACCCACTCCATCCTCGCCGAGCGGGCCGACCGGGCCTACCTGCTCACCCGGTCGGAGGACGACCGGGCCGAACCGTTCCTGAAGGAGATCGTCCGACGGCTCGCGCAGAGCCGCCACCCCATCGACGTGCGGATCCGGCCGACGCAGATCTGGGATGTGTTCGGGGCGCTGGCGGAACTGCGGTCCATCTTCGAGGCCGAGCAGCGCGTCGACCGCCACGCCCGCGGGGTCGTCCCGTTACGCGTGAACGTATCGACGGGGACGAAGATCACGGCGATCGCCGGTACGCTCGCGTGCATGCTATGGCGGGGTGAGCCGTACTACGTGCAGGTCTCCCAGTCCTGGTATTCGGGGCTCACCCCGAAGGTCCGACCGGTGAACGACGTCGTCCGCCGCGTCGACCCGGTGTCGGTCTACGAGCTCCGCTCCCCCTCCCCAGAGCTGGTGGAGGTCCTGGAGGCGCTGCGTCGGCGGGGGGGCGCGCTGCGCAAGCGCGACCTGATCCGCGAGCTGGGGCTCGACCGGCCGCTTCCCGGGGAAGAGGCGGCGCACGTTCCTTCCCCGCAGGCCCAGCACAGCCGGTTGAGACATCGACTCGAGCCGCTGGAACGCAAGTGGGGGTTCGTGACCTCCGATGCCGCCGGCGCCCGCGGGCGCGTCCGGCTCACCGAGCAGGGTCGTCTCGCCCTCGGCCTCTTCGGGGAGGGGGGCTCCTCGGACGCCGCGAATTCACCTACTTAACCCAATTAACCAGAATGAAGACAAATACTCGGCGGCCGTTCGATGGGATAGATGTCGGACGGGGACGGTGCGCGGGCGGTTGACCGCGCGGCCCGGACGACGTGGGGTGCACAGCCGGTGCCTTGGGCGGCCTTCGGGCCGCGGCCGAAGCGTGACCCCCACCCGCGCCCTGGCGGCCCCGGGACGCCCCCGCCTCCCCCGGGCCCGTTCGCCGTGGCGGGGATCGACCCCGACCCTAAGACCGGGGCCGGTCAGGGCGGGGCGAAGTTGACCGAGATCAGCTTGACCTCGGTCATCTCCTGCATGGCGTAGCGTAGTCCCTCTCTCCCGAGCCCGCTCTCCTTGACCCCTCCGAAGGGGAGGGCGTCCCAGCGCAGGTTCGTCGGGTCGTTGATGTGGACCCCGCCCGCCCGGATCCTCCGGGCGATGCGGAACGCGCGCGACAGGTGGTTCGTGAACACGGCCGCCTGGAGCCCGTACGTGGTCGAATTCGCCATGCGGATCGCCTCTTCGTCATCGTGGAAACGCAGGATGGGCACCACCGGGCCGAACGGTTCCTCCGAGGTGATCCGGGCCGCGCTCGGCACGGCGTCGAGGACCGTGGGCTCGTAGAAGTGGCCGGGGCCGCCCGCTCGCCTCCGCCCCCCGGTGAGGACCTTCGCCTGGTGCCCCAGCGCGTCGGCGACGAGGGCGTCCATCCGGTCGAGGGCCGCGCCGTCGATGAGTGGCCCCACCTGGGTCGTCTCCTCGAGCGCCGGACCGACGTGGAGCTCGGAAGCCGCCTTCGAGAGACGGGAGGCGAATTCGTCGGCGACGGAGTCGGCCACCAGGAGCCGTTTGGAGGCCGTGCAGACCTGACCGGAATACCCGAACGCCCCCCGGACGGCCGCGGCCACCGTCGGCCCGAGGGGGGCGTCCTCCAGGACGAGGAGCGGGTCCATCCCCCCGAGCTCGAGGATCACCCGCTTGGCGTGGCGTCCCGCCCGTTCCGCGATCCCCTTGCCCACCTCGGTCGATCCGGTGAAGGTGATGAGGCGGGTCCTGGGGTGCTCGACGAGGGCGCTGCCGAGCGCTCCCCCCGGACCGAGGACGACGTTGAACACCCCGGGAGGGATCCCCGACGCCAGGGCGTGCCCGGCGAGTCGGAGGGCGGTGAACGGGGCGGCGCTCGTCGGCTTGACCACGACGGGGTTCCCCGCGGCGAGGGCCGGGGCGACCTTGTGCGAGAGCAGGTTGAGGGGGAAGTTGAACGGCGAGATGGCCACGACGACCCCGATCGGGTCCCGCACGGTGAACAGGAGCCGGTGCTCGTTCCCGCGGGGGAGCGCGTACGCGTCCGCCGGAAAGCTCTCTCCCGTCAGTTGGCGGACCTCCTCCGCGGCCAACCTGTAGACCCCGACGGCGCGTTCGACCTCCACCCGGGCATCGGTGATCGGCTTGCCGACCTCCGAGGCGATCAGCCGGGCGATCGTCTCCCCATCGGCGTAAAGCCGGTCGGCCAGGTTCCTCAGGAGCCGCGCGCGTTCGTGGCCCGGGGTCGCCCCCCATCGCTCCTCGGCCGACGCGGCGGAGTCGACGGCCGACCGCGCGTCCTCCGCGCTCCCGAGCGCCACCTCGCCCAACCGCTCGCCCGTGGAAGGGTCGATGATCGGTTGGTAGGCTCCGGTGGAAGGGGGTCGACGAACGCCCCCGATCAACAGGTCGGCGCGGCCGTCCGACGGGATGCCGTCGATCGTGGCTCCTCCCCGGCGTGCCCTACGCCGGATCTCCGTAGACCGTGTAGTGCCAGCCCTTGCGGGCCTGGCCGGTCAGGTCGACGTAGATGTTCTTGACGACGGTGTAGTCGTTCAGCGAATCCGTCCCCAGGTCCTTGCCGAACCCGGATTGCTTGAACCCGCCGTGGGGCGTCTCCGAGCCGAGGGGGAGGTGGTCGTTCACCCAGATGTCCCCGAACCGCAACGCGTGGGCGGCCTTCATCGCGGTCCGAAGGTCGTTCGTCCAGACGCTCCCGGCGAGCCCATACTCGACCCCGTTGGCGATCTCGATCGCCTCGTCGAACGTGGAGAACTCGATGACGTCGAGCACGGGGCCGAACACTTCCTTCTGGGCGATCGCCATGTCCGGGGCGACTGCGTCGAACACCGTCGGCACGACGAAGGCTCCGTTCGGATGCTGCTCGTGGGCGTCCGTCCCCCCGGCGACGAGCTTGGCCCCCTCGGCGCGGCCCTTCTCGACGAACTCGAGCACATGCCGCTGGTGGGTGGGGTGGACGAGGGGACCGAGGTCGGTCGTTCGGAGCGAGGGGTCCCCCACGCGGACGTGGCGGACTCGTTCGAGCAGGTGCGAGAGGAACCGCGCGCGCAGCTTGGTGTGGAGGATGAGACGCGTGGCGGCGGTGCAGTCCTGGCCTCCGTTGACGAAACCGCCCACCATCGCCCCCTCGACCGCCGCGGCGAGGTCGGCGTCCTCGAAGACGACGAACGGGGCCTTGCCTCCCAGCTCGAGCTGGACTCGCTTGACGGTGCCGCTCGCCGCCTCCATGATCCGGCGGCCCGTCGCCGTGTCGCCCGTCAGCGAGACCAGGTCGACCTTCGGGTGACGCGAGAGCTCGTCCCCGACCTCCGCGCCCGGACCGGTGACCACGTTGAGGGCGCCGGGAGGAAGGCCGGCGTCCTGGAAGACCCGCGCGAGCTCGAGGCTCGTCAACGGGGTCCAGCTCGCCGGCTTGAGGACGACCGTGTTCCCGGTGATGAGCGCCGGGGCGATCTTCCAGACCGCCATCATGATCGGGTAGTTCCACGGGGTGATCGAGGCGACCACCCCCACCGGCTCGCGCCGGAAGATCGTCGTCCCGTCCCCGGTGAACTCGCCCGGGCTCTTGCCCTCGAGCGTCCGGCCCGCCCCGGCGTAGAAGATCAGGTTGTCCACGGAGAACGGAAGGTCGGCGTCGGCGGCCTGCTTGATCGTCTTGCCCTGGTTCAGGCTCTCGAGTTGGGCGAGCGCCGGGAGCCGCTCCTGCAGGATCTGGGCCGCCTTCAGGAACACCTCGCCGCGGGCCCGCGGAGGGAGCTTCGGCCACGGGCCCCGGTCGAACGCCTCCCGGGCGGCGTCGATGGCCCGCCGGGCGTCCTCCCGGTCGCCCTTCGGGACCGACGCGATGCTCCGTCCGTCGAACGGGCTGTGGACCGCCATCGTCTCCGAGCGGGTCGCCGGCACCCACTCACCGCCGATCAGCATCGCCGAATCCGCCATCCGCTCCCCGAATCTCCGAGGTCGAAGGGCTAGAAGATGTTGCCGAGGTCCCCGCCCGGCCACTAGCTCCCGTCACGAGGCATATGAAGGGGGAGACCTTCCTTGGGACCGGCTCAATGGACTCCTGATGGACCCCCGTTGGCGGAACGCCGTCCTGCTGGTCATCGTGGCCGTGCTCCTCCTCGCGGGGGTCTCGCTGCGCGTGCTCACTTCCCAGTGCCTTCGTCAGACCAATCCGCTCATTGTCGACCAGTCCGAGATCCCGGACTCGCTCGACCCGGGCGAGACGTTCTCCACCCCGGGTTGGGCGGCGGTCCAGCAGGTCTACCAGGGACTGGTTAACTACAACGGGTCGAGCTCGACCAACTTCTCCGGCGTCCTCGCCCAGAACTGGACCGAGTCGCCGAACGGGCTCCAGTGGAACTTCACGCTCCGCACGGGCGTCCACTTCTCCAACGGGGACCCGTACAACGCCTACGTCCAGTGGTACACCTTCTACCGAAGCTTATTGCTGGCGAGCGGCCCGCAGTTCATCCTCGAGCAGAATTTCTTCTCGACGAACTTCAACGCCTCCAATCCGCTCACCTACTACTCCGACCTCAACAACACGACGGCGGCCAACGCGACCCTGGCGAACGATCTCAACTCGTGGAACTTCGCGGACCCGAACGCGAGCGAGATCGCCCTGATGGAGACGCCGAACCAGTCGTTCCAGGTCCTCAACGCGTCGACGATCGAGCTCAACGTCGGCTACGGATACTTGGGGCTCGCTCCGTACACCTACCTGTTGGCCTCGATCTCCGCCCCGAACTCCTACGCCGTCGACCCGAACGTCGTCGACGCGAACGGGAACCTGACCGAGGGGGTGCCCAACAGCTACCTGGCCACCGCCATGCTCGGGACCGGTCCCTACGTGCTCTCCTACTACAACGGGCTCCCCGGCGGAGGCTATTCCCTGCGACCGGACGCCTCGTACTGGGGACGCTCCGCCGCGGCCGCCGAGCCTTGGAACAACATGATCCAGCCGGCGAACACGACGGTTGATGTCGTCTTCCAGAGCTCCGTCGACATCACGACCAACGACCTCGCGGTGGGCTACGTCGGAAGCGCGTCGTTCGCCTACATCGGCCCGGCGACGGTGAAGGAGCTCCAGGGAAAGGCCTGCGTCGTCGTCCAGGCGCTCCCGACCGTCTACGGCTCCACGAGCGGGTCGTGGTGGATCTATCTGGACCAGAACGTCTACCCGTTCAACAATCTCTCCGTACGGGCGGCGATCGCCCACTCCATCGACTACCACCAGATCATCCAGCAGGCGTTCGGCGGCTTCGCGACCCAGTGGGTCGGCCCCGTCCCGCCGCAGTATCCGTACTACAATCCGGGCAACCTCGCCCCGTACTCGTACGACCCGGCGCTCGCCCAGCAGGAGATCCAGGCCTCCCCGTGCGCGAACGGCGCGTGTGCGGGCCTGACGATCAAGTACGCCTACCTCGACACCGGCATCGATTGGGCCGAGACGGCCCAGTTCCTTGCCGCCGACCTCAAGGCGATCGGGATCACCATCAGCCCCGTCCCGATCTCGCTCTCGGAGCTGTACGAGGAGCAGGCGCTCTCCAGCGGCACGTGCACGACGGAGACCGCCGCGAACGGCGGTCCGTTCTACATGGGCCAGGAGTTCTACACCTCCGACTACATCTCACCGGACGACTGGACGCAGAACAATGCCGAGTACAGCGGCAGCGCGAACCACTGCATGTCCCAGTACAACAACGCGACGGTGAACAACCTGGTCTACGCCGCGGCGAGCGACTCGAATTCGACCGACCTCACGAACTACTACTCGAACATGACGAGCCTGATGTACAACAACTACACCGACATCTGGCTCGTCGTCCCGACGGCGTTCGGGGTCCACTCCTCCCTCCTCCACGGGATCATCCAGAACCCGATGGCGAGCGCCGAACCGTACGCCTTCCTGTTCAACACGCAGTACGCGAAGTAGGCCGCCTCAGGCGGAAGCCGCGGCGCCCGTAGAGCGGTCGTCCACCGTCGTCAGCAGGGAGACCGGAGCGATCTCGCGGACCTCCTCGGCGCGATGGCACGCGACGAGCTGTCCGGGGGCCCCCGGGATCTCGCGGAGCAGCGGGTCCTCGACCCGGCACCGGTCGATCACGAACGGGCACCGCGGAGCGAATCGGCACCCGGGCGCCGGGTTCACGAGCGACGGTACGTCCCCCCCGATCTTGAACCGGGTCCGGCGCCGTCGCGCATCGGCCACGGGGACCGCGGCGAGGAGCGCCTTGGTGTACGGGTGGATTGGGTGCTCGAGCACCTCGCGCACCCCCCCGACCTCGACCGCCTGGCCGAGGTACATCACGGCGACGCGGTCGGCGACGTACCGGACCGCCGCGACGTTGTGGGTGATGAGCAGGTAGGCGACCTCGCGCTCCTTCTGGAGCTCGACCAGACGGTTGAGGATCTGGGCTTGGACGGCGACGTCGAGCGCGCTCGTCGGCTCGTCCAGCACCACGAGCCGCGGGTCGACGCTGAGCGCCCGGGCGAGCGAGAGCCGCTGCCGTCCCCCGCCGGAGAACTCGTGGGGGAACTGGTCGAGGCAGTCGGGGGGGAGTCCGACCGTCGGCAACAGGTCCTTGACGTGGGCGCGGATCTCCCCCTTGCCGAGCTCCCCCTGGGCTCGCAGCGGTTCTCCGACGATCTGCCAGACCTTCAAGCGGGGGTCGAGGGAGCCGACCGGGTCCTGGAAGACCACCTGGACGTTCCGACGCCATCGGCGCAGCTCGTTCCCCCGCAGGGCGAGCACGTCCTCGCCATCGAACCGCAGCGAGCCCCCCGTCGGCTCGTGGAGGCGGGAGATGAGCCAGCCGAGCGTCGTCTTGCCCGAGCCGGACTCTCCGATGAGGCCGACCGTCTCGCGCGCGCGGACGGTCAACGAGACCCCGTCGACCGCATGGATCGCGCGTCGGGGGAGGTGGCGAACGAGGTCGGTGACGCTGCGGGTGAGGGGGAAGAATTTCTGGAGGCCCTCGGCCTCCACGAGCGCCTTGCCGGTCACGGGATCGACGCCACCTCCTCCGGAAAGTAGCAGGCGCTCCGGTGCCCCTCGGAGGCACCGGCGACCAGCTCGAGAGGCGGCCCGGGCATGACCGTGCACCTCGGTCGGGCGATCGGGCACCGCGGGTGGAATCGGCAGCCGGACGGCGGATGCGAGAGGTTGGGCACGTTCCCGGCGATCGTCGCGAGAGGCCCCTCGGACTTGTATCGGGTGGGCGCGGCCCCGAGCAGCGCCTTGGTGTAGGGGTGCCGAGGGTGCTCGAACAGTTCGGCGACGGGGCCGAACTCCACCAGCTTGCCGGCGTACATCACCCCGAGCTCGTCGGCGGTCTCGGCGATGACGCCGAGGTCGTGGCTAATGAACAGGATCGAGGTGTGGACCTCCTCGATCAACTCCTTCATCAGGGTCAGCACCTGCGCCTGGATGGTCACGTCGAGCGCGCTCGTCGGCTCGTCGGCGATGAGCAGCTCCGGCTTCTCCGACAGCGCCATCGCGATCATCACGCGCTGCCGCATCCCCCCCGAGAGTTCGTGGGGGTAGAGGTTGAGGATCGTCTCCGGGTCGTTGATCCGCACGAGGCGGAGGTAGTCGAGCACCTCGCCGCGGATCGTGCCGTCGGAGTCGGTCCGATGGCGGGCGGCCTTCTCCGCGGCGACGGGCGGGAGGACCGATCGCGTGAGGGCCTCGCCCGAGGTGGCGGTGGGTCGACGGCTGTAGTCGAACGGAGGCTTCTCGCGCCGGTCGACCACCAGGTTCCCCCGCTCCCGGACTCGGCGGATGTGGATCGCCTCGGCGACCTGGTCGTAGATCCGGAACGCCGGATTGAGCGAGTTGAGCGGCTCCTGGAAGATCATGTTGATCCCCGTGCCTCGGATCCTCGGCATCTTCCACAGGGGCACCTGGACCAGGTCCGTCCCCCGGAAGATCACGCTCCCCTCCCCGATCGTCGCGGGAGGCTCGGGGAGGAGGCGGGGGATCGCCTGGGCGAGCGTGCTCTTGCCGCACCCGGTCTCCCCGACGATCCCCACCACGTGGCCCTGGGGGACGTCGAACGATACGCCCGACACGGCGCGGAACCTCCCGGCGCCGATGACGTAGTCGATGCTGAGGTTCTGGATCTGGACGACGGGCTCGCTCATGGGGAGGAGACCCCCCGGGAGGCGGTGGGGATCGGCTCGGGAAGTCCGGAGCGGTTCAGGCTCGGCTCCGCGGTCGCCCCTTCGCGCTCGGACGGCGACGTCGAGCTCGCCCCGCCGGTTCCGGTGCCGGCCAGCACTCGGCGGCTACGCGGGTCGAGCACGTCGCGGAGCCCGTCGCCCAGCAGGCTGAACGCGAGCACGGTGAGGAAGATCGCGAGACCCGGTCCGAGCACGGTCCAGGGGTACGCCGAGATGAGGCCGGCGGACTGGTAGTAGGAGATCATGCTCCCCCACTCCGGAGTGAACGGGTAGTTCACCCCGAGCCCGATGAATCCGATCGTGGAGAGGGTGACGAGGACGGTCCCGATGTCGAGCGTGAAGTAGACGACGACCGGCTCCACGACGTTCCGTAGGACGTGGCGGAGCACGATGCGCCCTTCGGTCACCCCCGCCGCGCGCGCGGCCATCACGTACGGCAGGTGCTTGACGGCGAGCGTTTCCCCGCGGACCAGCCGGACGTAGAACGGCCACCAGGTCAGCAGGACCGCCAGGATGAGCTGGGGGACCCCACGGCCCAGCGACACGGCGATGGCGAGCGCGAGGATGAGGCTCGGGAAGGAGAGGAAGATGTCCGTGACCCGTAGGATGACGACGGAGAGCGCCCCGCCGAGCGTCCCGGGTTTGTCCCAGAATCCGGCGACCAGGCCGAGCGCGCCGCCCCAGAACAGCGCCGCGCCGGCGATCGCAAAGGCGATGGCCAGGTCGATGGGGATCGCGTAGAGGACCATCGCGTAGATGTCGAGGCCCGTGCCGTCGGTGCCGAACGGGTGGTGCCAGGAGGGGGCCTGGTTGTAGTCGAGGGTGAGCTGATTGACCGAGTAGGGAGTCAGCAGGTGCGGGACGGTGAGCATGACGAGGGCCGCCCCCGCCAATAGCACGACGAGGAGGAAGCCGACCAGCGTGAGGGGGTTGGCCCGAAGGACCCGCAGGAAGACCACGAATCCGCCCCATGCCCGCCGCGCGGGGCTCGCCCCCCCGGCCGACGACGGTCCCCCGGGCGCGGAGCGGGTCGTCACGCTTTACCTCCAGTCCACGCGAGGGTCGAGCAGTCCGTAGAGGATGTCGGCGATCAGGTTCGCGACCACGACGCCGACGGCGAACACCGCGACCACCGCGATGGCCCCGTCGAAGTTCGGCGGGCTCCCGCCCCCGCCGATGGCGGTGAACGCGAAGGCGCCCACTCCCGGCCAGCCGAACACCTCCTCGATGACGACGGTGCCGGCGAGCAGGCCGCCCGCGGTGAGGCCGAGGACGGTCGTGGTCGTGATGAGCGAGTTGCGGAGCGCGTGCTTGTACATCACCCAGAACTCGGAGAGCCCCTTCATCCGGGCCGACTTGACGTAGTCGAGCGGGATCACCTCGAGCATCGAGCTGCGGGTCATGCGCGTCGCGATGCCCATGTTGATGAACGCCAGGGTCGCCGCCGGGAGGATCAGGTGGGAGATCGCGTCCCCGGTCCAAGCCAGGTTCCCCGCGAGGAGGGCATCGAGCACGGACATGTGGGTGTACTGGGGGAACGGGGGAGGGTTCGTCGCGTACTCCCCGTGCGAGGGGAGCCCGAAGTACGGGGCGACGAACACCGCGGCGAGGACCGCTCCCAGGTAGGTCGGGGTCGCCCAGCCGCTCAGGTAGAAGATGCGGACCAAGTGGTCCCCCCACCGCCCGGCCGACTGCGCCGCGATGACTCCGAGGGGGATCCCGATGACGATCATCAGGAACAGGGCGGAGAGCACGAGCTCGAGGGTCGCCGGCACCCCCGCGGCGATCTGCGGGTAGACGGCGACGCCCTGGACCGAGGCCCCCCAGTTGCCGTGGAGGAGGTCCGTCAGGTAGGTCCAGTACTGGTTCACGATGGGTTGGCTGACCCGGGCGTTGCAGTTGGCGATCGTCGTCGGGTCGGCGTGCGGGAACCAGGCGTTGCAGACGTTCTTCGCCGAAAGATGGGTGAAGACGAACGTCAGGATGGTGATCCCGAGGAGCACCGGGATGAGCTGGAGGAGGCGTTTGAGGACGAAGACCGTGAAATCCGTCAGGCTGCGGCCCATCCCCCCGTCGTCACCTCCGGAGGTAGGGTGGTCCCGCCGTCCGACCCATCGGACGCCGTACGGTCTCCTTGTTTTAAACCCACTAGGAGACGCGGCCGCGAGCCTGAGGTTCTCCCGTACATTCGCCGAGCCGGCCCCGTGGGCCGGCCCGGTCCGGTGGCGCGACCGCGGGCGCCGGTCGCCGTTAGGGCTGGTAGTCGCGGGGGAGGGTCTTGAGCTCGGTGAACGTCTCGTTGATCGCCGAGAGGAAGACCTCCACGTCCTTCTCGGAGTGGGCGGAGGAGAAGGTCAGACGCTCGTAGTTGTCCGGGTGCGTGTAGACCCCCTTGTCGAGCAGCAGCTGGTGGTTGCGTAGGTACAGGTTCCAGTCGATCTGGAGGGATTCGCGGTAATTGGTGATCTTCTTGCGGCGGGTGAAGAAGTACTGCAGCATTCCGTTGACGGACTGCACGAGCACGGAGATCTTCGCGTCCCGGGCCGCCTCCTCGATCCCCTTCTCCATCTTGGCCGTCATCCGGCCGAACCGCTCGTAGAGCTCCTCCCCGCCGCGGTTCAGGAGCTTCAGGTTCGCGTGGGAACCGGCGAGCGAGAGGTTGTTCGCGAAGTAGGTGCCGCCGAAGGAGATCCGACCCGGGGCGATCAGGTCCATGAACTCCGCCTTCCCCGACACGGCCGAGATCGTGACGCCGCCGCCGAGCGCCTTCGCCCAGCACGAGAGGTCCGGTTCGACCTTGTACACCTGCTGGGCGCCTCCCGGGGCGATCCGGAATCCGGTGAACACTTCGTCGAAGATCAGCAGAAGGTCGTTCTCCCGGGTGATCTCGCGCAGTCGCTGCAGGTAATCCGGGGCCGGGGGGATGATGCCGGCGTTCGCCATCACCGGCTCTAGGATCACCGCGGCGAGCCGGTCCCGGTATCGCTTGATCATCCGCTCGACCGATGTGATCGAGTTGTAGGCGGCGACCATGACATAGTCGGTGACCCCGGGGGGGATCCCCGCGGAGTTCGGGAGCGGTCGGGGGTACTCGTCGAGGCCCGCGACGATCGGCGGCGCCTCGGCGCTGATCAGCGCATAGTCGTGCTGGCCGTGGTAGTGGCCCTCGAACTTCAACAGGCCGTCCTTGCCGGTCACCGCGCGGGCGATCCGTATCGCGTTCATCGTGGCGTCCGACCCGTTCGAACAGAACGCGACGCGCTCGGCCGAAGGCACGAGGCGGCGGAACGCCTTCGCGACGTCGATCTCGAGCTCGGTGGGCGAGGCGAAATGGAACCCGAGCTCCGCCTGGGCCTGGACCGCCTTGACCATCTCCGGATGGGCGTGGCCGTTGATGAGGCATCCGTAGCCCAGGTTGAAATCGAGGAATTCGTTGTCGTCCTCGTCCCAGATCCGCGCGCCTTTTCCCTTCTTGATGAACGGCGGGCACGGGTCGTACGAGGCGACGCGGATCAACGAGCTCGTGGCGTTGGGAATGTACTTCTTTCCCTCCTCGAACAGCTTCTGCGACCTGCGAAGCTTCGGGATCAGGCGGGCGATGGGGATCGGGACCGCCTGGACCTCGTCCTGGGCGCCGGAGCTATCCGACGGGGCGGGCGACTCCTTCGACGTCGGGGGCTTCGGGGCAGCTTCCTTCGCGGGGCGCTCCGGTTCGGGAGCGGCCGGAGCCGGCGGGCCGTCGGGTTTCTTGACGACGTCCCCTTCCGCCCGCAGCCGCTCGGGCAGGGTCGGGGGGCTCAGCGGGGGTAGCTCGGGGCCGGCGCCGGCCGGCCGGCGCGGGTCCATGGGGGCGGGTTCCCTCTCCGCCATAATTTACACATCCTAGTGGGTTCGCCCAGCCAGAGCGGGCTATAAATAAATGCCGAGTTGGGAGAACTCATTACAGTTCGCATATAATGTACACCCAGTTGTAGCTTGTTGTATGAATAGCTCCAACCATCGCTCTTAGTGGTCAATTGATAGTAGAAATTCCACTATGTTTGGGTAGAATCCTACCATTTGCCCCTCCGGACTGCGTCCCGGGGCCTCCGGGCCGGCGCGCGGGGCCCTCCCGCTGCCGAACGGCCGTGGGACGTCCCTCGAGGGTACCTAACCCGTGGGTCGTTCGGGGGGCGCAAAGACGACCAGGAGCACCAACTCCTCCTCGATGTGGTGGAACCGGTGGGGCTCCCCTGCGGGGACGAACCGCGTCGTCCCCAGTTCGACGGCGTGCTCGATCGAGCCCGCACGGAAACTCCCACGGCCCCGGACGACGAAGTAGACCTCGTCCTCGGTATGCGGTGTCTGGCGATCCTCGGCCCCGGCGGCCAGGACGTACACTCCGACGCTCATCGTGGCGGCCCGAACCGTCTCGCGATACGTCGCGCCTTCCGCCTTCAGATCGGCTACGACCGACTCCACCTCGGACACTGGGACTCCGAGCCCATACCCCGACTCGCCTGATGAGCGGTAGGCCTCGATGGCCGCCCTAGGGCGCCCCCGAAACACCCCGCCCCTCACCGGGCCTTCGGGGGCGACCTTCGTTCGCCCCGGATGACGTATAACACCTGGGGAACGCGTATTCGACCGGATATTCGTTGTGCGCCGTTGCGCACATCGACAACGGTCGTCGCCGGCGTCAGGGCCCGCGCGTTCCCCGATTCAGTTGGTGTGGGCTTGGCGGTTGTGCCGTTGGAGCGCTGAGAGGGTCGCGAACGACATCCGGCACACGGTGCACCGGATGGTCGGCGCGGAACTCGGGATGGTGGTCGTCACCGCCTCTCCGGGGTGGGCGTCGGTCCGATGGGCCTCGAGCGCCTCCTCCGACCGGAACAGACGCCCGCATTCCGCGCACGCCGCTTCGACCTCATCGTACTCGACGTACGGCATCCCCACGTCCAGCGCTCCCCCGCTCATCCCCGTTGGGTTCGGCGCCCCGGTCCCGATGGACCCCCCGACCGGGGCCCTACGACCGCGGCGCGGGCAGCCTAGGTGCGGAACGGGGGGAGTGCGGGCTCTACCGGGCGGATCGTGGTCTCGATCCCTCGCTCCCGCAGCTCGGCACGGAACCGGGATCCGACCAGGCAGAGCTCCGGGGGGACCACCCCTACCCCGACCGTCTCGTGGGCGATGATCATCTCCGCGCCGATCGCCCCGCATACCCCGACGGCGTACTCCGTCGCGGTCAGCCCCCACTCCGGTTTCGGGGGGAATCGCCCGATCGCGTGTCGGACTTCTGGGGTCGCGCCTTTCATTCCGTGGATCTCGAGGTCGACCACCTCCCAATCGTCGACGAGGACCCCCGGCGGAACCCCGAGGAGCTTCTCCCGCTTCAGGAGGGCCAGCAGGAACTCGCGGGGCACCACCGCGTGTCCTCGGACGTCGACGGGGCGTTCTCCGCCCAGCCCGAGGAGCGCCATGGTGCGAAGCAGGTCGATGCCGGGCCCCCCCTCCTTCCACTCGCAGTGGCGCAACCCCTTTTCCCGGAGGCTCTGCGGAAGCGTCGCGGCCTCCGAGTGCAGGGTCCGGTAGACCGTCGTCGGCCCCACCGGCGCCTCGAAATCGAAACGCTCCGCCCCGCTCATGGGCGGATGCTCCCGGTACTCCCCCCCCTCGAACACGACCGCGTTCATCTGCATCTCATCGAGGAAGGTGCTCGGGGACCAGGTGAAGAGGACCTCAGGTCCCCCGACGGTCAGGTCCCGCCAGCCGTCCCGTATGACGATCGATTCGACCCGGTCGAGGTCTCGGGTCGCCTCCATCGCCAACACGTTCGAGACCCCCGGCACCTGACCCAGGCCGGGGATCGCGAGGAGCCCGGCGTCGCGGAACCGTGAGTCGAGCGCGAGCTGCTTTCTCGTCATGTGGAACAAGCCGCCGAAATCGAGGTAGGGGACCCCGGCGGCGAGGCAGGATTCCATCACCTCGACGTTGAACGTGTACTGGACGGCGTTCACGCACACCGCGGCCCCCTCGAGCAGCCGGCGGAGCGAGGAGGGGTCGCGCACGTCCACCCGCTCTGCGGTGGTGGGGGTGCCCTCCGCGGAGCTCGCGGCCGCCTCGGCCAGTTCGAGGTCGAGGTCCGCCACCCGGATGCGCTGGAACTTCCGGCCCCGGGCGAGGTCGCGGACCGTGCAGCGGCCCGTCAACCCCCCGCCTCCCAAGACGACCGCGTCCAACTTCGCCTCCGCGCCGCATCAGCGCTTCCGCCTAATGAGCCGGCGGAAACCCCCCGTCCCCCGAACGTCTAAGGACCGGGGGGCCCTCGGGGGCAGGGATGCTCCGGAGTGCGACCCGTGCCGACCTCTCCCTCCTCGACCAGGGAATCTCCCTAGGCATCGGGTACGGATTTCACGCGGTCGTCGAGCTCGCCCGGTTGGGAGAGCTGCTCCTCCACTCCGTGTACGAGCCCGGCTCGCTCCGCATCGAGGGGGGGAGGGCCGCCTTCACGCTCCGCAATCCGCCGCTCCGAATGGGGGCGTTCTCGGCGGTACGGGTCCTGTGGGATGGGACCGAAATCCCCGCCGGGCAGGTCACGGTCGTCCCGGACGGCCTCCCACCCCGGCCCTCGGCCGAGGTCGACCGAGATCGGCCGCTGACGATCCCGGTGGGGGCTCGATGCGAATTCCTACTCCATCCGACGGCCGGCGATTCTCACCGGCACCGGATCCGGCTGGAACTCCAGAGTATCGCGATCCCCCCGAAGGTCTGGTTCGAGTTCAGCGACGTGCTGCTCCCGGGACCGGCACCGTGAGTGGGCGGCCCGCGACCCTCGGGGAACCCGGCCCCGAGCGGCCTTCGCCGATCCTCGCGACCGGACTCGCCGCGGCGGTCATCGGCGACTCCAGTGGCCGGATGGAGTTGTCCTGGGAAAGCCGGGGAGCGGTCATGGAGTGGGGGGGAGCGTACGCCGCGGGAATCCGACTCACAGGTCCGTGGACCCTGCGGATTGCGACCCCAGGTCAGGTCGTCACGTTGCCCGCTCCCGGGGCGACCGTTCGTGCGTTGCCCGGACGATGGGAGGTCCTCCACGCCTTCCCGCCGCTGTCGGTCCGTGAGTCGGTAGTGGTCTCGCCGGCGGGCCCCGCCATCGGCCGTGAGCTATCGGTCTCCACCACGGGGGACTCCGACGTCCGGGTGTTGGTGGAATCGGAGTTCCGTCCGTACCTAGCGCCCGTGCTCGTCGAGGGCGTCAAACCGTACGACTACCAGGTCCGGACGAGCGGTGAAGGCGCGTACGTGTCGAGCCATCGGTACGGGCTCGCCCTCGACGCCCTGCCCCTCCCCTCGCACCTGTCCCTCAACCGTGCCTCCTGGCTCGGGGGTCAGTGGGAGGGGGAGCTCTCCTCGGTGATGAGCGACCACGAGGGGGTAGCGCGCCCCGGGGTCCCGGCCGTCTTCCGATGGGTGATCTGGGGCGGGCTGGAAGCCACCATCGAGCACGACCCCCAGTTCGGGGTGCGTTGGCTCCGCGAGGGGGACGGGTGGGTCGAATCGTGCGACCGGCCGTGGAATGCGTGGATCGCCGGGACGCCCGTCCTACGCTTTCCCCAGGCGCCGGAGCTCGAGCGAGGCTGCGCCCTCGCGACGGCCGCCCTGCGCCGGCTCTACACCTCGCCCGACCCCGCCATGACCGGATTGGTGGCCGGGTATCCCTGGTACGGGGCGATCTGGTGCCGGGACCTCGCCTGGATGCTCCCCGCCGTGCTCTGGCTGGGGGATTTCGATTGGGCCGCCCGCTCGCTGAGGACGGTGTTCCGATACCAGGCCCCCCGGACCCTGCGGATCCTGGGCGCGTCGAAGGGAGAGATCCCGATGCAGGTCTCACCCGGCCCCATCTTCCTGTTCGGTACCTCGGACACCACCCTGTACTACCCGTCGGTCATCGATCAGTGGACCCGCCACGCCGGCGACCCTTCGCTCGCGATGGAACTCTCCCAGGGAGTGGACGCCGCGATCCGGTGGGGACGGGCCAAATGCGATGGGACCACTGGGCTGTTCCGACACGGCGGGGAGGTCGAGGCGATCGATGGGGTGACCCATCGGTTCGGTTCGATCCACTTCGGGATCGACGCGATCGATACGACCATCTGGGACTCGACCGACCGGCGGGACCACGCGATCGACCTGCAGGCGCTGTGGATCTCGGCCCTGGAGGCGGCGGCCGACCTCTCCTCGGGGGTCGACGCCCCGGCGTCCGCCGGCGGCCTCCGGGCCGAGGCCGCCCAGGTCCGTGGTCGTCTCGGCGCGTACCGATGGGCCGAGGAAGGGTACCTGTTCGACTCCCTGCGGGTCGACGGGACCCCGGTGAAGAAACTTCGGCCGAACGCGTTGCGGGCGGTGAGCGCGGGGCTGCTCCCGCCCGAGTGGGCGATCCGGGCCGTCCGCCGGGCCGCGAGGGAGGACCTGTCGACCCCCTGGGGGGTCCGGACGCTCTCCTCGGGGGCACCGGAATACGACCCCCAGGCGTATCACGACGGGCAGGTCTGGTCGATCGCCACGGCGTGGGCGGCGGACGCCGCGCTTTCGGTGGGGGAGTCCGACCTCGGGATCCGGTACCTGAACATCCTCGCTCGTCACCTGCTGTCGGAACAGGGCCTGGCGAACGAATGCTATCGGGGCGACCGCGCGGAACCGTTCAACTCGTGCTTTCTCCTCGGGTTCAGCGTCGCCCCGTTCCTGACGACGGTCTTCGAGCGGCTGTGGGGACTCCGCATCGGTCCCGGCGCCCAGTCGATCGCCATCGACCCGCGATTCCCCGCCGGATGGGAACAGGCTTCCCTCCATTCCCTGCGGGTCGGGGACGGACTCCTCGACCTCGAGTGGCATCCGACCGAGCTGGGAGTGAGGTGGCGAGGGACCCGCCCGATCGAGGTCGTGGCACCCGTCGCGCGCGTGGTGGTGCTCCCCTCGACCACCGCCTCGATCCCGTGGGGCGCCGCGCGGCCCAAGACCTCTTAACATTCTGCCCCTCGGCCGGGCGAAAATGAGCGATGCCATCCGCGTACGCGGGCTCGTGAAGCGGTACGGCGAGCTCGCGGCCGTGGACGGCGTCGACTTCTCCGTTCCTTCGGGGCAGGTGTTCGCCTTCCTCGGGCCGAACGGCGCGGGAAAGACGACGACCGTGGAGATCCTGGAAGGGTTGCGGCGACGCACCGACGGAGAGGTCAGCGTCCTGGGGCTCGACCCCTGGTCGCAGGGACGGGAGCTCCACCAGCAGATCGGCGTGATCCCCCAGGAGTTCCGGTTCTTCGAGAAGACGCGGCCCGCCGAGGCGATCCGATACTACGGGGTGTTGTTCGGCACCCATCCCGACCCGACCGAGATGCTCGCTCGGGTGAAGCTCTCGGACAAGGCCGAGGCGAACTTTGACACCCTGTCGGGAGGACAGAAGCAGAAGCTCGGGCTCGCCCTTGCGCTCGTGAGCGAGCCCAAGGTCCTCTTCCTGGACGAGCCGACGACGGGCCTCGACCCGAGCGCCCGCCGGGGGATCTGGGAGGTCATCCGGAACCTGCGTTCCGAGGGCCGGACCGTCTTTCTCACGACCCACTACCTGGAAGAGGCCGAGCTGCTCGCCGACCAGGTGGCGATCATCCACCACGGGAAGATCATCGCCGAGGGGACCTCCTCGGACATCATCACCGCGCACGGGCGTCCGGAGCGGCTGCGCGTGGACGGACCGCCGTCGCTCGCCGATTATCTCCGCAGCAACCTCCAGGTCCCGGTCACGACCGACCGGGGCACCCTCGAGATCGAGCTGCGCACCCCGCACGACGCGCTGCGGGTCCTCACCGCGATCGAAGAGAGCGGCATCCCCTGGAAGGATTTCGGGACGGTCCACGACACGCTCGAGGACGTGTTCATCCAGATGGTGGGCCAGATGGACGAGGGCGAGGTCGCCGCGCGGAGGTCCCCGTGAACCCGCGGCGGGTGGCGGCGGATTTCGGCGTGTTCTCCCGGGGATACCTGCGCAACCCGTTCGGATTGTTCTTCTCGCTGATCTTCCCGCTGATCTTGATCGGGATCTTCGGCCTGATCTACTCGAACTCCGCGGCGCCGACGATCACGGTCTACGCGGAGAACCTCGACCACCAGTCGAACGCCAGCGTCGCGTTCCTGGCGGCGCTCAACGGGACCGGGGCGGTGACCGTCCAGGTCATCGACCCGTCGGTCGTCGGCAACTTCTCCCAGTGGCTCGGTCAGAACGGGGACCCCGCGGGGCTCGTGATCCCGGCCGGGTTCGGCGCCGCCTACGCCAACAAGACGCCGCTCAACGTCACGGTCTTCGTCAACCCGGAGGACCAGCTCTCCTCGGGGGTCACCGAGGGGAGCGTCCAGGGGGTCGCCAATGCGTTCAACCTGCGGGCGGCCGGGGGAAGACCATTCATCGGGGTCCATGCGAACGGTCTCGGCAGCACGCTGTTCAACAACATCGACTACCTGATCCCCGGGCTGATCGGATTCACCATCGTCACGAGTCCGATGTTCGCGATGGTCGAGATCAGCTCGACGTACAAGAAGGAGCGGCTGTTCCGGCAGCTCTCGCTGACCCCGCTCACCAAGGGCGAGTGGCTGCTGTCGAAGATCCTGTTCTACATCGCCCTCACGTTCGTCTCGGCGGCGATGATGATCGGGTTCGGTACCGTCGTCTTCCATGCCCACGTGACGCTGAACATCGCGGTCCTCCCATTCCTGTTCGTCGGCCCGCTGTTCTTCGTGTCGCTGGGGATGCTCGCGGGATCGGTCGCCAAGACCCCCGAGTCGGCCGGGGTGATCGGCAACATCATCACGTTCCCGATGATGTTCCTATCCGGAACGTTCTTCCCGGTCTCCTCGTTCAGCCCGGCGCTCAAGACGTTCGCGCACATCCTGCCCCTCTTCTACGTCATCGACGGGATGAACCAGGTCCTTCTGTTCGGCAACCTCGGCCGGGCCGCCGTCGACCTCGCGATCGTCTTCGTGGGAGCTTCGCTCCTGTTCGTGGCGGCGATCGTGGCGTTCAAATGGCGCGACGAATGAGCGGGCGACAGGGGGCCTCCGATGCCTGAGCCCTCCGTCGACCCCCAGGCGTTCCGCCAGCTGATGGCCCGATGGGCCACCGGGGTCAGCGTCGTCACGGCCCAGGAGGGTCCGACGCACTACGGTCTTACCGTGAACGCGTTCCTCTCCATCTCCCTCCACCCCCCGCTTCTGCTCGTTTCGCTCACCCACGACGCCGACACGACCCCGGCGGTGGTGCGGAGCGGGCGGTTCGAGGTCCACCTCCTTTCCGCCGAGCAGCGGGCGATCTCCGAGCGCTTCGCCTCCACGGCGTCGCCGTCGGCCAAGTTCGAGGGCCTTCCCGTCCACCACGGCCCTTCCGGACTGCTCTGCCTGGACGGGACCCTCGCCACGTTCGGCTGCCGCGTCGAGCGGACCGTCGACGTCTCCGACCACGTGCTGATCATCGGGGCGGTCGACGCCTTCGAGGCCGGACGGGACGGCGCCCCCCTCCTGTTCTTCCGCTCCCGCTACGGCGAACCGGACGGCCCGGAGCGGGTCCGCCTCGCTCCACCTGCTTCCCCCGGCCCTCCCGAGCCTATTTAGGCGTCCGAGCCGGTTCGATGTCATGACCGACGCCTCCGCGGCCCACCGCAGCCGCCTCGCGATCGTCGGGAGCGGTCCGGCCGGGCTCACCGCCGCGATCTACGCGGCGAGAGCGAGCCTGAAGCCGGTCGTCATCTCCGGCGTCCCGGCCGGGGGGCAGCTGATGCTCACGACGGACGTGGAGAACTATCCGGGGTTCCCCGAGGGGATCCAGGGCCCGCAGCTGATGGAGAAGTTCCGGGCGCAGGCCGAGCGGTTCGGCGCGGTCTTCGTCGACGCGAACGTCACGGCCGTCGACTTCCGGGTCCACCCGTTCCGCCTGGAGGTCGGCCTCTCCGGGCGCGTCGAGGCCGACGCCGTGATCCTCGCGACGGGGGCGAACGCCCGCTGGCTCGACCTCCCGGCCGAGCAGCGGCTGCGGGGCCACGGCGTCTCGGCGTGCGCCACGTGCGACGGGTTCTTCTTCCGGGGGAAGGAGGTCGCCGTGATCGGCGGTGGCGATTCGGCGATGGAGGAGGCGCTGTTCCTGACGACCTTCGCGACCCAGGTGACGGTGATCCACCGGCGCGGCGAGCTGAGGGCGAGCCGGATCATGGTCGACCGCGCGAAGGCGAACCCGAAGATCTCCTTCGTGTTCGACACCGAGGTCGTCGACGTGCTCGGGGGAGAGACCGTCGAAGGGTTGCGGCTGAGGCACCGCAAGACGGGCGCGATCTCCCAGCTCAAGGCCAACGGGCTGTTCCTCGCCATCGGGCACACGCCGGCCACCGAGGTGTTCCGGGGCCACGTCGACCTCGACCCGAAAGGGTACCTCAAGACCTCCGAAGTCACGCGGACGAGCGTCGCCGGGGTCTTCGCGGCCGGGGACGCCTACGACCACCGGTATCGGCAGGCGGTGACCGCCGCAGGACTGGGGTGCATGGCGGCCCTGGACGCCGAGAGGTTCCTCGCCGACCACCACGTCGGCGCCCCCGCCCCCACCGGGGCGACGGCCGCCGGTTCGACAACCCTTTAATATCGCCCGCCCCCGTGCGACGGGGAGGCGTTGGGTGCCGAACAAGAAGAGCCTCCACATCGAATCAAGCGGACAGCTCTGCGTGTACTGCGGCGCCTGCGTCGGCGTCTGCCCGCTCAACTGCGTCTATCTCGACGAGACGCGCATCACCTTCGACGAGCGCATCTGCACCCGCTGCGAGATCTGCGTGAAGGCCTGCCCGGTCGGCGCCATCGAGATCGGCTGAGCCGCCGTCCACGCGGATCACGGGGGGAACACCGATGGTTCAGGACCTGAAGACCGACGTGCTCGTGGTGGGCGCCGGACCGGCCGGGGCGATGACGGCCAAGTGGGCCGCCAAGCACGGGGCCAAGGTGCTCATGATCGAGAAGCGCCAGGAGATCGGCAGCCCCGTACGGTGCGGCGAGGGGATGAGCAAGGACTGGCTCAACGAGGTCGAGATCAAGCCCTCCACGCGCTGGATCAACGTCGAGGTCGAGGGGGCCCGGATCTTCTCCCCGTCGGAAAAGGTGCTCGAGATCAACGAGCGCCACGCCGGCAACGAGGTCGGCTACGTCGTCGAGCGGGACGCCTTCGACAAGCAGCTCGCGATCGACGCGGGCAACGCCGGGGCCGAGATCCTGCTCAAGACCGCGGCGACCGGCGTCCTGAAGGAGAACGGGAAGATCGTCGGGGTCCGCGCGAAGCAGTTCGGGGAGCCGTTCGAGATCCGCGCCCCGGTCACGATCGGGGCGGACGGGTTCGAGTCGCAGATCGGCCGATGGGCCGGCATCCCCACGAACCTGGCCCTCCGGGACATGGACTCGTGCCTGCAGTACCGGATGACGAACGTCGACTGCGACGTGCGATATTGCGACTTCTACCTGGGCAAGGTCGCCCCGGGCGGCTACGTATGGATCTTCCCGAAGGCCGACGGGCTGGCGAACGTCGGGATCGGCGTGCAGCTCTCCCAGATCCGCGGGATGGCCGAGGCGCGCAAGTACCTCGACGCCTGGATCGAGAAGCACCCGGGCTACTCCAAGGGCAAGAAGATCGACGTCGTCGGGGGTGGGGTCTCCATCTCCCCCCCGCTCAAGCAGACCGTCACCGACGGGTTCATGCTCGTCGGGGACGCGGCCCGGATGATCGACCCCCTCACGGGCGGGGGGATCGCCAACGGGTGCATCGCCGGCAAGATCTGCGGGGAGGTCGCCTCCAAGGCGGCCGCGGCCGGGACCCCCACGAAGGAGTTCTTCCAGGAGTACGAGCGGCGCTGGCGCGCCCGGCTCGAGGAGAAGCTCTACCGGAACTGGCTCGCGAAGGAGAAGCTCTGCTCGCTCTCCGACGAGACGTTCGACAAGGTCATCGACGCGCTCCAGGGCGTCAAGCTCGAGAAGCTCACGGTCCACAACATCTTGAAGGCCGTTCGTGACAAGTACCCGGACATCACGAAGGAATTCGAGGCGTTCATCTAGGAGGCGGCCGAACGATGCCCGGCGCCCCGAACCGACCCCCCGAGGTCGACGCCGCCCCGGCCCCGGCCCCCCCGAAGGACGACCCGGGACGCGCGGTCCTTCGACGGCTCGCGCCGGCGAGGGTCGCCCTCCAGCTCGACCTGTGGAAGAAGAACCTCTCCCCGGACCTGACCGGACCCTTCCTGCGGGCCGAGACGAAATACTCCGAGGGGGATTACCCGAACGCGATCACCGCCCTCGACCAGCTTTCAGTCCGATTCGCCGAGCCGCGGTGGCCGACGATGCCCTCCCCGTTCCGCGAGCTGCGCGTGGCGATCCCCGCCCCGATGCCCCCGAGTTGGAACCCGGACAACGCCCTCGCCCCGCCCGACCGCGAGGCGAAGCAGCTCCGCCACTTCGCCGAGCTCCAGCTCGCGCTGGCCCGCGCCACGCTCGACTGGGCAAGGACCCACTCCGTCGCGCTCGACGACCTTCAGGGCGATGTGGACGCCGCGGCCAGCGCGTTCGTCGCCGAGGGCCCGGGCCCGTCGTTCTGGACCCCGATCGACCGCCTCTGGACGGCGGTGCACGAGCGGGTCCCCGGCCCGACCGTCCCCGCTACCGCGCGTCCGGCGGCCGCGCCGGCCCAGGCCGAAGCCGGTGCCGACCCGGCGTAATCCATCGGCGCCATCGGACGAACCGCCCTCGGGCGGTCCGCTCACCGAGGACGCGCTCCACGGGTACCTGAGCGGGGTCCGCCACCGCCTCGCCGCCGGGGGGATCCCGGAACCGATACGGGCCTCGGTGGCCGAGCGCCTCGCGACGGCGGAGAAGGCCCTCGAACGTGGGGCACTCCCGGATGCCGAACGCGCGCTGCTTGACGCCGACGCCCAGCTGGACCGGCTCGGGGAGGAGACCGAGCTGACCGAGTTCCCTCGGGGACTCGTGGGCTACGTCCCCCGGGGAGCGCGGGGCTCCCCTCCGCCCCGCGAAGAGGAACCGCTCGCCAACCGGATGCTGATCGTCGAGCGGCTCTGGGAGGTCCGACGCTCCGACGGGTACGACGTTCAGCCTCTCCTGCCCGCCCTCCATGAGGCGGAGGCCGCGTACCGGGCCGGCGATCGCGGGCGTGCGCGTCGCCTGGTCGACCAGGTCCACACCGCGCTCGAGGCGTTGGAACAGACGGGCTCCCCTCCCCGCGAGGTTTAATGGCGGCACCGGCGTGGGAGCGGGCGATGGATTCGCCGCCCCGCTTCGGTACCTTCTCGATCGTCGCCCACGACCGGGAGCGCGCCGAGTGGGGCGTCGCGGTCCAGTCGAAGTTCATCTCCGTCGGCGCCGTCGTCCCGTGGGGCCGCGCCGGGGTAGGGGCGATCGCGACCCAGGCGTTCGCGAACGTCGCCTACGGGCCGGACGGGCTGGCGCTCCTCCAGAAGGGGCGCTCCGCCGAGGAGGTCGTGCGGACCCTCACCCAGGCCGACGCGAAACGCGACCACCGGCAGTTGGGCGTGGTCGACGCCCGGGGGGGGTCGGCGTCGTTCACCGGCAAGGAGTGCATGGAGTGGGCCGGTCACGAGACGGGGGACGGGTTCGCCTGCCAGGGGAACATCCTGTTCGGACCGAGGGTCGTGAGCGCCATGGCGCGCGCGTACGAGTCGACGCCGGGGGATCTTCCGGAGCGGCTGCTCGCCGCCCTCTCGGCCGCCCAGAGGGAGGGCGGGGACCGGCGCGGGATGCAATCGGCCGCGCTCCTCATCGTGCGGGAACGGGGGGGGTACGACGAGGGGAGCGACCGGTGGGTCGATGTCCGGGTCGACGACCATCCGGCCCCGATCGAGGAGCTCAAGCGGGTCTTCCGGCTCTACGACCTGACGATGCTGAGCCGGGAGGACCCGGCGACGCTCGTCAAGGTGGAGGGGGACGTCGCGCGCTTGCTCCAGCACCACCTGGAGCTGTTGGGGTTCTACTCCGGTCGTCCGACAGCGAGCTGGGATCCCCCCACGGAGGCGGCGTTCGCCAAGTTCCTGAACGAACACAATTTCGAGAACAAGGCCCGCACCGACGGCACGGTCTGGCCGTCGGTCCTCCGCTATCTCGAGGAACGCGCCCAGGCGGAGTCGACGCGCCGTACCGGTACGGCCCCGATGATCCCCGGCGCACTCTCGAAGGGTCCTGGGTCGCTCCCCGGAGGGGGAAGCCCATCGGGGGGCGGGAAGAAACGCACGGAGCATCGGTCGACCCCGCCGTGAGCGTGCGGCTCCGGCGGAGGTACGCCTCCGAGGAGGTGGCCGAACGGCTCCTCCGGGCGCTCGAGGCGGACCAGGCCGGGTACGTGCACGCCGAGCGGGACGGCTCGGAGTTGCGGTTCGCGGTGAGGTCGGAGGAGCCCCGTCAGGCCCGGGCGACCCTCGAGGACCTGCTCGCGTGCCTCTCCGCGGCCGAGCGGACCCTGGGGATCACCCCGGTACCCGTGCCCGAAGAAGAGTGAGCTTCGCTCTCAGGACCGGCAGGACCTCCTGCCAGGTCCCGACAACCCCTACGTCCGCCTGCCGGAACACGGGCGCGTTCCGGTCGGGATCGACGGCGAGGATCGCCCCGGCGCGACGCCAGGCGACCATCTGGTTGGGCGCCCCGTGGACCCCGAGGAGGATGACCAGGGCCGGCGCCAGCGTCCGCCCGGTGAGCCCGGCCTGACGGTGGCGTCGCACCCAGCCGGCATCGACGACCTTTCTCGTGGCCGCGAGGGCGGCGCCGATCTGGGTCAGCCAGGGTCGCAGCGCGCCGATCTCTTCCGGACCGCCGATCCCTCGCCCCACGCAGACGACCGTCGAGGACCTCGACAGGTCACCGAACTCCGGGTCGGCCTCGCTCGTCCGCTCGAGAAGTTGCAGCGACGACCCCGGCGGGTCGAACGGGAGTTCCTCCCACGAAAGCGCTCCCGGTGGGCCTCCGCCCGCGGCGTTCGGAAACACACCGTCCCGGATCGTGGCGAGGCTCGGTCGGGTCCTCGATCGGATCGTCGCGACGGCCCCGCCGCCGAAGGCCGGCTTCGACCAGAGGAGCTCGCCGGCAGGGTTCCGCTCCACTCCGACCGCATCCCCGATGAGGCCGAGACCCACCCGGGCCGCCACCTGGCCAGCGACCTCCCGTCCGAACGTGCTCGATAGGAAGGCCCCCGCGGCCGCCGCCTCGCGCTCCTCGAGGACCCGCTGGACGGCCAGGGCCACCGAACGCGAGTCGAGACGTGCTGGGTCGAGAAGTATCTGGTATCCCCGAAGGAGCCCGGCTCCTTCCAGCATCGCGAGTTCGCCGGTCGTCGGGGGAGCCCCGACCCATATCGCCGACGACCAACCGGGGGAGACGGAGGCGGAGAGTCCCGAGGCCAGGGGCAGGGCCGAGGGCTCGAGGTGCCCGTCCGCTCCCGTGACCAGGACGCACATCTCGTGTTGGTCGAGCGGCCGGCCATCGGCAGCCAACGCCCGGATCGGGGCGGACGCCGCGCTCCCCCACGCCGCTTCGGGGAGCTCGCGGAGAGCGGAGGCGACCCGCTCGTCGACGGAACCGGTGTCGAAGACCACCCCGCGCCGCGTGGGGGCGGGGCTCGCGAGCGAGAGGACGCTCGTAGGCGACCCCTCGAACCCGACGCTCCGTGGGTCGAGGCCGATGTCCGAGAGGGACCAGCGCTCCACTGCCCGCATCCGTCCGGCGTCCACCTGTTCGGGGGTGGGCCGGAGCGGCTTGGCGATCTTCTCCCCGACGCTCACGACCACGGGGGGCTCCACGCAAAAGCGCGCCGAACCCTGATCGGTCTCCCCGACCACCTCGAGCCCGTCCCCGTCCACGTCGCGCAGGATGCGGAGTGCGGAGGAGACGATGGGGACCCCCAACAGTCCGGCGACCTCCGCGGGGAGCTGTCCGGTGTCGGAATCGGTGCTCGAGCGTCCCGTGAGTACCAGCGAGTGGCCCGTCCTCCCGAGACCGCGCACGAGCGCGCGAGCGCTCGCGAGGGTGTCGGATCCGGCGAGCCTCGGGTCGGTGATCAGCACGACGCGGTCGGCGCCCAGCTCGAGGGACTCGCGCAGCGCAGGCTCCGTCGACGGGGGTCCCATGGAGAGCACGGTGACCGACTCCCCGGGTCGCCGCATCTCGAGCGCGACCCGTAGCGCCCGCTGGTCGAACGGGTTCGGGAACAACGGGACCCCCTCGCGAATTGCGGCCCGTAGGACCGGATCGAAGCGCATCGCGTCCGTCGCCGGGACGACCTTCAGCAGGACCGCGATCTCCAATGCGCCTCGGCCCCTCCATTCGCCCAACCCATATGTACGGTCGGGCGGTCCGCCGGCGGTGGAGGTCTCCCAGCTCGAGACCCCGAGCCCGGAGGGCGGCTACGGCACGGCGCTCGGAGGACTGGAGCGCTACGTGGCAGCGGTCGCGCTCACGGTCTTCGCCATACTGAGCCAGTACTTTCTCCCGCAGCTGATCCCGGCGCTGCGCCCGGTCTACCGCGACGCGCTCGGGGACCTGCTCGTCGTCTACGGCGTCCCGATCGCCTCCTTCCTCGGGCTCGTGGGGTTCGGACCGCTGCGTCGTGCCTTCGCCCACCCGGTCCCCGCCCTCGTGCAGGGGCTGCGCTGGTACGGTGCCCTCTCGATCCTCTCGCTCGGGGTCGTCCTCGCCCTCGCCGTGATCTACCAGGTCCTGGATCCGGGGGCGATCCGATTCCTGGAGCGGCCGAATCCTGCGCTGCAGTCGGCGGCGTCCGACCCGTGGTTCTGGGTGGCGTTCTCGTTCGTGATCGGGCTCGTCGAGGAAGTCATCTTCCGGGGATGGGTCTTCGGCTACTGGCTCGCAAAAGGGACTCGCTCCTGGGAGGTTCACGCCGTCTGGACGAGCGCGATGTTCGCCGGCGTTCACGCGTACTACGGGATCACGTACGGACCCGTCTCTCCCATCCCATACTCCGAGCTGTTCCTCCTCGGCCTCGCCTTCGCGTGCATCGTGCGGTACTCCGGTGGGAACCTCGTCGTGCCGGCGCTCCTTCACGGAGCCCACGACGCCACCGCGTTCCTGACCCTGCTCAACCCCGAGGTGGCGAACGCGCTGCAATGGGGTCTGATCCTCATAGGGGGCCTGGTGGCGCTCGTCTACGCGCTCCTCTCCCGAGAGGCGCCGCCCGCAATCCCGGCGGGGGCGGCTCCGCGCTTCGCGCCCGACGACCCCTACTCGTTCCTGGCGACCGGCCGAATGGGTGAACCCACCGCGTTGAACCCCCCGATGTTCCCGATCCCTATCCCTTCCGTTCCACCCGAACCACCGCCCCCTCCTCCGCCTCCGCCCGGATAGGCCTATGCGGCCGCGCGACGGGAAACCGGTACGGAGGAGCGCGCGAGACCCTGTCTCAAGCCCCAACTATCGATGCGACGCCTCTAAAGGGAGGGTCGCCGTCCTCCCGGAAGCCCCCGGGTTCGCGCCCGGAGCGACGGAAGCAGCAATGTCCGACGCCGGCGGCCTTTCCTCGCGTACCGCTTTCCACTGGCGTCGGGGTCGCTTTGTCCGCCGGTCCGGGTTTGGTCTCATCGGGATCGCCGTCACGCTGACCGTGCTAGGTGGCTGGGCGTTTACCCACGCAGGCCCTTCCAGTGCCGGCCACGCGCCCCTCGCGGTGGCCACGGCGTCATCGCACCCTGCCGCTCCCGCGCCTACCTTCGTCACTCCCACCCCTTCGCCCGTCGCGAGCCTCCAGCTCGGGATCGCGACCGCTCCCGCGAAGATCTGCGTACTCGGTTCCTCCGCATGCTCTGCGGGGGTGGGCACGAGCCGGGTCACTCTCACCGCCACCGGCACCCCGGGCCCGCTCACGTGGCCGGCGGTCCAGATCGTGTTCGTCGTCGAAACGAGCCCGTACGACGGGGTCTGGGACCCTTACGGGGACGGGAACGGCCTCGAGAAGTGGCCCGTAGGCGGCTACGACGAGTGCGCGGCGCAGACCAATGGCGTCCCGTGCGAGGAGTCGAACGGGGTACCGTTCTTCGTGGCGCACGCGGGGCAGGTGGCCGGAGAGATCCAGAACCTCAACCCCCACACCGTCGTCACGTTCGCCATGGTCGACTACCTCGGCACGTGCGACAACTGGGACGACTGTGACTCGACCCAGTACCATGTCGACATTTCCCAATTCGTACCGAGTTCCGACCTCGGGGGGCTCGTGACCCAGGAGTTCCAGGACAACGTCCTGTCCGGAGGGTGGACCGAGCACGACGTCGACCTCGGGGACAATTTCCTGCACTCCTCCTCGATCTCCGCGCTCTATGGGGCGCTCGTCGGGAGCGGTCTCGGCTGGTCGCCCAACACCCATCACGTCGTGGTCTGGATGGGTTCGACCTCCCCGCGGGACCCGTCGTACAGCCAGAACTACTGCGCCAGCCCCTCGGGGCTGTTCTTCGACTCGGAGTGGAACTGCGTCCCCCCCACCTGCGAGCCTTCCTACCAGTTCTCGAGCGGCGCCCGCAGCCCGAGCTGTGAGGGCTGGATCCACCCGCAGGACGGGAACCCCAACGACTCGATCGCCGCCCTGGCCCGTAACGCCCCCTCGTGCACCGACTCGATCGGCGGCACGTGCACCATCGACGTCCTCGACCTCTGGGACACGCCGACCGACCCGTACTCCTCCGGGTGGGAGAGAACGAACCCCGCGGGCGTCGCCTATGGTCCGGGGAGCGCCACGGTCGTCAACGACGCCGACAAGATCCTCACGGCCGGTTGCGACATCGCCGCCGCCACGGGCGGCACGTGGGACGGGCCATCGTTCTTCACCTGCTCCGACGGGCAGTCCGGCGACCTTCAGTACGTAGCCCACGGGCCGGTCAACCACCCGAACACGGGGAACCCGACGCTCTTCGCGGCCATGTCGAACATCGGATTCGGCCCGGTCACCAGCCAACTCATCGCGAACGGGACCGCCAAGCCGATGTTCGTCTTCGCGCCCGCCTCGAGCATCGCCCTCGCCCCGTCTCCCCAGATCCAGGTCGCCTGCCAAGTCCCCTCCGGCTTCGCCCCCCATTGCCAGGAATCCCCGACCATCATCCATCTGGGCGGCCACACGTTCTACGGCTGGAACTGGAGCACCGTCGCCTCGGAGAACAAGGTGTTCGCCGGGGACCTGTGGACGGCGTCCTTCAACGTCGTCGCCACCGGACCCCCGTACGGTCAGGTCCCGGTAGATGCGTGCGTGTCGGTGATCTGCAAGGCCGCCGGCTCGGCCTCCGTCGACGGGGTCTACACCTGGGCCAACTACGAACTTCCGGTGAGCACCGCGATCGTCACCCAGTCCTTCCCGCTGAGCCAGGTGTGGGTCGTGACGACCCCCACGAGTCCGCCCACGCTCCTGCCCCCGCCGCCCCCCCCGCCCCCGGCGACCGCCCTGCCGATCGCGACGCCCGCGACGCTGACGTCGATCCCGAACGTGATCGGGCTGTTCACCCAGTCCGTCACGGGCAACGTCTCCATCCAGTCGAGCGCGGCGGGCCTGATCATGGCCGGCGTCACCCGCGTCATGATGAAGAACAAGCCGATCGCCATGCAGGTCGCTGTCAAGGCGGGACCCGCCTCGTCGAAGTTCGACAAGGCCCAGTCTGATGGTGGCAGTTCGGTCGGACACTTCGAGTAGGCCCGCCCCCCGAGCGCGTGTCCGACTCGCTTTCGGCCTCGAAGCCCCTCCGCGACGCGGGGTCGCCGTGGCGGTCATCGGCCTCGCCCTAATCGTGCTCGCCCCCGGGTGGCTGCCGTCGGGAGGGACGGCGAAGGCTGCGGAGCGAATCACATCCCTCGTTCCGGCGGCCCCGACGGGGGCAAGCCCCCCACCCGCGATCATCGAGGCCCCCTCCAACTCGGGGCCCGTCGGCGGCCGGTTCTTCACTGCGCCGACCATTGCATTGAACGGCGTCGTCAACTCCGTTTCGGGGCTCGCCGTCGACCCGGCGACCCGGACGGTCTACGCCGCGAACACCAACGCCGGTACGGTGACCTCCTTCGGCGAGGTCAACGGAACCCTCCTTCACTCGATCGTCGTCGCCAACGTCCTTTCCGGTTCCTTCCCCTTCGCGCTCGCCCTGGACGCGCCGAACGGCAGCCTCTACGTGTCGGTGTCGAACCGCTACGCGGGGATCGCCGGCGCCGCCCCCTCCGGATGGGTCCTCGCGCTCAACGCAGCCACGCTGTCGATCGAGACCAACTTCACGTTCCCGACGTACCCCACCCCGCCGTTCGAGCCGAGCTTCATGGCGTTCGACGGAGCCACCCGCCAACTGTTCGTCGAGAACGCGAGCGGGGGGACCGTCGCGGCGATCGACATCGCCGCCGGTGCCCTGAGGACGTACATCGACTGCGGGGTGATGCAGTGCGCGGACCACGGCTACGGTCTGCTCGACATCCCGTCGCTCCACGACCTGATCATCCCCACCTGCCAGGAGCAGCTCGTGGTCGTGAGCACCCAGAACGACTCGGTGGCCGCCACCATCACCGGGCCCCCGACCACGATCATGGCCTGGGCCGCGTTCGACTCGCGCTCCGGGATGCTCTGGGTCGAGAATTACACGTTCAACCAGGCGAACGGCACGCTCCTGAAGGTCGACCTCGCGAGCGACCAGATCGTGGCGAACGTCCCGGGGATCGAGCCCCGCGAGGCGGCGATGATCTTCGACCCGATCGACAACGTGCTCGTCACGAGCGATGTCAACGGCTCCGAGCAGCTCTCCACGTACAACGCGACGACCGGGGCCCGCATCGCCTCCTCCGCCGGAACGCCGGGCGCCGCCCACCCGTTCAAGACCCTCGCCGTGGACGCCGTCCACGCGCTCGTCGTCGCGGGCGGGCCGGGGAACGGCACCACGCGCTCGTTCTCCGTCCCGACGCTCGCTCCCCTCGCGACGTACTCCTCCTTCCCGGCCTCGTTCGCGGGGGTCGGGGTCGACCCCACGACGGGGATCGCCGTCCTCCTGGGCCGCTCGCCCGGCGAGCTCTGGGGGGTCAACGAGACCACCGGCTCGACGGCGTACGTCGTGCCGCTCCCATCGGGCGAGAGCCCCAGCAGCCTCTCGGTCGACCCGACCACGGGCCGGGCCTACCTCGCCGACGAGTCTTCGGGGGCGGTCGATGTCTACGAGAGCGGGAACGGGACCCTGATCACCCGGTTCCACCCGCTCACCGTGGGGGCGATCCCCGGAATGCTGCTCTCCGTCGATCCGGCGCACCATCGGCTCTACCTGGCCGACCCGTCCGCCCACTCGGTCTCGGTCCTCGCCCTCCCGGGCGGATCCGTCCTGGGGACCGTCCCGGTCCCCGGCGTAGTCGTCTGCGCCCTGGCGGCCGACCCCCCGTTGGACTCGGCGTTCGTCTCGAACTGCGGCGGGGCCGGGAACGTCACGCAGGTGAGCGGGGGCTCCCTCGGCCGGATCGGGGCGACGTCGGTCGGTCCGAACCCTTCGGCGCTTTCGGTCAACCTGTCCGGCGACGTCTTCGTGCTGGACGGGACGGGCACCCACGTGGCGATCCTCCAGATTTCGGCATCGTCCGTCTTCGAGGCCCCCGGGGTGAACCTCCCCGGACGCGCGACGGTGCTCACCGTCGACGACCGCGACGGGCTCCTCCTGACCTCCGGAGGACCCGCCGCCGGCCTCTCTGTGTTCACGCTCTCGAACCGCTCCTTTGCCGGGGTCCTCCCCCTGCGCGCGCCCTCCGGAGGACTCCTCTTCGACCCGGCGCGGGGGGTCGTCGTCGCGCCCGAGCTCGACGGAGGCGCCGGCGATCTGCTGGGAATCCTGGCGGCGCCCTCTCCCCCCACCGCCCTTTCGGCGTCGCCGGGGAACAGTACCCTTTCGATCAGCTGGGGAGCTCCCTCCTCCCCCGGGGCGTCCGCGGCTACCACCTACACCATCAGCATCGGTCCCATCGGAGGAGAGAACCGCTCCGCGTACCTCCGGAACTCCTCGCCGTTCGCCCTCACCGGCCTCACCAACGGGGAGCCGTACCTCGTGCGGGCCTCGGCCACCTCCGTCGATGGCACCGGCCCCGAGTCGGTGGGGGTGGTGGCCACGGCGGCGGGGGTGCCGTTTCCGACCACCAACCTCTCGGCGACGCTCGCGGGGTCGACGGTCGTGGACCTCGCCTGGACCGCTCCCACGGTCGACGACGGTGCCCCGGTGACGGCCTACACCGTCAACGTGACCGGTGGTCCGGGCAGCGGGCTCTTCCACCTGGGCGACGTCACCCAGGGGGCGGTCGACGGCCTCTCCCCCGGGGCTACGTACCGCTTCGCGGTCAGCGCGGTGAACTCGGCCGGCGAGGGACATCCCGGCACGGGGGTGACCGTCACGACGGCGGCCACCCCGTTCCCCGTCCTGCTGGTGGTCGGTGCGACGGCGTGCGTCGCGGCCGCCACCGTCATCGCGGTCGTGGTCATCCGACGCCGCCCCCCGTCGGGCGATGACGATGGGGGGACCACGCCCTCCGGGTGACGCGCCGTCTACGAGGGGGGGAGGGCGATCCCAGGAAGGTGCTCTTCCAGCACCCGTCGCCACGCACCGCTCGCAAAGAGCACGGCCGCGACCGCGAGCCCATAGGCGAGGAACACCGCGGCCGCGATCAGCAGGTCGGACCATTGTCGGGTCGCTGCCAGCAGGAGGACGTCGAACAGGGCCGCGCCCAACAACCCGCCGGTGAGGAGCCTCCGGGCGTTCGTCGATTCGCCGCCCCGCACGCTCTGCCGCAACCAATCGGCCGCGGCGGGCAACGGCGCGACCGCCCAGAGAACCTGGACCCGGGGCTCGAGCAGGACCCCGATCGCCAACGCTCCCGTCAGGAGCACGACCAGGTAGCCCAGCCCGCCCAGGGCCTGCCCCGTGCAGCGGGTGCACAGGTGGACCGAGCCCCGGGTCCCGGGCACGGAGATCGTCCGGTCGTAGTGCCCCGGCAGGTGGTGGGAGAGCAGAAAGCTCCGACCGGTCGGAAGTGGCGGTCCGGGAGGTCCCACCGTCACACGTCTCGGAAACGTGAGCATTCAAATAGATGCTCGCATACCAAAGGGCATGGGATACCCGGGGACCGTGGAGTACAAGCGCCAGTTCACGCTCTGGCTGCTGATCCTCCTGGTGATCGTCTGTTGGCCGGCCGCCATCATCTACTACTTCACGCGCCCGAAGGTACCGGTCCAGACGATGGTGCCCGCGGGCTACGCCATGCCCCAGCAGCCGATGGCCCCGGTCGCCGCTCCCGCGCCCATGGCCGCCGCCCCCGTGAACTGCCCGACCTGCGGCAAGCCGGCCACCTGGGTGGCCCAGTACAACCGCTGGTACTGCTACACGGACCAGAAGTACGTCTGAAGCCGCTCACCGCTAGGAGCCGTTCGCCCCGGGGGAGCGGCCGCGCGACGGGGGAAGCTGGGCGGAGCCCTCATGTAACTCGCCCGGGTCCGGCCCCCGATGCCATCGGACCCGAAGGAGATCCGCAGGGTGCTGGAGTCCGCCCGGACGATCGCCGTCGTGGGGCTCTCCGACAAGCCGGACCGGGACTCGAACGATGTGGCCCGGTACCTCCAATCCCAGGGCTACCGCGTCGTTCCCGTGAACCCGCGGCTCCGCGATGTGCTCGGCGAGACGGCGTACCCGTCGATCTCGGCCATCCCCGCGGACGTCCACATCGACATCGTGGACATTTTCCGTCGCAGTGAGGACGTTCCCCCCGTGGTGGAGGAGGCGCTCGCGCGCGGGGTCGGTGCGATCTGGATGCAGCTCGGGGTCGAGAGCCCATCGGGGGCATCCGCCGCGGAGAGGGCGGGAGTTCCCGTGTTCCAGAACCTCTGCATGAAGATCGAACATCGTCGCCACGGGATCGCTGCCCGCCCGGCCCAGTCCCGCGCGACGCCGGGGTGAATTTCGGTGGCCGCCGTTTCGCCCGTAGCTCCGGTGCCCGCGGGCCAGGGGTCCCTCCCGGTCCCGCCCGTCCAGATGGCCCCGACCTCCGCTCCGCCCGCCGCGGCGACGCCTCGCCCCAATCCGATCGAGGACCGCGGGCCGGTCCGTCGTGACTCGGTCCGGAGTGCCCGGTGGATCGCCCACGCCGGGGCGAAGGTCCTCGGGGACGTGGACCTCGGCTCGGGCCGGGTCGTCGGCCCGCTCTCCGTCCGGGGCACGATCAACGCCGAGGAGTTCTCCTCGGAGGCCGACGCCGAGGTGTTCGGTCGGGTCGAGGTTCAAGGGGCGCTGCGACTCGCCGGTGATTCGCGGCTGCTGGCCGGGCTCCGTTGCGGCGAACTGGTGGTCCGGGGCCGCTTGAAGGTCCAGGGTCCGGTGGGGGTAGGGCGAACCGCCCGCCTCGACGGCCGCATGGAAACCGACGCCGACGTCACCGTCCAGGGGGTATTCGCGTTCGATGGGACCCTGCGCATCCCGGGGACGTTGCGGGCCGGCTCGATCGAGGGACGGTTGCGCTCCGCGAGCGCCGTCGGCTCGATCCTGTGCGACTCGATCGCGCTGCGGCGCCCGGGGGGCCTGGGCGGCTCGGCCGACCGATTGCAGGCGTTGCGGATCGAGGCGCGCGAGGTCCACCTCGAATCCGTGCAATGCGAGTACGTCCGCGCCGAGAAGGTATTCCTCGGCCCGGGTTGCCACATCGCGCGGGTCGACGGGACGGTCGTCGAACGCCACCGCTCCTCGTATGTCGGCCCCGAGGCGACGTTCGAGCGACCTCCGGGGAAGTTCCGATAGCGCCGGGAAATCCCCCCGGGCTCGGTCACGTTATCAGCGTCGCCCGCGTCGGAGGCTCGATGTCCGCCGAGGAGGCCGAACCCTCCGGCATCGCACCGGCCGTGGAGGTCCAGCGGCGCGTACTCGCCTACTGGGACGCCTCCGGCACCGCCCAGCGCCTGCAAGCCGGGTCGGCGGACGGGCCGATCTTCCGGTTCACCGAGGGACCCCCCACGGCGAACGGGGCGCCCCACCTCGGACACCTCGTGGCGCGGGCCCTGAAGGATGTCGAGCTGAGGTACCGCCGGATGCGCGGGTTCCGTATCGTGAGCCCGATGGCCGGCTGGGACTGCCACGGGCTGCCGGTGGAGCTCGAGATCGAGAAGAAGCACGGGCTGAAATCGAAGAAGGAGATCGAGGCCTACGGCGTCGCGAAGTTCTGTGAGGAATGCCGATCCGGCGCCCTCGAGGTGGCCGCAGTCTGGCAGGAGATGAGCCGCCGGCTCGGCTACTGGCTCGACTACGAGCATGCGTACTACACGATGAGCCCGGCCTACATCGAGAGCGTCTGGTGGGCGCTACGCACCCTCTTCGACCGGGGGCTGCTCGAGAAGGGCCACTACGTCCTCCCGTACTGCCCGCGGTGCGAGACCCCGCTCTCCTCCCACGAGGTGGCGCAGGGATACCGCGAGACGACCGACCCGTCGGTCACCGTCCGCTTTCCGCTCGTCGAGCCTCCCGACGGGCGGCCCGCGAGCCTCCTCGTCTGGACGACCACCCCGTGGACCCTCCCCTCGAACCTGCTCATCGCGGCCCGCAAAGAGCTGGCGTACGTGGCGGTCCCCGCCGAGGACGGAAGCGACCTGTGGGTCGCGGAGCCGGCCCTCTCCCGCTACTTCCCGGCAGGGACCCCGGTCCGGGGGCGTCGCCTGGGCTCCGAGCTGAAGGGATGGGCATACCTCCCTCCGTTCCCCTACGCGGGCCCGGGACCCGGGCGATACCGCGTCGTCCTCGACGCGATGGTCGATGCATCGGAGGGAACCGGGTTCGTCCATATCGCCCCCAGCTTCGGGATCGAGGACCAGCGGATCGGCGCGCGCGAAGGGGTCGGGGTGTTCGACCCGCTCGACAGCCGAGGGGTGTTCACCGCCATGGTCCCGCCGGTGGCGGGGAAGGGCTTCAAGGCGGCCGACGCGCTCCTGCTGGCCGAACTGCACGGGGCCGGCCGGCTCCACTCTTCCGGGAAGGTCTCGCACACCTACCCGTTCTGCTGGAGGTGCTCGAACCCCCTCATCTACCGCGCGATCGACTCCTGGTTCGTGCGGACGTCGCGCGTCGTGCCGGAGCTCGTGGCGAACAACCAACGGGTACAGTGGAACCCATCCCACCTCCGGGACGGACGATTCGGCAACTTCCTCGACGAGGCGAAGGACTGGGCGCTCTCGCGTAACCGCTACTGGGGGACCCCGCTCCCCCTCTGGCTCTGTCCGAACCGGCACGCCACCTGCGTGGGGAGCTTCGCCGAGCTCGAGACCCTGAGCGGGCAGAAGCTTCCCACCCCGCTCGACCCGCACCGCATGACGGTCGATGCGATCCAGTTCCCCTGTCCGACGTGCCGGGAGACGAGCCGCCGGGAGCCGTACACGATCGACGGGTGGTTCGACAGCGGGTGCGCCCCGTTCGCCCAGTTCCACTACCCGTTCGAGCCCGGCCCGTTCGACCCGGACGCCCCCCTCGATTACATCGCCGAGGGGCTCGACCAGACCCGCGGTTGGTTCTACACCCTCCTCGTGCTCGCTACGACCCTGTTCCACCGGCCGGCCTACCGGGTCTGCATCAGCAACGGGCTCGTGCTCGACGAATCCGGCCTGAAGATGTCCAAATCCCGCGGGAACGCCGTCGAGCCCCTGGGGCTGCTGGAGCGGGCCGGCGCCGACGTCGTGCGCCTTGCGTTCCTGCTGAGCGACTACACAGAGCCCCTGAAGGTCTCCGACGTCTCGATCGCCAAGACGGGGGGCCGCATCCCCCAGACGTTCCTCAACGTCCTCGAGTTTCACCGACAGAACGCGCTCGCCGACCGATTGCCGAACCCGCAGGTGCCCCCTTCCCCGCGGGCCCTGCTCGACCGGTGGCTGCTCTCCCGCCTCGACGGGACGATCGAGGAGGTCACCGCTTCGCTCGAGGGGTTCGAACCACGCCGCGGCGCCGTCAGTCTGCGTGCGTTCGTCGACGACCTGTCCACGTGGTACCTCCGCCGGTCGCGGCCCCGCTTCTGGTCGGATGCGGATGCGCGGGACCGTCGGGACGCCCACGATACGCTCGCCTTCGCCCTGGACACGACCGCCCGGCTCCTGGCGCCGCTCGCCCCGTTCACCGCCGAGTTCACCTACCAGACGTTGCGGGAGCACGGATTCTCGGTCGGTTCCGAGAGCGTGCACGGCATGCCGTGGCCGACCCCCACCGGACGGCGCGACCCCGCGCTCGAGGTCGGGATGGCCGAACTGCGCGACCTCGTCGAGGTGGGGCGTGAACTGAGGCAGCGTGCCGGGGTGAAGTCGCGGATCCCCCTCGCGACCCTCGTCCTCGTCGGCCCGGGACTCCCGGCCCTCGGCACCGACGGGGATGCGCTCCTCGCCGAGGAACTGAACGTCCGCCGGATCGAACGGCTGGAACAGACCCCCGAGTCGGGGTTCTCGGAGGGCGAGTGGGTGGTCCGCTCTGCGGGAGACCAGGTGCGGGCCGCGCTCTCCCGTACGCCTTCCGCGGAGCTGCGGCGAGAGGGACTCCGGCGGGAGACGATGCGCCGGCTCCAGCAGCTTCGCAAGGAACTGAGGCTCGGGTACACCGACCGGGTCGAGCTCACCATCTTCGCGGAGGGCGAACTGTGGGCCGCGCTCGAGGAGGGGAAGGATCAGCTCGCGACCGAGCTTCTCGCCGACGCGGCGCAACTCCGCGACTCCGGAGCACCGGAGGATCCCGAGGTACACCGCTGGGAGATCGATGGCGTACCGCTGGCCGCGATCATGCGACCTCGTCCCCCGTCGGTGGCGTGACGGTCGGCTCCGGAGCTACGGGGCCGCCCGGCCTCGACTCCGCGAACACCTCCGCACGGAATCGCAGGACCTCCACGTTCGGGTCCTGCCAGGCCGTCGGAGGCAGGCCCGCCTTCCGGCAGGTCTCGCGAAGGAACCGTTCGGGGTCCCACCCGTACTCCACGGCGACCTGGGGCAGTAGGAGTCCGCTCTCGCCACCCCCCTCCACGATCAGGCCGTCTCGCCCGACCTGGACCGAGGCGATGCGATCCGCGCGGCCCCTCCCGGGCAGGGGTTCGGGGGGAGTCAATACCGAGACCTCGACGGTGAGACGGTCGAGCTCGGAGGGGACGACGGCACGGAAGCGCGGGTCCTCGACGGCGGCCGCGACCGCCGCCCGCGCAATCGCGACCCCGAGGGGGTAGACGGGCAGCGGGAAGCCGATGCATCCGCGCAGATTCCCGCCCGGCCACTTTTTCAGGGTGACGAAGACTCCCCGGCGATCCCGGAACAGCGGGGGCAGCTCGGCGAGGACGACCCGGCCGCCGGGCTCGACGGGGTGGGGGTCCGTCAGGTGATGGGCGATCGCCTCGCGGGCGAGCGCGACCGCCCGGGCCCCCTCCGATTCGCGGACCACCGGCGCGGTGCAGGCGCCGGGAAAGGATAGCCCGACCGGCCGCCTCCGGGACGCTTTATACGGCAAGGGGGGTGGCGCGGGCCACCCATGCCGTTCCCCGAGGCCGTGAACCGGCTCCTTCTGAAGAAGGTCTGCATGAACTGCTCGGCGCGCAACCCGCCGAAGGCCGTGCAGTGCCGGAAGTGCGGGTACCACGGGCTCCGCCCCAAGTCGAAGGAGCGGGCGGGGAAGACCCAGTAGTCCCGGGCGGACCCGCGCTCTCAGCGGGGGGCCGGTTCGGAGTGGCGACCGAGGTTCAGGGTATGGCGGACCTGCTTTTCGCGGGCCATGTCGAGGCGCTTGCGGATCAGGAAGAACAGGTTCTTGCGGCCGTCCCGCCAGCTCGAGAGCTTCGGGGCCCCCCAGCGCTCGGCGTAGCGGATCGGGACCTCCCGCATCCGTAGCCCGTGGGCCAGCACCTCGATCTTGAGCTCCTCGCTGAACGCCATCCCCTCCTGGGTGAGGGCGACCTTGTCGAGCACGGTACGCCGGAAGACCCACATCCCGCTCTGGCTGTCGGCGATCGTCCCGCCCGGCGCGCCCTTCAGGTAGGCGGCGTAGCCGATGGACAGGAACCAGTTGAGCACCCAGTTGCCGATCCGGTGCTCCGTGGTCATCGCCCTGCGGTCGAGGTAGGCAAGCCGGTTGCACGTGATGAAGTCGAGGTTCTCCTGCAGGAGCATCTGGACGAACCTCGGGACGTCCTCGACCGGATACGTGGCGTCGCCGTCCAGGGTCGCGATGACGTCGCCGGTCGCCTCGGCGAACCCGGTGAGGTACGCGCGGCCGTACCCCTTCCGGAGCTCGGTCACGACCCGCGCCCCGGCCTTCCGGGCGATCTCCGCCGTCCCGTCGGTGGAGGCCCCGTCCACCACGATCATCTCCCACTCCACCGGATCGCGGGGGAACAGGCTCGTGTTGGCCTGGTCCGCGGCCGCCCGGAACGAGTCGAGCACGTGGCCGACGGAGGCGGCCTCGTTGAGGGTGGGGACGACGAGGGAGCCGCGCATACCCTATCCGGAGAGCGTCAATCGCTTAAGCCTCACCGCCCCTTTCCTCGGTGGCTCGCGGAGGGAGTACGGTCGGTGGGAAGCGACCGTATCGGCCGACGTTACGGCAGCTTCGGGACGACGGCCGACGTCGGCCTGTGGGCTTCGGCCCGGACCCCGGCGGGCCTGTTCGAGGCCCTCGGGCTCGCCCTGTTCGCCCGGATGACCGACCGGCGGTCGATCCGTCCGACGGGCCACAGGACCGTGCGCGCCGCCGGGCGAGACCCCGCCTCCCTCGTGGTCGCGTTCCTGAGCGAGCTCGTGGTCCTCCATGACTCGGAGGGGTTCCTCGTACGGGAGGTAACGATCCGTCTGACCGGGTCCCCTCCGCGGTCCCTGACCGCGACGCTGACCGGGGAGCCGTTCGATGGTCTACGCCATTCCCGCCACATGGAGGTGAAGGCCGTTACGCTGCACCGGCTCTCTATCTCCCTCGACCCGCCAAGGGCCCGGGTGATCTTGGACATCTAGGGGACGGGTCGGCGCCCGCACGCTCGGGCCGCCTACGGCATCCCCGCTTCGATCGCGGCGACGCCGGCGCCGGCGTGGGGCAACCGGCCGGCCTTGGCCAGGATCCGGTCGAGGGCCGCGAAGGCGGCCAGCAGGTCCGGCCATCCGGCGATCCCCATGTGGCCGATCCGGAAGATCTTCCCCTTGAGCGCGCCCTGGCCCCCCTGCACCGCGACGTTGTAGGTGTCGAGGAGCGCCTTGCGGACCTGGGAGTCGTCCATCCCGTCCGGATTGCGGATCGCGGTGACGGTGTCGGAGGCGAACCGCGGGTCGGGGAAGAGCGAAAGTCCCGTCGCGGCCACCGCCGCCCGCGTCGCGACCGCGAGCTCGTGGGTCCGCGTGAGCCGCCCCTCGAGCCCCTCCTCCTTCAGGAGCAGGAGGGCCTCGCGGAGCGCGAGGAACAGCGGGACCGCGGGGGTCCACGGCGTGTCGTTCTTCTCGAGGGCCTTGATGTGCTCGACGAGGTCGAGGTAGAACGTCCCCGGGCGCAGCTCCTTCACGGCGCGATCGGAGAGGTGCACCATGGCGAGGCCGGCGGGGGCCGCGAGCCCCTTCTGGCTCCCGGCGACGAGGGCGTCGATCCCCCAGGATTGGATCGGGCACGGGATCCCCGCGACGGCCGAGATCCCGTCGACCAGGAACAGCGCCCCGGATTTCCGGACGGCCGGGGCGAGTCGGGCCAGATCGTTCTGCAGGCCCACGCTCGTCTCGTTGTGGACGACGCAGACGGCGCGGACGTCGCCCTTCTCCAGCTCGGCCTGGGCGGCGTCGACCGCGATGTGCTGGCCCCACGGGGCGGTGAGGGTCGTGACGGGGTCACCGTACCTTCGCACGATCTGGTCGGACCTCTCCCCGAAGTTGCCGTTGCAGAGGACGAGCGTTCGCTCCCCCTTGCGGACGAGCGAGGAGTAGACGGCCTCCAGGCCAGAGCTGCCGCTCCCCGTCAGGATCACCTGGGTCCCCTTCGTCCCGAACAGGGTGGGGAGCATCTCGCGGATCTCCCCCACGACCCCGTGGAAGTACTCCCCGCGGTGGTTGAGCGAGGACATGCTCATCGCCCGCAGGACCCTCGGGTGGATGCGGACCGGTCCGGCGATCAGGAACGTCGCGGTCTCGGGGTCGAACGTCACGGTTTCTTTCCTCCGACTTCGGGGTTGACCTGGGAGAGGAGGGGCTCGCCGGCGAGGGCGCGCAGCACCTCATCGACGACCTGGGTGCCGGCGCGCGCCTGCGCCTCGTGGGTGGAGGCGCCGATGTGGGGCGTCGCGACGACCTTCGGGTGGGCGAGGAGCGACGGTCGCTGGGGCGGTTCGACCTCGAAGACATCGAGTGCGGCCCCACCCAGTTGACCGCTCGTGAGCGCCGCCTCGAGCGCGGCCTCGTCGATGAGGGGTCCTCGGGCGACGTTGACGACGTACGAGCCCCGTTTCATCCGCTCGATCCGCGCGGCGTTCAGGAGGTGGTGGTTCTCCGGAGTGGAGGCGGCGTGAAGGCTCACGATGTCGCTCTCCCCCAGCAGCTCGTCGAGGCCCTTCAGCTCCGTTCCGTCGCCGGTCGAGGTCACGAACGGGTCGTAGGCGATGGTCGTCACCCCGAACGGGCGCACCCGCCGCGCGACCTCGCGGGCGATCCGACCGTACCCGACGAAGCCGACGGTCCGTCCCGCGAGCTCCCCGCGGTTCTGTCCCCGGACCCACGAACCGGTTTTCGTCGCCGCGACCTGGGGGGCGAGGTCGCGCACGAGCATCAGGTAGAAGGCGATCGTCAATTCCGCGACGCTCGCGGTCGCCGCCGTCGGGGCGTTGACCACCCGAACGTTCCGGGCGGAGGCGGCCGCCAGGTCGATGTTGTCCACGCCGACGCCGGCGCGGGCGACGATCGCGAGTTGGGGTGCCTTCGACATCAGTTCGGCCGTCACCTTGGTACGGCTTCGGACGATGAGCCCCCAGGCGCCCGGGAGCACCGCGCTCAGGGCCTCGGCACCCTGGGTCGCATCGACGACGCGGCACGGACCCTGCGAGAGGCGCGTCACCGCCGACGCGTCGATCGGGTCGGCGATGACGACGGCCGGCACCGCCCCGGACACGGGTCGAGGACCGGAGCCGGCTTGAAAACGCTTTGCTCGGCCGGGGTGCGCCCGCGAGTCCCCGGTGGTTCGACTCGGCGGCCGAGAGGGTTACGGGACCTTGGGAACGGGGATCCGCTCCAGCGCCTGCTGGACGATCTGGGCCCCTCGGACCCCGCGGATCCACGGCTCGGGCTTGACGAGCACCCGATGGGCCAACGCCGGAATGGCGAGGGAACGCATGTCGTCGGGCACGACGAAATCCCGGCCCTCGACGAGCGCACGCGCTCTCGAGAGCTTCAGGAGGGCGAGGGATCCCCGCGGCGAGGCTCCGACATCCACCCGGGGGTCCCCCCGGGTGGCGGCCACCACGTCGACCGCGTACGCCTCGAGCGCCGGGTCGACCTCGACATCCTCGGCGGCCTGCTGGATCCCCCGGAACTGCTCGAGGTCCAGCACTTTCGGGATCGTGACCTCGTCGACCTTGCGCGTCCGACGCCGCTCGAGGATCGTCCGCTCCTCCTCGCGCGTGGGATAGCCGACGGACAGCCGCATGAGGAACCGGTCGACCTGGGCCTCGGGGAGGGGGTAGGTCCCCTCGAGCTCGAGGGGGTTCTGGGTCGCCAGGACGAGGAACGGCCGCTCGAGCGGATACGTGCCCCGCTCGCTGGTGACCTGGTACTCCTGCATCGCCTCGAGGAGGGCGGACTGGACCTTCGGGGGGGCCCGGTTGATCTCGTCGGCGAGGAGCAGGTGGGTGAACAGCGGCCCCGGACGGAAGGTGAACTCGCTGTTCTTCGCGTCGTACATCTCCCCCCCCGTGATGTCGTGCGGAAGGAGGTCGGCGGTGAACTGCAATCGGTGGAACGTCAGGCCGAGGGCGGCGGCGAACGATCGGGCCATCAGCGTCTTGCCGAGTCCAGGCAGGTCCTCGAGGAGCAGGTGGCCGTCGGCGACGAGCCCGACGGCGATCTGGTCGAGCACGGCGTCCCGACCGACCACGGCGGTGTGCACCGCCTCGCGGACCCGTGCAAGGAGTGCACGCGCCTCGGCCCCGTTCACTGCGTCGCCCTCCGTGCCCGGCCAGCGAGGTCGCCTATATGTACCGGACCGGCCGCGGGCGCCGGCCGCTCCGCTATCCCCCGGCCGTAACGGTTGCGCGTCCCAGGCGGCCGATCGGCCCTCTCAGCGTCCTGACCCCGGCCGGGGCTATCGGACACCGGGGTTGTCCTCACGTCATCCCAACGGACGACCCGTCCGTGTGCGGTCAAGAGGGACCCTTCGTCGGTGCTCGGACGGGACCAGCCGGCCCCGTCGGGCCGGGATGGGCCGCCGCGCTCAAAGCGATGGCGCATCGCTCTCGGAACCCGGCTCGGCGCGGGCGAGGATGAAGGCGAGGTATACGAAGACCCCGACGGCGAGGGCGGCGGCGGCCCCGACCTGCTCTTGCGTCGAGGGGAGCAGCAATCCGGTGGCGACGGCCACACCGGTGGCGAGGCCCGGCAGGGTGAGGCCGGCGAGGGCGCCGGTGCCCCGCTCCCGGCCCTCCCCGCTCGAGGTCGCCCAGTACAGCAGGGCGAGACCTGCTAGCCCCGCGAGGATTCCGGAGAGGGGGTTCACCTGGGCCGCCAGCGCACCCGTGGCCAACCCGACCACCGCCAGCGCGAGACTAAGGAGACGTAGCTCCCGCCTCGGCCAGAACGAGAGCGCGACGGCGCCTCCGAGGATCGCTCCGACGAGGAGTGCCCTCAGCCACGGGGCGTTCGGGTCGGTCGCGGCGAGGGCCACTCCGGCGACCCAAAAGACCGCGGAGGCGGCCGCTCTCTCAATGGGTGGGACGTTCAACGAGGCGGCGCCCACCGTGACGTTCATCGGTTCCTGCGGAGCACCGGGCGGGCGAGAAAATCCACGAGGGGCGCGAGCGACCAGTAATCTTCCCACTCGATCACGGACGCCTCCCTCCACCCTTCGCCGACCCGGACCCGCCGGACGATTCTCAGGAGCCGCCCGGCGAGGGCCGCCTCCCCCCGATCGTCGGACGGGCTCGCGGAGAGCATCGGCAGGGGCGACGGAGAGAGGACGATCGCCGGGAACCCCCGACGGCGAAGGTGGGGGAGGACGAGAAGCCCCTCCTCGTCGGCGAGGGGCGAGATGAGAAGGGTGGTCACTCCCGGCGGGAAGTAGCGGCGCATCGAGACCCCCAGCCGTTCGGCCGGCCCGGGGGTAATGGCGATCTCGGCTTTCTGAAGGGCGACCTGCAGGCGGAACTGCTGGAGGCGGCCCGAGCCGAGGGGGACCGCGGTCAGGAACTCATCGAACAGGCCCAGCCCGACCCGGGCCTTCTGGGACAAGAAGCTCGACGCGATCCCGAGGGCCGCGGCGCGCGAGACCGCGAGGAGCTGTCGGTCCTTCTCCGGCCCGAGCGACGTCGGGCGGAGGTCGAGCAGGATGACCAGGTCGCCGGTGCGCTCCAGGTGATAGTCGTTGGCGAGCAATCGTCCGCCGCGGGCCGTGGCCCACCAGTTGATCTGCCGATAGGTGTCGGTCGGCGCGGCGGTGCGCACCGCAAAGAATTCGCCGGCCGGCCCGATCGCCCTCGACCGGATCTCCCCGGGTGCGCTCGTGGTACGTTCCAGGCGGCTTCGTCCTATGTTGGAGACCTCCGGTGGGAACCGCTCCACCCGCAGCGCGTCCCCCGCCACCCGGACGGGCACCTCGAGCAGGCCGAGCGGATCGACCCATAGCACGTCGGGCCGCGGGACGATGAGCAGGCACGGGTAGGGAGCCCGGTACTTCGCCTCAAAGCGGATCTCGCCGCCGCGTAGCTCGAGCTTGGGGGGCGCGACGGGTTCGAGCGGCTCGACGGTGTAGAACCTCACCTCGAGCCTTCGGACGTCGACCCGACCTTCCGCCGCGATCGTCCCCCGCAGGGTCACCTCGGCCCCCGACCCCTCCGCCGCCCAGGTCAGTCGGGCTCCCAGCGCGCTCGAGGGGGCAAGTGCGAGGCCGCTCGCGGGGGCGAGGAGCAGCGGGAGCGCCGCGAAGAGCGGTACCGGCGACTTGGCGAGGAACGCCGCGGCGACGAGCAGGCCGCTCGCGGCGTACAGGTAGAGGGCGAGCGGGCGCCAGAGCCGGCGTGCGGTCGAGACGGGGCCGATGGGGTTCACGTCTCCCTCTCCAGCCGCTGGATCCGCCCGGCCACCCACGTCCGGAACTCCGCGCGCGAGCCGTTCAACAAACGCAGTTCCTCGGCGGGCGTGATCGGCGCGCTCCCGCGTGAGCCGAGGCTGCGCTCCATCGTCGCGATCAGCTGGATGATCGATTGGCGACCGATCGGTCCGGATCGGAACGACTCCCGGAGGCCCACGACGGGATCCCCCCCCAGGACCGGGAGCGGGGCCGGCACCCGGCGGACCCGCTCCTCGAGGAGCAGGCCCGCGTACGCCGCGGCCCCCAGGGACGCGATCGCGGCGGCGGGAATGGCGGCGGCGAGGTTCGGACCGGCCCAGAATGCGACCAGGAGTCCAAGGGCGACGGTGGCGAAGAGGAGCAGCTCGACCCACCGGGGGATCATCCCAACCTCGGAGTCCTCTCGAGGTCGTCAAGCGCCTTGCGAAGGGCCCGTCGGGCCCGCTCTACGTCCGTCTCGGTCAGCTGGTGCTTCGAGTACCGGGCCTCCTCGAACAGGTCCGTGAGCTCGCGCGCGGTGAGGGGGGAGACCCGAAGCCGTTCGACGCAGACCCGCTCGATGTCGCGTGGGGTCATCGTCTCGATCGCTCCATCCACTCCCCTCGGGCGACGTTCCTCGAATCGTTCCAGGAGCGCGGCATACGCGGCGATGATCCGGCGATTCCCGCTCATCGGCGCGGGGGAGTCGAGGTCGTCCAGTGCTCGGCGAATGGCGGCGCGAACCTCCTCGGGGGTGGGTCCGGTGCGCGGGAGGGGGAAGGGGGGCTCACGGCGTGCGGCGATCAGATACGGGAGCGCGACCGCCACCACGAGGATCGACGTCACCCCAAGGCCCAAGTAGACCACCCAGCCCGGGAGGTTGACGCCCCCGGCGCCGGTGAAGTTCCCCGACGCGGAGGTCGACCCCCCCGTGGGAGGCGGGGGGGGCTGGGTGTGGTTCGGCGCGGTCAGATTACCCTGGGCTGCGGTCCCCCCACCCCCCACAAGGTGGAACAGGAGGAGGAAAACGAGCGCGATGCCGAACATGGTCAGAAGGAGCGCCATCGTGTGGCCGGGGATCGGCAAGGTTCCGCGGTGCACCGCCTGGACGAACCCGTACACGACTCGAGCGATGATGCCGAACAGGACGATCGCGGAAGCCACCTCGAGATACGCGTAGCCGACCGGCATCGCGGCCGTCGCCTGAGCCTCGAACGGCTGACTGGCTCCGGCGAGGAACGACGCCGCCACGCCGAAGGCGACCGCCCCGAGGAGGAAGATGCCGAGCGCCGCGGAGGGAGGCAGCGATCGCATCCGGGCGGCCATGTGGGGTGGACCACCCTGCCGCTTATCCCGCTTTCAACTGCCGGCCCTTCGACCGGGCCCGACTCGCGGCGCGGTGCGCGCTTCACCCGGGAAGGTTCTTCGGAGCGGGGATCGGAGACGGCTCGACCCCCCTCGGGGCCCCGGCGGACGGCGCGCGTAGGAAGTAGAAACTCCGGCGCTCGTGCTCGGCCGCTACAACGGCGAAGTCGTCGACGACGTATCCGGCATCGAACGCCGCCCGAAACGCATCCCGAGTCGCGTGCCTCCAGGTCCTCAGCGAGTTCGGCTCGTGCTCCCGGACGAGCTGCAGGTCAAAGGGGATCTCGAGATGGACCTGGGGGGCCGTCGGCTCGTCGACCGCGGCCGGGACCCGGATCCCCGACTCCCCGAGGGTCGTTTCGACGACCGCCACCGAGTCGCGCCAGCGGGCCTCGTCCTCGGCGGCGCTCGGCCCCCCACCGGCGAGACGGGACTCCGTGCGGGGGGAGGCGAGGTCCCAGACCAGCCGAACCCGGTCCGACTCGGTCCCCCGGTCCACATCGGAGTCCAGTTGGCCGTAGTAGTGCACGAAGTACCGGTCGGGGATCCCTCCCAGCCGTCGGACCGAAAGGTAGGCGTTGCGACTCTGCAGCGGGTCGAACGCCCAGCGGATCTGACTCAGTCCCTGGCGGAGGACCTCCTCCCGCTGAAACAACTTGAGCCGCAGGCCCACGTGGTGGTTCTGGTACTCGGGGCGGACCCCCGTCAGGTGGGAATGGTGGTAGAGCGCGCTCCCGTCCCAGCCGAGGAAGCTCAGGCTGAAGCCGGCCAGGTAGATGTCCGCGAACGCCCCGAGCACCAGGCCGCCGTTGTCCTGCACCGCCCGCTGCACGGCCCCCGGAACGGGGGGCTCCGTCCCCAGCCCCCACGCCTCCCGCTGGACCTCCTCGACGGCGCGGAACTCCTCGGGCTTGCCCAATCGACGGAAATGGAACTCCCGAGACTCCTTGGGGGCCGGGGAGACCGCCATCGCCGTCGCACGGGGGGTCGATACTTAACCGACGCCCGATGGATCAGCGGCGGACCCGCAGTTCGGCCCGCTTGTCGGCGTAGCGGACCTCGTCGTTCGGGGTGAGGTCCCAGAGCAGGTCCTCGAGCTCGGGAATGTTCCGGAGGAACTCCGCCTTGCTCTTGGTGAGCATCAGGTGCTCGAACCGCTTCCGGGCGACATAGTACGCCCCAACGAGGTAGGCTCCCACGATGGTGAGGATGACCCCGAGGAGCGGGTAGGTGAGGGTGTAGTTCCAGCCACCACTCGTCGCCCCCGGCCCTCCGGCCGCCGAGTTCAACGTCGGGAACGGGGGGGTGCTCTGCAATGGAGTGAATGCACCGAATGCCAGGACATCGAACAGGACCCCGATGGCGAGGACGAAGATGGAGATGATGAACCGCTGGGTGCGAAGGAAGATCCGGAGGCGGCGCGCGAGCCGTTCGAACGGGGGCCTCTCCGGCTCGTCGGCCATCCGGACGGGCCGGAGGGCGGGCCACTTATCAAGCTATGGAGGGCGGCGCGCGCGTCCCGAACCCCCGCAGCGCCACCGTTCCCTCCGAGGGATAGGATTATGACCTGAATCCGCGGATACCCGACTATGCCGGACGCTCCGCCAGCTGTCGCCGCCGCGCCTCCACCGCCGACCTGGACCCCCATGCCCGCGGCCCCCATGGCCGGGCGCCCCATCCCGTGGGCGATGCTGGGGACCCTTGCCAAGATCATCGGATTCGTGCTATTCTTCGTCGGGATCATCATCGTCGTCGCGTTCGCGTCGATCCCCGGCGGTTGCGTCAGCAACGCGGGGAGCTGTACGGGCACGAATACCGGGTTCGCCACAGGGGTGCTGAATGCGATCATCGCAGGGAAGATCCTCGTCGTCCTGGGCCTTTCCGGGTTCGCGGCGGGTGCGGGGATCAAGCTGCATTGGGGAACCAAGCCGGCCGCCGGTGAGGACGCCGCGGCGTACCTCGCCAGCCACCGGTTCAACGGGCTGCTGTTCTTCATCAGCGTCGTCCTGCTGATGTGGCTCCTGGCGACGGTCAACGCCTCGCCGGCCCCGTTCCCCCTACCGCCCTAGGCGCTCGGGAGGCTCGGCGTTACCCAACCATTTCCCCCTTCCCTTCCCGCCCCGCCCCCTCACCGGTCGGTCCGACCGAACCCGGAGCCCGACTCGGGCGTGGGGTCCTCCTTCGATTCCTCGGGGGGTTCGGGAGGCTTGATTCGCGACAGCGTCGGCCGTCGCAGTCGTTGGTAGACGAAGAGCCCCCCTAGGGCGGCGAGCGCGGCCGCCGCAATGCCGAACTCCGAGCCGAGGAACAGCCCAAGGCCGAGCAGGAAGAACCCCACCCCCCCGATCAACCCGCCGGAGAGCGGCCCCCCGCCCACGCGCCGGCTGTTCGGAGGTGCGGGGATCGATAGCAGCCCCCCTGCGACCTCCACCGACAGGATCGCGATCGCCTGGCTGACGACGAGCCCCGCTCCCAGGACATCGACCGATGGCCCGCCGAAATATCGGGTGACCGCGGCGAGGATCAGGATCGCCGCGATCCCGGATCGGAGCGCCAGCGCGTAGAACGGGCCGGAACGGTCGGTGCCGAAGTAGACCGAACGTAGCAGCAACCACTGGGCCAACTCCGTGAGGCCGACCAGTAGGACGATCTCGAGGAGGACCGAGACGAGGTAGCCTCCCTCGAACGAGCTGAACAGGACGATGAGGACGACCGAGAGCGGGCTTCCGACGGCGAGCCCGGCGATGAGCCCCCAGCCGAGCTTCTTCTCGTTGAAGAGCGTCCGCGGGACCTGAGGGGATGCGAACGCCCCGATCTCGAAGTACAGGTAGGCCCCGACGAGCAGCGCCGCCGCCGTCGCCCCGGTGGCGAGTGGCGTGTAGACCATGTTCACTCCACCCGACGTGCGGCCGTCAGGAACGCGGTGTGCCCGAGCATGTCGAACTCCGGCCGGGTTCCCCCCTCCCCGACGTGGAGGGAGCGCTCGAGGATCTCCACGCTCCGCACCTCCTCGAACCGCGCGGCTCGCAGTGCTTTCACGGTCCGCTCCAGCTGGTTATACGTCGGGGTGTAGGTGGCAAGGTACCCCCCGGGTCGGAGCGCCGATAGCGCGTGCCCGGCGACGGACCAGGGCTCGGGAACGTCCAGCAGGATGGCGTCGAGTTCCCTCTGGGGAAACCCATCCTCCCCCACGTCCCGTTCCTGGAACTCGACCCTCGACTCGAGACCGGTGAGCCCGACGTTCCGCCGGGCCACGTCCAGGAACTCCGCCCGCCGGTCGAACGAATAGACCCGACCCTCGGCTCCGACGGTGTACGCGAGGACCACCGTGAGGGCCCCACTGCCGGCGCCGGCCTCCGCCACTCGGTCTCCCGGCGCGATCCCGGCCATCGCCACCAGCTGGGCCGAATCCTTGGGGGTCACGATCTGGGCCTTGCGCCGCAGGTGGCCGATCAGGTCGGAGAGGGACGGGCGCAGGACCCGGTACTCCGACCCGGCCCAGCGGACCGTCCGACCCGGGGGCTGGCCGATCACTTCCCCGAGGTCGACCACCCCCCTCCCCTCCACGGCCATCGGGCCGTTCGCGAGCTTCAGAAGGAACGTGTCGCCCTCCCGCCGCCGAAGCAGCACCCGCTCCCCTTCTGCGAGCGGTGCCGTTCCGCTCACAGGAGCCTGGGGCCGGGCGGATCGTCGGACACCGGCGTGCCGAGCGGACGGCCGATTATAACCGAAGCCGCCGTCCCTCGTGCCGGGCCCGGGGCCAGAGCACGGAGGACGCGGCCGCGGTTTCGCTCCTCTTTATATTTCGGGAGCAGGTGGCGCGGACCGCCTTCGGACGCCGAAGGAAGCGCGCGCGGGCATAGTGTAGTCTGGTTATCACGCAGGCTTGCCAAGTCTGCAACCCGGGTTCAAATCCCGGTGCCCGCACCTCCCCTTTCTCGGCGACCGTCGGTCCCGTTTTCACTCGGGGGAGCGGGGGGTTTATCCCCCCCAATCAATCCCCCGACCATGCCGAGAGCCTCCCGGGTGACGGTCGCCGGCCGTCGGTCCTTCGAGTACGTGTCGAGGGGGAGGGGACCGGCGACGCTGCTCGTCCACCCCGGTGGCCCGGGACTGACCTACGAATACCTCCGGCCGCTCCTTCGGCTCGCCCACGCCCACCTGCGCGTCGTCCTGTTCAACCCCCGGGGGGTGGGAAGGTCGTGGTCCCCCGCGCGGGCGTCGGCCTACACGATCTCGAACATGGCCGAGGACGTCGACGCGCTGCGGAGCGCCCTCGACATCGACGAGCTCCACCTGCTGGGGTTCTCCGCGGGGGGGTTCGTGGCGCTCGAGTACGCCCACCGCTACCAACGCCACCTGACCTCGCTCCTCCTCGTCGCCACCGCCGGCAGCGCGGAGGAGGTCCGCCAGGCGAACCGGATGATCCGCTCGGCCGCCTCGGCGAGGCAGCGTCGAAGGCTGGCCCAGCTCGAGAAGGCGAAGGCGTTCGACACGAAGGAGTACGCCGACCTGACCGATGCGATGGCGGCCCCGTTCCAGCGGCGCTTTCTCTCGCAGCGTCCGAAGGAGCTCCGGTCCTCGAAGCTGAGCCTGGACGTCTACCGAGCCATCATGACCCGCACCGGGGACGAGTTCCTGGTCGACGGGACGATGGCCCGATGGGACGGGCGAAAGTACTACTCGAAGATCGAGGTGCCCACCCTCGTCATGGTCGGGCGATACGACTCCCTCCTCGAGGCCTCCCGCGAGATGGCGGACCGCATCGTCCCGGCCCACCTGCGGGTCCTGCCCCGGGCCAGCCACCTCGCCATCCACGAGCAGCCGACGGAGTCGCTCAAGACCATCCGTGAGTTCCTCGTCGATGTGACCGGGGACTGACCCGCGCCCCCCGTCAGTGGACGAACAGCCAGACGAGGTTGGCCGCGGCCAGCGACAGCAGCATCGCGGGGAAGGCCGTACGGACGTATCGGGACCAGGTGATCGGGGTGCCCGCCTTCGATGCCGCGGCGAGGCCGACGATGTTGGCCGACGCCCCGATGGGAGTGCCGTTGCCGCCGATGTCCGAGCCGATCGCCGCGGCCCAGACAAGCGGCCGGGCCGCCATGCCGGTGTTCCCGCTGAGGGCGGCGATCAACGGGGCCGCGGCGGCCGCCAGGGGGATGTTGTTCACCACGGTGGAGAGGAGCCCGAGGGTCCAGAGCAGGATCGTGCCCGTGAGGAGCAGGTTCCCGCCGCCCCACCCGCCGATCTGCTGGGCGAGGGCGTCGATGTCGCCCGTGGCCACCAAGGCACCGACGAGGATGAACAGGCACAGGAAGAATGCCACGGTCTGCCAGTCGAACCGGGCGAGCACCGCCTTCACCAGACGGGGCCCGGCGAGAGCGAGGGCGAGGATCCCGCCGGCGACCCCCACCAGCCACACGGGGATCCCTAGGGGGGCCTGGGCGCTCAGGACGACGAGCACCCCGCCGAATACGACCACGGAGCCGACTGCCCGGTTCGGTTCACGGATCGCGGAGCGGGGAGGGTCGAGCGGGGGTGGATGGGCGATCTCCGGGGCATCGCCCAGCCCCCGGCGGAACCACAGGAGGATCACCGCGAGGGCGGCGATCGCCGGGAGCGAGGTGAATTCGAGAAAGTCGACGAACCCCAGCTGGAAGTACGTCCCCAGGATCACGTTCGGCAGGTCCCCGACGAAGGTCGCAGCGCCGCCGGCGTTGGACGCGGAGATCTCGGCGATGACGTACGGGATCGGATTGCGTCCGAGGGCTCGGGCGACCTCCAGGGTCAGCGGGGCGAGGACCAGGACGACAGAGATCGAGTTGACCACGGCCGAGAGGCCAAAGGCGAGGACCGTCAGGACCACGTAGAGCCGTATCGGCCGGGACTCGAACCGTCCGGCGATCCGCAGGGCGGCGTACCGGAACACGCCGAGCTCGTGGAGCAGCCCCGCGAACAGGAAGAGGCCCACCAACAGCCCGATGGAGTTCCACTCGACGACCCCCCCTTGACCGCTGAACGAGGTGGGGCGAAGGGAGGACAGGGGGACGAGGCCGCTGCCGAGTGCGATCGCCGCGGCGACCGCCCCCACCGGGACCCGCCAGTGCTCGCGGACCGCGAACAGCGCGTACGCGGAGACGAAGAGGGCGAGGGCGGCCCACCCCCGAGCGTCGATCATGCGAGGCGGGGGAGGGCGTGGGAAAGAAGAGTTCGCCCTGGGTCCCGCCCCGTCCTCCCGGAGGGGAGCTCTACCCTGTTCCCCCCGCTCGCGGGTCTCCGGCGGGGTTCGGCCTCCCGCGAGAACGCATCCAACATCTGAATTACGTCCGCGGCCTCTCCGCGGCCCCCTCGATGGAGAAGTTGGTGCACCGCCTTCCGGACGCCGGTCGATCCCTGGTCACCGGGCCGGGCGGACTCGACCACGGGCCTTGGCGATCCCCGCCGCGCTCGTCCGCGATCGTGCTGGCCGTTTCGGTGGTCGTGCTGCTGCTCGCCCCGTCCGTGGCGGTGGCATCCGGAGAGTCGGCGGGGGCCGTGCCCGGCACCCCACGACCACCCCCCGTGTCCCCCGGTCCGCCCCCCGCTCTCGGAGCCCATGCTCCCTTCTGGACGAACCTGACCACAGGGGTGACCCCGCCGGCCGGAACCCTGATCGTCAACGACACCGCTGACCACTACATCTTGGGGTACCGCCCGAACGAAACCAACGGCCCATTCCAAACGCAGGCGACGTGGCGTTTCGCCAATGGGGCCTGGAAGAACATCAGCACCGGGGCCGGCGAGGGACCCTCCAGCTCCGAACCCGGATCTCAGGGGGTCGCGATGACCTACGATGCTTGGGACGGCTACGTCGTGGCGGTGGGCGGGCCCCAAAGCACATGGGAGTTCCACCGGGGCAACTGGACCCGGCTCACCACCACCTGCGCCGCCCTCTGCGCCTCGTTCCGTTTCGGGCAGGAGGTCAAGCTCTCCTATGACGCCCAACTTCGGGCGACCGTGCTGTTCGATGGGGGACTGGACGAGAACCCCGGGGGCTCGGTGTGGACCCTGGCGGGAACCACGTGGAGTCCCGTCTGCAGCGGACCCCCCACCAACTACAGCGACTGCTGGGAAACGGGGACGACCCCGCTCCGGTCCGGGTCCGGAGGGGACGGGGAACCCGCGATGACCTACGACATCCGCGACGGCGAGCTCGTGCTGTTCGGGGGGACCTCGCCCACGGCCAATGGGATCCCGGAACCCGATTGCGAGACCTGGACCCTGACGAACGCCACGTGGACGTTGCTCAACGTCTCCCAGCGGAACCATCCGCCCTGCCGCGACCACGCGACCCTCGTGGACGACCGGACCAAGGGCTACGTGCTGATGTTCGGCGGAATCTACTGGGACTGCCAGGCCTTCTGCTTCCCCTCCACCTTGTACGCCCTCGCCGACACGTGGCTCTTCGCCCTGGGAAAGTGGTGGCCCGTCCCCACCCCGAACGCCCCACCCCGACAGGGGCTGGCCTCGATGGCCTACGACGCAGCCGCCCCGGGGGTGCTTTGCTTCCAGGGCGACGGAAACGGCGGTGCGCCGCCTCCCGGTCGGGACAACACCACCTGGATCTGGAGCGCCACACCCCCTCCCGTCGGGCTGCAGCTCATCGCCTCCCTCCCGACGGTGACCCCGGGCCTACCCGTCACGTTCCACGCCACGTTCCAAGGCGGGACGCCCCCGATGGCCTACGCGTGGTCGTTCGGGGACGGAAACCACTCGACCGCGGCGATGCCCTCGGAGGCTTTCTACGCCGCACGGAACTACACGGTCTCTCTGACGATCCGGGATTCGAGCAACCACTCCGCATTCGGGAAGGTGCGGATTTCCGTGGTCCCGGTTCAGTCCGGTGTGCTGGTGATACGCCCCGACCCGGCAGAGGCCGGGCGGCCCGTCGCATTCTCCGACCGGGTCTCCGGGGGGATTCCCCCGATCCAGGTGACGTGGTCGTTCGGCGACGGCACCTCGGCAAACGGGCCGAATGTCACGCATACCTTCGTCAAGCCTGGTGCGTACGGCGTGCAGGTGACCCTGACCGGGTCCGACGGGAACCAACAGACCTCGTCCGTCGAGCTCGCGGTCGCTCCATCGCTCCTCGCCCCGGTGATCGCCATGTCCCCGGAACCGGCGGCCGTGGGGGCGCCGGTGTACTTCTCGGCCACCGTATCCGGGGGGATCGCCCCGTACCGGTATGCGTGGGACTTCGGGGACGGCGGAATGGGAGGAGATCAGTCGACGATCGCCCACACCTTCGCCTCGAGCGCCCCCGTGGAGGTCGAGGTGACGGTCACCGACGCGGTCGGCGTACAGAACCGCGGGTTCGCCGTACACACCTCGACCCTCAGTGTCACGGCCTCGTCGAACGTCTCCTGGGGCGCCTCCCCGCTGACGGTGGGGTTCAACGCCGCCGCGGGAGGGGGCTTCCCGAGCTACGCGTACTGGTGGTCGTTCGGGGACGGGACGTCCTCCGCCAGCCCTCGGAGCAGTCACACGTACCTGGCAGCGGGAAACTACACCGCCGTCCTCGTCGTGACCGACACGCGACCGGGGCTCGTGGTGGTGCAACAGATCATCACCGTGCTCCCCGGCGGGGGACCGCTCACCGTCACCCTCTCGGCGTCCAGCTCCACCGCGGCGATCGATTCGCCGGTGTTCTTCACGGCAAGCCCCTCGGGGGGTGCGGGCGCGTATTCCCTCGCCTGGAACGCACCCTCCGGCTGTTCGAGCGTCGGGGGGGCCGAGCTGGAATGTATTCCGGCGCACGCCGGTACGCTCGTGGTGGGGGTCTCGGTACGGGACCCGTTCGGGCACTCCAACACCGTCAACGCCTCCGTGGTCGTCGGCGGGAACGGGACCCCGAGTTCGGGCCCGAGGAGCCCGGGAGCCGTTTCCTCGGCTTCGGTCCCGCCCTGGCTGACCCCGTTCGGCGAAGGGGCCCTGCTCTGCGCCGCGGCGGTCGCGTTGGGGTTCCTGCTCGTTCGGCGGGAGCGCGGACAAGGCCCACCGAGACGGTAGGCTCCCTCGGGCCGCGGGAGCCGCCCCTGTCGTTCGTTCCGTAGCAAAGCGTAAATAGAGTGCGTTGAGTGCGCGTCCCCTTGCCGGCCGCTTCGCTCTCCGCGGCCCCGAGTGGTGTCCTAGTGACCGGAACGGCCTCGGGTGCCAAGGTGACCTCTTCCACATTCACCCGGTTCGAGCGGGCGCGCATCCTCGGGGCGAGGGCGCTGCAGGTGTCGCTCGGCGCGCCGATCCTCATCGATATCCCGGCCGGACTCATCGACCCGGTGGAGATCGCCGAGCGCGAGTTCGCCGCCAACGTGATCCCGATCACCGTTCGGCGCGGCGCCGCGCGATAGCCGCCCGGACGTACCGCGACCGACTAGAGCGCGGCCTCATCGAGGGCGTGGGCGCACGAACACGCGGGGGGCCCCTCGCCGAGCGACGGGAGGAGGTGCTCGAGGATCGCGCGCATCGAGCGAGCGTTGCGGTGCATCGTCTCGACGATCTCCTTCGCCTCCACCGGCTTGTCGGCCCAGACGTCGAAATCGGTGACCATGGCGAGGCACAGGTAGCATAGCGCCCGCTCCCGCGCGAGGGTCACCTCCGGGACGAGCGTCATGCCGATCACGTCCGCGAACCCTCGATAGTAGTTCGACTCGGCGCGGGTCGAGAACCGGGGGCCCTCCACGCACACGTAGGTCTTGCCATCGTGGAAGGTCACGCCGGTGGCGGCCCCGCTCGCGACCGCACGGCGCGTCAGGTCCGGACAGAACGGGTCGGCCGTCGAGACGTGATAGACGCGTCCGCCGTCGAAGAAGGTCGTGGGACGCTGCTTGGTGAAGTCGATGAACTGCGAAGGGAGGACGAACGACCCCGGTGGGAGCTCGGGCCGGAGCGAGCCCACCGAGCTCACCGTGAGGATCGCCTCGGCACCGAGGGTCCGCAGGACGTCGATGTTCGCGCGGTAGTTGACGCGGTGCGGTGGGATGGTGTGACCCGGACCATGGCGCGCGAGGAAGAGGACCCGCATGGCGCCCACGTGACCCTCCTCGATCGGCCCGGAGGGAGCTCCCCACGGGGTCGCCACCCGGTGGAAGGTGCCCTTTCCGTCGAACAGCTCGGAGACCCCGGACCCGCCGATGACGCCGACCGTTCGCCTCGCGGCGTTCACGGATGGTCCTCGGGCACGGCGGGCGGAAGGTGGGCCCTGGAAAGGAGCCTCGCCATGGTGACCTCTCCGCGGGTGCGTTCGAGCAGGGCGCGCGCGCTGTCCTGTTTCGGTTTCAAGGCGACGATCCCGCGGGTGGTGTCGAAGCGCATGAGCGTCCGATAGACCGAGTCCATGAGCGTCAGGTACTCCTCGGCCCGGGGGAGCTCCCCGGAGGAGAGGCGGTGGTGGACGAGCCGTCGGAGCTCCCCGACGAGGTCCCCGAGGCCGAGCAGGTACTCCTCCGGGTCCACGCCCAATTCGTCCGGCCCCGGCAGCGGGAGACGGGCGAAGACGGCTCCGAGGAGGCACGCTTCCACGCTCTCCTGCAGTGCGTCGCGCGCCAGGGACTCGTCTCCGCGCGCCTCGCGCCGCACCCACTCGGCGAGATCCCGGGCCTCGCGGCGGACCTCGGCGAGCTCGGGGGTCTCCGCGCGGCCTTCGTGGAGCCGGGTCATCGTCCCCTGGGCCAGCCGACGCAGCCGGCGGGCCCGTTCGTACAGCTCGTCCCGGCGGAGCTCGCGCTGGCGGAGATGCCCTTCGATCGCCGCCACGGTCCGCTCGGACAGGGGGGCCGCGGGCGGGTCAGCGGAACGGGGTGAATCGGACGTCATCGTCCCCTCCATCGAGCAGGCCGAGTCGGACCCCGGCGTCGAGCCACCCGTGGGCGTAGCTCGCCGCGGCGAGCGCGCGTTCGAGGTCCCCCTTCGACCGGAAATGGTGGGCGTCGGAGAGGTACGCGCGCGCCATCGACAGGAAATCCTCGGACGCCCCGGCGAGGAACGACCGGCTCGGGGGGGCGGGCCGGACCTTGGCGAGCGCCTCGGTGGTGAGGCGGAGGTACCGCTCGAGGAGCGCCTCGCCCGCCACCGCTCCGCCCGCAGGGGTCGAGGTCATGGCTCGCTACCACGGCTGAGGCGGGAGGGCCTCAGCCCTTCGGGACCTTCTGCCAATCGGAGAGGAACCGGGCGAGGCCGATGTCCGTCAGCGGGTGGAGCGGCAGCTTCTGCATCACCGCGAAGGGCATCGTGGCGATATCGGCGCCGAGCTTGGCGGCGTCGAGCACGTGGATCGGATGCCGCACGCTCGCCACCAGGATCTCGGTCTTGACGTGGTAGTTCCGGTAGATCTGCACGATGTCGGCGATGAGCTTCATCCCGTCCTCACCCTGGTCGTCCAGTCGGCCGATGAACGGACTGACGTAGGCCGCGCCCACCTTGGCCGCCAGGATCGCCTGGTTCGCCGAGAAGACGAGGGTCATGTTCACCCTCGTGCCCTCCCCGGAGAGGATCTTCGTCGCGCTGAGCCCCGCGGGGGTCATCGGGACCTTCACGTAGATCGCCGGATGGATCTGGCGGAGGTGCCGGCCCTCCGCCAGCATCGCGTCGACGGTCGTCCCCACGACCTCGGCAGAGACGGAAGGGACCCCCAGGGCGCAGATCTCACGGATCACGTCCTCGAACTTCCGCCCTTCCTTGGCGACCAGCGATGGGTTGGTCGTGACCCCGTCCAGGATCCCGAGCCCCCACATCTGCCGGATCTCATCGATGCTCGCGGTGTCCAGAAACAGCTTCATCGGCCGACCTCTCCCGCCCCAGCCCACGGGGGCTAGTGAACCTTGCCCCTCATCCTCAGCAGCTCCCACGCCTCGTCGGTCGCGTGGGCCACCGAGAGGACCGCCCCCGGGGGCGCCGAGAGCCCGGCGACCGGAGTGATCCCGACCCTTCGGACGGGAACCGGATACGCCTCGCCCGTGATCGTGGCGACCAGGGCGCCGAGGCCGGTCGACGTCGAATGCTCCTCCATCGTCAGGATCGCCCCGGTCTCCCGAGCCGCGCGCAGCAGCGACTTCGAATCCGCGGGCTGCACCGACGCCATGTCGAGCACCCGGACCTCGACCCCGACTCGGTGGAACTCCCCGGCCACGTCGAGGGCGGGGGCGAGCATGCTTCCGATCGCGGCGATCGTCAGGTCGTTCCCGGGACGGAGCTCATTCGCCCTCCCGAGCGTGAGCGACCCGTCGGAGACCCTGGGCAGCAGGGCGTCCGTGACCCGCAGGTAGGCGGGACCGACGACCTGCGCGAGCACCGAGATCGACTCCCCCGCGGTGGGGGCGTCTCCCGGAACGACGACCGTCATCCCCGGTATGCCCCGGAGCGTGCCGATGTCGGCGGCTACCCCCCGAAACTCGCCCTCGGAGGATAGCCCCGCGTGCCGTGCGACGAGATTGACGTTGACGCGCGTCGCCCCGAGCCAGGCCCATAGCGATCCGTAGGAGAGCTGGCCGACCGCCGAGGCGTCGACGAAGGCGAACGCGGTTCCCCCGGCCGCGGCGTGGTGGAGCGCCGCCTCGAACAGCGCCGGGCCTCCTCCCGGGATCGCGAAGAACCGCTCTGGGACCCTTGAGGCGAACCCGGAATTGAATCCGGGTGTGACGGCGTTCGAGAATACCGCCACCCCCGGATCGAGGGCGGCGAACGCGGTGACCGCCTCGTCGCAGGCACTCACGAGGCTCTCCCCGCTCCGGACCGCACGGGTCAACGGCCGGGACTCCATCGCCAGTCGCGCCGACGCGGAGGAGCCTCTTTAGTTCGTCCTTGCGGGGCGGCGCCGACCGGTCGGCCCGACCACGGCCTTCCCCCGGGCGGCGGGAACTTCGAGGAGGGCGCGGAGGGCGGCGAGGTCGGTCGCGTACGTGGCGTACCCTTTCTCCCCCTCCGCGAGCGGCGTCTCCAGGTAGCCGGCACGGTCGGTCCACCGCGCGTCGTTCAGCAGCGGCCGGAACCCTTCCGCGCCGATGAATCCCTTTCCGATGTTCTCGTGACGATCAAGATGGGAGCCCAGGTCGGCCTTGGCGTCGTTCAGGTGGAAGGCGCGCACCTCCTTCGTGCCCACCTCGCGTTCGACCTCGTCGATCATCGCCCCGTACCCCTCGGGGGTCCGGAAGTCGATGCCGTTCGCGAACAGGTGGCAGGTGTCGAGGGTCACGCCCACCCGGGAGCGGTCGGTGACCCGGCGCAGGGCCTCCCCGAGCTCGGCGAACGTCGCGCACATCGCCGTGCCCTGTCCGGCGGCGTTCTCCAGGAGCGCTTTCACCCGGAGCCCTGGGGTCTGATCGAACGCCCAGTTGAGGCTCTCGCCGAGCGCGACGAGCCCGGCCGCCGCGCCCGAACCGAGGTGGGCGCCGGGGTGGAAGATCAGGTGCTCCACCCCGAGCAGCTCGGCCCGCTGCAGTTCGTCGACGAACGTGCGTCGCGAGAGCTCGAGCATGGGGCGCTTGGGGGTGGCGAGGTTGATCAGGTATCCGTGGTGGACCGCGGAGGAGCGCAGCCCCTCCCGTTTCATCGCCCCTCGGAACGCCTCGGCGGCGTCGCCCGCGATCGGGGGGCCCTTCCACATCTGCGGGCTCTTCGAGAAGATCTGGATCGCTTCGCACCCGATCCCTCGGGCGCTGGACACAGCCTCCGGCAATCCTTCCGAGATTCCGACGTGCGCCCCGAGCCACACGGCTCGCGCGACCTTCGGGGGAGATTTAACCGCTCGGTCGGCGCGGAACGCCCCTCACCGAGCAGTCGCCCGCGATCCCATGCGGAGAAGAGGGAGGCTGACAGCTTTCCGCGGTTCCCGTAGACTCGCGTACTTCAGTACAGCGCGAAACGCCAGCGGGCTTAACTTCCGGGTTCGGAATGGGACCGGGTGTTTCCCCGCCGCTTTGGCCGTCAGCCGGATTTCCCACCGGGGCGAGATATTTAACGTTGGTCGCGAAGCCTCACCGTCGGACGCCCCGTCGGCGGCAATCATAATCCCCTGACCGGACTGGAGCGCGCTGCCCGCGGTGGGACTGTCCACCGAAGCGGAAGCAACGATGACCGATCCTCCGTTCCCCTCCCGGGTCCGCGAATATCGCCTGACCCTCGACGTGGACTTCCGGTCCGGCGCCTTCCGGGGGAGCGTCGACATTGACCTCGAAGCGACCGGACCCACCGTGGCCCTCCACAGCGTCGACCTCTCGATCGGGTCGGTCACGTGGAACGGCCAGCCCACCCCCCACACTCTCCTACCTGCCCTCGAGGAAATCCACGTCCAGGGGACGTCGGCAGGGGCTGGAACCCTCCACGTAGAGTTCGCCGGTCGCGTCGCGGAAAAGGGTCTCTACGGGCTCTACCGGTCGAAATTCGGAGACGGGTCGGTGCTGACCACCCAGTGCGCGGCCACGGCGACCCGGCGCGTCTTCCCGTGCGTGGACCGGCCGGACCGCCGCGCGGTGATCACGCTCGACCTGACGACCGACCCGGACCTCGACGTGATCTTCAACACCCCATCCACCCACCAAGAGGAGGCAGCCGGACGGCGCCGGTGGACGTTCACGCCGACGCCGTCGATGCCGACGTACCTGATGTACCTCGGGATCGGCCCGTTCCTGCGGGAGGAAGACGCCTCCGGCCGCGTCCGCCTCGGAGTCGCCCTCCCGAAGAGCCGGGCGGGCTCCGGGCGATTCGCCCTGGAGGCGACCTCGCTCATCCTGCCGGCGTACGAGCGGTACTTCGGGATCCCCTACCCGCTCCCGAAGCTCGACCTGATCGCGGTCCCGGAACTTGGGTTCGGAGCGATGGAGAACTGGGGGGCGATCACGTTCCGGGACATGCGACTGCTCGTCGATGCGAGGACGACGACCTCGCAACGCGACGACACGCTGACCACGATCGCCCACGAGGTCGCCCACCAGTGGTTCGGGAACCTCGTCACCATGGCGTGGTGGGATGACATCTGGCTCAACGAGAGCTTTGCGACGCTCATGGAACCGCGGATCCTCTCCCGGGTCCATCCGGAGTCCCGCCGCTTCGACGAGTTCGTCCTCGGCTGGACGGCCACCGGCCTCTTCGGCGACTCGCTGTCGAGCACCCACCCCGTCGCCGCCCCGGTCTCGGACCCCTCGGAGATCGCACAGATCTTCGACGAGATCAGCTACGGCAAGGGGTCGAGCGTGCTGAGGATGGTGGAGGGGTACCTCGGCGAGGAAGTGTTCCGGCGCGGGGTCCAATCGTACCTGGAGAAGTTCCGGTACGGGAACGCGCGCGGCGCCGACCTGTGGAACTCGCTCGAGCAGGTCTCCGGTCTACCCGTGGGCCGGCTCCTGGAGGCGTGGATCGGCCGCGGGGGGCTCCCCGTCATCGAAGTGAACGAGGACGCGCGAGGGCTGAGGCTCCGCCAGCGTCCCTTCCGTATGGACGGCGCCGCCTCGGCGCCCCCGTGGCCGATCCCGGTGTTCGCCGACGTGGACGGGGCGAGCCGCACGTTCCTGTTCGATACCGAGGAGCTCGAGGTCCCCGCCCCCGAGGGCGTCGCGTACCATCTCAACCGCGACGCCCTGGGATTCTACCGGACCCTCTACCCGCCCGCCGGGTACGATCGCCTCGCCCAGCGATTCCCGCTGCTTCCCGCGCTCTCGAGGTTCAGCCTGCTGGTGGATCTGTACGCGTTCCTCCTCTCCGGCGACGTCGACCTCGAGCGGTACCTGGGGTTCGTCGGCCAGAGCGCGCGGTCGAAGGAGCGACTGGTCGTCGAGGAGGTCGCCCGGGAGCTGGTCGGACGGGCTTCCCCCCGCGAACCGGTGGGGCTCGAGTTCGTCATCGGCCGGAACGCCCGGTTCCACGAGGTCACGGGGGAATTCTTCCACGAACAGTATCATCGGCTCGTCGAGCATCAGGCCCCTGGGGAGCCCTCCACCAATGGTCAGCTCCGCGCCATCGTCGCGCGAGGTCTCGTCTGGAACGACCTCGAGTTCGCCCGCGAGTTCGCCGCCCGCTTCTCCGAGTGGGACACCCTCGACCCGGACCTGAAGGGCGCTGCGGCGATCGCCTACGCGCGGTGCGGGGGCGCCCGGGAGCACGCCGAGATCGTCGAACGGCTCCGTGCGACCGAGGACGAAGGGGGGGCGTCGCTCCTCGAGGTGGCCCTCACGGCGTTTCCGGACCCCTCGCTCCTGGGGGCCACCCTCGACCTCCTCCGGACCCCGTCGGTCAACCGGGGCCACATCCCGGGGCTCCTCTGGCGCTGCGCGATGAATCCGGACGCCCGACGCGTCACCTTCGAATGGCTCACCCGGAACCTGGACGGCATCTCCCAGGACTTCCCGGGGACGGGGTACGTGGGCGACATCCTCGAGCGGACCGTTCCGTTCCTCGGGCTCGGGAACGAGCGGAGCGTCGAGCGATTCGTTCGGGACCACGCCTGGCCGGAGTCGGACCGGGGAATCGCCAAGGGGCTCGCGGTCCTTGGGGTCACCGCGGGCCTGGCCCGCCGATACCCCTAGCGACGCGACCGGGGAGCCGACGGCGTCTCCGGGCGCGGCTTCTTCGGCCCCTGGCCCCACGTCCCGTCCCCGATCGACCAGATGTACCACGTCCCGCTCGCCGAGCCGAGCAGTCGCGCTTCGCCGTCGGTGAGCGTGCCGCGCACGAAGGCGAGGTGGCGCCCCCGTCGGACCACCTCCCCCCGGCCGATCAGGCGTTGGCCGAGCCGCGCGGGTCGGAGGAAGTCGACGTAGAGGCTCGTCGTCGCGGTGACCTCCTCCTCGGAGAGGAGCGAGACGACGGCGGCCCCCATCGCCGTGTCGAGGGCCGTCGCGTAGACCCCCCCGTGGACGATCTGGTTGATGTTCAGGTGGCGCGGCTCGACCGTCCCCCGCACGACGCACACCCCATTGCCGCTCGCTTCGGGGTCGATCGTCAGGCCGACCTCGCGGTGGAAGCCTCCCAGCCGCGCCGCGCTCTTCCAATCCCTCGGCGGCCGGATCGGGTGGGGCTCGGACCCGTGGGGTGGACCGCTCATCGGGCTTCCACCCTCCGCGGGGGATATGTAGTATGCGCCGTCCTCTCGCCTCGGGAGCGAGAGGGTGCCGCGGAGTCCGCCGGGCGTCGCCGCGTGCGAGACCGCCCCCAACATCGCGCTGATCAAGTACTGGGGGATCCGGGACCCCGAACGCAACCTCCCGTACAACTCCTCGATCTCCGTGACGCTCGACCGGCTGCGGAGCCGTACCCGGGTCCGGTTCCGCCCCGGGCTCACCGCCGACGAGTTCCGGTTGAACGGCGTCCGCATGGGCGGCGGCCCCCTGGGGGACGTCCGCCGCTTTCTCGACCGGGTCCGCGATCTCTCGGGGGTCACCGACCACGCCGAGGTCCGTTCCACGAACAACTTCCAGACCGCGAGCGGGCTCGCGAGCAGCGCGAGCGGGTTCGCCGCGCTCGCCGGGGCGGCCACCCTCGCCGCCGGCCTCGACCTCTCCCCGCGTCAGCTCTCGCAACTCGCCCGGCTCGGTTCCGGTAGCGCGTGCCGGTCGGTCTTCGGAGGGTTCGTGGAATGGCGTAGGGGCACGCGGCCGGACGGTCGGGACTGCTATGCGCGTCCTCTCTTCGACGAGCATCACTGGCCCGAGCTCGTGGACGTCGTGGCGATCGTCGCGAACGCCCCCACCAAGGTGGTCCGTTCCGCCTCGGCGATGCAGGCCTCGGTGCGCACGTCCGCCGAGTTCGCCCGTCGCCAGCGGGAGCTGCCGGCGCGGATCGACGCCCTGCGGCGCGCGCTGAAGAACCGGAACGGGCCGGCCCTATTCGCCCTCATCATGGAAGAGTGCGACAGTTTCCGGCGCGTCTGCGAGACCACCACCCCGTCGCTGAACTATCTCACCCGCACCTCCCGTGAGGTGCTCGAGGCGGTCCGGCTTGAGAACGCGGTCCGCGGTGAGGCGGTGGCCGGCTACACCCATGATGCGGGGGCCCATGTCCACGTGTTCACGCTCCGTGCGAACGCGACGAGAGTTCGGGCACGGATCCAGGCGATCCGCGGTGTCTCGGCGACCCACGTGCTCCACGCCGGGCCCGGTCCACGGATCCTCCGGGTGACCCGGGGCTGAGGCCCTCCACCTGCCCGACGGGCGGAGGGGGAGCGGGTCTTGGTCCAACCGCGGAGGCTACCGAACACCGCGGGGCCCGCGGAGTGAGTGCGGCGGAACTACTGGATGTGTCGGTCGAAGTCCGGGGAGGGAAGCTCGAGGCCCATCGTGGCGACGAGCGGGGTGATCTCCTTGATGTAGAGCGCTCGCGCCTCCTCGTTGGTCCATCGCTTGAGCCCCATCGCGATCGCCTTCTGGCTCGTCTCCGAGTGGGAGTGGCCGAACATGTCGAGGGCCCTCGGGTACCACTTGTTGACCGCGCTCTGGGCCTCTTCCTTCGACCCGTAGTACTTCGGGCCATCCTTGGCGATCCGCTTCAGGACCGAGAAACCGAAGTTCAGGTGGAGCTGTTCTTCCGAGAGCATGAGCGGCATCGCGCGCGCGAGCGGGCCGTAGGAGCATTCCTGGAAGGCGCGCAACTGGTAGACCCCGACCCGGTCGACGAAGCAGGTGAAGGCTCCGACGTCCGACCACCGGTCGAACTTCATGTTGAAGGCGTCGAGCTTGTGCTCGCCCTCGCGTTTGACGAGGAGCTCGTCGATGTACTTCTGGCCCTCCTCCCCGAAATCCCGGAGGATCCGGCAGGCCTGCAGGCCGTGGCGGGACTCGTCGGCCACGATCCGGGCCTCGATCCACCGGTCCTCGAGCGTGGGGGCGCTGTCGAGCCACGGCCGGTGCTGCTGGATGGAGGCGAACTCGGTGTCCGCCTGGACGACCATCAGCCGGATGATCAGCTTGCGCATCTCCGGGGCGATCTCCTCGGCCGTCTCGAACTTGCGGCCCCCGGCCGAGTCCCCCCAGAGGATCTCGCGCACCGGCTCGATCGTCCCGCCCTCCTTCAGCTTCTTCGAGAGCTCCGGCCCGGAGGGGGTTGACGATGCCGCGAGCGGGTCGGAAGGGGGGGTGGCGTGCATGGCCGGTTTCCAGGGATACGAGGCGTCAGCGCCCCTTAAAGCTGGGCTTGCGCTTTTCCACGAAGGCGGCGAGCCCCTCCTTCGCGTCCTCGGTGACGAACAGTCGGTTCTGCAGCTCCCGCTCAAGGGCGAGGCCCGCGGGGAGCGTCATCTCGATCCCCTCGGCGACCGACCGCTTGATCAGGGAGACCGCGCGGGAGGGTCCGTGGGCGAGCGCCTTCGCGTAGTTCGTGACATCGGCCGCGAACGTCTCCTTCGGGTAGACGTAGTTGACGAGACCGATCGAGAGCGCCTCCTCCGGGGTCAGGAGCTTGCCGGTGATCATCATGTCGAGCGCCCGAGCCGTTCCGATGAGCCGGGGGAGCCTCTGGGTCCCCCCCGTCCCGGGGAGCACTCCGAGCGTGACCTCGGGGAGCCCGATCTTCCCGGAGTCCTTGGCCATCATCCTCAGGTCGCAGGCGAGGGCGATCTCGAGCCCGCCCCCAACGGTATGGCCGCTGAGCGCGGCGATGACGACCTTCGGGGTGCTGGCGAACTTGTTGAGCGTCTCCTGGCAGTGCAGGCAGAACATCGCCTTGAAATCCGGCTGGCTGCCCTTGAGCATCTCGATGTCGGCCCCGGCGCTGAAGAATCCGGGGACGGTGCTGGCGAGGACGAGCACGCGCGCATCGTCGTTGAATCGCATCTCCTCGAGCGCGGCGTCCATCTCGCGCATCATGTGGATGTCGTAGGTGTTCGCCTTCGGCTTGGCGATCTCGATGTAGCCGACGTGGTCCTCGGTTCGGGTCCGGATGAATTTGCCTTCCATGAGCGCTCGCGCCTCGTGTCGGTCGCGCTAACCGACGCCTCCGATAAAGGTGACGCCGGGGCCGGGGGCGAAGCCCGTTCGACTACGACACGGCCTGGACCGGATGCGACGGGAGGATCTCCTGGACGGTGCCGTCGGGGAGCCCGACGAAGACGCGGTGGGCGAGCCCGCAGAAGAGCCCGGTCTCGACGACCCCGGGCATCGAGCGGAGCTGATCGTCGAGCCGTGCCGGGTCGGTGACCGGGTCGGGGGGCCGAAGGTCGAGGATCTCGTTCCCGTTGTCGGTCAGGAAGGGACGCTCCCCGTCGGATTGGGTCCGGACGACCGAGGCGACCCGATGCAGCGCCAGCTGCTCGACGAGCACCGGGCGGGCGAACGGCACCACCTCGACCGGTATCGCCGACCGGGTGCCGAGGGCGGGGACGAGCTTGGTATGGTCGACCATGATGATGAGTTCGCGCGAGAGCCGCGCGAGGAATTTCTCCCGGAACAGCGCCCCCCCTCCCCCCTTCGTCAGGTCGAGGGTCGGGGCCACCTCATCGGCCCCGTCGATCATGACGTCGAAACGGTCGGAGGCGAGCAGCGGACCGACCTTCAGACCGAGCTCCCGCGCGAGACGCTCGGTCAAGGAGGAGCTCGCGACGGCCGAAATGCCCCCGCCCTCCGGGAAGCGGTCGACGAGCGCCCGAACGGCGTAGGCGGTCGTCGACCCGGTCCCGAGGGCGATGCGCATCCCCGGTCGGACCCTGCGGACCGCGGCGGTCGCGGCCAGCAGCTTCTCGGAATCGAGGTCGGCGGACACCGAGGGCCCCCGGGGGAGAGCAGGCAGATAATCCTGCCGAGGGCTGAGGCGTCGGGGGACCGCAGGAACTAAGACGGGGCTCGCCCCCGTCCCGGCCCGATGCCCACCCTCTCGGACCCGCCGAAGCCCACCGTCGTGCTCTCCGTCGGAGGTTCGGTCCTGGTCACGGGCGATAACGACGTAGGGTACCTTCGGGAGCTCGCCACCTTGTTGAAGGCCGAGGGGCAGCGCAGCTCGCTCGCGGTGACGACCGGTGGGGGGCGGACCGCCCGAGAGTACATCCGGATCGGTCGGGAGCTCGGATTGACCGAGGTCGAGCTCGACGATATCGGAATCGACGTGACCCGGCTCCACGCCCGCCTCCTCGCGGCCCAGGTGGGCCCGCCCACCCCGACCCACGTCCCCGCCACCATCGCTCAGGCGGTCCACGAGCTCCACCACGCGTCTCCGGTGATCCTCGGGGGTACCGAGCCCGGCCACACCACCGACGGGGTCGCGGCCCTCCTCGCCGTACGGCTCCGCGCGGCGCGCCTGGTCAACGCCACCAACGTCGATGGCGTCTACGACCGGGACCCACGGACCTTTCCGGGGGCCCACCGGATCGATGTGCTCGACTGGGCGAGCTTCGGCCGGATGGTGGCCGAGACGACCCGCGTGGAGGAGGCCGGACAGCAGGCGATCTTTGACCGTCTCGGCGCCGGACTCCTCGCCCGTGCCCGTATCCCGCTGTCCGTCGTTCACGGTCGCGATCTGAAGGCCGTGCGTTCGGCCTTGCGCGGCGAAAAGTTCGTCGGGACGCGAATCGGCTGACCGGCCCCCGAATCGCTATACCCTATGGCCCCTCGCGCCCCCCATGCACCGCATCGTGTTCCTCGGTCCCCCCGGCGCGGGGAAGGGCACCCAGGCGGTCGAACTTTCCCGAACCCTCGGGATACCGCACATCTCGACCGGGGACCTCCTCAGGAGCGCGGTCGCCCAGCACACTCCGCTCGGTACCGAGGCCGACGCCTACATGCGCGCCGGCATGCTCGTTCCGGACGACCTCGTGCTGAAGATGCTTCAGGAGCGTCTCGCGGCCCCGGACGCAGCGTCCGGTTATCTGCTCGACGGATTCCCTCGGACCCTCGTCCAGGCGGAGGCCCTCACCGGCTTCGCTCCCATCGATCGGGTGATCTCCTTCGATCTCCCCGAGTCGATCCTGATGGAGCGGCTCACCCAACGCCGCTCCTGCCCAAAATGCGGGGCGGTCTACAATCTCGTCACCCAGCCTCCCAAAAAGCCCGACACGTGCGACGCGTGCGGGGCCACTCTCGTCCAGCGTCCGGACGACCGGCCGGAACCGGTCTACACGCGACTCCAGACCTACCATCGGCAGACGGCTCTCCTCCTCGAGCACTACCGGCGGCTCGGGCTGCTGCGCCCCATCGATGCCGAGGGTAGTCGCGAGGTGGTTTCCGAGCGGATTCGCGAGGCCGTCCGCTGATCCCCCCGATCCGGCCACCGAAGCCTTATAGCCGTCCCGCCGCTCGTATCGCCATCCCGGCTTAGCTCAGTGGTAGAGCGGGGGACTGTAGTAGCGACCGCCGGAAACCGGCGGCCCCCGTAGATATCCTCAGGTCGCCTGTTCGAGTCAGGCAGCCGGGACCTGAGGCGTACTTTCGTCCGGCCGGCGTCCCGCGTTCGTGTCTCGAGCCATCCCCGGAAGGACCCCCCGCAGCGGGCCGTCTCCCTTCGTCATCGGGGCGGGAGGCGGACCTGCGCGGAATAGGACCTGGGCGTTGGTCGGAGTGTGGGGCGGAACCCTCGACCGCTGTACGGCACTCCCTTCGGAACCCTGAGGAACGATTGACTAGGTGGAGCCCCTGGTGGATTCCATGGCTGCCCCTGTGAACAACGTCGCCCAGTCGATCATCTCCGGTCTCGCCCCGCAGCAGAAGTTGCTGATGAAGATGCAGATCCTCTCGTTGGGAAAGAACTACGATGTCATGGACGCCAACGAGCGGGTGATCTGCAAGATCGGACTCGACGCGAGCCAGAACATGACCGGGGCCCTTGTGGGGTCGGCGGTCGCCTCGGTGGCCGGGGAGTACATCGGACGGTTCGCTCAACGCAGCCTGACCTACACGTACCTCGTTCGGGACGCCCAGAACCAGGTCGCACTCGAGATCCGCAAGGGATCCGGAGGCAATACCGCGGCCTTCCAGGTCGTCGACCCGGCCGCCCAGGCCGTCATCGGAACGATCCAGATGAAACGGAGCCTGATCGGCGGACTCAAAGCGTCGTGGGTCGCCCCGAACGGCCAGGTGCTCATGACCACGAAGGGGAACATCATCCGCCGGAAGTACAACCTGGTCGGGCCCGACGGGGCCCAGATCGGCCACGTTCGGCACAAGATCCTCGCCATCCGTGACGTCTGGGAGCTCGCGTTTGACGGACCGACGAACCACCTCTACTCCGCCCTCTTCGCGACGGTGCTGGACTTCGAAAAGAAGATGTGAGCGGGGGGGCGGGACGCTCCCGGGGTGATGCGGGTGCCGGGCGTTCCGGAATCGTTCCAATCCCAATCCCGTCCTTCTCGGAGGGAGGGCGGGATTGTCGTCCCACCGTTTTGAGCTGCCCGCGGCGGAGTCGCTGGCGGTGCAACGGTTGGGGAGAGAATCACTCCGCGGGGCTTAGGGGGCCGGAGTTCATGCCAGGCGCCGACGGAGGTCGAGCTTCACAGCCAATCGTACCCTTCGCTTCGGTGAATAATCCGGGTGACCCGGATCTCCCTCGGGGACCGGGCGAAGACGATACGGTAGTCGCCCACGCGCAATCGGAAAAGGTCCTCTCGGCCGCGAGTTCCCCGAAGCCGCTTGAGGTCGCCCCTGCCCGAAGCGACGAATTCGAGCAGCGTCTCCCGGACTCTCGCCCGAACCTCCAGGGTAAGCGGGTCGTAGGTTTTCTGTACAGGATCGGACAGGAGGACTGCGCGGTTCACGAGGAGGCTCGAAGTCGAACCCAGTTCTTCTCGCTACGAAGGACCTCGTACTGCTCGTCCATGAAATCGGAGTACTCCGCGGCCCTCAGCAGCCGACGCACGATCTGATCGTACGTTTCGCCCTTCCGGCCCACTGCTTTCAGGTGCTCTCGAGTGTCGGGAGAGAGCTGAATCGTGGTGACCGTCATTGCCCATCACACCGCTATCCGGCTATATGAGACCATGTGATTCTATGCGGGGGGTGGGCGGCTCGGCGGCCATCGGGGGATGCCGACCGGCTCGTCGAGGCCGGGTTGAACCCAGCACCCAGCGCGACCGATGGGGTCCGAATCTTGTGCTGAAGGGGTTCTAGTGCGGTTGTCGGGACTCGCACAAAGGTTCAAATCCTTTACACGGGGGGCAAAGACGGTCCCCCTCTGACGGCGCGAGCGACAGCCCGAAACAGTTCGATTTTCCTCAGCCGCCCCCCGCAGCGAAGCTCGAAGCTTCTAGTAAATCCACGCCATGTCCCAACGATTCGCCAGTACAGTGGGACTCCTAGTCATTCAGCTCTCAGTCGCCTCAGTCGCGGTTACCGGCGACAGAGGTCCAACCGCTCGACCATTCTGGAGCCCATTTCTCCGCGCGTCTGGCTCGGGTGACGGGCCGATTGGAACTCTGGGCCAGCCGAACACCGAGCGGCCCTGCCAACTCCACAGAGGCCTTAGATACTGAGGGGTGCTCATTCTGAGGGCTACGTATTCAAAGGGCCGGGCCCTGGGACCCCCCTGTGGACGCTTCCTACAGCCTTTGACTGGTGGCGAAGCGACGCGAATCTGACGGCCAGCGAGTTCGAACCGACGAGGTCTCGCTCTGAGCAGGGCCGCATCGCCAACCTGAAAGTTATTTGGAGGGGCCCCGCTATGGCTAACCTCCCACAGGTGAGCTTCGGAGCGGGATGAGAGTTAGGCGAGCATCTCGATTCTATCACCCGCGGAGATTGCGGACGGATTACTGGCCTCAGGCCGCTGAAGTGGCCGCTGTCGCGATGGTCTTATTCGTCGGGTTTTCGAGCGAATTCGGTGGAAGCGACTCACGTGCGAGGATGTCCGATCACCCGAGCCATTCGAGCGTCGATTTGAGTTCGTGGTTTATGAACCCCCCACTTAGTCGCTCAAGTAACCAAGCGAACTCCCCGGATTGCATTGGCGTTCAGTCGGGTTCGGTGAGACAAACCCTAAGCTTGCTGACCGGAGCCGTTTCCCCGGGAAATTCAGCCATTGGGGCAACCGGTCAGGGCCCGCAAGCGAGTGCTGTCGCCACGAATAGGAGCCTCGCGTTTGTGGCGAACTCTATTTCGGACAATGTCGCCGTCGTTAACCTGTCGACGGACGCACTTGTAGCGTTTGTCCCCGTCGGGGCGCCGCCGTACTCCCTCGCTTACGTCGAATCAAGTCGCGAGCTGTTCGTCGCGAATCAAGGCTCCGACAATGTGACCGTAATCGACACGACGAATTGGGCACCTCTCGCTTCCATTTCCGTGATCTCCCCTTCTGCCCTAGCGGTAGACCCCGCCAAGGCGAGGCTCTACGTTGCCAGCCTCCTCGGCAGCAACGTCAGCATCGTTAACTTGACCCTGAACCGAGTTGTCGGATTCTACGGAGCCGGGGTGGGGCCGGTGGCTCTTTCGGTCGACTCAGGCGCGCACAGGCTGTTGGTTGTCAACTCGAATCCCGGCACATGGGGAAACGTGACCGTGATCAACACCTCGACGGGTACCCCGGTAGCCTCGATCCTAGCCGGACAGGACCCCGGATCGGCCTCATATGATTCAGGGGCTCGACTCCTATATGTCGCCAATCGGGCGTCAGACAATATCAGCGTCCTCAATATTTCATCAAACCGCCTATCTGCCACGGTCTCGACATCCTTCACACCGTCCGGCATCCTGATTGATCCTCGCGACAGTCAACTTTTCGTCGCTAGCGCGGGTGGCTCGATTGTTTCGGCCATCCCCACCTCTATTCAAGTCGTCGGGGGAAACGTCTTCGTCGGGGGGGCTCCGACAGGCCTAAGTTACGACCCGAGCACCGACCAGGTGCTCGTCCCGAACTATGCCTCGGACAACCTGACTCTTTTTCAAGGTTCCAACATTCGGGCTACCAAGTCGGTCGTCCTGGGATTCGAGCCCAACGCGATCATCTACGACGCAAGCTCTCATCAACTCGTAATTGCGAACACCGGATCGAATAACCTCACTACTGTTGGAGCGACCAGCTTGCTTCCTGGGCTCCCGATCCGAGTAGGGTTTCAACCGGTCGATGTCGCAGTGAACCCCAGTAACGGCGCCCTGTACGCTGCGATCGCGGGAATCTTCAGTAGTATCGGTGGGAAGAGCGTGGCGACCCCGAATTCGAGTGTCCCGAATGGCTTTCTCTCAATCCCTGTCGGTGAGATTCCGGCGAACGTCATCTTCGCTCCGACCGGAGGGGTCTACGTTTCGGGGTCGTGGTTTGGGGTGGGGAACGTGACCCTCATAGACCCGCAAACGAACACAGTCCAGAAGTCCATCAAGGTCTCCCTGAATCCGACCGCGATGGCCTACGACCCGAACAACGGCTACGTCTACGTCACCGACTCGGGTTTCGGTTGGGTCACGGCGATAAACACCGCGACAAATTCGGTGGTGAAGAACATTGTGGTGGGTAGTCAACCGGACGGCGTGGCGTTCGATGCCGTTGATGGGCGACTTTACGTCGCCAATGCGGGGTCGGACTCGGTATCCGTAATCAATGCGTCCGACAATCTAACGATAGGTACAATCCCCGTAGGCAGCCTGCCGGGCCCGGTCTCTTATGACCCCGGGAACGGTGCGGTGTACGTCGCCAACACGGGGTCGAATAACGTTTCGATCATCTCTCCCGAAACCCTCTCCGTCGCTCAATCTGTATCAGTAGGCGCGAATCCGGAAGGCCTGGCCTACGATCCCGAGAACGGGTGCATGGCTGTAGTCGACTCCCGGTCTGGGACTATTTCGGTTGTTACGAGCCCCGGTGCCTATAACCTAAGCCTGTCGGAGTCCGGATTGCCCACTGGGCGTCCCTGGTCGGCGTCCATCGCGAACGTCTCTTTCGCCGGAACGGGCACAACCTTTTCGACAATCGTCCCTGATGGAACGTATAACTATTCCATTGGACAGGTTCCGGGCTATTTCGCAAGTCCGTCCGGTGGCTCGGTTACCGTTTCGGGCGCAAACCGGAGTCTCACGACTCAGTTCCAGAAGACTCTTCCCGCGCTCTACTCCGTGGATTTCATCGCCTCCGGGCTGCCGATAGGAAAGGCATGGGTGGTGACCCTGAATGGAAGCAGTCAGCAATCCACGGCCGGTCAGCTTACCTTCAACGAGCCGAACGGAACCTACCCGTTCAACGTGTCCCAAGTTCCCACGTTCCAGGCTACTCCAACGAGTGGAAACATCACCGTGGCCGGGAACGATTTGAACCGGTCGATACTCTTCTCGTCAAACCCACGGACGACGTATTACTTGGTGACCTTTGAGGAGTCCGGTTTGATTAAGGGCACTCCCTGGGCGGTTGTGGTGAATGGGAGCAATCTAAATGGGTCCTCGAGCACCCTCACGGTCCGTGTGCCCAACGGGACCTATCCGTTCTCAATATCCTCGGTCGTAGGATACGTAACCCCTGCGGGGGGAAGTGTCCAGGTCGTCGGTCAGCCGCAATACATCACCGTTTCCTTCGTGGCGGTTCTGCCACTTCCGAATCAATCGAGCAATCCGGCCCAGTCGGCTGTGGGCTATCTTTGGATTGCTGGAGCGGGCGCTACGGCCGTCGCCGCTGTCGCCCTGATAGCGTTGAAAAGGCGGCGCCGACCGCCTACGGGAGCGGGGGAAACCCGTGGTAAGGGGAATCCGCTGAGCGGCCAGGATAGTTCGGACGACACATGGTCGTCGGTCAGGTCATGGTCTCTCCCGGCACCTCCCCGATTCATGTGCGATTGGCCCCCCGTGGCGGTTTCTGCCGGCGGAGGGATAGGATCGCGCCCGAAATTGCGAATCCCGCCGTCCCAGCCATCACGGGGGTCCACATCCCGAAGTACGGGACCGTCGAGAACGGCGGTTCGGAGGTGAGGATATGGCTTATGTTCACAAACTCCACGTAGGCACCGCTCTGAGGGTCCGGCGCATAGGCGAAGGTGCTCGAATTCGGGTCATACCCGAACACCGCGATTTCGCCGAAAGCATACTGGATTCCCACGCTGGCCAGGACGATCGTATTCCGATCGAGATCGAACACGACTAATCCCCCCCGAGAAGCGAGAAAAGCCTCATCATTTGCCCCATCGAAGGTGATTGGCTCGCCACCCCATGAGACCGGCGACGGCAGGTTTGCGGAAAAGGTCGGGACCAATGTAGAGCTGTTAAGGACTAGCAATCGGGATTGATCGGAGGGGAGATTGGACGGGGAGGAACTGGTGACGACCAGAACTTCCTTAGTGTTCGGGCTCTGTACCATCGTTATCGGGTAGCCACCGACCGGAATTAGGGCGACTACACGACCGGAGGTCGGATTGAGGGACTCAATTGTGGTGCTATTTTCCCCAGCGAAGAGTAAGCTCCCGGCGGAGTCGTCGTAAAGCACGCTGACTCCAGGTCCCCCGGGGGCAGGAAAACGCGAAATCGAGCCATTCAGTGGATCGACTACCCATGCGGGGTCCTGGGTGGCCATTATTGGACAGTACAAGCGATTGGCTCTAGAGTCCATGGTCAGGGGTCCGTTGCACGTATCGGGCCCCTCGAACCGGGAGACTAAAGAGTTTGACCCCCAATTCCATACGATGATTGTGGAATTCGCGGAGGGCCCGCTGCCCGAGCATGGGATGTAGACGAGCTGGCCGTGGCCAGGGTAAAATACTTGAGATGGGTAACACCCGAGCGCCGTACTCGATAGAAGCACCTGCCCATTTTGGCTGAGTTCGACGAGCGGTCCGTTGGTGACCGCAGCAATCCACAGATTCCCAAGCGAAACATATGAAACAGCCGCCAATCTAGGTGTTTCCCCTGCGCTGAGATAATTCGGGCAGTTTCGGGGATCAGGACAGAGAGGTCGTACCCAACTCCCGAGGCTGGTCAACGAATGTAGCGGGGGGCTCTCACCAGCCCCCTGGGTGAGCCCGTAGATCCAGACCCCTGATCCGAGTAGGCAACCTACCAGGACCGAGTTGACCATCCCTACCGCCAGTCCGTTCCAACCTCTCGTCATTCGCATCATGCAGGTTGCCTAAGCCACCTCCACTTCGGAGGCTCCCCAAGGGAGAGGAGCTGTCCCACGATAAATATCCCTGGCGGCCCGCTCCCGACTGCATCGACGCTGAGTCCGAAGTCGCGACCAATGACCCAACTGAATCCGCCAAATCTGAGCGAGTCGTACCCCATTCGCTCCCACCCCGCGTACAGCAGCCCTACAGATACGTGTACGAAAATACATAACCCTAATCGTGCTGCACCATCTCGCGCAGGCGTCCCACAATGGGAGTACTCCGAGTCAACCGGAAATCGTGGACCCTTTCGCCGAAAAGATTTGCCAGGGTCATCGGCGCAGCAGGCGCAATCGGCGTGCTCCTGCTCCTGATCAACCCCGGCATGTCCGCACTTTCGCGAACCCAAAATCGGGAGGTCGCTGTCGACCGGAATTCGGTGGGGGGGTCCCACTTCGTCGCGACCTCATCGGCCAACACCGGTGTCAGTAGTGATTCGCACCTCCGCTCCAGCATGGGGTTGGGGGCGGGTGCCCACGCGGGTCGAATGACCGGTGGGCACGCCACGACCCATATCAAGAAACAATTCGGCTGTATCAGCATCCTTGCCGTGGCGGTCTCCATTGGGAGCTCCGGCACCAACGGAGTCATCAGTTGGTCAGTGGAAGGGACTGAGGTTTCGGCAAACTTCTCCTACGGCACGAACCCCACTGGAACGGGTTGGAGCTCCGTTACTCCATCCAGCAATTCTGTGACGCTGAGCTCGTTGTCCACGAACTCAGTTTACTATTACCAAATCGGGCTGACGGGGTCCTGTCAGACCCCTCACAATACCTACGCCCGCACCGGCTCGATCTACACGACTACAACCGGCGGCGGATCCTGCCCAGAGGGAACTCTTGTCATCAAGAATGCCCAAGTGTACGGGGTGCCATCCGGCGGAGGAATGGCGACGGTCTCGTGGAGCGTTAGCAGCCTACCCTCTCTTTCCCCAGGCCCTACGACCACAGTTACTGTGACATTCTCACCGGTTGGATCGGGGGTGTGGAAGAGCGTTACAAACCCAGTCTCCCCGCTTACCCAAACTGGTCTCTCCCTAACGACCTACGTCGTCACCATCAGCGCGTCAGCCCCGTGTTGGTCCACCGCAACCATTTCGGCAGAGTTCAGCGACGCTTGCACACCGACAGAGCTGACCGGTTACGTCACTATATATCCGACTCTAGGCCCTGTGTACTACGCGTACGTGACGCTCTCGGGCGGAGTGGTCCCGATTGGAGGGGCCATGACAAACATCACTGACGCGAACGGCCATTATGCATTCGCATTCTCCTGTTCGACGGGATCGGCCATAGTTACTGTTACCGCCCGAGCGATGGGTTATGTCACGTTTACCACGGGGAACGCCGCGCTGTCGCCACATCAGACCACCTGGTTGAACGCCAGCATCAACCTGACAAAAACCAACGACTTTGGCCTCTACAATTCCCCGGGGGGGGACAGTGACTACAACCTCAGCTATCCGGGGGATTTGGGGAGTACTTGGACGGTGTCTGATTCCTCAGAGATCTCATACCAGACGACTGGTGTATCCGCCTCGCTCGTGACGACGGGGATACCCTCAGGTCTCCCCAGCGGGGATTCGACGGTCCTGAAGTTCACAGGCACGGACGGATCGTCGACCTCCTATCCCCTCGCCGTGTCCTACGTTGGTCTGGGAACCCCGCCAGCTCCGAACATCGGCATCACGGGGACAGCCCTGTTTCCCGCCCTCTCGAGTCCAGTGTTCCTTGAATTCTATGTCTATGTTCCGACGTCCTCGGCTTCGGCAAATTTTTCCGTCGACGCCTTGCTTTCTGACGGAAACTTCCTGTCAGGGGAAACACAGAAGTTTACGAACCAAGTCGGTCCGTTGGATGGAAAGGGTGAGCAGTGCGCCGCACCCACCATTTCCATTCCTCGTGGCAACTGGGTTCAAGTAGTCTGTGACCTCTCCCTCACGCAAAACCTCTACATTAGCCAGTTTATGGTCGACTATGTGAATGGCTGGAACAAAGCAACTCCCGGAACGTTCGTCGCCTATTTCGATTCGATACGCTTGGTCAACGCGCCTTACGCGAAGGACATCACGAACGGGAATTTTGAGGATGCCAAGTTGTATGGCTGGGTGACCCAAGGATCCCCAACGATTTCGACTTCGACCGTCTTCGCGGGGAATCAATCGATGCAAATGCAGCTTAACCCCGGGACCTGCGGGAATGACCACGGGTGCAGCTACACCGAGCAGGCTTGGCAACAGTTCCGTGTTCCGAACAACATCGATAACTCGGGTCCCGTGAATTTTGCGATGAACCTGGTCGGCGAGGTGAATTTTGGCATCTCCTGTAGTTCTCCTAATTGTCCAACCTATCAGGCCGCAAACGTGACCATACTTGATCAGACCTATGACTACTATGAAACCAATACAAACTTCACGTCAGCGACGGCCGGTTGGAGCCAGGTTTCGATGAATATCACTCGGTTCGAAGGCCACGTCATTGAGCTGCACATCGGCGTTACTGCGCTAGGGAGTTCGAGCCACACAATCGGCACGGTCAACGCCTATTTCGACGACTTCAAGGTGTTGCCGAAGGGCTCCTTCATGGAGGAGAACGGAAGCACAGCTCATCGACTGTATACCGGCCAGCTCAACCTACCAACGGCGACGTATAATCCCTCGTGCAACAGCGGCGGGAATTCGAACACCTACGTGTTCGCCGCACCATACGAAGCGGCCGCGAACAACAGCTGGAAGATCAATGATTGGAGTAGCGGCGGACCGACCTATATGACCAGCAATCTGACCTTGGCTGTTGATTTCCAACAGCTTAACCACGTCTGTGGCAATGTCGAGGATACACTTGATCTCAGCATAACGGCGATGGCAAATGCCACTGGACCGATCACTCCACCAAGTGGCGCAACCGTGACCGGTACGAGCTATGGCGAGGCCGATGTCGCCACACTCTGCATGGGGGTCAAGGAGACGAAGCTGTCCGGCAATTCGATTTATGGCTCATGGCCAGGTTTCGACTCGGCAGCGACGCAGAATACCTTAGGTCTCGGCTCCTCGTCACCGGCCACCGCACAATTGGTCAGCCAGGAGTTCACAGCCCAGGACTTCGCCGTGTCGGCCGCCGAGGAGATTACAATAATGGCAATCGAGGTCGGCCTGGGCATCGAAACGTTCGGCTTGACCATAGTCATGGAAGCGGTCGCGGGGTTGGCCCTTGAATTGGCCGTGGGGCTCCTCGAGAATCTATTTGGGACGTCTTCGTTAGGCGGGAGCACGTCCATCTGCACCATGTCGGGAAGCAATCTGTGGACCGAAGTACTCTCGGGGGGTACTGTGGCCGGGGGCAATCTGAGCCATTCAAGCGTCGCGGAGGCCTCGGTATCTAGGCTCCAACTGTTCGCGGGTTGCCTGGATGGTGGATCGGGAACCTGCAGCTCGGGTGGCCCTTACGGCGGGGTCTACCTTGTTACTTTTGTAACTCAAGCAGTGCTCTGCGTTTGGCAAGTTAATCAGACTGGGGGCTGCTCGGGTCCCAATGGCAACCCCTACGCCACGGAGACGGCGACGATCAGCCTGGTGCTCAGGGTGTAGGAGGGGTCAGTCCACTCGATGACGGGCAATGGCGCTTTCCATGGCCGATGCACCCAGCGGCGGTGGCAAGCGGCGCCGAATTGGGGCCAGCCGGGAGCCCCGAGGAATGGGGGCTCATTCACCCGCCGGTACGCACTGAGTTCTAGCCGGCCTCCCCATGGATAGGCTCCCGAGCGCCGTGGCACCCCGCTGACGACTCCGTGCTCCGACGGTTCCTTGGAGCTCCTTCAATCCCGGTGCAGTCTCGATGGCTGCATTCAGTTGGCCGGCCGCCGCAATTTTCCATCCTCACCTACGGCCGAGTGACTCGTGTGAAGCGCGCAATGCCTACCGGGCACTCGGCAATCCTTCCAGCCGCCAACTTGTTTCCCCGCAGTTAACGGACCGACTATGGATCGCGGCCCAGGTGAAGCGATAGGGTGACCTGGACGGCACGCTCGAAAAGGTTGGGAACCGGGGCCCATTCCAACCCGGGTTCGAGACGAGTCTCCCTCAGCACCGGGGGAGGCCAGACTGCGAGAACGAGGCCGTCTGGTTCCGCGAGACGAACCGCGCGTCCCCTGCACCGCTCGACGCGGTCATTTCCTCAATCGTCACCGACCTGTTGACGCCGTAGGTTCCGGGCGTGGAGACATATTCCGTTACCGACCTTGTGGGGGTCTGCGCTTCGCTCTTTGAGGACCCCAGGATGGCCTGCCAACCGAGGTGCAGGATGTCTCCGCCCCTCAGGTCGCCGGGGATGCCAGGTTCGACCCGCCCATAGCCGCATCCATGTACCATGGGGAGGCAACGAAGCGCCTGCGAAGGTAGAGATTTGCCTCGCCCGCGATGTCGTAGAGGGCGTTTGCATCGGCTTCAGTTCCGTTACCGGGAACCGCAATGAAGTTCGAATCTCCGGAGAGGACCCGCCTTGACAGAAAAGCCCCGACTCTCGGGTGGATTTAGCCAAAAATCAAAACACACGGTGGCCCAGGATTGTCGTTGTCGAGGGGTCCTCTGACGGGAGTATTGGCGGGGTGATGTGATTTACGAGCCTGGCATCCCGGCAGGGCGTCGACCCTGGGAGGATCGCGGCGCTCGGCCAAGAGTGAGAAATCGGAATCGCGGAGCTCTGGACGCTTTTGCGTGAACCTTTGGGGACGCTGCCGGGACCTTCTGGATCCTCGGGCCACCCCGTGGCCCGGCCCCACGACTGGCGATAGGTTTACGCCCCAATCCGAGATTCGGTCGTCTGAGGAGAAGTCTGGATTGTGAGCGGGCATACTGGGATTTCGACTGGAATTCGTCAGCTTGTTTGGGATGAATGGCTCACCTGCCGATTCAATTTGCGGTACTACACAGAGCTTCGGCGGCGCTACCTCCTCAGGGACCAGGTCCTCCGTGCCATCCTTGCCATAACCTCCTCCTCGGCGATCACGGGACTCGCGTTCTGGTCCTCGTTTCCCACTCTTTGGCAAACCCTGACGGCTGCGACAGCGGTGGTGGCCATTGTCACGCCAATACTCGGATACTCGACCTTGCTTGGGCAATTGGGAGTTGGGTACGGTCGATGGGCCCAAGCCGAAGTCAAGGTCGAGAGCCTTTGGGATCGCCTCCAAACGGGCGGAACGGTAACCGTCGACGAGCTGGCTGCCGTGAAATCGAGTCTGCTGCCGACAATAGAGGCCGAAGTGGGGGTTCCAGTGGATGATGCCCTTAGAGAGCGTTGCCAAAACGAAATCTTAAACGAGATAGGTTCCTCCGGTGGATAGGTCGGTGCCATGAGCCAGGACAAGAAACGCCGGGAACTGGAGATCTCAGCGCGTGGTCCCCCAATTTCCATCTCGCCCCCCGAACGATGGCCGGAAGCCCCAGCCCCTGATGTAGGCAGACCCTCAAAGGCCCTTGAGAGTGGAGGGATCCGCGACCGGGCTCCCGCATGCCCGGCTATGGCAGCGCCCAAGCCATGGCCCCGCGCGCCTCCGGGCCCCTCGGGAACAGAGCCGATTCCGCCAATCAAACCACGGCCACCCCCACCCGAGGCGGAGGGTCTCCATAGTCGCCGGCGAACCAAGTCTTAGAGACGACTAACCTTCGGAAGGTGGCGAACGGAACTGGGAGCCGCTTCGCCCGGCAGAGGAGCGGGGTCGGCCAAGTAACTCCGCTCCTAGTATTCCCCGATGTGCGGGGAGGGGGAATGGCATGAAAGTTCGAACCCCCGACCCGGAGTGGGAAGGGGAGTATTACCAACACTTGGATTCCCTTTTCGGCGAAGGGACAAGCTATGCCTCGGTCGATAGGGTGATCGAACTCGGCTCTTGGGCCGCACCGAGATTCTCAAGCAAAGCTGAGGCAGCCAGGGGGTCCATCCTCCCGGACATCCGACCGCGAGCTTGCGGTCGATCCTCAGCCCTCCCGAGCGGTCGATGGCAGTCCCTGCGACCGGAATTCATTCCCATGGTCATGGTCCAAGCGTGGAGCCGCTCGCAAACTCGCCTCCCGGCTCTATCACGTTTCCTGCGGGAGTTTTCCAGGCAATTCCCTGGCCGCGGGGGCAGTCCCGATTACACCACAAACCGGGGGCACTGGTGCCAGAGTCAGGCCCGCGGACCGATTCGAGCCGGCGTGGGGTTTCTCGGTCCTCTCACGGGGCGGGCCGGCAGCTGCCTGTGAGGTGGTAACGCCCAACCCTAGCTAGTGAAAGAGTCGATGATGTCCAGAGGTGTAGCAGCCAGCATGGTTCGGTCGGCTTGATCGTATGTCGCGTACGTGCCCGGTCCGTCCCCGAAACTCAGCGCGACTACTTGGTTTCCATGCCCCACCCAAACGAGGGTGAGATTGACACTCGAAATCGCGAGGCCAGCAACGGCGATCGTCCTGCTCAAGGGGTCGTACGCGATTCCAGCTGGAGAGAATGGAACGGCAACCGTCCCAACAACCCTATTGAACTGGCTGCTGATCAGCGACAGATTCGAGCTCAGGGAGTTTGCCACGTAAACATCACGATTGAAGGGGTCGTAGGCGATTCCGGCCGGCCCAGAGCCGACACCGATGGTCGCAATCGGTGCGTAGTTTCGGGTTTCACTGATTACCGACACGGAGTTCGACCCGAAGTCAGTGACGTAGATATGGTGGTTCAACGGATCATACGCAAGTCCCTCCGGGCTCGATCCCACAAGAATATTGCCTATGATTGACCCGTTACTGGCAATGATCACGGATACGTTGTCGCTGTTCATATTAGAAACGTAAATGCGGCCCATATGTGGATCGTACACAATCCCACAAGGGTTGTCATATGCAGGAATCGAACCCGTCACCAAGTGCGTGGAGGCATTGATAACCGAGATGTTGTTTGAGACCGAGTTGGTTACGAATACCTCCCCCTGAGTCGGGTCGTAGGCAACCGCCTCGGGGAAGCTGCCCACAGCGATCCGTGTGATAAGGCTTAGATTGTGCCCGCCCAGGACGGTGACGTTCCCGTACGCAGTATTCTCGACCACGTATAATTCTTGGGTCGTCGGGTCATACGCCGCCGAGGTGGAGTTGTCAACTGAAACGGAGGCGACGCCAATGTAGCTACCTGCGCCGAAGAAGGATACGGTCCCCGAGCCTAGGTTCGCGACGAACACCTCCGAGTTCTTCTGATCGAATACCAGACCGCGTGGATCACTCCCGACCGTGACGGCGGCAATCTGGGCCAGGGTCTGGTTGCCAATGGCGTCGACACGGCCGGGGAGCTGATTCATTGAGACTAGCATTGCGTGATCCATCGGATCGAAGGCGACCGGTCCAGGGTTGCCCCCGAGTGAAACGTTGAACGCCAGGGAGTTTCCTCCAGAGTCGAGGATGGACACGTTGCCCGTCAGGTTGTTCGTCACGTACATTGCTGTGTTCGCAGGGTCGTACGCAACCCCCGACGCGTAGCGCCCCACGCCCACCAACTGACTGACCGTGTTGCTGCTGCTGTCGATAACCGCGATCGTTCCGTCTTGACTATTGACCACGTACATCTCCTGGTTCGTCGGATCGTAGGCAATCGCAGTGGGAGCGGTTCCCACAGAAACGTTTGCGCTGTAGGAGCTGCCGTTACTGGTAAATACGGAGACATTGTTATCCCCTCGATTCGTGACATAGATGCCCTGGTTGAACGGATCGTACGCAACCCCGATTGGTTGAAACCCTGTCGCGAGGGTCCCGGCGACGGTGTTTGAGGTCGTGTCGATTTCGGACAAGTTGCTCGAATTGGCGTTCGCGACGTAGATTCGCTGATTCGAAGGATCATACACGATGCCTCCAGGAGATATTCCCACCGAGATGGTCTTAATCAATCCGAATGTGGTCGACGAGACCACGGATACCGTGTTCGAGTAGGCGTTCGTGAGGTAGATGTTATGGTTGTCGGTCGCGTACGCAATGCCGGTTGGGCCAGCACCGACCACCAGTGCACCGACGCGTGGCGATTGCCCCGCGGCTGGGGACACGGAGAGCCATGCCGTGCCCGCTATGGCCGCAGAAACCACGACCCCCCAGAGCACTGCTCCTTGAAGGGTCGTTCGGCGTACGCCCCTCTGACGATACGAATGCCCACCACTTGACGTGTTCATGCTCGTCCTCCGCCTCTACACCCCACTCCGAGGGATCGGGCGCGCCACGGCCTCAAGTAGCCCCAGCCGGGTTGAGGCGGCCCAGCATATTACTCCTGTGGCGCTCCAGTACGACTGAATCCGAGTCACGCCCGTGATGGGGGGCTGAAGCTCGCCGTCGGAACTCATCGAGTCGACCCACCTCGGCCCAGGGGGATCAGGTCCAAACCTTCATGCTGCAGGCGCATCCAAACCTGCTTCAAATCCGCTCTCGCGATTGTCCTGATAAAGTGATGCCCTAGACAAGGATCCGAACACGGTCGGGGTCTCGGGGGCGGACATTTTCGAAAGATTCAACCCCTCCGGCCAGCAACCCCTTCTCGCGAGGGTTCAAGCTTGGCATCACGCAGGATAGGAGCCGTGTGTCGGTGCCCCCCTCGAGGAGAGCCCTTCGCCAAGGTGGGGCAATGTTGCGACAGCGCACCGAGCTTTCGTCGAAAGTGGCTGCGCCCTGGGATTCGTGACGCACCCACCAACAAGCCGATTGCAGACCCGATGGCGCAGAGGAAAGGGTACGGGAACCGGCGGACCTCACGGTCCTATCCCGATTTCAGCCCTTGAACGAACTGCTCACCTGAGTTCGTGAGCATCAAGGATCGAAACCCGTCCCTCTTCGGCCCCCCCGCTTCCATCATCCAGCCCTTCTTGATTGCCTTGTGGACAAGGTCTCGCGAGTTGACTGGAAGAGGCTCCTTCGCCTCCCTGAAGCCCAACCGGATGTCGGCTAGCGTGAAGGCCCCCTTTCCCGAGAGTTTCTCAATGTGATAGGCGACCACAACCGACTTCTCCAATCCGTTCCGTGGACCCTTAGATTGAAGGAACTCCCCGACTGAGGTGGGTTTGCTTGAACTCAGACGGGGGGGTGATGCCGGCGTACCCTCCAGCCGCTCAATTCGTCGCTCAATCTCCGCTTGCCAAGCCTTCAATTCTGCATCCATTGTTTTCGCTCCTTGTCGCCTACCCGGCTCCCGCTGGAGGGCTCTCGATGTCAAGGCGGGCCTGAATCGGACGCGCCTGGGGTTGAACGATTGACTGGATGACTTCCGCAAGGTAGCGCTCGCCAGGCTTCGTTAGTCGCCAAGATTGGCCCTCCTTCACGAACACCGCGATCGAGTCCTGCGTCGTCGCTTTCATCGTCTTGGCGAAGTTGGCCTGGTCATACGCACCGTGATGCCTGCACAACTCGACTAGTTCGTCCTGAGGGAAGGCGAAGTCGCCGTCTGTGGCGAAGTGCTTCAGACCAAGAAGGACCCCTAGGCGCTGCTGGATGCTGCGCTTGGTTCGGCCGAGATCACGGGCCAGCACCTTTCCTGACCTCACGTCAATCAGATTCTCGACCGAATCTTTCGGTAGTCCGTAGCTCGCCAGAAAGCCGGCCACGTGCCGTCGCACGGGAGCGGTTGACTCCGCCACCTCTGACGGCGGCGCCGGCCCGGTCTGAATCTGGACTTCCGACCGAATCCCCGGCAGCTGGGAGAGCCAGTGGGAAAGGAGGCGGTCGAAGCAGCTCGCTCGGTAAGGCTCGGCACAAAGGTCAGAGACCCTCTCCATCTCTCGGATGGCAGGCATCGCCTCGTCGAGCCACCTGGCCGACATGCTCAAGGACTCTCCGAGGGTCGAAGGAGAGCGAGTCCCGTCGCGGTCACGTAGTAGCCCGCGTCGTTTCCCGGGCTGGGTGCGATGTACCCGGCGCGAACCGCCTTCTTGATGTCACGAGGTAGGTTTCGCGGCATCGGCTCGCCCGCCGAAACGAACGCAGCACGAAGGTCGTCCCGGGAGAAGGTGGGCTTCCGGTGATACGCCCTCGAGTGAGCGCCGATAGCGGCGATCTTCGCCGGGTTCGAGTCGAGCCTAAGCCGAGTCCAATACTCCCTAAGCGAAGGCGAGTCGCCTTCAATGGTCTCTGGGCCTAGCTGCGTAGGGGAGGGTGACATCGGAGGGAGTTCGGTGGTACCATCTCCGAGTATCACGACGACCGCCCGCTGTGCGGTCAACCTCCCTACCTTCCGCTCGACAGACACCCCGGGTCCGCGGATGATGACCTCGAATTCTGGGTCCTCGACCGCCTCTGCAGGCGCAATTCTTGCCGCCTCGTTCTTCTCCTTCATTCTCACTGAGCTCACTCCACCCCTAGCGGGGCAGCTTTGCAGCAACCCCAAGATCGGGTGAGTTAATAACCGTTACCATTGGTTGACCGGATTGGACACATCATCAATATGCCGGGCGTATTGACTGCATCAATCGGTCTCTATGCGGTATCATCGCTCTACAAGCCACGCTACCGGTTCTCGAACCTCCACATGAGTCCGGCCCGGGGCCTTCGACCAATTCGATGGATTGCGGCATATCGTGGACCGCCCGACCTGCCGTGGGAGCGGGACTTCACTTCGGTATCTCGTGGCGACCGCACGCGACTTCACGTTGAATTCGGGTCAGCGGATCGGGGAGGCGAGCGGCGCTCCATCTGGGTCTCGAGGAGCGGAACGCCGGGTTCAAGGCCCCTGGAGCCCGGCTCGAGTGACTGGTACCTGACCCTTGTCAACTAGTGGATAAGGGACCGGGGTCAGCGACTCGGATCGAGCTTCCTCTAGCCAATCACGAAGATCTACCTCTGTTCACTATGATTGGAGAACGGAACACGGCACCCGCTACCGGGAAATCAAGGCGATGTCGGTTCTCGGGCATTCGATCTCGGTTCGAATCTTCTCCGCCCTACTTTCAAAGGGCAGGCACACCCCTCACCAAGACCCGACCGCACCGCCCAAGAATCCAGCCCCAGGGATTCCGACCCCGTTCCCCTCACCAAGACCCTCCGGGCAATCTCAAGGAGTCGAGTTCTCCTCTCGTCCAGGACCAGAGATTGCGAATCGAGACCCGCGCCCTGAAGGGCCCGACGGCGGGGCGTGTGCCAGGTCTAGTGGAGCAATATTGTGAGGACCAGGGCACAGACCCCGAAGATCGAGGACAGAAGCAACCCCCATCGGGCCAGCGAGGTTCCTTCCCGAATGGCCGAAACTACATTCTCTTGACGCGAAGCTCCCGCTCCCATCGGACAGAATCGGCCATCCAAGCAGGCATCGCGCCGAACTTCAACGGAAAGTTCGATGCGGACTCGTGCCCGAATTCCAACCCCCCCCGGTTGTCCAAGGCCGTGGGCAAGCCTTAATGTTACCAAATTGTAACGCGAGTAGCGGGGCGTTACAAAAGTGTCTGCAGGCAGGGAGCTTCGATCGAGAAAAGGACGACCTCTGAGAGGTGCCACGGGCGGGGGCATCCACTCCCTCTCGAGTGCGGCGCAGGACGTAGTTTCAGGGCTCAGGAATGCGAGAGGACCCGTGAGGCAGGCAGAAGTGGCCGGACTCCTGAAGCCGCCAACCCCACTTCAGAAAGTCTGGGCGGCCTCCAAGAACCCGGCCGCCCGAGAAGCAGGTTGGAGAAGGGTGACGGCTCATCGGGGCCTCAAGGAGCTCGAGGCGAAGCGCCTTGTCTTAGTGCGTGAGGGGAAGGCTGGTCTCTCAGACCCTTTTGATCAGAATCTCGAATATTGGAGGGGAGAGTTCGATCACCTCCTTGGTCACGCGTGGAATCGGTTGCGCTACAGTCATGAGTTCGCTGCAGACATTGCCCCGGGCAAGGAGCCCGTCGACGCTGAGATCGAATCCTTCTGCCGTGAACGGTTTGTCGCCCACGCTCGTGGGTTCCTTTCGGGCTTTCTTCCCGTCGTAGAGAAGCTCGCGAGGGCTGACGGCGAGCTTGAACGAGCATCCGTCGCCTACTCAGAGGAAGCTCGTGAGGACTTCACAGATTCCTCCGAATGTCATCGCTTGTTCGCGAAGCTACACCTCGTGGGGCCGGGGCCCCATTAAGTTGGGGCAGGCGAGCGAACCGCGCCGAAAGTCGTGCCGAGCCGTTCGAAAGACCTTCCCGCGACGAGGAGTGGGATTCTCGGGTTGAGGTCACCTACTCGGCCGGGACGGGCAGCAATTCGTCGGAATGCTCCAGATTGACGAACCGAAGCGCATTCAGATCCCGGATGACGAGAGCAACCTCCTTCCGATCCCAAGTGGGAAGTCGCCGCCGCTTCCACTTCATGACTTCCTCGAGGACGGCCTGCTCGGTTGGAGTCCGACCGTGACTCTCCGCAAGGGATCGGGCCGAGTAAAACACGGTCGCCGTGATTTCCGCCCCATGAGTTGTCAGCCGAAGCATAAGGTCGGTCAACTTCGAGATCTCCTTCTTCCACTTCTCGAGCTCGCCCGCATAGACTTTCCGCGCGTCTTCGTACGTTGAACCCGGAGTGACGACGAACCTCTGGCCGTCGCGCTCCTCCACCAACAACCCGTTGTTAATCATCCGACCGAGCGCCTCCTTGAGGTCCGGGGAGAAGGGTCCGAATGGCCCGCGGACGAACTCGAATCCAGTCGGAACCCCGACCGCTGTGAGAAGGTAGGCCATCTTCTGCAGCGCTATTCTTCCGATCGGCCGGTGGTATCTCTCCTTAGTGACTTGGTCTACAACAGCCACCAAAGGAACCCAAGTCGGATTGATGTAGTGAGGCATTACCTCGCTTGTCTTCGTCCTCTTCGGACCATTCTCCTGGGCCAGGAACGCTTCTGAGAGGAGCTCGGGGGGAGTTCCTCGGGGCGCGAACATCTCTACCGGAATCGGGAGTTCAGATAGGTGCCGATAGAGGGTTGGTCCAACCACCCTCCAGTCTAGCTGACCGTTACCACAACCGAGTGGCGGAACCGCCAAAGAGGTGATGCCCCATTCCCTGTAGTGAGCAGCCAAGTACTCCAGTCCCGTGACGATGTCGGCGAGTCTAGTCATCGACCGCCAATGATCCTTCGTGGGGAAGTTCAGGATCCAAGGCTTGCCGTAGCCCTTGTACAGGTAGGGCTCTCCCAGCTTTACTTGGCCCGTGCGACACCGTCCGACGTATTCCTCGAACATTTCGGGGAATCGTTTCTTGAAATCGAGGGCGATTCCCTTGCCCATGATCCCGACACAGTTTACCGTGTTCGTTAGCGTCTGCATCCTCGAGTCGAGGATGTCCCCAACCTTTGACCGAATCATGGCCTTGGCCCTGCCGTCCCTCCCCAGAAGAAATGCCTCGAACCTACGCGGAGCCGGAGGGAGGGTGCTATCACTTCGATTGCGGCCTTCGCGTCCTCACTGCAGACGATTCCAGTCCCCCGCAGGAACCTCGGTAGAAGGGGCGAGGGAGTCAGCACTTCAGAGCACTTAATCCCGTCACGCCGCTCATCCTCTAAAGGGTCTCCTAGGGGGTCCTTCCAGAACTCCTTGTAGACGATTCCCCCGTCGATGATTTCAAGGCCCTGGGGGGAGGTCCCGAAACGGACCATCTCCTTCGCGGCGTTTCGGTCGGCGATGACGACATCTGGCAAGTCCACGACAACCTTCGAGACTTCCAGGACGACCAGGTCCCGGTTCATGTGGCGAATTTTAGAGAGCATGGGGTTGTGGCTATCAAAGTAGAGGTTGACGTAATCGTGGAGCCAAAGGCCGCCCGGGACCCTGACTCTGGACCTTCGAAGCTGAACTGCTGGGTCGGAAATAGCATGGGGGCGAAGTGCGGCCGCCTGGTTATGCGAGAGCAGTCCGCGTTGCAGGATCGACGGGAGGTCCGCCATTGATGCGATGTAATGCAAATCCCGGAGCAGCCTCCGATCCACTGGATTCCCAACTCGACTCGGCTAGATGTAGGCTCCGCCCCGCGCAGAGTCGTGCTTCCGGTTGAGCGGCTCCCAAACCGCATGGCAGGGCAACGCGGCACCTTCTGCTTCAACTTCTGAACGCCACTCGGCACTCGACCGTTTCCTCGTTGTCTTCCGCGGTAAGGGAACCGGCCGATTCGAACCTCGGAGTCCAGGGCGTCGACTCCATTCCCTCCGCGCCTCGGGCTGGCCCCATCATGAAAGGGTCGGTCGGCTAGGTCCTGAGGGGTTTCGTAGTAGGGTTGTCCGAAGTGGTCCATCGGTTCGGGGCGTCAGGTCCCAGCGTCTTCCGACGGCGGTGAGCTGGAGCTCCTTCGGCAGAGGGATGAAGCGCCGCCAAAGGTCGAAACAGTCGTTCATCAGGACTGCCGCGAGGCCGATGAAGCGCCGCCCCCGGCCCGTCACAATGAGCCTCGTGTTCCGTCGCATCCACCCTAGCCGGGTTGGCGGGAGAGGCAAGGAAGGGGAAGGAGGCCGAAAGGTCCGTTCTCAAGATTCGCAGATTGGTTCGAATCCCGCAACCCAGACGGGTCCCGCGAAGAGGTCCGCCCCATTGCAGGTCAGTGAACCGACCCTCCGAGGATTCCCCCCGAGGGGTCGCCTCAAGAGGTGGGTAGAATGGGAGGGATTCCCCCGACGGTGGCAGCTGTCGCCACCCGGGGAGGCTTGCCCATCCCCGCTGTCCCAAAGTGTCCAGCTGGCCGAACCACGGGAGCCCCCAACGCCGACGTTGGGAATCGTAGAATCATTTCTGCCGTCGGGGAGAACCTGGTCGATCGCGGCCGAGCCTACGCTGTAAACCGAGTCGAGGGCTCGCGCGAGTACGCCCGCGGTGACCGCTCCGGTCGACATGGTGATACGTTCGCTCCGCGTCGGTCTCGCTACTATGGTCGGCCGGCCCCTCAGGTTCTCACTTCGGGCACTGGCCGAAGGTCCCACGAAAATCCCCCGATGGCTGATTGCGGCTATTCTTGCAGCCATTGCTCTCAGCGCCGGTGCCGTCTACGTCGACTTGTCCCGCTCCCCGTCGAACCCGGGGAAGGTACCGACCCCCGGCTCAGGAGCCCCCCCTCTTCCCCCATTATTGTTTGGAAGCCCATACGGATTCTCCATCAACTCGACGGGAAGCGCTAAGGGCGGTTGCCCGGTTCCTGAGCAGGGCACTAGCTACTGCGTCGGGGTCCCGATCGAGTTTGGGGACGGGTACTTTGCGACGAACAACTCTCTCTTCCGAATCAACTTCGCGAACGGCACCCCCGCCTCGTTCGAAACTCTGACCTTGGTCAACGGAACCGGATACGGCATCGCCCAGGAGGTTTCTGCCAGTCCTAGCGTCGGTTGGACGACTTGTCTTCCTTCGACCTGTGGCTCAGCGGCGACGGGGACCTTGGCCCCACCGTTGGGGTTCGTCACCTACGAACAATTCATTGTCTGGACGGGAGCCGTCAATCCGTCCGGAGACGTCTTTACGGTGAATCGGACCTCCGCGACTTCCTGGTATGGTGGGTACGGAAGTTTCGGGGGTGAGAGTTATGCCCCGGGGCAGGTCAATATTTCCCTCGTGGGACCCGGAGTGGGAAGTCCGCCCCCGCCTCCACCGATTCCGATCGGCCAGGCATTGAACTTGACGTTTAAGAATGTGGAGACGACGTCGACGGTGGGCCCGGCCACGCTCGGTTGCCCTCTCGCTACTTCGGGGACAAGCTACTGTGAGGTCTTCGAGATCACTCAGGCTAAATCGGGGATCAATACGTCCGTACTAGGGTTCGATGTCCAAACGCCCTTGTCGAGCCGCTGGTCATTTAACGTCACGATAGGGACCTCCTCGGGCCTTGGCATCGCCCAGTTCGGCAACAACTCGATTTCGGGTGGAACCGGTTGGGCGCTATGCGATCCGGCGCGCTGCGGGTCGAACACATCGTCGGTGGGCTCGCTCCCCGCCAACCTTTCGCAAGGCGAACTGTTCGTCGTTTGGCTATCGGGCGGCCCCCCTGTGCCCAACACCACGCTCCAGATCAACGCTGACGGCAGGTTCAGCGGTGGGCTTACCCTCCCGCTCAACTGAGGATTCCATCCCCTGAACGCCGTCTCCCGGAACTGGCTTGTCCTCCACGCTGGGTCGGGCGGTAGCAAAACGCCAGGGTCCCAACCTAACCCTTGACCCCGCCTGCAACGAGTACCCTGTGCGAACGGTGCTGCGTTTCCTAGGCGCGGCGGATTCCGGTGGGCCGGCCGGTGAGGGGTGATTACTGGTGCCTCTCTTGAACGGAGGGGTGTTGCTTGGCAAAGCGGCGGAAATAGGGTAAGTCCTCCGAGTAGGCATTCGCCCAGGTCTTCTTCCTGTCCCGTTTGATCTCCGCGGGGGTGAGCTCGGGAGACTGAACGTAGCCAAATACATCGACGACCGTTCGTTCGCCTTGGGGCGTATAGAGGAACACCGTCTTCGACCCAGCGTACGGGCCATCGAGGTCTTCCTGGATCCTCACCGCAGGACGCATCGCCGTCATGCGACAGACCATCTTCTCCCACCGGCCCCCACTTCGGCGCTCATAGCTGAGGAGCGTCGCAACCTCGGAAAGGGCCTTCTCTTCGAAGTTCCGCACGGCAGCAGTGTGAGCCTTGGGATGGAACGTCTCGTCCTTCTCCATGAAGTCCCAAACGACCTCGAGTGGCGCGTCGTAGACCGCCCCTCTGTCCTCGACGTAAGTCATCGTAGGCGGGATTGCCCTTCGCTGGGTCTCCGTAGAGTGTTTGGTTGTTGCCTTCATAGCGTGTCCATCCCCGCTGCCATCGCGACCGACGGTATGCCCCTTGGGTTTTCCTTGTTTCGGACCCCCGACGCGCGATCGCGAACAAATCACGGAGAAGCGCTCGGAAGTCCCCGGCGGTCAAGCGCAAAAGCCCGAAGGGGTCCAGTCAGGGGAGCCTGTCGTAACCCACACCCAGGGGCGGGACTCTGGACTCTCTGAGGAAAGCGGGTTTCGCTTAGATCCACCTCAAGGGGAGCATCGAAGGGCCCGTGAGCCCCGCTCGGGGAAACGGGTCGGTTGGGAAAAAGGTCCCACTGGGGCGACTCACACCTCCCGGGGGCAAAGTGTCCCTTGATCAGGGTGTCGGGGGTGGGCAGATGGGGACACCGCCGGGACGAAAAGGTGCCGCCGCTCAACTTTTGGAGCAGCGGAGGCGCGACCCAGCACGTCGTTGAATTATCCCACAGCTCAGCCACCTGAGCTCGCCGCTGGAGTCGGCGACGCCAGCTTCTGCATGATCATCGCGGAAAGTTCAACTGGAGTGTGCTTCTCGGCCCGAACGAAATAAATGGACGAGCTCAGACCGGGGACCTCAGTATCATCGAACCTAACGGGTAGAATGTAGGCGGATTGCTCAGTGAGTTGCCTCGACAGGGCAGCTTGCCGTTCATGTCTCGGCCAGGCCTTGTCGACGTATTGCTTTGAGATGAACATCACGCACAGCCGTGCCCACTCGCTGTAGACTCGTTCGAGGTAGGGAATGAGGTCTTCTCCCCAAAGGTTCACTTCCTCGAATGGGGCAAAGAACAGCAGAACCCCGTGCTCCCGGAGCTCAACGGCGACAGCTCGAACGTAGCCCTCCTGCTCGCCGGCGTAAGTGAGAGCAACGTCTATCGCTCGAGTCATCGCCGGTCAGTTCGTTCTGGCGGTGCTTCCGGCTGACCGTAAAATGCGACCAAGAGTCTGGCGAAGCGCTCGTCCAGAGCTTCATACGCCACCTTCTCGCGGCCCGCCGTCTTGAACTGGAACGCAAGTGTCGGTCCGGTAATGGAACTAGCGGAAAGTTGGACTCTGAAGTAGAGCCCCGCTTTCAGGCCCCACGAGAATAGGCCCTCGGTTGAGGTGGCGTCGACGCAATTCAGAGCGAGGTCGCAAACCCCCTGCAGGAAGCGAGTCTGGTCAAACTCGGATGTTGGGAAACTTAGGGTATGGATCATCGCTTCGGGGTCGGTGACAGCGGCGAAGTCGCCTGGGATCCGGAGGGGCCGATTCTCGAGAAACATCGGGAACAAGCGGCCGGTGTCGTCGGCGAACGGAACCGCGATGCCATTCGCGACGTAGTAGCGATCCAACATGGCGACGTACCCCGGCTTCGAAGACCTGAACTTCTGGTTGACCTCACTAACTCTAACGATGCCTCCCCTCTCGCTCGCGAATACCGGGATGTTGGTCCGCAACTCGTTGAATTCTGGATCGTCGAGGACGATCTTATCGCTGACGCCGGGATAGTACTCAATTTCGCCGAGGTCAGTCAAATTCTGAAGTAGGAACTTCAGGTGGTAGACGTAGATCGACGAGCCGGTGGTCTGCTCGAAGACCCGCTTGACGGTATCAAGGTCGACTACAGTAGCGCCCTTCTGCTTCAGCGTCGAGATGGTGGTGAGGATACCCTCGGCGGACGCGGATTGGACTGCCTTTCTTGATCTTCCCCAGTCGACTGCGGAAACGAAATCCTCCTTGAACCTTTCTACGTCATCCCCTCGAAGCGGGCAAACTTTGAGGACCCCATCTATCCCCGCGGACTTCGCCTGCTGGACGACGAATTCATCGGAGACCGCTTTCAAGGTGTGGTCTGTGAAAGTCTCCACAAGGTAGGACTTTGCCCCTCGACCAAGACGCGGGCGCAGCCTTCGGTGCAGTTCCAGGGCCATTTTGAACCCGCCGATATCTGTCTGTTTGAAAAAGAGCAAGACGACATCTGAGTCTGCCGCCATATGCAGCGAAGTCGCGATTACTTGCTCTTGACCGCCAATATCGTTCAGAAGGATGCGCCGGCGGCCCTCAGCCGAGTTGATGGGCCAAGTCCAGACGCGGCGGCCGAAAGTTGAGAGGTGGCTCCCCGGATTGCCGGTGGTGATGGCGCTGCTCAACGTGCTCTTGCCGAAGGCTGTATTGCCGAGGAGAGCCACCTTGAGATAGCTAAATCGGACAAGGTCTTTTGTCGGCTGAAAGGTGCGAATCGGCTCAAATCTGGCGCCATCTTCCGTGAGCGCGAGCAGCGCCTCGCCACCTGGGAATACCTTCAGAGACCCCTTAACCGGGGACGAATCCACCTGCTGGGACCCCGGGTCCACCCGAATCACTTCACCAATCGTTGCTGCGAAAACTGACTTTGAATCGGGGGCGGGGGCAATGTCGGTCCCGATCCCTGAGGCGGTGTCCGTTTCGAAGGCCGACTTCCACAGTCTGGACGCCGGTTGAAACTCGTGGACGTGCACCTTCCCGTTGTACGTCACGGCGGCGAGCAGATCCTCGCCGAGGAAGGTCAACCCACTGACGTACGAGTCCAAGAGCAACCGTTGGTGGACTTCGTAGGTCTCGCCGGCAGCACGCCAGATCACAACATTACCACGGTAGTCTCCCGTAGCGAGCCACCCCGACGAATGTTGGGCGATCGCGAACACCGCGTTCGCGTGTCCGGACAGGTTGGTGGCCTTCCACCCGCCGTCCGTGCGATCGACTAGCTTCAGGACGCCATAAGTGGAGGAGACAAGGATCCTTGAGGCACGAATCGGATGGATGCGGAACACCCGGTCGTACTTCGAGTCGGTCGGAGGAAAGATCCTTTCAGCCACTCCGCTGGCGACGTTCGCCACGAAGTAGAGGTCGCCCGCATTGCATCCGACGAACACCCCGTTCGGGGGCGAAGCAACGACGCAGTGAACCTCCGAACTGGCTCTGAGGATAACTCGAGGCTCTGAGTGAGTAAGATCCCACGACACCAAGTAGCCGTTTTTGTGGCCGGTGACGAGGGTCTTGCCATCGCGGAGTAGGGTCCCGGAGCTGATCTTCGGGAAACCATCCGGCAACTTGAGAACCCGGCGCGATTGACTGGCCATTTGGCGGCGCTTAGAGTGCCCCGGCCGTTTGGAGTTTGCGCACGCCCCCTTGAGGCTGGGGGGTGAGAATTCGAGGACCCAGATGGACAACTTATCCACGTCCCTGAACTCACGGCATCGGCGGCACGAAGTCTATGGAGGACAGGGCCATTCAGCTGATGTCTGACGGATTCGCGATCACTGCCCCGACGGGCGAGTCAGTAACCTTCCATTGGGGGTCAGGCGACTGGACCTTCGAACTCCTCGACACCCGGGTTCCCCCGGACGGCCTTGCGACTCGAATGCAGCCAAGGGTCCTCACGTTTCAATCGGCGCAGTGTGATCAGGATCGGCAAGTTCTCGGGCTGCCCGAGGACCCGGGCGCAGACCAGGTCCTCCTGACGAACACAACCCTCCCCGGGGGGGTAAGCATACCCACCGGTCGGCTCGAAATTCATCGCGCGAGAGTCTCCGATACGGACGCAAAGGCGGTGATTCTCGAGGCGGTGCGAAGAGGGTTCGAGGTTCGGCGGCAAGCGGTTCCGGGGCACCGCGGGGGTTTCTCTGGGCTGCTCACTCGAATTACGACGCGCGCTGCCTCCGCAACTCCAGAGGTGATGCTGTGATGGATCGAAAGCCACACGATATCCACGGGTGGGCCTCTGTCCGCGCCCTGGACGCTTCCCACCGACAGGGGGTTTACCGCGACCTTCAGGGCAAACCGGTTGGTTTATCTACCGCTCGCTGGATTCCGATGGGCGCGGTGCGCCTCTTCGGAGCATCCGAGCAGCGGAATCGCGCGGCGGCAACATGCGACCTGGGGCTCGGGCGTCCTCGTCGGCCAGAACCCTTACGGGCGGGGGATTAGCCGCAGCTGTCGTCCTCATGCTCTTGGTCCCCGCCTCAGTCGCCGCCGCCCCGGCCAAGACGGTGGTGATCAGCGCCCCCTTCAGGGGCATGGCCCCCTCCCACTGGAGCGCATCGACCGCTGGTGGTTGTGGCTGGGGTCGAATGTTTGTGGCACCCCGATTTAGCCTGAGTAGCGGGACGGGGGGGTTCGCGGATGGCGCGAAGGCACCCACTTGCAAGCGGTCGCCAGGATCGTTGGGGGACTGGGGATTGGTTTCGAACCAACTGTTGCTCCTTCAACCGATTCAACTCAGGCACAATCAGACCTCCATAGTAGCGAGCGTCACCATCTCCGTGGCCGGTAACGAATCCCTCGCGTCGACACCTTGCCCGCCCCCGTCGAGCGGCGGAGCATACTTCTGCTACGAAGAATCCGAGGTCAATCTGAACGCCGCAGCGTACCTGATCGACACTTACAATGGGTGGGGGTGGGGCAGCAATTCGTGGCCCGGATTCAGTAGGCTTTCAGAAAACACCACATACTGCCTCAGCAAATGCTCTACAACAGTTGTCGGGGGGTCCGGAGGAGCGTTCAGCGCGAAGCAGTCCTTCAAATTCTATGTCAATGTTAGCGGTGCCTTCTCCAACGACACGTTCGAGTTTGAGATCCTTCTGACCGGCGGAGTCCTCGCCGAGATGGACGCGTTGGGCACCAATTTGGTGGGGGGCAGCGCGACGGCCACGCTGAACTTTGCGAGCCTTGGGAACGGGATGAGATTGAACTACATCTCGTACATTCCATGAGTGAGAGGTCCGACGAGCTCTGCTCACACTGGGTTGAGGATGGGCCGGCATGATCGGTGTAAACGGCCTACTCTGCTGGGGGATCATCTCCCGGGGCCAAGCGGTTGCTCTGTTCCCCGGTCGCGACGCAGGATTGGCGCTTTGAGAACAGACGTGGGGGCCCGGGTTGCCCGTCATGGCAGGAGGGGCGGGCGCTCGCTCCTCTCAAGCCCGGCGGGCGCAATCATTCTCGCTTTGGTAACCACCCTCGTTTTGACGCCGTCGACTTTCGGAACTGCACCCACCAAGCTGGTAGTCCTTCGAGCCCCGTACAGGACCATCATCCCCCTGAAAGCCGACTCCGTGACGGCCGCGGGCTGTGGCGTGGCACGGATTCCCTCCGCCACCCACTTCGACTTGCGCAGCGGTTTTGGTGGGTTCTCTGACGTCGCGAAGGCTCCAACGTGCACGGGGTCGCGAGTTGCGCAGGGGAACTGGGCGTACGCGACCAGCGAGCTTTCCATTCTCCAACCGATCCACCTCCGACACAATCGAACGTCGATAGTTGCGAAATGGGCCTTTTCGGTGCGGGGAAACGAGTCCTTCGCGTCAACCCCCTGCCCAGCCCCAGCCTCAGGTGGGTGGTACCAATGCTGGGAGCAGGCCCGGGCCTACGTCAACGGTCAAGCCTATCTGCTGGACCTTACCACCGGTAACAGCAACTCCAGCAGTCACGTTTGGGGAGGTTTCAGCAGCGCATCCGCGAATGACACGTACTGCGTGACAAACTGCAGTACGACCGTGTATGGTGGGGCGGGCGGAGTCTTCGGGGGAAGCCAGACGATGACGTTCTTTGTCAACGCGTCCGGACTCCAGCCGAACGACTCGTTCGTTCTCGAGGTCGACCTTTTCGGAGTCGCCTACGCGGAAATGGACGCATACGGAACCACGATCTCGGGGGGCCATGCGACCGCATCGGTCAACTTCGCCTCGCTCGGCTGCGGCGCAAAGCTGAGGTTTATCTCATTCTCCACGTAGCGGGGGATTCCCTTCGTTAGAACTCCGAACGGCCATCCAACCAAAGACGCGGGAGACGCCGGAGCTAGAGTTCAATATCCGAGATTCCAATGAGGTCTCCGTGAACGACACTCAACCGATGAGTCTTCGGGCCTCCAAACGAGTGATACTGATATTCATCTCGCTGCTGGTGCTCCTCAGCATTGTATTCGCGTTCTACTTCTCCACTACAGTTGCCGGTCCGGGTATCTTCCTTTTGGTTCTCCCGGTCCTGACCGTCTGGTTCATCGCCTACCGCCGGTACAGCACTGACGACGACGACGATGAGGACGAAGACCCCGAAGCACTCCCCTCTGAGCTCAAGGCGTGACCAGGTCGCGGGTCGTCCCTTTCGACCTCGAAAGCCCCCGCGGTCGCTGGCCCCAGTCGAGATCGGCAATCGACGCTAGGCCCCGATAGGAGCTGCGAGGGGCGAAGCCTTGGCTTGATCGCTCGTTCCGCGACGAGTGGGACTCCCTGTAGGTTCGTGCCGGCGTGCCGACTCTTCTGACCGCGTCCTGAGGAGTGTCAACCTCCTTCAGCACGTCACCTCCAACCTTAGAAGCCGGCGACGGATATCTCCGCCGTGGGAGCGGCCGGACAGAGCCGCCGGGGGGAAACCTCCCTCCCGGAATCGTGGACCTCTGCCACGTATCGACCGAATCCGGGGCGGGACCGTGAAACCCGGTGGGTTCTCTCGGGTATGACCTTCGCGTTTGGGGCTGCCTTGTCATCCGTAGTCTTGCTCCTCGTGGTCGACTTTCGGTTGGCGAAAGATCCGGTGCTCTTGGCATTCGTGGGCATCCTTTCCGTGCTTATCGCGTTCTTGGCTTGGGAGTTGACTCACGGCTCCCTCTCGCCTGGCCCAGTTCGGGTGGGTGTAGACGAGCGAGCGCTCCGATTCTTCTACGCTGATGGGAGTAAGATCGACATCAGATGGGACGGCCCACGACTCCGATTCTCCTTCGAAGATGTCCAAGCCCCCCTGGACTCATCAGACCTAAGCCCGCGTTCGCACCGATTCTGGGTGTATCCTCTCAAGGGCCAAACGGTCACCGTTGATGAGAGACTCTTCCGGGTGGCATTGGGACGAGCGCGCGCAATGGGTCTCCCCATCGAGAGTTCCGTTTGGCGGATCGGTCCCAACGGGACCCGGACTTTGTACACTGTCAAGGCGAGGCCCCCCGCATAGTTTGATGGTCAACCGACCGGCCCTCGCGAGTCGCAGCGTCCCGGGGAGGCAAGACAAGCACCCCGCGGGAGAAAGGGTCCCCATTCGGGCTCGAAAACTACGAAACCCAGCCATCTCCGCGTCCGCCTGGAGGAGGCATCGCATCGCGAGCACTCGGAGGACTCAGGCGGAAGCGGCGACCCTCTCCGCCGTACGTGGCGCGTGGACCCCGCGGCGGATGCACAATGCGGAATCACGCCGCGGAGGATGCGGAGGCCGACCGCTGCGGACGCGACGCGCGGACGGTTATCTGGCCACGGGAGCGCCAGGGATCGAGCCGATGAAGCTCGGAAACTCTTCCTTCGCGATATTCGATCACTTCGCCCGAAATGGGAGTACGTCGGCAGAGTCGCCACACCACCCCTGCTCGAGTCGCCCGGAGGCGTCATGGTGGAGGTAGCCGATGGTGTCCGCTGCACCGCTTCCTCACCGAGATCCAGAGAACGGCGCCGTGAAGTAGCGGCCACGGGCGGCCATTGCTGGTGGCCAGTGCCACTCCGGCCCCCACCAGCCACTCCCCATGGCCACTCGCTAACTCAACCAGCGGGGCGATGCGCCCCCTACAGCTTGTCCACAACCTCCCAGAAGGAAACCGATGCGCGCCCCATCGACCGGGGGCCTCGCAGGGTCCGGGGAAGGCATTTGGGTTAACAGCCTAATAAAACACAGATGCTCCTCGCCGGGACCAAACCTGACGGGGGAAATCCCTCCGAGTCAGCTCGGGCCCTCGGTCTCACATGCCCCCCCGGTAGGGGTCAGTTCCATTCTAGGGAATTCACGATCGGTTCGAATCCTATCATCCATTGACGATGCCCCGTGCCGCGTTTTCCCGAGCACCCGTACGACTCCCGTCCCTGCGAATGGCGTTGCGGCTGGTAGGGTTAGACAGTCGAGCCTCGACCGGACGCTTAGCCCCGAGAAGCTACGGCGTCTTCCTCCGGATGGGGGGTCCGGGCCGCCATCCCGACTCGACTGCAGCGAACCTCGCTGTGATTGAATATTGAGCCCGAGGTTCTATCGGCGCGGTCTTTAACGGAGGGCTGAAGGATGCCGCGCGAAGCGCCGCTCGGGGCATATGATATGCGGCGCGGAGTGATGGTGCGGGGTCGTGCTGGTGTAGTGGTGCGCGCCGTGATGGTGCGTCCGCATGGTGGTGACTGCGCCAGAAAGGCCCCGCGTACCGCCGACCGCCTCGCGGGCACCCGCACTACTGCGGATGCTTCCCGCGTAGTGATGGTGCTGGCGCGGGGGGTTTCTGCCATAAGATCGGAACGCGGTCCGAGGCGGTCTGGGCGGCGAGTGGCCCCACCCGCAGGGCCCGTTACCCTTACAAAACCCGACGACTGAAGGGCGACCATGTCCCCGAAGTCAGAGAAAACCACCCGAACACCACGAGGAGCCCAGAAATGGATTGTCGCTGAACTTCGTGGACTCGAGGCGGGAGCTCAGATCTCCACCTCGAAGATTGCCAAACGGATCGCTAAGGCGAGCGGCAAGACGTTCCACGTGAACTCGGTCTACCTCGCACTTCGGAAGCTCGTAGAGCGGGGGGAGGTCGCGGTCTCGCGGAAGGGGGTGCAAAAACTGTACTCTATCGCAACGGCGATGCGCGGGGCGAAGGCTCCCGCCCCGAACCCTGCTCCGTTCCCCGTCGTCGCGGCGGGCACAGTGGCTCCTCGAACGGCTGAACCTGTGCTCGCGAGCTCGAAGTCGTCAGTCGCCCCGCTCCCGCACAAGCTGGCGGTGGGAGAGGTCCTAGTCCTCGAAATCAACGAAAAGGACGTGTTGACGGCCACCAACGTCCATGGTGAAGTCGTGATCGAGCGCCACGCCCACCCAAGTTAACTAGGTGGGTCATCGCTGAGCCTGAGCCGGGGTTCCCTGGAATCGGCCACGGGGGCTAGCCTTGGCGCTGGGCTCCTCGTAACGGGTGATCTCCATTCTCGGGGTCCGGACCGCGGCCGTGACCCGCGTAGGTCCCGCGGTGTATTGGACAGCCTCGTGTCGTTAGACTTGGAAGCGTTCCGACCGGGCCCGGCCAGTCTCGCCTACCCAAGGAGGGCCCAGGTCTCCCATGCGCATGCTCCCCGCTTGAACCAGCTGCAATCTTGCCCTGGGGGCCCGAATGTGGCCCAGCAGGGCTCGCTAAGGCGCTTTCCCCCACGGATGGTCCCCCGGGGTTGAATTCCGACCTTTGGGCCAGTCCCGGGGGCCCCGGGCGCGCTCCCGCGACCACCCTATGGAGGGCGTGGGACTGCTGGAAGGGCGCATCGCAAGTAGGTTCCAATCCGGGGAGATCGTTCAAGCTTCGCCAACTCGAGCTCCCCGAGTGAGCAATTCTCGAATCCGAGTCCACGCCTGCCCAGGGGGTCAGGGGGGGAGGTCGTGCTGCGTGGCCCTCGAGAGGAATGCCGAGTCCGATACTTCCAGGGCCCTACTCAGCAGAACTCTGCTTGCTTGGGCCGCAATCTCCCTCGGATTCGCCGCGCCGAGGCAGCACGGGCAATCGAACCCCAAGGGTTCGATGGCATCGTTCAGGAGCCAGCGCGACTGTCCGATGTCTTGCCATAGGGCTACCCAAAAGCGGACTGAAAGCAGCCCGAAGTTCGGCAGGGCGACAGGTGACTTCGGCTTAGTCCCCTGAACGAAGGCGGATGATAGCGACGCGAAGCGTTCGGAGTTCGCCCGGTTCCGAAGCGCTACCGCCAACACCGCGGTGCCATCCCTAACTAGAACAGTCAACGGCCCGTCACCACTTGGTGGTCGGGCATAGTCGGCGAGCACTCCTCCGCGAACGCCATCGGCGATGCCAGCCGCCAGTTCTTCAGAGACGCCGATCGCCGAACCGGCTTCGGTGACGACGTCGTCCTGATACCAAAGAGAAGCAGCACCGCCGGTTAGTGCGACCTCCGAGTTGGCTACCGTAGTCGCAGAGAATCCAGGTCCATGGGATACCAGCAAGAGTTCTCGTCGACCGCCGGGCAGGCCGAAGGCGGGCCAGACCCTTGGGATTGCAGTCGTGGGGACGTCCAAGTTGGGGAGGGCGTTCCCAAGGTTATCCTTTGGGACGAGGCCCTCCTTGAAGACCTGGCTGTCGTCCACCGTGTAGCGGTATCCGGGATCGTAGGTGATCGATAGCTCGGCACTCGCATGTCTCGCGTCGAGCTGGCCGTCGGGGGTTACGAATATTGCCCCGGGCTCAATCGACGGGTCGTAAGCAGTCGGCGCTCTCGGGAAACTGAAGATCCTCTCGAGGTGGCTCGCCGGTATGCTACCCTGCCCGAGAGGCCGTAGTCGAAATTTGAAGAGGCGCACCGGTGGCCTCCTCAGCGCATGGCTCTGAAACTATAACTCCGGCGCCTGCTGCTGATTCGCGACCCGGCTGCAGCCTGTTCGACCTCCCTATCCGAATCCGAGGCGAGGTGGGCAGCGTTTCGCTGAATGGTCGAGACTGTGAAACGATCCGGATCCGTCGAGCGGAAGCCCGAGCGATTCATACTGCGTGAGAGGACCCCTACAACTCGCATCCCGGTTGCATCACGGGGAGAGTAGGGTCTGTCCGCACCTGCAACTCTCTTCAACTACATTCGTGCTGCCAAGGCAAGATGACCTCCGACTCGTCGCTGGCCACTAAGCAGTCCCTCAGGCAATTCATCCGCCACCTTGAGGTCCTTCTCGTCGAGTTGACTGAACAATGTCACCTCTGCATGCTTGCCTTCGCAGAGTTGGAGCGGTTCGCGAAGAGGGTCCCCCCCGCTTCAGATGATGGACGCAGAGACTGGAATCGAATGACGTGGTCAAGAGTTCAGGCCGTACTCTCGGCCAGTTCAGCGATTTCACACCTCCTCTGGCCGAACCCAAGCCCCGGGCGAGACGCAACCTCCCGTGAACGCACCAAACTCAGGGGCAAGGCGCTTCGGCAGCACCTAGGAATTCGGGGAGAGCCGCCAATCTATCAGAGGGCAGTAAGAAACGCGTTCGAGCATGTGGATGAACGCCTCGACGATTGGGTACCGACTGTCCTCGAAGCTATCCCCCTTGGGTGGTGCATCGCTTGCTGCCCTCTTGAGGAGGAAGACCTGTCGATGACTAAAGACGCATTTCGTTACGTCAACTTGTACACCATGGACGTTCGAGTCGCGGGAGAGACGTGCAACCTCGAAAACCTGGCTGACTACGCAGCGTGGGTGAGGGCCCGAATCCCGCTGGAGACTGGCGTGGTCCTGAAGAGGATCGATGCCAGGTAGCTTCGGCTCGAACTCATTGAAACGTCGCATGACCCTGAGTCGGATCTGGACGGGCCGAAACGAGACCCACGCAGCACGGCTCAGGTGCTGGGTGCCACCAATCAGTGCCCTGACCGGGTATTCGCCGGAAGTTCAGATTCGAGATGGGGATAAGGTTCGCGCCCGTACTCGCGGAATCAGTTGGGGGTCCGTCAAAGGCTTCGAATCGGGTCCTGACCCCTTGGGTCGGCTGCTACAAGTCAGTTAGAACCCTCGGACGATGGTGATGCTCCCGATACCGGACTCTCGATTTGATTCAACAGGTCGTCCATTAAATCGTAGGCGTCGAGAAGCTCCTTGTGCCTGGAACGGCACTCTTTCATGAGGCGGTCCCGCTCATCAAAGAGAAGCAGGAAGAGTCGTTCGATCCTAGCCCTTTCTGACTTCTCCGAGCTGAGTTGCGCATGGACGTCCCTGAGGGCCGCCTCCTTCTCGGCCAGTTGGGAGGCCATCCGTCGCGAATGTTTTTGCCAGCCAGATTCCAGCCAATCTAGATGACTCGCGTACTGCTGACGGCTCCGTTCCATCAGCTGCTTGCTCTCCGCTTCCATGGCGCCGTAGGCGGCGGCCCATTGTCGTACACTCCGGTCTAGGCCAGCAATCTGTTGCAGAGCCTGCGCGAGCCGTCTTCCAGCTTCTCCGAGTTCAAGCCGCAGATCTTCGCGCTGTTCGGCAACCTCGTCGAGACGTTCGAGTTCGGACCGCACGAACTCCCAAGGGTCTTGGAATTGGTCTTCCGCAGTCCGGAGCCGGTTGGCATCTGAGTAGCGCCTGATCAATTCGGCAAATTGGTCCACCCGGATCGGTGGGGCCTCCTGGAACCGGGGGACAAAGGGACCCCCCACACTCGGAATGAAATCGACCGGAAGCGTCGGCTCCGGAGGGACAACCGCGAGGGCGGTTTTCTGTGAACGTTCCTGACGATGCCGTTCCAGCGCATCGTCGACCGCTCTGACTCGAACACGTAGTCGTTGAGCGATTTTGGAGTTGGACAAACCCTCGCCATGCCAGCGTAGGATGTCCGGATGGCGGCGTTGCACCATCGCTCGGTCTTGCGGCGAAGGCTCACGCCGGTCACCTGGCCTCCAGGGGGTGGTCTGCGGCGCCTCCGGAGACACCGGGACGGAGGCGCCCTCTGGCATCGGGTCACCCCTTGGAGTCATAGATCGCTTCATAGCCGGCTTCGAAGCTCGATCCAACCCGCTTCCAACTGCCCTCGCAGCTTTCGCGCTATTCTTCGATGGACTCATCCTTACGCTCCTTGCCCCCCTCCGATACGGACCTGAGTTCGCGGGCACGGTGAACTATCGCCCGGTATGCGGCGGCTAATCCGGTTCGTTCGAAGAGGAGCGCGTCCGCAAAGGTGGAGCCCCGTTCCGTGGCGGGGCGATCTTCCCTATGGATTAGGGACTGTCCGACCAGGCCGTTCCCAGCCGGAGGCCCTTCGGTGGACGCCCCTCGGGCCAATGAGGGATCGGTCGCCCCCAGTATGGATTCCTTGACCGCAGGTTCCGGTCGTCGTGCGCCGCGCGTCGTCTCGGCCAACGGCTAGGACCCCCGTCGGCTGATTGAGATGGGGGTCGACCTTATCTATCGTTTCTCGATTAGTCGAGGAACATGGCCGAGTACTCGGCCGAACGAGCCTTCCAGGAGGCGAAGAAGGTAGTCATCGCGGACATCGGCTCGATTGTGCAGTACAATGAGCTGCTGGCCGGTCGCGATGCCACTGGCCAGATTCTCGCCCTGTCCCACCGAGCCCATCCTGATGCCGTTCGCGACCTGCTGAACGGCTACCAGGCGGGCAGCTCTTCGACCGCCTGTGGGAACCTGTCCGCGTTCGTCGGGTACTGGGTGAGAAAGGCTCGGGCGGACGTACACGGGTATGTGGTCGACCACCCGTTCTCGTGAACCGAGCGAGCGATTGCTTGGCTGGATCAGCGTGTCGCCCTGACGCTCGACGGGGCGTGGTTGAGGGCCGAGCGGCGCCGTCCGGAAACACGAGTTGGACGACGCCGAGAATCATCGAGAGTCCCACGAAGTGCCCGATAGTCGGGATGTCGAGTCCCCCGACCGGGGCAGCGTGCTCAGTCGGAGACCGATCCGGTAGTGGGTTTCCTGCGCAGGGAATCCTCCGTTGGTTCGAATCCCGATGGTTTCCCTGCACTGGAGATGAACCAGTGGGAACGAACTCCCCCTCCCCAACGCGGAGGCCACTCGAGCGGGAATACCTGAGGGGGGCCGAGACCGAAGTAGGCCCTTTCGGTCACCCTCGTGCCGTATGAGGGGACCCTTGGTGGTGTGCCGGAAGTGCTGACTTGACGGCCGGCTCCTCGGGACCGTTCCCGCTTCCAGGACGTGGCCTTCCACACTCAGGGAACCATTGGCACGCCGGGGTGTTGTAGGCCCCGTCGGTCAGTTGGTTGACGCCGATGGCCCGGCCAGCAGTCGACTCGTGCGGCGGGAGGAAGCGGCGTCACCTAGGTCAACGAGTCCAGGGACACTTTAGTGAGGTAAAGCGGCCAAGCACCGAATGATCCAATCCCTGCACTCCCCGTCGCGGTGTTCCGATTTCGTCGCATGCCGTTCGACCCATAGTCGCCCCGCCGGCGATGATCTATGCGGACGATGGACTCATGCGTCAATTTCGATCAGTAGTCTCTGCTCTGACCGATGGGCCCGCGAGCTGAGGTGGAAGAGCGCGTAATCCCGCGGCTCGACGGCCCTCTGCCCCCCGGATTATATTCTGGGACGGGATGCCAGCTCAGAACCACCATGGCGAATCCGACGAAAGGACCATCGACACCGGAAGTCCCGACCCCGTGGTTTGAGGACTACGCGGAGGATGAGGAAGGGTTCGACATCGACGAGTTCGATCTGACGTCTTCTCCGAACGACTTCAACATCGGGACCATATTCGATTTCATCGAATCGGGGGCGGTTACGATCCCTGCGTTTCAGCGCAACTTCATCTGGGATCAGCCTCGCGCATCCAAGCTCATCGAGTCTCTGATCCTTGGCCTGCCTGTACCGCAGGTCTTCCTCTTCGAGAAGGCTCGAAACGTCTTCCAGGTTATCGACGGTCAGCAACGACTCATGTCAATCTACTACTTCATGAAGGGGAGGTTTCCGCTCAAGGAGAAGCGAGTCGAGCTGCGGGATATCTTTGAGGAGAAGTCAAAGATTCCCCAGAAGATTCTCGACGATGATGACTACTTCGCTGACTTCAAGCTCAAGCTTCCAACCCGCTTCCAGGTCACTGAGAGCCGGTTCCAGGGGCTAACCTATGCCACCTTGGACCAGTATCAAAATCAATTCAAGTTACGCCCCGTCAGGGTCGTAATAATTAGGCAGAACAAGGAGTCGCGTGACGATTCCGCCATTTACGAGATCTTCAGTCGATTGAACACTGGCGGCGTGAACCTCACCCCGCAGGAGATTCGTACCTGCATGTTCCAGTCGGCGTTTTACGAAACACTCTCTCGGCTCAATCTGGAGCCTAGGTGGAGACGACTGCTGGGCAGCACCAGCCCCGATCTTCACTTGAAGGACGTGGAGATCCTCCTTCGAGCTTTCGCAGTCTTGATTGACGGAGAGAATTACAAGCCTTCCATGATTAGGTTTCTAAACAGCTTCTCCAAGAAATCCGGAGTGAACACGCCGGAGAAGAATGAGTACCTGAAGCGGTTGTTTGAAGCATTCCTTGCGAGAACGAAGTCTTTACCGGAGGACGTCTTCTTCAATCCGGAAACCCATCGGTTCGGGATCGGCCTCTTCGAGGCATGCTTCGCCGTGTTGTGCAAGAGCGCATTCGCGTCACAGAATACAGAGGTCGCGAAGATCGACCCGGCTCGGGTCGGGCGGCTCCTGCGCGATAACGAATTCAGCGCGGCCTCCTACGGTGGCACAACCTCCTTGATTAACGTGAGGAAGCGACTCGAGCTTGCGGAGAGGATCATGCTCGGCTGAGGAGGCTTCCCGTGGCCGGTACACCTGTGGACCGTGTCTATGCGGACCTTCAATCCGCCGTCCAAGCCTTGGGGGACGTGACGCAGATTTCCTTGCGAAGCAGCGTTGAGGATCTCTACAGTAAGGCCCTCCTACTTTCCGCGGCAAGCTGGTTCGAGTTCCTGATCACCGAAGGCATTCTCGCAGTGAGTTCCGAGCTGTCTAACAGTTCCAGTGCCTTGGTCAGCTTCGTACGAAACAAGGGTGTCAATCGCCAGTTCCACACCTACTTTGATTGGGACGGCAACAACGCCTCCAAGTTTTTTGGTCTCTTCGGCGCGGAGTTCGCCGGCTACATGCGGACTCGGATTAAAGCCAACCCCCAGCTTGGTCAGGCCATCCAGGCGTTTCTGGACATAGGGAACGACCGGAACCGAATGGTGCATGGAAATTACGGGGCTTTCGTACTCGACAAGACGGCGCGCGACATTTACGAGCTCTATCTTACGGCAAACCCGTTCGCGGAAGGGTTCAGCGACCACCTGCGACAGTTCTGTCGAGCCGAGGCGACGAAGCGCTCCATCTCGTCTACACCCCCGTGATGGGCGACCGAATCCCACAGAAGGTCAAGGCTGCGGGGTCATCCGCCGACCCTCAGCTATGTCCCACGAGACTAGGTCTAACAAAACTCGAGCGGTTGTCCCTAGGTCGATGAGGATCCCAGCCTCGTCTCCAGCGACGGAGGGGGCGACCCAGGGGGCCGTGTGCTGTTTCGCGAACTCACGAAACATAGTGCGATCGCTCCGTGCCTCGAAGTGAGCTACGCCGTCGCCGTGGTCCTTGACAACGAACGATGCCTCTACCAGCGCGCTGTCCAGAACCTTGCGGTCCCTGAGCTCTCGAATGATCCAGCCGAAAGCCACCACCCCCTCCCACTCGTCCAGGGTGTACAACGACGGCCGGTCGGGGTCCCCCGGTGGGATTTTGCTCCGACCGCTGGGCCCGGTCCGCCGGTGGGTCAACACGGCGTACCCAGCGTTCTCTATCGTGGCTCGGCAGCCCATGGCCGCGAGGTCCACCGCCTTTCCAATGTACGCCCGGATGCTCTGGCGGAAGAGCCGAATCGCTACCCTGAGCAGCGGCTCGGTTCCCTCGCCCCTTCTGCGGGCCAACTCCTCCTCGAAATATTCGAGGAGCCGAGCGGCCGAGTCCGGGTCCCATCCTGCGACGGCCACTTCCACGTCCGCCATCGCTCTCCGTTACTATGGCGACCCGCTGCTCCCCCGCCGCACGAGCCACGGGTCGTAGAGGTTGACGCGCGCATAGTACACTATGACCACGACGCTAATCGCGAACCACGAGCCCCCGGAGGCCGCCGGCACCGCCCACGACTCGGGGGGAGGAACACCTGCGAGACCGCCGGACTGCGAGGAGAGCGCTTCGATGAGGCCGGCCCAGCCGAGGATGTAGAGTCCGACTCCCTCGAGGGCGAACACGAAAATCGCGCCCGGCAGCCCGATGTACGGGATGCTCTTGAGGTGGTCCGGAGGTCCATGAAAGATCATGATCGTGGACCAGATCGCGATCAACCCAATCGCAAGCGCAGGGACGAGCAGCCCCACTACCCAAGGAACCGCCGCGCCGAGTTGGTCGTGGCCCAGGTACGCCGCCGCGGCGATCACCGCCACCGCGAGGCCGACTCCGATCTGGCTAAGCGGGTACTTCGACCCCGCGCGACCGAGAATCGACACCGGGAGAGGCGGAGCCGGGGCCGGCGTGGCCGAGCTAGCTGCCATTGAACCTCCGCGCGTTCTCGGCGTCCTGTCGCTCGGCACCTCCGCCAATGGCTCCGCCGGCGATTCCCCCTAGCACGACCCCCACTGGTCCGGCGAGGATTCCGAGAAGCCCGCCGAGGATCGCCCCGCCGGCCGTGCCACCCGCCTGGGCCTCCGCGTAGACCTCCCAGGGGTGGTAGTCGGCGGCCGTCCCGTCGAGGTTGCATGTGACGTTAATCGGGTTCGGGAGGTCGGCCCGGGTCTGTGCCACCCAGATGAAGTAGAGTCTGTGAGGTCCCCCCTGGCAGTTGACGTAGAGTCGCATCTCCTCAGCCCGCCAGCTCCTGGATCCGCCTCCGGAGGTGTTCGACGTTGGCCTGATTCTTGCCCCAGTCGAATATCTGCCAGGACTCCGAGCGGATAGTGACCCTCGATGAGGAAGGTCGGGTGCCCGGCGAGACGCGGAGCTTGATCTCCTCGCTCCAGGAGGCGAACGACCCGCCTGTCACCCCCTCAGCAGTGTAGGTCGCGGGGTTTGTGGTCTTCCGCTGGATCTTGAGCTCGGGTGAATCGAGGGCCCGGGCGCAGATGTCGAGTGCTTCATCGGGCGGTACGGCAAGCTCGATCGTGATCTCGCGCGAAACCGTTGCCGTTCACCTCTCCGCCGCGGGTCCTGCGGGTTGACGCCAGGGTCGCCATCCGCTTAACGAATGCGCGAGCTGGCTGAGGGGCCGGCCTCCCGCGCGCTGCGTACATCGACTCGGACAAGAGCGCGAAGCGGGACGTTAACGTCGTCCACGTACCCAGAAGTTTTGTGCCGGGACAGGATGACCCCCGGTCGGATGTCGACCCGCGTCGCCGCCCACTATCGTGACGGGCAGAGGGTCGGGGCCGATGCAACGAGCAGCCATCCAACACGGGATCGGTAGTGAATCAACCGATGGCTGTGAAGCGATTGAAGAGGCAGGGAGAGGATCGGTTCGCAGCCCTGCTCGGGCGGGGCAGCAGGGACGGCGAGCCCTGGGAGGACTACGAGTTGATCGTGACGCTCGCGGCCTGCCCTCCCCAAGTCCAGGATTATGACTCTACGAGACCCTGGGTCATCGAGCTCGCGGATCTCCTTGGCCGGTCTCCCGGGGCAATTTCGAAGCGCTTCGGGAACTTCTTCACGCTGAAGAAGGGTGACCAGGCCGGCCTCGCCCACGCGAGTCGTCTCACGCGGCAGGTTTTCGAGCGCTACGCAGGTCGAGAGGACGAGCTGTTCCACGACGCCCGGGAGATTAGGGCGCGGCTGTACGAGGAGGGCAGCACGCCTCGGGTGGAGGTGAATGTCAGCGACAAAGAAGCTGAGGTGCTCCAGAAGCGACTCCTGGCGCTCTTCCCGGAGGCGCGGCTCCCCCCGGACACTGTGATAGTCTACCGGAGGGCAGGCTCGTGGTGGGTGGGGCTGCTGATCGTGGCCCAACTGGCCCTAGTCTATCGGGAAGAGGTCCGAGATCTCCTCCGCGCGGCGATCGACATTCTCGGCAGCAAAGTCCGTCGGTCACCCACTGTCGATCTAGTTCTCGAAATGAAGGACGTCGCCTTGGCGGAACGGATCATCCGGCGTCGCGCACCCGAGTTCCACACGGAGCAGCTCTCCGAGAAGGATAGGATCACGTTCGCACTGCGACTCGCCTCCCTGCGGTCTCTCCGAACATGGAGGCCGACTCGCAAGCGGCTAGAGTTCTTCTCGCGGGCGTCCAGGGATAGGGAGACCGAGCGCGTCGGCGGGTACTTCGGGATTGATGCCGGACGTCTCTGCGATCGGTGCCTGATGATGCTCCTCGACTTGCTCGACGAAGCACTCGTGACGGGCAAACTCTGACGGAGCAGTAACGCGGGTACCCCTACCCGCTTCGTGCCGGGGTACCTCAAGCCTTAAGTCCGGAACTCACCCTGCACCATCCATGGAGGAGGAATCCGCGAAGCCCTACGTCGCCGGCGAGCAGCCGGTCAGTCTCAGCTGGAAGACCCGGCTGAAGAGTGGCTCGGCGATGGAGCGTCCCGACTACGGCTCCTTCTACGCTATCCTCCCGAAAGGTCAGGTGGAGGAGCTCTCCTGGGATGTGGGAGAACGCCTGACGGCGCGTATCGAAGACGATGCTTTGATCCTGCGCCCCGCGCGATCACCCCCGCCGAAGGTCGAGGAGCCGTCGAAGCCGTATCCGCTCGACCGAATTGTCCGCGCGGACGTGCTCGACGAGCTGCGTAGGGTCCCGGGCAGTTCGGTGCACATGGTGGTCACCTCCCCGCCCTACAACGTCGGAATAGAGTACTCCGATTACGACGACAAGCGACAGTACTCGGAATACCGTGCATGGCTCAGCGAGGTGTGGAAGGAATGCTTCCGTGTTCTCAAGCGGGGCGGGCGGCTCGCCCTTGAAGTCGCTCCCACAGGGATCGCCGAGTTCGTGCCGCTTCACCACGATCTATCTCGAGACATCCGTGCCGCCAAGTTCACGCATCGCGCGGAAATCCTCTGGGCGAAGCAGAACATGAGCGCGCCGCGAACGGCCTGGGGAAGCTGGAAGAGCCCCCGCCACCCACATGTGATCCCGTCTTGGGAGTACGTCGAAGTCTTCCACAAGCAGAGCTGGAAGCTCGAAGGCGATCCCTCGACTATCGATATCTCGCCGGAGGAGTTCCGCGATTGGTCCGACGGGGTCTGGGAGATACCGCCCGACACCCGAAGGGTCGCAGGGCACCCAGCGACGTTCCCTGAGCAACTAATTCGTCAGCTCCTCCTATTCTTCACCTATCGCGGGAACACAATCATGGATCCGTTTGGGGGGACTGGTACGGTGGCAGCCGTAGCGAAAGCGAACGGGCGTCATTTCATCCATATCGACCAGAGCGAGAAGTACTGCCACGCTGCCGAGGATCGGGTGCGGAAGGTCCAAGTCATCGCTCAACGCCCGATCCGGAAGCGCTCCAAGACCCCGATGACGGAGCCCAAGGAGTCGATGCTCTTCATCCGAAATCGGGCGATTCCTCAGACCTGATCAGTTGGTGGCTCTTGGGAGTCCCGCTCCACCCGGATGGACTCGTTCAGATCCGAAAAGGCCCCGCACGGCTCGACCCGTTGCCGGCAATCGGGTGCGCAGTCAGCGGACCCAACCCAGACGACGGCTCGCCCGGACTCGAGCATCCGACCCTCGGCCGAACCCTCCCACCACCCCACGCTGGGCCAGCCTGAGTTTTACGCGATTGAAAGCTTTGGTTGGCCACGCGATGCCGGTTTATCCAGCCTCGAGCCGGCCGTCGACTCCTCCGGCGAATGACCTCTCGGCTCCGGTCTCCCTCGAAATCCGGAGGGATTGGAATGAACGATGGGGTCTCGTGTTCATCGAAGCGTGGCTTGGTTTCGTGGTCGTCCTTGTTTCGCTGTTGTTCTTGTACATCCTTCGGGGGGAGTCCGAGTGGTGGGTCCGAAACCCCCTCTGGGACGCTGGACTCGCTCTCACTCCGATCGAGGCGGTCGCCGCCGGATGGCTTTTCTACTGGTTCGAGGGGAGCCGAGCTGCAGCGGTGTGCGTCGGCCGCTCGCAAATCTCTATCGATACCCTCCGCAGGGGAGCGCGCCACGTGGCATGGGACGATCCACGCCTGCGGGTCTCGGTATTCACGACGGGTGTGACTTCGAGCGTCGCTCGAGCAGCAATCATTTGGGGAGGTCCCTTCTTACTTCCAGCGACCCCGATAACGGAGGCTTCAGCTCGGGCCCTCTTGGCCGAGGCTCGTCGCCATCCCCTGAAGGTGAGCGAGGTAGAGTATGCCTGGGGGCGATGGCGTAAGAGGCACACGCGGATTCGCGCCTAGCAAGTTGCCCGGCCCCTCATGGCCACAAAACCAGCACTTCGAGCTCGGGGCAGTAGGTACCGGTCTGACGAAAACCGGCCCTTGGAGGTGAGACCGAAGCCCTGGCAAGCTAGTCGGCCAGATGATCCGATGAACTACGAATACTGGCGTGAGGGCGGCGACGAAAACGGGAGGATATCGTGAGTTTGAGGACAAGGAGATCGACTCCGGACGCCAACTCCCGAGTACCTCCAGCGTCAGAGACTTTTTCGTAGCTCACGGGGCCCGAAGTGAGGGACGGCCAGTTTACTAGGAGAACGAAACCCGCTTGCCCTCCGGAGGGTGCGACGCAACCCCCCGGCACGCCCTCGAGGACCTCACCACCGGGATGATAACCCTACCCGAGGTTCCGAATTGTGGCGGGTCAGTTCGTTATCAGCCCTGCTAATGTCGGATCCGGATCATGGTGAGAGAGATCCTTTTGGTTAGGCATCCCGAGGCACAGAAGAATCTTGAGGATCGGCACGGGGGCGGAGGCACCTCACTTACTCCGACCGGCATCCGGCAGTGCGAGGGGCTTGCTCGATACCTCAGGCCCTACCAGAGTGCGATGCGGCGGCTCGAGGTCTATGGCCACCGAGTCCCCCAAGTGTTGGAGACGCTTGAGTATCTTTACTCAGCGCTCAAGGTTGAGACTGTCCTAGACGAGCGCTTGCGCGGAATTTCTCTCGGGCTACTCGCGGGGCTATCGCGGGCTCAGGCAGCGGCCGCAGACCCCGGGGCGGCCGCTCGTTTGGAGGCGTGGAGAGCGGGTAATCTCCGTGTCGACCGGCTCGCCCTACCGGGGGGGGAGGACATTCACCACTTCGAGGAACGAGTCAGAGCAGTGTGGTCCGACTGGATGCGAACACCCACCCCAGCGATCGTCGCCATCCTGACTCGCTCTTCACTGAACATGCTTATCAACATCGCCACCCTCGGCAACGAGTTCGATTACGACAGGTATGCTCCTCACGACACGAAATCTGCGAGCATCACGACCATTGCCATAGAACCGGAGGGAGTACGCCTGGTTTCCCTCAACGTCACCTCTCACCTAGCCCTGGGCGAGGTGGTTGGCGGGGGTGCATTTGGCTGAGGAGCCCGAGATCGGTGGCCTATTGCGCTTCGAGCCAATCCACCAGGGACGTTGCGGAGGCCAGGGCGCGAATCAGAGACTGTGTTTCCTCGGGTTTCCGCGAGTCGTACTTTGCATAGATAAGAGTGTAGTAGACGAGACCGAAGACATACTCGCAGTGCGCGGCGTAGACAGCCCGGTCCCCGAGGGCGTGGTGACGGATCGTCTGACAGAGGGATGCCAACAGAGGCGTGAGGGCCCGTTTGCCCGAATTCGAGGGAGGTGGAGTCTTGAAGTACGGCTCTTCCAACATGACTCGCTCGAGCTCGACAGCGTCGGCAGGAGTCCCGTTCATGAAGCGGTGCTTCAATGTTGATTCGAGCTCGATGTGATCCCAATACCTGGGCATCATCCGAACTCCCGCAAAGTCGATCAGGAACGGGATCCCGGTCGCAAAATTGACCATGACGTTTTCGCAATTGAGATCCCCGTGGCACAATCTCGTGGGGCACGTGACGGTGCCGCGAAGGTCCCCCAGTCTCGCAAAGAGTTGACTCGGATCATTGATTTTGGGCCCGCCGCCACCCATGCTCGACAGCGGAGTGAGCTCCGCGGCGAGCGGAGAATTGTCAAACGCCGTGGAGAGTTGGCTGCCGGTGACGAAATTGATTGGAAAGTAGAGGTCCTGGAACATCCGGGGCCGAATAGGCGGATTCTCCAGCTCCCGCGACCACGGCTCCATGTAGTCCAGAGCAAGCTTCACGGTCTTGGCCGGAGTTCCCCGGCCGCTCGCACAGTAGTCGCTGAGGGGTTTCACCTGGGCAGAGTCTTCGCCCAAGAAGGAGCTTAGGAATCCAGAGATCCCTCGATCCGAACGCATGCCGAGTCGCTCGTCGTAGATGGAGTACGACCCGGCTGGGAGAACGTCGTACACCTTGTTCCTGTAGTTGTCAAGCTCTCGTTTCACCTTGACCGAGTCGCCGTGGTACTTCAGAAGAAAGTTTTTCGCGGGTTCCCCTCCCCTAAACGCAACGACACGGAGTACTCCGGCCCCGCTCATTCCACGCGAAGAAATCGGGAAGACATCGGCCGAATCAAACTCGTGGAGAAGGCGCATCAGGAGCCGTTCGACCCCGACGCTGGATGCCAGCTTCCCCCGGAAGTTCACGACCAGGGCCGGATTATAGCGCACCTCGGCGCTGATGAATTTCTTGAACTGGTCGTCGGATGTCTCCAATCTCTGATAGACGGAGCTAGGTCCTGTTCCCTTATCTAAGAAGAAGTCCGTCTCGCCGTAGATCGCCGAGATGTCTGTCACCCTCAATGGAGGTCGGGAACCGGGAGCACCCGATTCGGGCTTGGGTTCTGCAGATATGAGGCCTACCCGCATCTCGATGGAATGTTTGGCCCTGAAATCCAGGGCGAACCGGAGAACGGACTCGGAATAATCGCGTCGAAAGCTGGCCGTCCCGGTTGACGTCTCGTTCTCGAGGATGTGCCAGTTCAGGAGGACCACGTCCGGTTGTTCCTGCTCGATCGCACGGACTGCGGACTGGGCGTTCGTTACTCGACTAAAGCCCTCGAGTCCGAATCCCCGGAGTAGAGGCCCGAGATGATCCGAAAAGTCATCCTCGTCGTCGACCAGTAGGAATTTGAGGCCAATCAATGTTCAAGCCCTGTCGAGGGGAAGCTCGAGCGTTACGATGACCGCAGTGTTCTCCACGTCGTTGGAAATGATCAACTTACCTCCGTAGAGGCCCTCCACTATCCGCTTAGAGACGTAGTACCCGAGCCCCGCGCCCTTCCCCCGCATGGACTTCGTCGATACGAATGGTTCACCCGCATTGAGCCTAGCAAGAATTGACTCCTCGACCAGACAGCCGGAATTGGAGATGGTGATTATCGCCAAGCCACCGGCGGTCGTTCCCTGAACGTTCACCTTGTCCCCCGGCTGGGAGGCCTCCAATGCATTGTCGATGAGATTGGTTAGCACCGCGTCGATCTGGCCCTCGTCAGCATTTAGGGTCAGCTGGGCATCGATGTCGGCTTGGATTTCCCGTCTGAAGGAGGACGCGTAGTGACTCCTCAGGTTCGACACGAGCGTGCTGAGGAGGAACCGTGTCTTGGTCGGCGCGCGCCTCTGGCCCAGTCGGTCGATGTTCTCGACGAGCTTCTCGATCCGATGGAGTTCGATGAACACGGTGTCGAGCACCGCATCGTCCCTCGCCTGCCGGAAATGGGCGATCTCAGTGGCGATGTTGTTTACGACGTTTTTGAGCGTGTGAGCCATCGCGGTGACCACCTCGAGATTGTCGGACATCTCGTCCAGCAGTTTCGTCAGACTTTGGAAGATCAATACATACCCGATGAGGTCCTTGCTTGAGAAGATCGGGGCGATGGTGAAATCGTAGTGCTTTTCTCCACTCTTGCTCTCGTGACCCAAGAACGGTACGAACTGCTCCTTCCGCTGTTCGAGCGCTAAATCGAACGCCGTCCGAAACGATTCCTCATCTCGAAAGGCGGCGAATGAGTCGACTGCTCCGAAGAAAGGCTCGTTCACGATTTTGTCGCGATCCGGTAGAACTCGTTTTTCTTCGAAACGTGAATTTACGAACAGGATGTTGCGCTCGGCATCCAAAACCACAACATAGTCCCGAAACGTATCCAGAATCTGCCGGATGGGCGGCGTGAGCTCCGCGGCGAGCGCGCCTGGCGTCACGGCTCAGGCTCGCTGGGTCGCCGCGATAAACTGATCGAGCTTCTCCAGAGCGCGTCCGGAATCTATGCTCTCGATGGCGTGAGGAACGGCATCGCCGATGCTCCCGGACTTGCCTCCGAGGTAGATGGCAGCGGCGGAATTGAGTACAACCACATCGCGCATAGGTCCTCGCTCCCCCCCCAGGATCTCCCTCGTTATTCGAGCGCTTGCGGAGGGCGCTGTGCCGGTGAGATCCTCAGGTGATGCCACTGCGAATCCGAAGTCCTCAGGGGTCACAGTGTACCGCCGAGTCACTGAGTGGCCCTCCACCTCGCATATCTGTGAGGGCCCAATCGTCGAGAGTTCATCGAGACCGCCCTCTCCATACACCACCATCGAGTGGCCGGTGCCGAGCCGACCTAGTGCGTCCGCCATTCGGTCTATCACGTCGGGCGAATACACGCCGAGCAGCTGAGCTTGGGCTCCCGAAGGGTTCGTGAGAGGTCCGATCATGTTGAAGACAGTGCGGATGCCCATCTCCCTCCGCGGGGCAACGGCGTACTTCATCGCAGGGTGAAAGGAGGGGGCGAAGAGAAACCCGATGCCGACGGATTCAATCACGCTCTGGACCTCCGCGGGAGTCGAAGTGATTCTGGCTCCAAGCGCCTCGACCAGATCGGCGCTTCCGCAGATACTGGTGACCGACCGGTTCCCATGTTTCGCCACCGGCACCCCGGCGGCGGCCACAACAAAGGCGCTTATCGTCGATATGTTGATCGTGCGCAACGGGGCCGCTCCTGTCCCACAGGTGTCGACAAGAATCCCGCTCACCTTGGGGGAGATGTGAGACGACTTCAATCGCATCACGCTCGCGAAGGCCGCAAGCTCTTCCGCGGTCTCTCCTTTCATTCTCAGCGCAGTTAGAATGGCTGCGATCTGAGGAGCGGTTTCCTTCCCCTCGGTGATTTGGTCCATTAGATCACGCGCGATCTCATGTGGCAGGTCCCGTCTTTCGACTAGTTCAGTCAGGATCTCAACTGGATTCATTTTAGCCCTGCGACATGGTCCGGATCGATCTCGGTCATGGACGAGGTAGTTTAACTCCTTGAGGCCTCTTTGGAAGGTGTGGTCTGTCCCGGTGATGGCTCGGGACTCGCAAGGAATCCTCAGGTTGCTCACCTACGCGGTAGTTTTTGTACGTAGGTCGGTACTCCTACCGGCGGTGATCCGCCGGCTGCACCGGACACGAGGTCAGCCCTTCCGGCTCGGCCCTAGGGGTCATGTCGAAAGACGAGTGCCGAGAACGGGGGGCGCTCTTCGATCACGGTCGCCTGTAGGTACTTGGAGAGAGCCCCCGAGCATTCCCGCGAGGGGGAGTTCGCCCCCAACGCGAGCCCTTCGTGACCCCCTAGGGGACCGCCGGTGCCCAGGACCATTGCGGAGCGTCGGGATTGTATAACCCCCGGAGTCTATCGCCGGATTTCCCCACAAGGGCGTGGCCTTTCATCCGAACGCCCACGAGGGAGTCTCCTGCGCGGCACACTTCATTCCTGACGAGCGGGCTGGGAGGGTGAAGCGGCCGAGGCCTCCGAGAGGACAGCGGACGGGGCCTTCGAGCACCACTGGGAATGTGACCACGGCCCTCCTGGCCCCGGAGCATGAGTCCGGACGCGAAGGAGCGGACTGACCGCTGCCCCTACGTCGTATTGTCCCCGTCTCCTGCTCGGCCACCTGGGGAGCGGAGTATGGCCCGATCCGAACCCAAGGGTGCCACGAATTCGTAACCCGACCCGATGAGCCTCTCGGCCTCTGCTAGGGAAACCACCCGTTGCAGTGAAGGGGACCGTGCCCCTGGGGAATGGGTCTCGGGACCCGGGACACCGCTCTCGGCCACTGCACTCTTGCTGCCCGATCCTCCCGAATGACGAACCCGGGCGTCCCCACCGTTCTCAGCCAGAAGCTTGGCCAGGAATTCGACTGCTTCCGGCCGATTCAAGAGTTCTGCGAGCCGTTCCTCGGCGCCCCTCGCCTCTTCAATCTGCTTGACCGCAGGAAGCGATAGTGGTCCGCCGCAGGTCGAGCAGAATGATGCCCCCGCCGGATTGATCGTCTTGCATCGCCCACATTTGGAGGGAGTCCGTGGGACTTCGGTCCGCCCACCGGACCCGACCGTCTTCACTCCGTATCGAGCATTTAACGCTCCGATGACGTCTTTCCCGCTGAGGTGGACATAGTGTCGCGCAACATTGCTGCCGGGGACCCAACCCGCGACCTTCTCGAGAATAGAGGTCGAGACCGCTGGGTCCTTTGCCAGGATCGTCAAGCGAGACCGGCGGAGCGCATAGGCGGTCACCGGCTTGGCGATCTTCGATCGTCGTGCCGCACTCTCGAGCGCCTTGTACATCGCTCGATACGTGGCCGCCTTCCCGCCCCGTTTCCCCCCTAAGTCGACCCAAAGGGGGGCTTTGGGGTCCTCGCGCCTCGGATGCGCGTTCAGCCAGGCGAGAAGGGCCGGAACGGCATCCTCGTAGATCGGGGCAGGTTCGGGAGCCGAGCCTTTCTCGCGGTTCACACGCAATTCGATGTACCCTTCGTCATGGGGCACCACGTCGCCCACGCGGAGTTGATAGATCTCCCCGGGGCGGCATCCGGAATTGAAGAGCGTCCAGATCCATGCCCGGTCTCTGAAGTTCTGCGCGTGCTCGACGATCGAGGCTACGTCCTCCCGAGTGAGCATGTCCGAGGCGCCGCTGACCGGTTTCCATTTCTCGAACTTGATTCGTAGCCAGGAGGGGTACTCCTTCCCCATCCGCGCGAACCGCCAACGCCAGAACGAGGCGAGACACTGAGCGACCGTAGTACGGGACGCCCTGGCGTAAGAGGTGGTGGGAAACACCTCGTTGAATCTGGCCGGGGCTTCGCGACCGGGATCGAGGAACTGGCCCCCAAGTCGAGCGCACGCAAGGGGAAGCCAAGCGAGGTAGGTCCTGACCCGGAGCTCCCCGACCGTACCCTGGCGCTCCTTGACGAACTCCAGGATGGCGTCGCGTTCGGCTCGCCCGAGGCGGCTCTCCTCCCCCACCGGACCATCGGAGTTCAGCTGCTCAAATCGGTGTCCGATGTAGGTCCGAACGAAGTGGACGTCGGTGAACGAGTCGTCCGGAGGGGTTCTCCGCCTCGCCATCGCTCTGACGTAGGGCCTTCACGGGATATGAACAAGAGGGGAGTGCGGTTGTCGGGATTTGAACCCGAGTAGGTAGCTTGGGAAGCTACCGTCCTAGACCGCTAGACCACAACCGCGCGCCGGCCCCGGAGTTGTCGCGACTCATCAGCCTTTGGGCCGATGGACCCGTCCTAGAGCAACAGGCCGACCGATTCGGCGGGAATCGCCGGTACGCCGGCCAGCAGGTCGGCGTTCGTCACGAGCCGCTCCGCCGTACGGGAGATGTACCCGGATTGGGAGAGGGACTTCCGGGTCTTGGGAAGGTTGTCCGCCTCGATCGCCACCAACGTCTCGGAGCCTTCGCGGGCGACGAGGATCACCACCGAGCGGATGTTGACCTTCGCGAGGGCGAGAACCTCCAGGACCCGCAGGAAGCTGCCCGCCCGGTCCTCCAGATGGATCGCTAGCAGCTCCTTGGAGACTACTGCGTAGCCCGCCTTCTTCAGGGTCCGCTGGGCCCGGTCCGGGTCGCTCACGACCAGACGGACGTTCCCCTTCTCCCCGGAGGAGTCGACGGAGATCGCGGCCAGGTTGATCCGCTGTTCGGCGAGAAGGCGTGCGACCCCGGCCAACGCTCCGGGTCGGTTGGGAAGTCGCATCGAAAGCTGCTTGAGCACCATGAACGCGGGAGACCCGGGCTGCCGACGCGCCCGCGCCCTAAAAGAATGCTCCCGGGACGAGGGCGGCTCACCCACCAACTGCGCGGGTTTTTATACACGGACTCGGCTAAATTCTCGTTGTCTGGGGCGTTCGGCCCCGGGCGGTCCACGTCATGGGGAGTGCTTTCGGTCCAGCCGACGGGCGGCGCTATCGCCGTGCCCGTCGATTGCGCGACGACCGCAGGGGCGTGGTGTCGGTCGTCGGCACCCTGCTGGCCCTGCTCGTCTTCTTCGCGCTCTTCGGGATCTTCCTGACCCAGTACGTGCCGCTCTGGATGACCGACAACGAATCCCAGTTCACCGCCCAAGCCCAGGTCTCCTTCGCCGATCTGAAGTCGAACATGGACACCCAGGTCGCCCTCGGCAGCCCGCCCGTCTTCGCCACCCCCTTCGTCATGGCGTCGCAGGGGATCCCCCTGATCGCCCAGCCTACCACCGCCATCATGAACTTCATCCCCAGCCAGCCCGGTGTCTACGCCAATGTCTCGGTGAGCGTCGGCCCCGGAGGAGGACCTGCATTCTACCAGAACTTCTCGCTCGGCACGCTCCAGGTCCAGCTCCCCAACCGCTACTACTCCCCGGAGGTGTTCGAGTACGAGGACGACGCGGTGATCGAGAGCCAGTCGGACACCCACCAGATCCTCGCCTACCCCCCACCGATCACGATCAACGTCACCGGGAACCAGACCGGGGTGACCTTGGTCCTCCTCCAGATGTACGGCAACGCGTCGCAAACGGTCTCAAGCGGCTCGCAGGAGGTCTACTCGCACTTCATCAACACCCAGTCGTTCACCACCGTCCGGGCCGCCCCGTTCGCGGCGGTGTTCCAGATCGGGACCCATTTCCCGTGCGCCTGGTCGACGTTCCTGTCCACCACCCTGAGGAACTCGGGCCTGGGGGCGGCCCACTACACGCTCACGCCCTCCACCTGCACGGCGTCCAACGGCTTCGCCCACCCGGTCCGCCTGAACTTCAACAGCGTGAACTCCTTCACGCTCGTGGTGGCGCAGTTCAGCGTCGTCGTCGGCGTCGGGGTGGAGTAGGCCATGGGGAGCACCTCGTTCCGGGTGAAGATCCCGCGTGCCGCGCCCGCCGAGTCGAACCCGCTGACGGCGGCGAACGCGACCTCCTCCGCCGAATCCACGACCGACGTGCCGGGGACGTTCATCACCGCGATGCCCGCGCTCGCCGAGGTCGAGATGAAGGAGCTCGAGGTCGCGGCCGTGAACCCGCCGTACTCGTACTCCCGGATCAGCTACAACGACCGCACCAAGGAGTACCTGTACGAGGTGATCGAACCCCAGCTCTCCCGTCACGAGGCGGAGCTGGTGACCCACCTGAAGGTCACCCTCGCCAAGATCCTGGGCTCGGAGACCTCGACGCTGACCTCCGGCGAGAAGAAGTCCTACCTGCGAGGCGAGGTCGAGGAGTACTTCCGGACCCGCCAGATCACCTTGAGCCCGCTCTCCACCGAGCGGATCGTCTACTACATCCAGCGCGATTTCGTCGGATACGGGCCGATCGATGCCCTGATCCTCGACCCGCTGGTGGAGGACATCTCCTGCGACGGGGTCGATGTCCCGCTGTTCATCTACCATGGCCGCTACGAGTCGGTCAAGACCAGCGTCGTCTTCTCCGACGAGGACTCGCTCAACTCGTTCATCGTCGCGCTCGGCCAGCGTTGCGGAAAGGCCGTTTCCGTCTCCGCCCCGATCCTCGACGGCACCACGCCCGAGGGGCACCGGGTCCAGGCGACGTACGCCCGGGAGATCACGACACGGGGCGCAAGCTTCACGATCCGACGGTTCAAGGAGAAGCCGTTCACCCCGGTCGACCTGGTCCTGACCGGCAGCGCGAGCGAGGAGATGATCGCCTACTTCTGGCTCGCGGCCGAGCAGGGGGAGTCGCTCATCATCTGCGGGGGTCCGGCCGCGGGGAAGACGAGCACCCTCAACGCCATCGCCCTGTTCATCCCCCCGACCTCCAAGATCGTCTCGATCGAGGACACCCGGGAGGTCAACCTCCCGCACGAGAACTGGATCCCCGGTGCGACGCGCAGCGGCACCGGAGACCGGGGCCCGGACGGGAAGGCCGCCGGGGAGGTCGACATGTTCGACCTCGTCCGCGCCGCGCTGCGGCAGCGCCCGAACTACATCATCGTCGGGGAGGTCCGGGGCAAGGAGACCTACACGATGTTCCAGGCGATGGCCACGGGCCACACGACCTACTCCACGATGCACGCCGACAGCGTGAAATCGATGGTCAACCGGCTCGAGAACCCCCCGATCAACACCCCGAGGATCCTGCTCTCGGCCCTCAACAACGTCATCATCCAGATCCAGGCCCGGACCGACAAGGGGGTCGTCCGGCGCCTCAAGCAGGTGCTCGAGATCGTCGGGTTCGAACCCGAGACGAATGAGCTCATCACGAACACCGTCTACGAATGGGAGCCGGGGACGGACCGGTTCGTGTTCAAGGGCCACTCCTTCCTCTTTGACAAGATCATGGAGCTGAAGAACCTCACCCATGACGAGATGGACGCGGAGTTCCAGCGACGCGTCGCTGTCGTCCACTACCTCGCCGCGGCCAAGATCAACGATTACCGGCAGCTCTGGAAGCTCGTGACGGCCTACTACAAGGACCCGAAAGAGGTCATGGAGCGCATCCAGCTGCCTCTCCCGAAGGAGGCCGAGTAGATGGCGAGCGTTACCCTGCCGGCGCTGCGCCCGGCGGCCGACGGCCGCCCCAAGCCGCTCGCCGAAGCGGCCCGGACCGTACGGGTCAAGCGCGGAGCCCAGCCGACGCACTCCCCGCTCACCCCCTTCGAGCAGTTCGCGTGGAGGACGTTCCGGGACCGCGTGACCGCGAAGCCCCAGGACCCCACGCTCGAGGACAACCTGGTCAAGGCGCACATGCGCATCCGCGCCGACGAGTACATGGCGAAGGTCTACGCGACGACCCTGATCGCGGCCGCCGCGCTCGCCGTCGTCGGCGGGATCGTCGCCCTGCTGGCCGCCACGGGCGGCTCCCTGCTCGTCGGGGCCGTCCTCGGGGTCGTCATCCCCGTCGGCGGCAGCCTCGGGGCCTTCATGGTGCTGCGGGGGCTCCCCGGATCGAAGGCGTCCTCCCGCGGGAAGAACATCGACCGGAGGATCTCCGCCTCGATGAGCTTCGTCTCGGCGATGGCGTCGGCCGACGTCAACATCGACCAGATCTTCAAGGAGCTCTCCAAGCAGAAGATCTACGGGGACGTCGCCGAGGAGGCCGCGTGGATCACGCGCGACACCGAGCTCCTCGGGGTCGATATCCTGACGGCGATCAAGAACGGGGCCGCGCGCACCCCCTCCAAGCGCTTCCAGGACTTCCTGCAGGGCGTCGTCACGACGGCGACCTCCGGCGGGCAGCTCAAGCCGTACTTCCTGGTCAAGGCCGAGCAGTACGAGCGCGAGAACAAGCTCGAGAGCCTGCAGCGCGTGGAGACGATGGGGTTGCTCGCCGAGACGTTCGTCACCGTCGTCGTCGCCTTCCCGCTGTTCCTGGTCATCATCATCGCCATCTTCGCGATCATCGGCGGCAGCGGCGCCTTCATGATCGAGATCCTCTACGCGATCGTCGGGCTCATGATCCCGATGTCCCAGGTCGGGTTCATTTTCTTCATGTACAGCCTCGCGCAGGAGATCTGATGGCGTCGGCGAGCGCCTCCTCCTCCGCCGTCGCCCACCGCACCCTCGTCCCCCAGCTGGGGAAATCGGCGGAGACCCCGAGCCTCCCGAAGGAGACGATCGTCCTCCTCATCGGCACCGCCGCCGGGGCCGTGCTCTTCCTCATCGCGGCGCTCAACGTCCTCGGCTCCGTCGACTGGGAGATCCGGCCCGGAGAGGGCGGCGGCTGGAATCCCGGGCTCGATTTCATCGTCCTCGGCCTGCTCGCCGTCCTCGGCCCGTACGGGTTCGTGGCGAGCGCGAAACTGCGCCGCATCCAGAAGATCGAGGACCGGCTGCCGGACTTCCTTCGGGACGTCGCCGAGGCCGGCCGCTTCGGCATGACGCTGCCGGACGCGATCATCGTCGCCAGCCGGGGCCGCTACGGCCTCCTCACCGAGGAGATCAAGAAGATGGCGAGCCAGCTCGAGTGGGGGGTCCCGGTCGCTACGGCCCTTACCCTGTTCGAGCAGCGCGTGCCGACCCCGCTCGTCGGGCGCGTCGTGTCGATCATCACCCGCGCCAACGAGGCCGGGGGCAACGTCGCCGACGTGCTGACGATGGTCGCCCACGACACCCGCGAGGTCCAGCTCTCGATGCAGGCTCGGCAGATCTCGATGCTCACCTACGTGACGGTCATCTACATCGCGTTCTTCGTGTTCCTCGTCACGATCTACATCATGGCGGCGGTCTTCCTGCCGCAGATGATCCTCGCCGGGAAGGGGATCTCCACCTCCAACCTGGGGAGCAGCGGAGCCGTCAGCCTGCAGTTCACCTTCGTCCCGGTATTGTTCATCGCGTTCATGGTCGCCGTCATCGTCCACGCGGTGGGGGACGGGATCATGGCCGGGGTACTGTTCAACGGCCGTTTGGCCGACGGGATGCAGCACGCGACGATCATGCTCGTGACCGGCTGGGCGATCATGCGCTTCGTGGTCCCGCCGCTCTCGACCTAGGAGGAATGGAACATGGCAGGCGAAGCGGAACCGGTCCTCATCCCCGAATCCGAATACCCGGGCTCGTCCACCCCGCGCCGGGGGAGCGGCCGCTTCCCGACGTGGCTGAAGGTCGGTGCCGCCATGCGGAAGGGGACCGCCGACCCGAGGGCCGTCAAGCTCGCCCGCCTCGGCGTCTCCGGCCAGGGGAGCGAGGGACCGGTCACCCCCGTCCCCCCGCTCGACGACCCGGAGCTCAAGGAGCTCGAGCTGGCCCCCATCCGGGAGAACTTCTCCTTCGTCCGCATCACCTACCACAACACCCACAACGAGCACCTGTACGAGGTCATCGAGCCGCCCCTCTCCCCCATCGAGAAGGAGCTCCTCGACCGGCTGAAGGTCGTCCTCGTCGACGCCTTCGAGCCGCTGCCGGAGCTCGACCCGGAGACCAAGCGTCGCGAGCTGCGCCGCATGGTCGACGACCAGTTCCAGGCCTGGGAGATCTCCCCGAGCCAGACGACGAAGGGCCGGATCGTCTACTACCTCGAGAGGAACTTCATCGGCTACGGGATCGTCGACGTGCCGATGACCGACAGCGAGGTCGAGGACATCTCGTGCGACGGGGTGGGGATCCCGCTCTACATCTATCACCGGAAGTACGGCTCCATCCGCTCGAACCTCAAGTTCGGCTCCGCCGAGGAGCTCGACAGCTACGTCGTCTGGCTCGCCCAGCGCTCCGGCAAGCACATCTCGGTGGCGACCCCGATGCTGGACGCCACCGTGCCGGACGGCTCGCGCCTGCAGGCGACGCTGGGAAAGCACGTCACCAAGCGCGGGAGCTCCTTCACCATCCGTCGGTTCCGCGACAACCCGTTCACCCCAGTCGACCTGCTGAAGTTCCGCACGATGAGCCCGGACATGATGGCGTACCTGTGGATCGCCATCGAGACGGGCCAGTCGATGATGGTCTGCGGCGGCACGGCGAGCGGCAAGACCACGACGCTCAACGCGACGCTATTGTTCATCCCCCCCCAGATGAAGATCGTCTCGATCGAGGACACGCGCGAGCTGAACCTCCCCCACGAGAACTGGGTCCCCTCGCTCACCCGGGCCGGGTTCGGGGCGAAGAACATCACGAGCGGGAAGGCGCCGGGCGAGATCGACATGTTCGACCTGCTCGCGGCGGCGCTGCGCCAGCGCCCCCAGTACCTGATGGTCGGGGAGGTGCGGGGCGCCGAGGCGTTCATCGTCTTCCAGGCGATGGCGACCGGCAAGACCTGCTACACGACCTTTCACGCGGAAAGCGTCTCGGCGATGGTCCATCGGATGGAGAACCCGCCGATCTCCCTCCCCCGCTCGCTGGTGAGCGCGCTCAACCTGGTGCTGCTCCAGCGCCAGGTGAAGGTCGGCACGAAGATGACCCGGCGTGTGCAGTCCCTGACGGAGATCGTCGGCCTCGACCCGGAGACGAACGAGCTCATCACGAACTCCGTCTACTCGTGGAACGCCGCCGACGACACGTTCCTGTTCAGCGGGCACTCCTACGTCTACGAGCGCGTCGCGATCATGAAGAACTGGACGATGAAGGAGATGGAGCGGGAGGTGCGAAACCGCGTCGAGATGCTCGAGTACCTCCAGTGGAGGGAGGGGCAGGCGACGCGCCAGAAGCCGTTCACCCACCGCGACGTCGGTCGGCTCGTCTCCTTCTATTACAAGGAACCGGAGAAGGCCCTCGCCGAAGCGCGCGCCGAGATCGCCGCGTCCAAGACCCCCGGCCGCTCGTAACCGGGCCCCGCCCCCCGGGGCGCGTATCGCTCAGCTTTTGGGCGACACGCCCGGTGCGCCCGTGTGGCGGAGCGACGGGGTCCGCAGCCGTACTCCCGCCTCGTGCACGGCGAGAAGACCCCCATCACCCTCTACCGCGCCGACTGCCTCGCCCTGATGCCCCGCCTCCTGACCGACGGTTCGGTCGACGTCGTGGTCACCTCGCCGCCATACAACCTCGGGGTCCGGTACTCCACCTATCGGGACGACCGCCCGAGGGCCGAGTACCTCCGGTGGTGCGGCCGGGTCGGGAAGGAGGTGGGACGCGTGCTCTCGGAGGGCGGGTCGTTCTTCCTCAACGTCGGGGGCCCGCCCCGCGACCCCTGGCTCCCCTGGGACGTGGCCCGGGAGGTCGGGCGGCACCTCGTCCTTCAGAACGTGCTCCACTGGGTCAAGTCGATCGTCATCGACCGGGCTTCGGCCGGAGCGCTCGCGGGACTGGACCGCGACCTGGCCGTCGGGCACTACAAGCCGGTCGGCTCCCGCCGGTATCTCCACAGTGCCCACGAGTACGTCTTCCATTTCTCGCACCGGGGGGACGTCCTGCTCGACCGGCTGGCGGTCGGCGTGCCCTACCAGGACAAGAGCAACGTCCGCCGTTGGAAGGGCAGCGCATCGGACCTCCGCTGCCGGGGGAACACCTGGTTCCTGCCGTATCCCACGATCCGACGCAGGACGACCGACCGGCCCCATCCGGCCGCGTTCCCCACCGAGCTCCCGGAGCGCTGCCTGAAGCTGCATGGGCTCGCCTCGATCCGACTCGCGCTCGACCCGTTCCTGGGTATCGGGGCCTCGGCCCTCGCGGCGGCGCGGCTGGGGGTCCCTTTCACCGGGATCGATCTCGACGCGGGGTACCTCGGGGTGGCGCGCGACCGGCTGTTGGCGGAGGGCTGGCGGCCCGAGGGTGTCGCCCGGCCGACACCCGTCGGCCCGACCCGCCCCCGCCGAAGCCCCACGGTTAAGTAGCGGACCGGCCGATTTCCCCCCAACGCCACCGCGGGACGGGATCGGGTTGGGAAGCGCATCGTCCTCGGTCGGCCCGATCGACCGGGAAGCGTGCCGGTTCCTCCGCCTCCAGGTGGAGCCCACGCTCGAGCCGTCCCACGAGGCTCCGCTCCTCAAGGTCGTCCGGGAAGCGGTGGAAGCGACCGACCTCTCCCTATTGCAGAGGCTTTCGGAACGGCAGCGCCGCCGGCTGCTGACGGCCATGGAGGAGCGGCTGACGGGGGCGCGACCGGCCCCATCGCCCCGCGCGCTCGTCCGGCTGACCTCGGCGCTATCGAGCGGCGCGACCCCGGAAGAGGGGTTCGGGCGCCAGCTCGCCCCCCCCGCACGCTGATCGATTAGCCCCGTTCCAGCGCGGCCGTCAGGCAGTGCGCCCCGCCGAAGGCCCCGGTCAGGTTCTCCAGCGGGACCTGCACGCTCTGCAGTCCGAGCTCCTTCGCGGCCCGCTTGTTCGGGAAGAACCCGCCCTCGGCCCGCAGCTCGCCGAACTCCCGGGCCGCGCGCAAGTACAGCCGGTGGTAGCGCGCCGGCCTTCGTTCCGCTTCCCCCCGCAGCCGGGCGAGGACGCGCTCCGCGTTGCGGCCCACGTCCGGCACCACGATCGACCGGTCGCGGATGGTGAGAAAGTTCGTGGCGTAGCACAGCTGCTCGAGCGTGGAGATCCCGATGACCCGGAACCCGTGCGCCTTCTCCAGGTACGGGAGGAGCCGGGTCTCGTGGGAGCGCCGGTAGACCCCCCCGTCGCGCAGGTAGACCTCCACCCGGGCGGCCTCGAGCATCTCCCGGTACCCGACGGCGATCCCGTCACCCGGAAAATTGAGGTACGTGTCGAGGTGCATGTTGACCATCGGGTCGGCGGTCGGGAGGAGCGGGTGCCGGGGCTGGTGCACCACGCCCACCTCCGGGACCCCGAGCCCGTGCGCGAGGACCTCGGCGACCCCCGTGGCGTTGGTCCGGTCGCCGGTCCCGACGAGCGCGAACTCGCCGGCCGGCAGGAAGTCCCCCCCCTCGAACGTCCCGGATTCGACGCGCATCACCGGCCGTTCGCCCGAGGCGGTCCAGGCGAAGGTGGTGATCTCGGTCTCGCGGCGGCGTTGGGGCTTGGCGAGCCGTCCGACGACGATCCCCCGGTCGGTCACCGCCTGCTGGTCCCGGAGGAAGAACAGGTTGGTCAACGGCACGTGCAGGGTCGTATAGCTCGACACGGACCGGGCGCCGCGTCCGCGCTCGAAGCGGAGCGACGGGGCGAGGATGAGGGTCTGGATCAGTTGCTCCCCGTCGAGGTGCCGGGCGGTCTCCCGGAACTCCCGGCGGGCGCGAGCCGCACCCGGCCCCCCGAACGTGACGGTCTCCACGACCCGGTCGATGAGCTCGGTGGCGACCGCCTTGTGGCGGCCGGCCGCCTGGAGGAGGAGCTGGTCGAGGAGCTGGACGTGCACGCCGAACCCGGTCCGCAGGGTCTCGACGAGCTCCTCATGCTCTCGACGGGCCTTCTGGAGGGAGAAGACGCGCTCGTACAGGCTCGTGTACGGCTCGAGGAGCCCGAAGAACGCCTCCATCCCCGGCGGTCGGACGACGACCCGCCTCAGCGGGTGCCACTCGGCGATCGCCCCGGCCGTCATCGTCCCCCCGGTGGAATCCCTACCGGCGTGGCGGGGGAATAACGTTGTGTGGCGACCCCGCCGCCCTATCGGGCGGTCCCCGGCCGAGTGGCCCGCGGCGCAGACCTACGGGTCCGGCTTCCACTCCCGCATCGGGGTCCGCTTGACCCCGGCGGCGGTGGCGAAGGCGTTCCTCGTCCCGTCCTTGGCCTTCTTGCCGGCGCTCTCGAGGACATCCCGGGTGGCCCCGCCGACGCGCGAAGCCCCGTCCTGGATCCGCTCCCCGACATCGCTGACGGCATTGGCGACTCGACCGGGGAAGGCGCGGGCCTCGGTCTCGATCGACCGTCGGAGGCGCGCGGCCTCGTCCTGGATATCGTACAGGAGGTACTTTCCCTCCTTGCCGGTGACCGTCCCGAGCTTCTCGATGTTCCGCTCGAGGTGCCTCAGCTCGATGGAGAAATCCTTGCCGAGGCCGGAGGCCGCTTGGCGCATCTCCGACCAGTGTTGGCGCATCTGGGCCTGTTCGCGCGTCTCGGTCATCGTCTGCCCGTGGAATTACCGGAGGGGTTCGGATAAAGGTTCATGCTTCATTGGCACGCGGGGGGTGCCCCGCCCCCCTACCCGCCCATCCGCCGGTCGGACTTGCGGCGGCGGGGCTTCCCGGCGCCGGGCGGGACCGGGGCGCGCGAAGCCTCGCCCGTGCCGCCCGACGGGGCCGGCCGCCGGATCGTCTCCGTCCCCCCCGCCCATCGGACGAGGAGCTCGACGCCCAACCGGTTCGGGTCGGTGATGACGAGGTCCCCGGAGAGGGTCCGGGTGATCCGGCGCGCGGCGACCTCGTATTCGGGATGCTCGGACCTCAACAGGATCATGGAGAACTTGAGCGGGACGACCGTCGCGAGCTCGCCGGCGCGGACGAGCGCGTGCTCCATCGCGGCATCGAGGTTCCCGGAGAGCACGCGCCCCGTCGTCTCGGTGTACGCCTCCGGAAGCCCGTCGGTGACCAGGTAGACCTCGCGCCGCGTCGCGCGCGAGGCCCGCAGCAGGAGGTGCGCGGTATGGAGCGCCTCGGCGGTGTTGGTGAACGACCCGGGGGAGCACTCCCACAGCTCGAGGAGATCGAGCAGCTTGACCTCGTTCTCGAAGGCGACGACGTCGATGACCGCCTCCGGGTGCCGTCGTCGGATCGCGACGTAGAGCGCGAGGAACGCCTTCTTCGCGGCCGGGAGCTTGTTCCCCTCCGACATGCTGCCGGACTTGTCGAACAGCAGCACGACGTGGACCCGCTCGCTCGTCACCTCGCGGTAGACGTAGCTCGAGTCCTCGTCGATGTGCTTCGAACCGAGGAGGCGGGCGGCCAGGAGGGAGGAAGGGATGTCGAGGTGGGCGACCTCCTCCGGCTGGCGAAGCCTCGCCTTCTCGTACACCCCGGTGGACGCGTTCCCCCGGAGGGACAGTCGCACGTCCCCCGGGAGCTTGCGGGTCTCCTCCTCGAGGACCAACCGGGCGAATCGCTCGACGAGCCCGTAGGTGACGGAGAGCTTGCCGTCCTGATCGGCGACCAGCCCCCGTTCCTTGAGCTCCCGATTCAGGCGCCGCTCCTCGGCCTCCTTCACCCGGCGGTCCCCGTCGGCGGCGGTGCGGCGGGCCGCCTCGGCGCGCTCGGCCTCCAGCTCGCGGCGTTGCGCCTCGGACTGCTTGCGCTTCTCCTCGGCCTCCCGCTGGAGGTCGCGCTCCTTCGCCTCGAGGGTGTGGCTCACGTGGCTTGACAGCTCCTTCTGCTCGCCCGGGGAGAGGCGGGCGAGGGCGTCCCCGAGCTCGGAGTTCCCCAGGGTGCGGGCGGATCCGGCGAGGCCTGCCAGGGTGATCGTGCGCTCCTTGCGCGAGGGACGGGCGCCTTTCTTCGACCGGCCGAACAGGCCCCTCAGCCATTCGAGGAGTCGGGCGAACAGGGCGCGCAGGCGCTCCAACAAAGTCGGACGGGCCTCGGCCTGGATCCAGTCCGAATCCGGGAGCAGGAGGGCGGAGCGGACCTCGTCGAGCAGGCCCGTGTCGATGCGCCGTAGGTCGATCTGCCGGGCGGCCTTGAGCCGCGCCTCCAGCTCGGCCATCGCCGCATCGATGTCGGCCTGGTCCTTTCGGCTGACGAGCTCGAGACGTTCGACCCGCTGGTCGTACTCCTCCATCCGACGCCGGAGCTGGCGCTCGGCCTGCCGACGCAGCTTCTCGCGCATCTCCGCGAGGCGCCCGGCGAGCTTGGGGTCGTTGCGGGCCGTGTCCTGGAGGAGCGCCTTCGCCCCCTCGATCCCCTCCTCGGCGAGCGCCCGGATGAGGGCCTGGGCGTCGATGAGGTCGAGCAGGTCGTCGGAGACGACGTCGTCGGTGAACAGGGAGCAGTCGGGAAGCTCGACCGACTCGCTAGACGGGGGCGTCGTCGTCGGCATCCTCCTCAGAGCAGGAGAACAGCGAATACTGCTCGAGGAGCCGGAACGAATTCACGGCCATGTCGATGGGCCGGAGCGGCGCAACGACCGGCTCCCGCTCCGTCACGTAGGCGACGAACGGCTGGAACTTGGGGAACGCCGCGGCACCGGCAGCGACCTGCGCCTGGAGGCTCGCGTCGTCCTTGAGCCGCCGCCCCTCGCCGACGAGCGCCTCGGCCTCGGCCTTCTTCTCCTTGAGGACGCCCCGGTAGAACCGGCACCAGTAGATCCCCGCGCTCCGCTTGAGGGCCGGTTCCAGGTGCTGGTCGAGGAATTCCTCGACGCGTTTGGCGTTCTGCTGGAACGAATCGCCGCTTCGGGCGCGGATCCGACCCCGCATCGCGTGCAAGAGACCGGATTTCAGGTCCGCGACGGTCGCGAGCTGGTGGCCCTCCAGGGTCCCGACAGCGGCGGTGCGTGCCGCCACGTCAATGAGCGTCCGGTTGGAGCCGACCTCGCCGATATCCGGGTTCTCGTCCGACATCCTCAGACGCCAGGCCTCCACGACGCGGATCCCCGCGTCGATGAGGATCTCCGGGACGATGTGCTCGGTCGCCTCGCGTCCCAGCTCGGCGATCCGGCGGTTCGCGGCGTGGCGGGGGTTGAACCCCACGTGGAGGCTGGTCAGGCGGTCGGAGAGCGGGTCGTTGATGTTGTCGAGGTCCGAGAGGTTCGAGGTGCAGACCGCGACGAACGATCCCGGGAAGCTCTCGCGGGACTTCGACGGGGTGACCGTCCCCTCCTGAAGGGCCTGGAGGAGCACATTCTGGGTCCCGAGAGGGAGCTTGCCGATCTCGTCCACGAGCAGCAGGCCGCGGTTCGCCTGGAGGAGCTTGCCCGGTTCGAGGACCAGGGGGCTCATGGGGTCCCCGACCTCCTCGAGCTTGCGGAGATTGATGTTCCCGGTGAGGTGGTCGGGGAACACCTCGCTGCTCCCCTGGACCCGGGCGAACCCGTATCCCTCACGGAGACGGACGAACTCGCACGGCACCTTGGATGGGTCGACGGACGACGGGTCGAACGATGCCACGTCGCCCGACGGGGCGAACCGCCGCCGGCAGATGGGACATGGGGGGAACCTCGCCGAGGTCTCCCGGTCGACGATCGAGAGAGGATGGTCGAGGACCGGACAGCCGGAGACGACCCAGGCCCCCTTCGGGAACAGCTCCCAGAGGTCCTTGGCGAGGCTCGTCTTTCCCGCCCCCGAAGGACCGAAGAAGAGGACGTGGGAACCCGCCAGCAGGGCGACGACCAGGTCCTGGTCCGTCGAGAGGGGCAGGACGGTACGGGGGAACAGCGCCGCGACCGCCTCTTCGCGCGAAAGTCCCCGCTGCCGGAGGCCATCGAGCTGACGCAGGACCTCCTCGCGCAAGTGCTCGGAGGGGGACTGGACGACGACCCCCCGCTCCTTCAGCTGGGCCGCGGTCGCGTGCGTGCCGATCGGCGGCATCGGACGGGCTCCGGTCGGGGCGACGTCGGACACAGGGGCGGCGCAGCCGGGTACGCCATATGTAGTTTCCCCGCCGATCACGCGACCGCCGGGGCGCGCTGTGACGTCAGCCGGAGTCGGTCGCCGCCAGCATTAAGTAGGGGGGCCCGGTGGGCGGCCCCGCGCGATGGCCGAGAAGGAAGCGGGCCCCAAGAAGGCGACCTTGGCCCGGACGGTCAAGGACAAGTGGCGCTCCAAGCACTGGTACAAGGTGCGGGCTCCGGGCTTCTTCCAGCACGTCGATCTCGGCGAGACGATGGCCAGCGAACCCGAGCAGGTCGTCGGCCGCACGCTGGAGGTCTCGTTGCAGGACCTTTCGGGCGGCGCGGACATCGGAAAGGCCCACATCAAGCTGCGATTCCAGGTCGAGCGGATCACCGGGGAGAACGTCGCCGAGGCGCGGTTCATCGGCCACGACCTCACCAGCGACTACGTCCGTCGGCTCGCCCGCCGGAAGCGTTCGAAGATCGACACCTCCCTGCTCGTCACGACCAAGGACGGCATCGAGATCATCTTGAAACCGGTCGCCGTCGGGGAGCAGAGGCTCCAGACGCGGCTGCGTGCCGAGCTGCGCCACAAGCTCCGCTCCCTCCTCACGGAAGAGGCCGCGGTCAAGACCTCGCCCGAATTCGTCCGCGAGATGCTCCAGGGCGACCTCGGGAAGCTTCTCTCCCACGGCCTGAAGACCCTCTACCCCCTGAAGAAGATCGAGATCCGCAGCTCCGTGGTGCTCGGCACCATCGCCGACGAGCTTCCCTCCAGCGAGGCCCCGGCCCCGAAGCCGGTGGAACCGGAAGGGGAGCCGGAAGCGACGAGCGTCACCCCTCCGGAATCCGGCGAGGTCCCGAGCGCGTAGTTCCGGGGGGAGGAGGGACGGTGCCCGCTCCCCGCGTCGTTCATGTCGGGGTGGCTCAGCCTGGTAGAGTACGGGACTCATAGACGGGCGGCGAGGACGCCGTCCGTGGAGAGATCCTGGGGCCGGGGGTTCAAATCCCCCCCCCGACACTAATTTACCGATTCTCTGACGAGAAGTCGCATCGATTTGTCAGCCGTCGGCCACGGATATGAACCTCGGCGAGGACCATGCGCCCAGTCAACCGCTCGGCCCTATCACTCCCCTCAGGACCTCATCGGCCTCGACCCGGAAACCATCGATCATACCTCCGATGGTCGACGATTTCGAGAATCACGATGACCCGATCCGAGCCCTCATGGACAATCGAGTACAGCAATCTCCAGAAGGCCGGTAGGTCCTCGACGAACAGATTCTGTAGTCCGTACTGCTGAACCAGGACCCGGGGAATAGCCTGCTTCCGAACGACTTCCCCATGGAGGCAATCTTCGAGAAGAACTTGCCGCAGGTCGCGAGCTTTACGGGCGATGCTCTTTGCCTCCTTGGCGGAAGACGCGTCCAGCGCCCTTAGGGATTCGATGGCGGCAGGGGAGACCAAGACCTCTTGTGCACGAGGTCCGCTCAAAGTCGCACGCCAGCTCGAATGATCTCCCGGAGCTGGGCGGAGGCCGGAGGAACCCATAGGATTCCCTTGCTGCCCTCCGCGACGCTTCCATCAGACGCAAGGAAGGCGAGGGCAGCGTTCAAGCTCTGTCGCGAAGTCGAATGTCCCCAATCGGCCAGCTGCTCAAGGAGTTCGTTGCGGCTCATCGGCTCGCCCTTCGCCCGCAAGGCAGCGCGGATGTACTCGATCGTCCCTAGGGTTGGGTTGGCCCCAGGTCGAGAGAACTCTAGCAGGGGGGGGCGGGCGGCTTGAGCCATGGGATATACATATGAGTGTACCCCCCATATGAGTATTCCCCCTCACGCGGGTTCTGGGTGATGGTGTCGGGAGCATGAGCTCAGCGCGCCGAGTCACCAAGCAACAGGGGCGTCTCCTGGCCTACGTCTACTGGTACTCGAAAATTCATCGAATCCCCCATTCGGAAAACGAGATCGCAGAGTTCCTGGCGGTCCGGGGGCCATCCGCCCACCAGATGATCCTTAGGCTCGGGGCAAAGGGGGCCTTGAGCCGACAACCAGGGACGCCGCGAACCATCAGGGTACTCCTGCCTAAAGAGGAGATTCCGAGCCTCGATCGAGGTCGTGTATCGGGTGACTCTCCTCACGCAGAAGGGATTCGAACTTTTCGGTGATGACCACCGCCGGACCGGTGGCGACCTCCTAGCTGAAACCCTCGCCGGCAAGATTCCGGCGATCGGACGAGGCGGCTTAGCCGATTCGTGGTCACCTCCCTAGCCGCTCTGAGGGGAACGCCGGAAGCCGACCCAGTCCAACGCGTTCTGGGACCCCCGGGGAGGGAGCGCGCGCGGCCCATCCTCGGGCCGAGAGCGGCGTCCCCTGAGCGGCCAGAGGGCTCATGGTCGAGCCTCGGGCTACCGACTCGTTCCAGGGCCGCGACTCGGGTCGGTACGAGTCGATCCTGGGTGCGGGAGCCCCCGGATACGGGAACGAAAGGTTCGACCGGGTGGGTCCGGACGAACTCCCCTGCGGATGCTCGACGTTTCACGACCTCGTCAAGGGGTTCAAATATCGAGCAGCGAACTGGGGGGGGTGGGAGCTGACCCGCCATGAGCAACAGTTCCGAATCTGGCCGCCCCTCAGAGGACGGAAAGGTGACCGACTGGCTCTTGGAGGTCGACCAGCCCGCCGTACGATACTACACTCTGGTCGAACTCCTCGAGCGGAAACCGTCCGACCCCGAGGTCGTGTCGGCCCGCTCGAGGATCGCGCGGGCCGGTTGGGCGAACGACCAACTGCAAGAGCAGGGGTCCAAGGGATTCTGGGAATCGCGCGAGCCGAAGAATGTCGGGGAATGGGTCAATTTCCTCTACTTCCCCACGTTCCTCGCCACGAACTGGAGGGCCCTGGTGCTCTCGGACCTGGGCCTCGACGCGACGAACCCGAGGATCAAGAAAATCGCGGACCTCATTTTCGAGTACAAGCTCCGACGCAGTTCACCGTTCAATTTCTTCTACGAGGAGGCCTGCATTTCGGCGAACACCGCCCGGATGATGACCCGGTTCGGGTACGCGGACGACGTTCGGGTCCGAAAGCTCTACGATTGGCTGCTCGAGGACCAGCGGGTGGATGGCGGATGGAACTGTTCTCAGGACACGCCGGGCACGCTCGACGTCTGGGAACCCCTCGCCGCGTTCGCGGCCCTGCCAAAGCCGAAGCGCTCGCCCAGGATGGAGCAGGCCATCTCGAGCGGTGCGGAGTTCTATCTCGAGCGGAAGCTGTTCGAGGAGGGCCGACCGTACGCCCCCTGGCTCCGTTTCCACTACCCCAACCACTACTTCTACGACGTTCTGGTCGGGCTCGACGTGCTCACCGAGCTCGGATTCGGAGGCGACCGACGGCTCCGGCCGGCGCTCAAGGTCCTAATGGACAAGCGCCGCGCCGATGGGACCTGGCTCCTGGACCGGTCGCACCCTGACCTCGGGCGGGGAGTGACCATAGGTCCGGACCGATCCAAGACCAAACCGTTGGTACTGGAGGAACCGGGCAAGCCCAGCAAGTGGATCACCCTGAAGGCCCTTCGGGTACTGAAGAGAGTCGAGGACGCCGGGTGAGCTCGCTCGCGGGTCCCGTCCTGCACGGATCCGACACCGCGGGAACGGACCCACCCCCTCCGCTCTGGGCAGGAGTCCCTCTTGAACTCGTTTCTCTCCCGGCAGCTACCGGGAAAACCGGGGGAGTTCGAGCGGCTGAATCATCGGTCACTCTGAGGGAGGGACCACCTGGCCCAGGAGTTCCCGGGTTCCGGGCCGTCGGGATACGGACGGGGCGGCGCCGGAACCTGGAACCCCACGCGGCCTCCTTCCGGCGTGGGGGGATCGATGGGGCAGCTCCGGGCCCACCCAATGACTCCCCCCCGGCGAGTCCCCCGCGGGCGGAGCGGTCGTCGTCCGACCGTTTCATCATCCCATTTGCGAGGTTAATAGGTGAAGGGCCGCTCCCGGACGGATGACTGACCCGATGATCGCGAAGAGCCTCGACGTCCCCGGCGGGAAGATTTCCTACGAGGAAGGGGGACGCGGTCGATCGATCGTCCTACTTCACGAGGGGATCGCCGACCGACGCATGTGGAATCGCGAGTTCTCGCGCATGGCGCGCGATCATCACGTCGTGCGATACGATCTTCGCGGATACGGCGGTTCAACGCCCGCGACCTCGGAGTATTCCCCCGTTCGTGACCTCGTGGCCCTGCTGGACCACGTGGGCCTGAGTCGGCCACTGATCGTGGGACCGAGCGTGGGGGGGAAGATCGCCCTCGACCTGACCCTTTCGAATCCGGGAAGGGTGTGTGCGCTGTTGCTCATCGCTCCGGGGTATTCGGGCATGGATTACGACCACGTCCCGGGGGGAAAGGCCACCTTCGGGCGCGACGAAACGCTCTCCAAGGCGGCGGCCGACGCCTGGAACGCCGGAAAGCTCGAGGAGGCTACCGACCACCTCAGGCAACTCTGGGCCTCGTCGCTTTCCGGAAGCGAGCTGGACCTCTTCCGCACCATGGTCCGGGAGAACGCCATCGAGATCTTCGAGGAACGTTCCGGACGGTTCGAAACACGCGAGGGGGCGCCTGCCGCGGCCCGGCTGAGCGAGATCCGGGTCCCGACCCGGATCCTGGTCGGAGACCGGGACAACCCGGCGATGCCGCACTGCGCGAACTTCCTCGCACGGGGGATCTCCGGCGCCACCGTGCAGCTCATTCCCGGGGCCGACCACCTCCTGAACCTCTCGAGGCCGGCGGAGTTCGATGTCGCTCTCCGCGGGTTCGTCGAGGGTCTGGCCGACCCTCCCGAATAGCCGGGGTGATCCCAGAGTGGTCGCAGAGCCGGGGGCGTCTCGGGGCGCCCTGCCGGCGTCTTCCGCGCGTCCCACCAAGCGTCATCGCCCAGCCTCTTCCTCGCCACTCACCGCCCGATCGCTCTCGAGGGAGACCTGGCCCGCGTTCGCGAGATTGGTGGAGAAGCACCACGGAATCTTCGGGGGATGCTGGTGCATTTCCTTTCACCTCGGCCCCGGCGAAGGAAAGCGCACGCCCGCGGAGTATCGGGCCATGAAAGAGGAACGCGTTCGGGAAGGACGGGCTCACGCCGCACTCGTATTCGACGGCCCGAGCGCGATCGGGTGGTGCCAGTTCGGTCCCACCCCAGAACTTCCGAATATCCGGAGCCGGAAGAACTACGAGGAGGGGATGGCCAGCCTCCCCGATTGGCGCATCACCTGCTTCTTCATCGACCGAGAACGCCGCGGGGAGGGGATCGCCCATGTCGCCCTCAAGGAGGCCCTGCGGGAGATCGCCCGACTCGGAGGAGGAACGGTAGAAGCCTACCCCGAGGACGTCGCAGGCCGAAAAGTGTCCCGTTCGTTCCTTTGCAGTGGAACCCTCGGCATGTTCGAGAAAGCGGGTTTCGAGAGGACCCGCAAGATCGCGATGCATCGGTGGGTGGTGGCTCGGAACGTTCGCCCCGGTCCACCGAAATATTCCGGCCAATGAAGTGGGCGCCGCGGGCCGACCCTCCAGACTCGAAGGGTTGCGCCCAGTAAGCACTCGGTACCTATCGGCACACCTCTGCCAACCGGGGGACCACCCCAGCGCAGGGATGCCCGTACTCCGCCCCGTCCCGGCGCCATGGCCGCGATCCCGAGACCTATTCGTTTCGAACCCCGGTGCGCGTTTCCGCGAAAGGGACAGGGAAGTTACACCCTGGCGATGATTCGGCCCATCGCGAGCGCTAGTGCGTCACCCGGAACCCCTTCGCCCGAGCGCGGAAAGGGAAGCGAGACCGGGAATCGCTTCGGGTCCCGGCCCCTATATTTGCCATCCGGACGCGGGGATCGCGCCGACGTCCATCCGTAGGACGAAAGTCTCCGGTTTGCGCTACGGCCCTGCCTGCGGGATCGGGAGCGGATGGAGCGCAACCTGCCCGGGGCAGCCGCATAGGGTGCCCCGGTCCGCGATGGGGGGAGAGGGTGCCGACCGCGTCACGCGTTCCTCGACCTCCGCCAGAGGAGGATCCCCGACGCCGCACCGACCACGACCAGTGCCGCTCCGAGGACCAACCACGGCTCGGGGCCCGGAGGGGGGTTGGAGGTAGGAACCGAACTCGGAGGGGCCGTGAGGGGGCTCAGCGAGACACTCTGCACGGTCACGTTTCCCGGCGTGGCATTCACCTCGTACGTCTGGGTGACGAACCCCGGGGCACTGGCGATGATCTGGTAGGCCCCCGGGATCACCGAGGCGTTGAATGTCCCGGCGAGGACGACCTGTGGAAACCCGCCGACGGTCACGTTGGCATCCGATGGGCTAACCGTGCCCGCGATGAACGCGGGGCGGTAGGAAAACTGGACCTCGACCGGGGAAAACCTGCCCGCGCTCACGACGATCGTTCCCGCGGGGGGGCTCGCGACAAACTCGTAGGCGGACCCGACCGAGAAGTTGGTCGTCCCGTTCGGCACGGTCACGAACAGGGTCGTGGACGCGCCCTCGACGACGGAGCCGCTCACGTTGACCCACCAGGCGGTCCCGTTGGGCAGTCCGGACTCGTCGACGGGCACCGCAAAGGTGTACGGGGACCAACCGACGGGGATCGGCGAGAGAGCCGGGACCTTCAGCATCGTCGGGTTGCTCGCATTCTCCACGTACCCCGGCACCTTCGCGTACCAAACGGCGTAGGTGCCGTTAGGGAGGTTGAAAGTCAGAAGGGACGACGGGCCGGTGTGCGTGAGATTGTCTACGGTGACTCCCCATACCGTAGCCGCCGGCAGGCCGGATTTTTCGAATGCGGTCCGGCCCGCACCCGAGAAGTTGAGTGCGGTTGTTTGGCCCGGAAGGACGGTGGCCGGCAGGGAGGCGTTCGAATAATTGAGAAGGGAGACCGCGTGCGCCCCCCCGCCCAATGTGAGGTTCGCCGAACCTCCCCGGAGCGACACCGCCACCCCATCGACCTTCAAGGTCGCCGGGGCGAGGGTCGGCGTCGTCACATTCAGAAAACCGACCGAGCTCCCATTGTACAGAACGCCCAACGTCCCCGGACCGCTCGTGAGATTCGCCCGCGGGGCGCCGCCCCCACCGGACGCGAGGGGCGAGTCCGTGACGTTGAACGAGTTCTCCCCCGTGTCCCCTCCGAAGTTCCACGCGCTCGGCACCGCCTGGTAATTGTGACCATTCCAGAAGTCAAGGGCCATCTCGATCTCCGAGCCGTCGTCGCGGCCGGAGAGTCCGCCGCCGGCGGCGACCCAATCCCACTCCGCGTCGTAGAATGTTCCGGTCCCGAGAGGAGTGTACTGATGGCCGTCGACCACGAACCCGACCGGAGTGGCCCCCACCATGTGGAGGAAGGAGACGGAGTCGTAGGTGACCCACCCCGCTCCGACGTCGTACTCGTACGCCACGCAGGGGTACGGTCCGCAGGTGGACAGCGCTATCCGGGCGGTGAGGTTCGCCGGGAGGGTCAACGGGGAACAGTCTCCCGGGAAACTGCCGCAGGACGGGACAAAGTAGTAGGTGTCCGTCAACAGGACCGACGACGAGTTGCCACGGAGCTCGGAGGAGCCCAATCGGGCGGTGGGGGATGAGAAGTTCCAGACGTACGCGCCTCCGATGGTGTAGCGGTCGGTCGTGGAATCCAGGTGAAGTCCGTTCTGAATCCAGTACGAGTAGTTCACCCCGCCCAGTTGGAGAACGAGCACGGCGTTGAGCTCGAACGCGGCGACCTTGACCGTCGTCGAACCCGATGTCGCCGAGATGTGCATCGAGTCGACCTGCGCGCTCGCCTGGAAGGTGGTCGTCGCGTACTCGTAGGCGCTCGACCCTCCGCCCGAGCCGGAGACCCCGAAGTCCGCGATGCCCATGGGAGCCGGCTCGGTCGAATGACCGAGGAAGGGGTTCACCTGGGAGGAAGGCGTCGGGGCCTCCGCGGCGCGGGTCGCGCCGGCCTCCCGCCCGCCGGCGGGAATCGGAACCGCCGAACCCGTGGCTGCCGTGAGCCGGTCCGGGGTCACGCTCCCGGGGGCACGATGAGTTCCAGCGCCAGACAGGGCGAAGTCGGCGGAGGGCGAGGAGCGGGAGGGGGCGACTCCGGACGTCAGCGGGGGCCAGGACAGCAGCAAGAGGAACGCCACGAGCGCGATCGGGGTGAGTGCCCAGCGACCTTCCCCCTTATTGTTGTCGAGCATCGGGCAGCGCACGTCGGGACCTCGCTATGACTCTTTCCGGAACCCGGCCCTACCACCCTCAAGGTCCGCGGTCCGGCCGCCGGTTGCCCGGTGTCGGTGGGGGCCGATGGGAACCGGTACGGGGTCCGACGGCCTTCGTCGAAACCCACTCGATCCCTCGAAAGCCAAGCCGGGGCGTAGGGAGTCAGGACGGGTGGGATCGAAAGTAATTCGATGGTCGAGAAGCAGGGATCATGGGGCGGGTCACGGACGCTCTCGGTACCCCCGGTCGACCTCCCATCCGCCGGCGAGCCCCGGGGACCCGACCCGCAACCGATAGCCAAGGTTGAAGAGCCCCAGCCCCCTGAGCCCCCACGACGGCATGGTTCCCTCCCGTGGGGGCCCATCGGACCGCCCGAGATGCCGTAGACTCGGAGGGACAAGCCTGGTGTGGTTTTCGCATCGCCGTCTCTTGGCGACCCGTGGGCTCCCGATCGGGCTCGTCCTGATCATGCTGCTATCCGGCGCCGCTTCCGCCCTGCCGGCCGGTTCGTCGCCGGGCCATAGTTCGGGGGTCGTACTCGGATCCGGTCCCGAAAGCGCGCAGATCACTCCCGCCGGCCCCGGGACGATCAACACCACGCTCAGCGTCAACGCCTCATCGTTCAATCTGTCGAACCAGTTCTGGGGGACCACCGTGAACAACGAGGTCCGCATGTTCCGGGGCGAGACCAATGCGGTCAACGCGACGCCGGCGCGTGTCCTCGTCTGGCCCGGGGCGATGGCGGGGGAGGATTACGACCCGTTCACCAACACTCATTACGATACGTCGAGTGGGACCGGAACCCACGCTCTCACCAACGAGAGCCAGTTCGTCCAGCTCTGCAAGGCGACGCACTGCATCGCCATCATGCAGGTGCCCGCGGAGATCGACAACGCGACCTTCGCCGCGAAGATCGTCAACTATACGGAGAACAACCTGAGCTTCGTTCCCGCCTACTGGATGATCGGCAACGAACCCGAGCTCTGGGGCCACTGGCAGCTCCCGTGGAGCAAGTGGGCATCCCAGTACAGCGGCGGTCCGACCCCGACCCAGTTCGGCGACGAGGTCCTCGCCTATGTCAAGGCGATCCGCACCATCGACAACTCGACGCCGATCCTTGGGCTTCCCGCCTCCGGTTGCACCTGCGGGTCTTGGACCTTCGCCCAGTGGATCTATCAGGTGCTCAAGGTCACCGGGCCGAAGATCCAGGCGGTGGCGTTCCACGAGTACCCCGCCGGGTGGCTGGGGACCGGAGACGGAAGCCTACGGGACTTCTACGGGACGATCCAGAGCCCTGCCAACATCCCCATCCGAATGGCCTCCGCCCGCGCGGCCGTCGTGTCGGGGTGTCCGAATTGCAGCGTATCGGTCCTCATCAGCGAGCTCGGCGCGGCGCTTTCGTGGTCGGCATACGGACAGTACGCCATCGGCTTCTCCGGTGACCTGAGCATCGCCTCCCAGATCACCCAGGCGATGGACGACAACCTGACCAATGTCGACCTGTTCGCCACCGAGCTTGGCACCACGAACTCCTGGTTCGGGACGACCGGGCACGCCCGTCCGGATTACGGGCTCTACACACAGATCCTGAAACACCTCGGCACCCAGTCGTATTCGGTCAACCTCACCGGCCTCGACCATACGATCTACGGGATCGATACCATCGCCCCCGGCGACCAGGGACGGAGGGATCTGATGGTGGTGAACGACAACATCACCCACTCGGTCGCCTTCTCCCCCCAGTTCGCCGGATTCCCGACCAATGCGCCCGTCCAAGCGTGGAGCTGGAACGGGTCGATCCACCCCACCAGCGGCAACAACACCGTCTGGGTCGAGCCGTTCACCCCGAACGCGGTCCCCCACGAGTTCCCCGATGGGTTGCCCGGGAGGTACACTCTCCCGCCCCAGAGCCTGGTGCTGTTCGAGATGTACCCGTCCGGGGGGAGCTACGTCCGGGTCGTGGAGCACGGAGTACCGGCCCCGACCCCCTGGTATGCCAGCATCGGGCCGAACTTCTACACGACCACCGCCTCGAACCTCTCCCTCCTCCTCCCCAACGGCTCGTACGCGGCCGCCTCGGTCCCGATATCGCTCCCGATCAACGGGACGGAGCTCGCCCCGGTCGAGCGCCTCGAACCGTTCGTCCCTTCCCCGTTCCAGGTGAGCGGCCGATACACAAACGTCTCGGTCAATTACGTGCCCCAATGGAGCGTGGACCTCACCGAATCCCCGGTCGTCGGGGGGACGGTCGATCCGCAGGTCCACTGGGGGAACGACAGCGCACCGTTGACCGTGACGGCGACGCCGGCGCCGAACTATGCGTTCCTCCGATGGAGCGGGTGGGGACCCGGGAGCTACAACGGAGCCGACCCCTCGGCGACCCTCTTCCCCACGGGGCGCGTGTTCGAGAAAGCGCGATTCGTGCCCACGGACGTCGACCTGTGGGAGACCGGCTTGCCGAAGGGCACCCCCTGGTCCGTCACGATCCGCGGGGTCACTACGAGTTCGAGCACCTACATCATCCCGGTCTACGAGCCGCCCGGGTCGTACGGCTTCACGGTGAATCCGGTCCCGGGCTACCGGAGCCTTCCGGAGAACGGGGGCTTCATCGTCAACGGTTCACGCACCTACGTCGAGGTCCAATTCGTCCACCTCACCCCCCCGTCGACCTCCTACATGGTGGAGTTCCGGATCTCCGGCTTGGTCAATGCAACGCCGGTCACGATCTCCGTTCGAGGGGTCAACGTGACCACCGTGTCGAGTGACCCTCAGTTCGAGCTCATCAACGGGAGCTACGCCTACGACGTCGGCTACGTGGCCGGGTTCCACCCCGCGATCGTGAACAAGACGTTCGCGGTCCTCGGGGGCCCCCTGATCGTCGACGTGCCGTTCGTGCAGACCCAATATCAGGTGACGTGGGTGGCGTTCGGGACCCGGTCGGGGTTGAACTGGAGCGTCAGCCTGGCGGGGCAGCCGCTCGCGGGGAACTCGTCGTGGGTGTCGGTCCACCTTCCTAACGGCACCTACTCGTACGCGATCTCCTCGTCGGCGAATTACTCCGTGAACCCGGACGACGGCGTCCTCGCGATCGACGGGGCCCCCTCGACCGTCACCGTCTACTTCAACGTCCTCCAGTTCCCGGCGATGTTCGAGGTGACGGGCCAGGGTGCGCCGTCCGGATGGTCGGTCCGCCTCGGGAACGTGACCCACGGGGCGGCGTCGGACCAGTCCTCGTTCATGGCGCCGAACGGGACCTACACCTTCGACGTGCGGGCGCCGCCGGGCTACTACGCCGTCCCCTCGCACGGGAACGTGACGGTCGCCGGCCCGACCCCGCCGATCATGATCCAGTTCCACCTCTCCTCCGAGCGACCCTCGGCCGCCCTCGTCGCCGCGTTGACCTCGGGCGCGCTGTCGGAGGCCGTCTGGCTCGGGGTATCGATCTTCGTGGGGTTCGTCGTCTACCGCGGTCTGCGGCATCGGGGTGGTTGACGCCGCGGATGCCCGGGACCCCTCGCGCCCAAAGGTTCACTGCTGCCGGGGAGCCCTGAGCCTCCGTCATGCTCCTCGACGCCGTTGAGCACCTCCTCCGGTCGTCCGGCATCCCCCTCGGCGGGGTGATCATCGGCATCGCCCTCGGAGTGGGGCTCTTCGAGGCGGTGGAATGGCTCTCCCGTCGTCCCTCCCGGTCCGTCGTGGGCACGGTGCGCATCCATCTCGTCCGGGACCCGGGGGCCCCCGCACCGGGTGTTCCGCCGACCGACCCCCGGACCGTCGCGCCCGTCACCGTCTCCTCGGCGGAGGGGACGCGCACCGTCTTCCTTCGGGGCGCCGGGGCGTCTCCGAACGCCCCGTTGCCCCGGGCCCGGGGGTTCCTGGCGGTCCTGGCCGCATCGTTCGTCACGATCTCGGCCCTCGAGCTGGAGTTCTTCCCGCAGCTCTTCCTCCCCTACGACCACCTCGTCGGGTACGCGGGTACTCTCCTGTTCTGGCCCTCCCCGTGGCCGGGAGTGTACGCGGTCACCTCGGTCTCCCAGCTCGTCCCGGATTACATCTTCCCGATGTACCTCGCCGCGATGGCGGCGATCGCCATCGCGGGCGGGGTCGTCTACCGACGCCCGCCCCTGCCCTTCTACCGCCGCGCGTGGGCCCTCGGCATCATCCTCCTCTACGTGGGCGTGGAGGTGGTCCTGGACGCCGTATTCTTCACCGTCCCCGGCCAGGGATTCCGCGACCTCGCGATCGTCGTCCGCACGATGGCGGGGGGGGTGTTCCTCTCCCCCCTCGTCTTCTGCACCCTCTTCCTGCCCACCCCCCAGCGGGTGAGGGCGAGGTTCCGCGCGGACAACGCGGCGCTCGTACAGTTCTTCGGCACGGGTCTCCTATCGATCGCCGTTTCGGCGAGCGTCATCATCCTCATCGACCGCTTCCTCGGGGACTCTTCGGTGCTGCTGCCATTCACCCTCTTCCTCCTCCTCCCGCTGGTGACCCTGGAGACGTTCATCGCCCTCAATCGGCCATTGTACTACCTCCAGCTCCGCCGACGCCCGGTCCCCCCGCTCGCGGAGTTCCACCCGCCGGTCTCCATCCTCATGCCCGCGTACAACGAGGAACGCTGGGTCGCCGAGGCGATCCACCACGCCGACGTGGCCGCCGGCAAGTACCCCGGCTCCGTGGAGATCATCGTCGGGAACGACGGCTCGACGGACCGGACGTCCGAGCGGGCCCGCGAGGCGATCCGCGCCCTTCGGCACGCCCGCGGGATGGTCGTCGACCTCCCGCACGCCGGCAAGTCGAACGGGTTGAACGGCGCGCTCGCCCTCGCCACGGGGGAGATCGTGATACGACTGGACGCGGACACGTTCATCTCCTCCAAGCTCGGGTTCGCCGCCATCATCCCGCACTTCGCCGACCCGGAAATCGGAGGGGTGCAGGGCTCGATCTATCCCCGCCAGCGGAAGGGCTGGACCCGCAAGCTGAGGGCGCTCGAGATCGCCTGGGGGCACTACTTCCAGCGTCCGGCGGTCATGGGCGCCCGCTCGGGCGAGGTGATCGACGGCCTGTTCTCGGCGTTCCGTCGCAAGGACCTGGTCGCCCTCGGGGGCTGGGTGCCGTGGAACGGCGAGGACACGGAGCTCTCGATGCGGATCCAGCGCCTGGGCTATCGCGTCCGCCTGGAGTTCGGTGCGCGCGCCTACGAGGACGTTCCGGCCGACTACCAGGCGCTGCGACGTCAGCGGGTTCGCTGGGCCCGCGGGATCCTGATGGCGAACGGGCAGCATTACCCGTCGCTCGTGAGCCAGACCCCGGAGTTCGCCGGGCTCGGGGTCCTTCTATGGTTCCTCACCTTCGCAAGGTCCGGGGTGCGGAGCCTGGTCTACGTGTTCCTCGCCCTGCTCCTGGTGCTGCGCGGGGTCCACGCGCTCGTGGACGTGGCGTATCTCCTCCTGCTCGCGCTCGTGATCCGCGCGGTCCCTCTGGCGTATTTCCTGGGGAAGATGGAGCGCTGGGACATGCTGGTGTGGATCCCGTTCTTCCCCATCGCGAGCGTGATCAAGCAGTCGTTCCGGTTCG